>QIAM01000001.1 GCA_003225555.1 Acidobacteriota bacterium | reverse complement strand
TCCACACCGAACTGGTCTTTGAAATCGGTCGGATCGACAAAACCTACGTCGGGAATGCCATGCGGGATGAAATCGATCTTGGTCGGCGGTGCCTGGTAAATCTCCTGCAACATCTGTCGCCCCCGCTCAGCCATGACCACGAGCCGGGTCGAGAGCGCGACTAACTCGTGCATTACGCGCCGTTGATCGGCTTTCGGCTCACGCAAAATGGTATGGAGCGTAGTGACAACAGGCATTCTCAGTTCGCGCAGGAATGCCAGGATATGGCCGCCAGCCGTCCCGCCGAAAATGCCGAATTCATGCTGCAAGCAGACGATGTCCACGTTGCTGATATTGAGGAAGTCCGCAGCGCGTAAATAAGACGACAAATCCTGCTCTTCAATCTCGAAGCGAACTACTTCTGGGTACTCGTAGCCACCTTGAATGTCATTCACCGACACTGACAAACACTGGCTTTGGGGATGCGCAGCTGCCACGGCGGCGAGCAGGTCAGACGTGAACGTTGCAATGCCGCACTTGCGCGGCAAGTGGTCGCCGACAAACGCGATCTTGCGAACTTTGGAACCTTCTTTCATGAGGCAGTCTTTCATTCCTCGCGCCCCGCGCTGTTATGCGCACGAGTCTACGCGCCAACCTCAGATGTGCCGCCTCAGCATGAAGTGGGAAGGAGCGTTCTCCGGTAGTGTAGATTCCGTCCTTCGGGCGGTGGTTTTCAAGGCATGCGAGTCTACCGATCCGATGCAGGTTGGCAGGAGAGCGAAAAGGATATTCGCGCAGATGCAGTGATCGTCTCGATGAGCCCAACCAAGCTATCCCTCGGCATGGTTGCATCCCTTGCAGAGCCCGCTGCCGTTTCACCCTACAAAATCATTGTACCTCGCATCGTGATTGGAGGAGTGATTCTTGATCAGCCTGCTGGCGGCGGAATTGGCGCTGTCAGCGTGGGGTCCCCTTGCGGGCACGGAGGTCACGGACAGTCCCGCCGCCCAGGGAGCGAAAAAAATGCTCTTGATCCGGCACGCTCCCGCTCGTGGAGTGCCACGAGCACAGCTCTATCCCGGCCCGACTACGAAAACCACATTCTCGTTCATTGAGACTTTTCACGAAGGACTTCCTTGTTTGTGTCCCCACCAACTGCTGCGGATCGGCTCTCCGACTATGGCTTCGGCCAGGTTTGGTCGTGCTCCCCAACCTGTCTCTAGTACGACACCGGGCGTTTCAACGAACCGTATCGGATCCATAGGCCAATGAGCCCCTGTCGTTGTGACAGATGTGTTTGGTTCGGGCACGAATCGTGGGGAAACGACATGATTTTCACACGCCAGAACCTCACTTCCTCGATCGCCCGCTTTACAACCAAGCAGATTTGCTTTCGGCCACGGTAGGGCCTACAGTTAATGAGTTCTATAAAAAGGGATGTCGACCCATTGACTCACTCGCAAGTGTCGCTCTTGCTGTGCCTACCTTTCCTCCCTCGACTGATGCGAATCGTCGTATCGCATTCCCGCCTCGACCTCTGCCATGGCCTGGTTGATCAGCTCCAGAGCTCTCACCCGATGTCCGCCCTTGTCGTGCGAAGCTGCTTCGAGATTGTTCTGCGCTTCGCGCAGGTGCTGGATGGCTGCACTCATTTCGGGTTGCGGTTCGCGGGTGCCCCATTCCCACCTGTCACCCCAGTCCGCTCTTCCCCAGTCTCCTCTGCCCCAGCTGCGGAAATGCGAGCCGTCGACAAAGCTTCCTTCGCGATACTCGAACATGCGCTCCTCCCCCTTTGGTCCGCGGGCATAGATGCGGAGTGACTTAGGCTGCCCTGGGTCGGGGTCCACGCCAAACGTGCTGTTGCCCATCCGGAATGTGCGATCGCGACTGGCCAGCTCCTTCAGTCGGTTGGTGACGTCCACGTGGCGGCGGGCGGTTCCGTATTGCGCGTTCTGGATTACGTACTCGCCAGAATCACCATACTGAGCTGTTAGCGTTCCTGGCAGAAATGCAATGGCACACAACAAGGCAATGATGAGCCGGATCGGAAACATGGGAAATCTCCTCTTGTACCGAAGTCAGTAGGCCGGTAAGAGACCATGCCGCCCAAATAAATTCCTGCTCGCGGATCATAGCGGCTCGCCAAGGTAGATGCCATGCAGGAAACTACTCAAAAAAAACACGGTCGGGTGGGAGTTGCCGCTCGCATGGACCGACAATTCAAGCAACCTGCCAACAGCTCACACCTCTTCGCAAGTACCCATCCTTGCGCTGCGCACAAGTTGGGATTCCACTCTCGCGCTCTCTTTTCAAACCAGAGGTGCTCGGTCTAACGTAACTGCCAAGAGCACGAATGTGTGACCTGCCCTGCTGCGATCCTCCCTACAATGAATCTCAGACTCTGGCTATTGGCAATTAAGGAGAGATCATGCTGAGCAGATTTGGGACGACCATTGTTGTTCTACTCGCCCTTGGGGTGTCGGCGATGGCGCAATCCGTGTCCGCCGGAACTCGCATCACCATTCGTACCGACTCGCAAATCAATTCTGCCAATGCGCATGTCGGGCAATCATTTCGTGCCAATCTGGTGAAAGATCTCGTGGTCAATGGCAAGGCCATTGCCAAGGCCGGCGCGCCTGCGAAAGGCAAGGTCACCTACGTCAAGTCAAGTGGACGGCTGCACGACCCTGGCGAGGTCACCATCCGACTCACCTCAGTTCAGCTGGCGGACGGCAAGACTCTACCGCTCTCAACCAGCGGTTTTCGCGCAAAGGGCAAGAGCCACACGAAGAGCAACGTAACCAAAATAGGTAGCGGCGCGGCAGCCGGTGCACTCATCGGCGGCCTGGCCGGCGGTGGCAAGGGAGCTCTGATTGGCACGGCCGTGGGTGCTGGAGCGGGTACCGGAGTGGCAGCTGCAACGGGTAAGGAAGAAGCCGTGATCCATGCCGAGACCGCAATCACCTTCACTGTCACAGCAAAAGCTGCCGCGAAATAAAGGCGGAAGCTCCTTTAGCCCCGCACACTGATCTTCGAAAATGACAACACGGCGCGTCCAGAAGTCGGACGGTTCGTGGTAAACGAGTATGCCGGTCGGAATGTAGTGAAGATCAGCATCTGCTTGACCTGCGGCAGAAGCTGCTTGTCGTCCGAGTCGGAGAGAATTCGATAGTCCTGCACGCGCCCATTAGCGTCGACGTCGGCCTCGATCACCAGCGAATCCGCGTCAATCGTGAGCGAGTTAAACACCGATTGCTGCAGCACCGGCGCTGTGTTCACCATCACCAGTGGCACGTCATCGTTCTTCGCCTCCACCGGAGCCGGCACAATGAAGTAAGCCATCGCGATTCCGAACAGCAGCAGAGCAGTCAGAAAGCCGGCAGTTGCCGGAACCATGAATGCCCGCAAGGCGTTTTCCAGGCGCACGGCCAATCCCTGCAACGGCGGCCGTTTCGCCTGGGCCGCTTCGCGCGAGATGGCAAGACGCAACTTCAGCCCCAGATCCGACGGAGCTTTGGGCCGTCCCACGCTGAACAGCAACTGCTGTGTCTGGCGAAGCGATTGATACTTTCGATGGCAAGGCGCGCAGCTCGCCAGATGTCCCTGCAGTCCGTGCATCTGCGTGCCCGTGACTGCCCCATCCAGGTATGGTGAGAAGAGCGCCCTCGCTTCCCGGCATCTCATCTCTAGTTGTGTGCACTGCATGTCCCGTGCACTCATGAAGTCACCTCGACCCTTCTACCCCCCCCAGCAACCCTCGACCGTTGGCCGTCATCGTCGGGTACGGTCAACCCTAATTCTGTTCCGGCTTCGCGGACATACGGCGCCAGCCGCTGCCGCAAAGCTTCCCGACCACGCGTCAGCCGCGACTTCACCGTTCCCAGCGAAATCTCCAACACTTCCGCAATCTCCTCGTAAGACATCTCTTCCAGATCGCGCAAAATCAGCGTGGTGCGATACGGCTCCGGCATCTTGATCAGCTCAGCCTCTACTCGCCGCTGCACCTCGCGGTGCGCTGCATTGTCGAATGGGGAATCCGCGTGATCGGTCAGTGCCGCCTGCATCGATCCCTCACCTATGATGCCATCCGACTCGGCTGGTTCAATCGACATCTCGTGCGCCTTATGGCGAAACCACCAGCGTCTGCGATTCGCCGCCTCATGCAGCGCGATGCGGTAAATCCACGTCTTTAGGCTGGACTCGCC
Organism: Acidobacteriota bacterium; assembly: GCA_003225555.1. Lineage (GTDB taxonomy): Bacteria > Acidobacteriota > Terriglobia > Terriglobales > Acidobacteriaceae > Sulfotelmatobacter. The sequence continues at coordinate 120,709 of QIAM01000001.1, read as the reverse complement.
ATGAAAATGCTTCATGCCGCGAAAGACTTTCAGGAACACATCCTGCGTCGTGTCAGCCGCGTCGGCCGGATCGTTTACGATCCGGTAGACCAGCCCATACACCGGCTGCTGAAATTCCCCAATCAGCCAGGCGTAGGCTCCTTCCGAGCCGGCCTTCAACTCCGCGACGATCTCGGCCTCTTCTGACCGTCCTCCGATTGCGCTTGCTAAATCACCCAAGGTGGTTGCTCCCGCCATAGCGGCGTCCCCTGATTATAGGATTTTCCACCTCAACGCGCCCTGAAAAAATGACCCAGCCCGGCCAGCTTCCAAGTGCACCAGGACCTACTCAACATAGACTCCGCCACGGTGTATAGAGTTCCAGCCTATAAGTGATTTATTTTCAGTGAATATGGAAAGGCGCCGTTAACGCAAGGACGCCGCACTGACCGAAGGTTACTCCGTATATTACTGCGGATTCTCGACGCAATCGGCGTCACACCTCAGCTCTCCGACCTTAGCCAAATGAGATCGGGATTCCCGACGCCTGAGGTCCGAGGTCTGAAGCCGTTTTTCGTCGAGAATCAATTCGGATTTATCTAGGAAGGCGAATGCTTCGTCGCAGCAGAGACGGTCGGCGTTTTTCTGCGACAAGCAGGTGAGGGCGATTACTATCGGCAGGAAGGAATATTGCGCGAGTCAAGCAGGTGAGAGTTCTAGGTGAGAGTTCTAAGATTGGGTCGGAAGCGGCTTCTTGGCAGTCAGAAGATGCCGGATGCCCCGCGCAGCATGGCTTTCACCGAGGCACTAAAGGCGGCGCGGAGTTCCGCTTCATGTCCGGAGGGAATCGCCTTGGTGAGGAGCATGGTGGCAGTTCCATGCGCCACCGCCCATAACGCCAGCGCCAGCCGGGTGTGATCCTCGGGCGCGCCACCCAGTCGCTCCGCCAGTCTTTTCTCCATCAATCCCAGGTTCGGCCGGCTTTCTCGGATGGGCCGCAGGCGGCCGTCGCGCGAAGGCGGAGAAAAAACCCGGACGCTCGCATAAAACAGTTCGTACTCGTGAGGGTGGCTTAGAGCGTAGTCGAGGTAAGTCTCCCCCATCGCTTCGATGGTACGGCAGGCCTCGAGGCTCTTCCGAATGTCGTCTTGGGTGCGGCGCAGCAGGGCGCGCACGATGTCCTGCCGGTGCTTGAAACGGCGATAGACTGCCGGAGTATTGGTTTTCGCGGCGCGGGCCACCGCGCGCATGGTGAGCGCCTTCTCGCCGCCCCGCTTCCACAGCGTGTGCGCTGCATTCAGAATGCGGTCTTCCAAACCCGGATCTGGCTGGCGCGGCATCCTCTTGTTCATCCCTCGGGGCGTTTTGCTGGACCGAGAAATATATCCGATTATTATGTTGACATGGTACACATAACGCTGTATAAATAATTCCGGGCCCTCCCCAAGTTAGTTCTTGCAAGTGAAGTGAGGAAGTCGCCGGGTCTCCCAGTACCCGGCCCTTCATTCTGGAGTATCCCAGACTCACCGAGGATCACTAGGGACGCCTCGCTTCGACCGTTATGGATACGATGCTTACGCAGCGAAGTAAGCAAATTTACGGCCTGCCCCCCGTGCAGCGGCCAATGGATTCAGGAGTTGTCGATGTATTCGTGGCATGACCCCGAGGACAGAGTTTCGATCCTCGAGATGAATGCGGAGCTGCGGCACGCCGAGCTGGAACTTCTTAGCGCACACTGTGCCACTTATCAGCTTCGCCTGCGGTTTTCCACTGACGATCTGGCTCGCTTTGGCCAGCGCGATGTGCTGCGCAAGTCCGTCGAGGCGGCTAACTCTCTCCGCGAGTTTTACAACTCCATCGAGAAGAAGATTCAGCAGGCGGACGGCGCCCCCGAGACCGCCGTTAGGCTTAGCGAAGAGCGAGTGCTGGAGGCGGTGAGCCTGGTCTGCGCCTATCTGCGCGAGCAGCGGGAGCGATACTTACCTTCGGGAGTGGCGCTCACTCGTGATCTCAAGGCCGCGATGTGGCCCTACTTTTCTCCGGCGCTGTTGGACGAGGTGCGTATCGTGCAGCTCAACGGAGAGCGCGTCCCTTACCCATCGTTTTACGCCGAGGCGAGAGCCCTGGGGTTCGCCAACCTGCCCGAGATCGCTCACATGAGCTCGCTGACGTTTCTCGATGTACTGGTGTTCAACGAGAAGCTCATCGAACGATCTCTGTTCCACGCTCTGGTGCACGCGGTCCAGTTCCAGGTTCTCGGGCTGGAACGATATTCCGAGTTATTCGTGCGCAGCTTTGTGAATACAAAGCTGCATTTCACGGTCCCGCTGGAGGCGCACGCGTTCTCGCTGGAATCCAAGTTCTTCCAGCCGGCGGCGGAACGCTTCTCGGTGGAACAACAGGTACGTCTCTGGGCTGAGCAAGGCCGCTATGCGGCGACTTCGCTAGCGGCGCATCGATAGTCAACGGCCGGCGCGCGCCCGGCAAGTTTCCTGATCTGCCCCACCCCCATCGCACCGAACGGGGCGGCGTAAGCCGCCCCCCCGGTGTGACGCCTGCCACAAATCAGGAGCGTGCTGTCTTGGGTCTTCGCCGGGCCCGAAAAAGCTTGTAACCTGCCTGCTCCGCTGTCAGTAATACAGAATAGAGAAGTTCATGGATCTGCTCCAGCGATTTGCGCTTGGTGAGATCGATGCTTTCGAGACGCTCGTCCGGCAGTTTCAGGGCGAGGTGTATGGGTGGATTGTGCGCGTCGTGCGCGATCCGGGAGTGGCGGAGGATCTGACGGTGGAGACGTTCTGGCGGATGTACCGGGCGCGTACGCAGTTCAGGGCGGAGGGGAACTTCGCGGGCTGGGCGCGGCGCATCGCCACCAACCTGGCGCTTGATCACCTCAAGCGACGGCGTCCAGAACAGAGTTTGGTGGATGAGCTGGCGGGCGAGGCGCGTCCGGATCCAGTGCTGCGGCGCGAGATGCGGGAGGGAATCCAGCGGGCGTTTCGCGGACTACCGGCGAAGCTGCAGGTGGCAGCAACGCTGGCGCTGGTGGAAGAACGTCCTTACGAGGAAATTGCGGAGGCTTTAGGGACGTCGGTGGGCGCGGTGAAGCTGCGAGTGTTTCGCGCGGTGCGCATCCTGCGCAAACGATTGGACCGCTTTAGAAGTCAGGACCTGGTCGAAAGGACATGAGGGTAAGGAAATGAGCGAACACGATGAGCGAGAGATTCGCGAGGCTTTGAAGCAAGCGTTCCCACCCATCAATCGGGAACTGGGACGGGATCTGTGGCCTGCGGTGTTGCGCAAACTCGCGGCCCGTCCAACCCGCGTGCCCTGGTACGACTGGGCGTTGATTGGAGTGAGCGCGGGGGTGTTGCTGTTCTTTCCGCAACTGATCCTGGTGTTTGCGTACCACTTGTAGTAAGGAGCGTTATGAATAGTCATCCGTACTTGCGGGCCTACATGGCGGGAATCTCGGTGCCGACGCCGTTGTTGCTGGTAGCTCTGACGCTGTTCAATGTTGCGCGGTTTGTATATGACGTGCCGATCCCGGTGGAGCGGGTCATTATTTTTCCGATGGCGATTCTTCCAAACCTGTTCGGTGTCTGGAACATGCTGTACCTGGCTTCGCGCGAGCGCACACACTTACCGCTGGGGGTTCATGGTGCGATTCTTCCTTTTATCCTCGCGCCGGCGGGATTCCTCTTAGGGCGATTGCTCGGCTTCCTCGAGGTCACGCAGCGCGGCTTGCTCTATTTCCGGGCGGTGGAGGTTCAGTACGTTCATCTGGCGGGGGTGTTTCCCGTCGCGCTGATCGTGTATTACCTGATCTGGAAGTATCTGATCGGATTCTTCAATCGTGTCGCGGGGATTGTGGATTGAAATCGTTTGGGCAACACGGAGACCTTATGTCGCAGGGACAGATTAGGAGCGTTGCGGCGGTCGAACACGGGAATCGATGGCTAACGGCGGTGGCGTCGCTGGCGGTGGGTGCAGCGTTCTTCTCGTTGTGGTTCTGGCTGCTGCCGCGGTGGCTGGGATTCCGGGTGGAAACGGCGGGAGCGGCGCGTTGGCGATGGCTGGCGGCAATTCCGTCGGTGCTGGGATTTGCGGTGGCGCTGCGCTGCATCTGGGACTTCGGGTGGACGGGCCGTGGCACTCCGGTGCCGGTTGCTCCGCCACAGCGATTGGTGGTGGTGGGCTTCTACCGGTATGTGCGGAACCCGATGTACGTGGGCTTCGCTGCCGGGTGGATCGGGCTGTGGGTGATTTTTGGACATGCCAATCCGGTGGCGATTGCTGCGGTGGTGGCCGTTGCGCTGGGCATACATCTGTTCGTGATGTTTTATGAAGAGCCGACGCTGCGCAGAAAATTTGGTGCGGACTACGACGAGTATTGCCGGAACGTGAGCCGATGGTGGCCGCGAGTGCGAGCGTGGGAGAATTCGCGAGCGGCATCGTAGTCCGCAATAACGGGAAGCCCAAGTCTGTCGTCCTTGCTGAGACGTTCTTAATTTGACATTGCCCTAAGCGCGGAGTACGGTTGGCGCGGTTTCAATCCCAAGAAAATTCAAGGAGAGATGAACATGCGAGTGCAAATAGCGCTTTGTAGTGTGGCGGTGTGCCTCGGCCTGGGCTCGATGGTTATGGCTCAGGACGCGGTTAAGGTGGATCCCAAACATTACACAGTCGTCAGCGAAAACGACCATGTACGAATTCTGAAGGTGCACTACGGTGCGCACGAGAAGTCGGTCATGCACAGCCATCCCAACCTGGCAGTGGTTTTCCTCAACGACAGCAAGGGGACGTTCACTTTTCCGGACGGGAAGAAGCAGGACTTCACCGCCAAGGCAGGCGAAGCACAGTACGAAGCTGCCGTCACTCACTTGCCGGAGAACACGGGCGATAATGGAATGGACCTGATTTTGGTCGAACTGAATGGCCACGCGGCCAAGACCGCGAAGTCGAAAATGAAATCAGAGACGAAATCGGAAACGAAATCAGACACGAAGTAAGGCAGGTGCCCTTTCCCTCCGTACCTCGGTCCTGAAAACAAATCGGGGCGGCTTGCGCCGCCCCGATAAAGCCGCGGACGAGGGCGCCCGCGCCGCACGAGCTACGTTCCTTCACTCCAACTCCCAACCGGCAACCGTCCCCGGCTCTTAGATTTGTCCCAGCCCGCCGTCGACGTTGATTTCCACGCCTGTGATATACGACGCATCTTGCGAGGCCAAGAATGCTACGGCGCCTGCCACTTCTTCAGGCTGTCCAAAGCGCTTCATCGGAATCTGTGCGGTAATCCCCTTTGCAAATTCATCGACGGCCTCCTTTGGCAGCCCGCTCCTCCCAAGGATCGGCGTAACGATCGGCCCTGGCGCAACCGTGTTGACGCGGATGCCGCGCCCCGCCAGCTCCGCGGCTGTCGTTCGCGCCAAGGAGCGCAACGCCGCTTTGGTTGCCGCATAGGCGCTGGCCCCCGCCGTACCTTTTTGGTCTACAACGCTGGTATTCAGGATGATCGACGCGCCGTCATTCAGCAGCGGCAGGGCTTTCTGGATGGTGAAGTATGCTCCTTTGATATTGATATCGAATTGTTCGTCGTAGGTGCTTTCCGAAGTCTCGGCAAACGGGACAAACTTCGCCACGCCTGCATTCACGAACAGGACGTCGATTTTGCCCAGCTTTTGCGAAACCTCTGCGTACAGCTTGTCCACGTCCGCGAAATTGGAAACGTCGCCCTGGACTGCCACCACGCCGTTTCCGATGGTCTTCACTGCTTCATCCAGCGTTTTTCGGCTTCGTCCCAGGATGGCCACTTTCGCGCCTTCTTCCTGGAAGCGGATGGCCGTCGCGAGGCCGATGCCGCTATTCCCGCCGGTTACTACCGCCACTTTTCCTTCGAGCCTTTTCATGTCAGTCTCCTGCTTTCTGCGGAATTGTCTGACTGGACTCTCGGAACACCGCTTCGTGGCCTCCGGGCTCCAATCAAATTTAGACACTTAGATGAATATCGAAGTATTCGGATGCAGTTTTATGAAAGTCCTTGCCAAATAACCGTTTTGCTCTATGGCAACAACACAATGACTTCGCTACACTCTAGATTGCCTATGGACCGTTCTGAAGTTGAGAAAATATCGAAAGCTCTGGCGGATGAGACCCGCCTTGGGATCTTTGAGGATATCTCAGCAGCGACCCCCATCAACTGTGGCGAGATCGTCTCTAGGAGTGGCCTCACGGCCGCGACTGTCTCGCATCATCTCAAGGTGCTCAGCGAGGCCAATCTCATCATCTGCCGCCGCGAAGGGCAGTTCGTCTACAGCGAGGCTATTCCTAAAACCATCACCGCATACACTCGTGCGCTTGCGAAAATCTCACGAGGCGTAAAAGCGACACGCCGGCGGTGATTGAGCCAGTAAACAGTGGATTCCACCTTCCTCCCGCCAACTTGGTGCGCAACAATGTCATCCCATAGAACTGACAGTCACATTGTTCCCAACTTCATCAACGAAGCACAACTATCTGCCACGACTTAGGAAGGAGAAATCATGGCAAACTCATTCGTCCATGTGGAACTGAACACACCGGACCCAGAGAAGGCAAAGATGTTCTATTCGAAGCTATTTCAGTGGCAATTGGAAGAGATGCCAAACCCCGCCGTGCCCCAGGGTACCTACACCATCATTAAGGTAGGAGAGGGCACGGGTGGCGGCATTATGAAACAGGTTCCGGCCGGACCCTCAGGTTGGCTCGCCTACGTTGCGGTGGACGATATTCACGCCGCGACGAAGAAAGCGAAATCGCTAGGTGCCGAGGTCATGAAGGATGTCACGGAAGTGACCGGCATGGGGTGGTTTAGCTTCATCCGGGATCCGACGGGCTCCGTTCTGGGCCTGTGGCAAACCAAGTCAAAGTGAGTAAACTGGCGCTCAAATTGGGATAGGGTCTCGCTGAAAGAACAGAAGGGGCGGCTTGCGCCGCCCCTCAAAAGCCCGCGAGCGAGCGCCCGCGCCACATTTGCTATGTTCCTTCGGACCAGCCGGCCAGATATTCTTCCTGGTCAGGGGTGAGGCGGTCGATCTTGATGCCCATTGACTCGAGCTTCAAGCGCGCGACCCGCTTGTCGAGATCGTCGGGGACTTTGTAGACGGTCTTCTCGAGGTTCTTGGCATTGCGGACCATGTACTCGACGGAGAGCGCCTGGTCGGCAAAGCTCATGTCCATCACCGAGGCGGGGTGGCCTTCGGCGGCGGCGAGATTGATGAGACGGCCTTCGCCGAGCAGGTTGATCTTGCGGCCATCTTTCAGTGAGTACTCGTCCACAAAATTCCGAGTTGTCCGCTTCGATGACGACATATTTTCGAGCGCGGGAATATCGATTTCAACATTGAAGTGGCCGGAGTTGGAGATGATGGCTCCGTCCTTCATCAACGCAAAATGTTCTTTAGTCAGCACGCTCTTGTTCCCGGTGACGGTGCAAAAGACGTCGCCGAGTTTGGCCGCTTCAGTCATCGACATAACGCGGAAGCCGTCCATCACGGCTTCGAGCGCCTTGGTGGGATCGACTTCGGTGATGATGACTTCGGCTCCGGCGCCGCGCGCGCGGCTGGCGAGTCCGCGGCCGCACCATCCGTAACCGGCGACTACGAACTTCGATCCGGCCAGCAGGAAGTTCGTGGCGCGAATGATGCCGTCGATGGTGGATTGTCCGGTGCCGTAGCGGTTGTCGAACAGATGCTTGGTGTCGGCGTCGTTGACGGCGACGATGGGGAACTTGAGCACGCCTTCCTTGGCCATCGCACGCAGGCGGATCACGCCGGTGGTGGTCTCTTCGGTTCCGCCGATTACGCCTTCGAGGGCGTCGGTGCGCTTGGTGTGCAGGATCGTGACCAGGTCGGCGCCGTCGTCCATCGTGATATGCGGCTTGTGATCGATGGCAGCGAGGATGTGGTTGTAGTAAGTATCGTTGTCTTCGCCTTTGATGGCGAAGACGGGGATGCTGTGATCGCGCACCAGGCTGGCAGCGACGTCGTCCTGCGTCGAGAGCGGATTTGAGGCGCAGAGGACGACCTCCGCTCCGCCGTCGCGCAGGCAGATGCCCAGGTTCGCGGTCTCAGCCGTGATGTGCAGGCAGGCCGAGATACGAACCCCTTTCAGCGGCTGGTTCTTGATGAATTCCTTGCGGATGATCTGCAGCACCTTCATGGACTGGTTGGCCCACTCGATGCGCTTTTTCCCCAGATCCGCCAGTTCGACGTTCTTGATATCGCAATTGATTGCTGCGGTCGACATTACTTCTCCTCAGTGGCGCGAGTTATGCGCAGAAAAAAATCAGTTAATTGCCAGAAATGATTTGCTGGCGTGCATCATCTTCGCAGGATACACGAACCGTGCAATTGGGTCAGTATGCCGAATTGCTCTTCCGGGCATGAGCTTTCGGCCCAGGCCCGGAATGGCACTTTGGTTCGCGAACTCTCAGCGTCCTCTGCGGAATTTCTCGGCGAACTCTGCGTTCGGAGAAAATCTACTTGCGAAGCGTTTGCGCTACGGGTTCCCGCAAGCCGGCATCGCTGGCCAGATTGGCCGCTTTGTCGGTCGCCTCCCAGGTGAAGTCAGGATCGTTGCGGCCGAAGTGGCCGTAGGCGGCTGTCTTCTTATAGATCGGCCGGCGCAGGTCGAGCGATTCGATGATGCCACGGGGAGTCAGCTTGAAGTGCGCTCGAATCAGATCGGGAATGGTCGACTCGTCGACTTTCGCTGATCCGAATGTGTCAACGCGCACGCTAACCGGTTTGGCCACGCCGATGGCGTAGGCAAGTTGCACTTCGCAGCGATCGGCCAGACCGCCGGCCACGATGTTCTTCGCGATGTGGCGCGCCATGTAGGCAGCCGAACGGTCGACCTTGGTCGGATCTTTGCCGCTGAAGGCGCCGCCGCCGTGACGGCCCATTCCGCCGTAGGTGTCGACGATGATCTTGCGGCCGGTCAGTCCCGTATCTCCCATGGGTCCGCCAATCACGAACCTTCCCGTGGGATTGATGTGGTAGTGCGTGTACTCATCGAGCAGATGCGGCGGAATCACGGCCTGGATTACATGCTTCAAAATGCCCGCCCGCAGTTCGTCGTTGCCCACGGTCTCGGCGTGCTGCGTAGAAATAACGACCGCATCCACGCGAGCGACTTTGCCATTCGCGTCATATTCGACTGTGACCTGGGATTTGCCATCGGGACGAAGGAAGGGAAGGGTTCCATTCTTGCGGGCCTGCGAGAGCCGCATGGTTAGCTTGTGCGCCAGCGAGATCGGAGCCGGCATCAACTCCGCGGTCTCATTGCACGCGTATCCGAACATCATTCCCTGGTCGCCGGCGCCGCCGGTGTCTACGCCCATGGCGATGTCGCCGGACTGCTTGTTGATGCTGGAGATGACGGCGCACGTGTTGCAGTCGAATCCGTGGAGGGCATTGTCGTAGCCGATGGCCTGCACGGTGCCGCGCACCACGTTTTGAAAATCGACGTAGGCTTTGGTGGTGATTTCTCCGGCGATGACGACCAGGCCGGTGGCGGTGAGGGTTTCGCAGGCGACGCGACTGGTGGAATCTTCGGTGAGGCAGGCGTCGAGAATAGCGTCGGAAATCTGGTCGGCGATCTTATCGGGATGGCCTTCGGTCACAGATTCGGAAGTAAATAAAATGCGGTTCTTTGAGGGCAAGTGATGTGTCTCCTTAATTCATGTCATTCCATGTCGATGTCGGACAAACTTGGGCCGTAATGCTGGCGTGACAGGCGGCAATCCGCGCGGCCGCAGACCGATCAAACACAAGCGATCGCATCGAAAAGCGATCCCAAAAAGGCTAACAGACACCCCGTGGGGGCGCAATGATTTTAGGCCTGAGTGTCGAAGGATGAGTTCAAAAGCGGAATTGCAGGGGTGGACGGTGTTAATCGCCAGGCAAGATGCAGATCGCTTTTGTCACTGGTTGGTGGTGTCGGCGGTGGGTACCGGGCCTGGTCCGGATGCAACCGTCCTCATGCCGGTGTTGTCGAAGACAAAAGTCTTGACCTCAGCTTCGTTGCCCTGGGCGGAGAATTCCTTGCCGTTCAGCAGGAAACTTACTCCTGCCGCGTTACCGACCTTGACGATGATCTCGCGGCTGGCGCGGGTGGAAGTGTGGGCGGGAGCAATCAGGGTCTCCTGGGTGACGTGTTGTCCATCGGCGACGACGGAGACCCAGGAATTTTCGGCGGCGCGGATGACCAGTTTGAGCCCGGGCGCAGGTTCCGGCGTTGTGGCGGCTGATTGGCGCGGCTTGGAATTTCGAATCGTGACGTCATTGGCGCCCGCAGGAGCAGATTCCCTCGTAGACGCGCGCGAAACCGGTGCCGCAGTTGGTGCGGGCGCGGGCTGCTGGGCTGGCGCAGCAGGGGTGGCCGCGCTAACTGTTTCAGTTGGTCGCGGCCTGGAAGAAGCGCTTCCGGTCGTGGCCGGAGCCGACGATATCGAATTGGAAGGAGTGGCGTGAGTTGCGTTCTCTGGCGCCGCACGATCGCTGCGCGAGTGACGGTTCCATAGAAGGATTCCAATCAGTACTAGCAGCACTACTAGCGCCGGCACTGTCCACGGAACCGCCGCGCCATTGCTCCCAAACGCCGGCCGCCGCCGTCGAATGTGTTCGGCGTTGGGTAGTTGCAATTCGGGGAGTTCCTCCCGCCCATCCCCGGCGACTTCGGTTTTGGGCTGGGCGGCAGGCGGCTTCACTGCCGAGCGAGAAACCTGGGCTGCATTGGACTTTGTTTGACTGGCATCGGCAGTTCTGCGCGCAGGTGGTAGCGGGGCGGGTGTGGAAGAGTTTTGCGCCTCGACTTGCGCCTCGCGCAAGGCGGCGAGATATTCGGTTATGGCCTCTTCGTCGTTGAGTCCGAGATGCCGGGCATAGGCGCGAATGAATCCTTTATTAAAGACGCCGCCGGGAAGCTGATCGAAGTGTTCGTCTTCGATGGCTTTGAGCATGCGCGAGCCGATCTTGGTGACGTTGGAAACGTCATCGAGCGAGAAGCCACGCCGCTCGCGCTCTTTGCGAAACTTTTCTCCGAAGGTTCCCACGCCGACTCCGCGGGCGGAATGATTTCAGCCCGCATGTGCACGAAATAATCATAGGCCAAGCTTGACGCACGCGCTACTCGCAACCGTTCTAGCACCCCGGCGCATTCTGATAGCGACGGCGAGTTTAAGCCCTGTGACGACGGAAGCGGGATCAAGCATCCCTATTCCGGTTTCTTGGTCGCCGCCGTTTGGAGAGTCATTTTGAGCTGAGCCTTGCAGGTGGTCGCTGGGTCGACGAAGGCGGATCCCTCCTGGTCGTCGTGGCTGGCGTAAAAGGTGAGGCCGCCGTGCTTGAGTTTGTTGGGCAGGCCTTCGAAGCGGGCCTTGCCGTCGGCGTTGGTCCCTACTTCCAGATCTAACTTGCGTGCGTTCATGAAGCCGTAGGCGATATGAACGCGAATCTTGGCGTTGTAGACAGGGGCTCCGGCTGTGTCGGTGACGGTGAAGTCGGCGGAGCAAGAGCCGAGGGCGCCGTCGATCACGGGAATGGTCCCGGGGTCGGGGGACGCGGTTTTGGTTTGGGGAGATGCGAGGAGCAATAGTGCCCCCAGAGAGATGCTCAGGAAAAATGCAAGAAGGCGAATTCGGCGGTGGTCCATGGGTAACAGCATAATGCGAGCAGTCAAATGCGAAGCCCACATCTCGCAAAGGCGGCGAGATGTGGGGCACCCGGCTCATGGCAATGACAAAGCCTCGTGATTGCGGGCATCCCCCAAAACAACTAGGTTGACGCCACCGGGTGTTTTCTTCCTCCATTCACTGCGACAAGCGTACTGGAAGGTCTTAGTACCTGCCCTTGTGTCCCTCCCCGGAAGGTTCCCGTACTACTCAGACTTTGTCGATTGAGAGTCTGTGAGTAGCATACAGCCCACCAACTCACAATCTCAGGTCTTTCCTGATCACCTTCTACCTGGTTTCCCCTAAGGATGCTATCCCGGGATTTCCGCTTGGGCGGTGGTGTGTCCAGATTCGGCCTGAGTACTCAAGGGGAGAGCTCACATGAAGAAGTCATTGCTGATCAGTAGCATAGCCCTGATCGTGGTCGCCATGGGGTGCGGCGTAGGCAGCGGAGGAGGACCGGTTTCAAACCGATTCACGGCCGGAGTCGCTCATGTCGATGGGAGATACCGATTCACGCAGAATAACTACTTACTGGAGGGGGCGCAGAAGATCCAGGATCTCGGCGCTGACTCCATCTTTATTTATCTGACTCCGTGGTTTCGCAACGACTACCCGGACCAATCGACGAAGAGCTGGCCGGCGTCCGATCCTGCCGGGATTGCCGGAGTGGCCCAGACCGGACCTTACGACCAGGTCTTTCACATGCCATTCAAGACTATCGTCATGACTACCTTCACGTTCGCCAATGCCGACCGGGTGCAAGGGATTGCTCAGTCGCCGGACCGGCTCGGGGCGGAAGAGAACGAGTTCTACGAACTCACGAAGTATCTGTATTCGCATTTTTCCGGGTCAGGGAAGACTTTCATCTTGAAGAACTGGGAAACCGACGGGTTCGCGGAGTACCTGGGAAACACAACCGGAGACATTCCTCAGAATGTGCTGGACGATCTCATTGCCTGGCTGTCCGCTCGCCAGCGAGGTGTAACTCGTGCCCGAAACGAGGCCAATGATTCGAGTGTCCGCGTCCTCAATGGGGTGGAGGTCAACCGCGTGCTCGATTACGCCCAGCAGGGATTGAGGCGCGTCATCAACGCGGTGGTGCCACAGGTCAATGCGGATATGCTCACATATTCGTCGTACGATGCGACGTTGGACGGTTCCGACGCGCAATCGGTGCAGCAGAACCTCAATCAGGCTCTGCAGACGATCGAAAAGTTCGCGCCCGATCCGCAAGGGCTGGGCACACGCCGGGTCCTGATCTCCGAATACGGACTGTTCGAGAATGAGCTTTCCGGCCAGGCAACATGGCGCACGGAAGCGATTCTCAGCACCGCCAAAGCTGCCGGCATCTATGGAGCCTTTTTCTGGAACCTGTATGACAACGAGTGCAAAGAGAACGGACAATACGCGCCGATTGCCAGCGCGGAGGGAAGTCCCACACGCCCGGCGAATGCACAATGCCGCGGGCTCTGGATCATTCGCCCGGATGGAAGTACCAGTCCGGTGCTTGATGTGCTGAAGAAATACTGGTAGTGCATGGCACGACCATGAGCGACGGTGAACCGGAAGGGACAGCCGGAGAGCGGCTGTCCCTCCGTACACTGGACGAACTCTGACGCTTATGGTGTGATCTCGAACACTCCGGAGATTCCGGTTTCGGAGGGTCCGTTTCCCATGCCGAAGATGTTGCCCGCAGCATCGAGTACGACACTGCCGGATGAATTCCAATCGCTGGGGATTTGGTAGAGAGCGCTCGGCTGCCAGCCAGCGCTCGACAAGGACAACTTGTAGACGACGCCGCAAAGGCTGATGAAGCTGTTGCACCAGCTTGGGCTGATAGTCTCGCCAAAGACATTGCCGGCCGCATCCAGGGTTACCGGCCCCACGGGAAAGGCGCCGTCATTCCCATGAGTGAAGCGGTAAAGAACAACCTCTCTCCAGCCCGTGGAAGGCGTCAGCTTGAAGGTCAAGCCGCAGCCGTAGGGGCATTGAGAAGTCTTGACGCCGCCTTGGTTGGCCGCTCCCACCAGGTTGCCAGAAGAATCGAGAGTAATTCCACTGACCGGATCCGAGCCGTCCTGTCCCCCAGTAAACGCGTAGAGCACGGTTTCCTTCCAGCCGGTCGAAGAGCGGGCGATCTTGAAAACCACCCCGCAGCCATAGTAGTTGCAGGCGTTCAGAATGCCACCGGCGGCTGCCGCCCCGTAGAGAGTAGTGCCTTGCAGGGCTAAGGAGCCGAGGGGATGGGAGCCGTCGATTCCGCCTGTGAAAGTGTGCAGGACGGTTTCACTCCAGCCTCCATTGGAGGTCGGGGAAAGCTTGAAAACTACGCCACAACCGGAACCGAAGCAACCGGAGTTGCCTCCGGAGTAGGTGGTGCCATAGATGTTCCCCTTGGAGTCGAGAACCACGGTACCTTCCGGCGAGCTTCCGTCGGATCCGCCGGTGAAGCTGTAGAGCACAGTTTCCGTCCAGCCACCTCCGGCAGCTGGAGACAAGCGATAGACGTTTCCGCATACGCAGCTCGCCGATCCGCCGTGCCGAGTCGTGCCGTAAAGATTGCCGGCAGCGTCGAGGACGACTCCGGTGAGGGGATTCGCACCGTCGCTTACGCCAGTGAAGGTGTAGAGCACGGTTTCGGTCCAGCCGCCGCTGGAGTTTGGCGACAATGCGAAGACGGTTCCGCAACCGTTTTGACCGCAAACCGTCCCACTGCCACCGATATTTGTGGTTCCGTAGAGATTGCCGGCAGAGTCGAAGGCCAGGCCACCAAAGGCAAAGGTGTATCCGGGGAAAGTTGCAATCTCTTTTACGGTTTGGGCTTGCGCTGCGTCCATCAGGCCGAATGTCACTGCCACGACCGCGAGGAGATTCAGAGTCTGCAAGAGTTTTTGATCGCCGCGAAGACACGTAGCTCTCACCTGATTTGCTCCTCACAAGGAAGAATTTCACCAGTAGGCAGGCTGGAGGATTTTTCACCGCTCCCAGTCGTCTCGTCAATGTGAAGGTTTCTGCACAGGGGATGCGCGCAGACGGGAAGTGAAGTCGAGGGCAAAAGTCACTTGCGGTCAATCTCCTTTTGGGAAGCCGGTGGCGACCTGAGTCCTACCGGATGTTGGTTGAACAGTGCCGGGAAATTGCCTCATCCCGTTGGCTTTAGGGGTTCCGGTTACCAACGTTCATTGCCCCTCCTCGAAAGTCACGAATATAATTTTTGAACACCACCCGTCTAATCAGAGGATAGGAAGAATTTCCGGCATGCCCGAGGCCACCGGCACTCAATTGACGCGCCATAGCCAGGAGCTCACCATCTTCCACGACGTCGCCAAGGCGCTGACGTCGTCGCTGGACCTCGACTCCATTTTGCAAACGATCATGGAAAAGATGGCGGAATATTTCCGTCCGGATACGTGGTCGCTGCTAATGGTTGATGAACAGCAGGATGAGTTGTATTTCGCCATTGCGGTGGGAGACAAAGCCGACGTGCTAAAGGATGTCCGGCTGAAAGTGGGCGAGGGCATTGCGGGCTGGGTGGCGAAGCACGGCGAGGCGCGGATTGTGCCCAATGTGCGCAACGATCCGTTTTTTTCCAGCCGTGTCGACGATGCCACCAAATGGGAGACGCGCTCGATTATCTGCGTGCCGCTGCGGTCAAAGCTGCGGGTGTTGGGCGTGATTCAGTTGGTCAATGTCGACATGTCGCGGTTTGGAGAGCAGGAGGTCTTTTTCCTGCAATCGCTTTGCGACTACGCTGCCATCGCCATCGAGAATGCACGCTGGGTGGAGCGAATTCAGGAACTCACCATCACGGACGACTGCACCGGGCTCTACAACGCGCGCCATCTTTATAAGACACTGGAGACTGAGGTCTACCGCTCGTCGCGATTCGGATACGAGTTCAGTGTGCTGTTCATCGATCTGGATCACTTCAAGTCGGTGAACGACACGCACGGTCATTTGATCGGAAGCAAGCTGCTAGCCGAGATTGGATACCTCATTAAAGCTCAGCTGCGACTGATCGATTTTGCGTTCCGCTATGGCGGGGATGAGTTCGTGGTATTGCTTCCGCAAACCGGGAAGGATCAGGCGCTGGTGGTTGCCAAGCGGTTGCAGGACGGCTTCCGGGCCAGCAATTTCTGCCGCGAAGAAGGATTGAATCTCAACGTGCGGGCGTCGATCGGGCTGGCGACTTATCCGCACGATGCGCGCGAGGCGCATGACATCATCCGCCAGGCCGATGCCATGATGTATATGGTCAAGAACTCCACGCGCGACAATATCGGGATTGCGCAGCGCGGAGTCATGAAATAACCGCCTCTCCACCGTGAAAAATCGAATTCAGGAAGTGAAAAGTGCGCCAATAAGGGCCATGCCGGGATTTTTGTATCAAGAACGGTAACCGCCTGCCATCATGCGTTCATGGAGACGGTAAGAAAGGCAGCCATGCAAGACCTGTTGCATGCGCTCATGAACAGCCGCACACATCTTGACAATCTGCAAGTGATGGGCGGAGACGATGGATGGGCGGAGCTGCAAGTAGTTTTGGATCAGAAGATTGAAGAACTCCAGCGACTGTGCCACGGAAAGAGCGCCTGAGCGACGTGCCCTTGCATGCGCTTTGAATTTTCGCCTCAGGACTTAGATCAATCTGTCGCCCACTTATTTTGTATGGAACAGTCGCCCGGGAATACCGTGGTAATGCTGCGCCAGATCCTTCACTCCGCCTGAAGGACGGCTGCGTTCAGCATGACGCCCTACAAAGCATCAGAACCACAATCAATCCCTAATCCGATTGACACGGTATATTTGTGCACATATACTGTGTGAATGAATGTTACCCTCTCCATCGATAAACAAGTCGTGGCTCGCGCCCGCAAGAAGGCGGATGCGCTTGGGAAGAGCCTGAACCAGCTGATCCGGGATTATTTGCAAACCCTGGCTGGCGGAGACGACCCTGAGCGCAGCGTTGAGGAGTTCCGGAGCCTCTCGGGCAGGGGCAACTCTCGTGGCTGGCGTTTTAATCGCAACGAGATCCATGAGCGCTCGTAGCTTCTTCGACACCAACATCCTTGTCTACACGGACGATAAGGATGCACCGTCGAAGCAACGGCGCGCCCTGGAGTTGGTCGCAGAACATCGCCACGCGGGTACTGGCGTGGTCTCGCTGCAGGTTCTGCAAGAGTATTTCGTTGCGATCACGCGGAAGCTGCAGGTGGATGCCCGTACTGCCCGCAGAAAGGTCGAACTGCTAGCCGAGTTCGATGTGGCTGCTCCCGAGGTCTCGGACATCCTCGCTGCCATCGATCTCCATCGTCTGCACGGGTTTTCTTTCTGGGATGCGCTGGTGCTGCGGTCGGCAAGACAGTCCGGTTGCAGCGTAGTCTTGACGGAAGATTTGCAGGACACTCGGGAAGTCGATGGATTGCTCATCGTCAACCCATTCCGCTAAGACCTATGGGCCAGAACCAAGCGGTTTCGCAGCCTTCGTGTCGGGCTTCCAGGGGTTAGCGTTGGGCGGGGCGTTGGGGTTGACGCCGAAGTCCCAGACATAAAGATTCATACCTTCCTTGCCGAGCATCTCTACGACTGCATATTCTCCTGGGGCTAGACTCTCGGTGGGCGTGATCTTCAGCCAGCCTCCGTGGACGCGGTTGATGGTGCTCTTGGCGAAGTGCTGCTCCTGGCTAACCTTGCCGGTGACCGCACGTTTGACATCGCCGAGGATGCGTTTGCCTCCCTTTACGTCGGCGCGCACGATGCGGAAACGATCGGAGGGCACAATGGGCTGCTGAGGTTGTTGAGGCGGTTGCGGGCGAGGGGTCGCTTCATGAGCGGAATCACTGGCGGACTGTTGGTTTGATTCTTTTGGTTTCGTGGCGTGGTCATCCGGTGTGCCTTCATCGTCTTTGAGGTAGATCGAGGGCACGCCGACGTGCGACTGCACTGCGGCGTGTTGTCCCTCGAGTTCGATCGTCTGTTTCGTGCTGGCTACGGGATTGATGGCGCCGCGAAGGATGTTGCCCTTCATGTTCCGGTTCAGATCGCCTGCAGTCTGCTGTACCTCGACCAGCTGGGGCTCGCCTTTGTAGTTATCCAGCAGGAACATGCCAGAGTCCTCGGGCAGCCGCAACCCGGGGGCGACTTGGGGGAGCGAGGCTTCTTCGAGTTCGCGTTCCGCGTCGAGATCGCGGTCGAGCTGGACGGCCTCGGGCGGTGCGCCAGCGGTGCGATCTTTCTCGTATTTCTCGGTGGCGGGCCAGTCGACTAGTGACTTGGGCAAGTCCTCCCACTCGTTGCGCTCGGCACTCAGGTAGTGAACCCGCTGGCCCTGGATCTCATAACTCTTGACCAGTTGATAGGAGCCGTCTTTGAGGATCAGGCGCCTTGCCAGATCCTGGGCGGCGCTCGAGAACGGAGACGCAAGCGACAGGGTTCCGATGCAGAGCGCCAAGAGCGTCAGGCAGAGAAAGAGAAGAGGACGGGACGAACGGCGGGCATGACGACGTCTGCAAACCATATCAGGACAATTATCGTCTCGGCGGGGAGAAGAGTCGAGTGGCGGTCGAGGGGTGCCGGGGGGGATCCAGCAGCATTGCTGGGGCACCTTTGATTGATCGTGCCTTGAAAGCGGTATAGCGAACATGTTAATCAATCCGTTCGCGTTTAGAATGTCTAAATTCTCAATAAAAAGCCTGAGGGCGTGTCTTGACCGGAGAGGAACGCGAACGTTTACTGCGGCTGTGCGAGCAGGCTGTGAACGAGCAGGACTCGCAGAAATTGCTGGTGCTCGTACGCGAGATCAATGACCTGCTGGACGCTAAGAAAGCTCGCCTCGAGAAGCGCGAAGAGACCCCTCGCTCTGGCCAGGATTGCTAAAGTAGTGCAGGGCGTTGTCCCAAACGGGTGCGATGTAATTGAGTATTTGATTCCCGGGGTTGCGGCGGGCAACTCGGCCACCATCCGGCTCTTCTAATCAACCAGTTTGGCGAGTAGGAATTGGTTCCCCCGATGTGACTTATCCTTGATTTCACCCGACTTTAGGGCCTAAAATGAACAGACACTGTAGTCTGGCAGGAGTCCCTCTCATGTCCCGGGTTCATTCGCATCAATATCTTTATCTTTATCTTTTCTTCGTTTTGCTGCTGGTTGCTGGATTGGCCGGATCCTCTGCGGTTGCCCAGGATTCGAAGTCTGCCGACAAGTCCACGGATAAACCAGCCAGCGCTTCCCAAGATCCATCGGGGCAGGATGTGGATCCTCTCAAGCGACCGCTCGAGGGCAAGAAGAAAAAGCAGCAGATGAAGGACTACACCAAAGAAATCAAGGGCCCTTACAAGAAGTGGCTCGATGAGGATGTGGCCTGGATTATCACGGACGAAGAGAGGGCGGCGTTCAAGCAACTGAGCAACGATGAGGAACGCGACCAGTTTATCGAGGCCTTCTGGCAGCGGCGCGACCCCACTCCCGACACCGAAGAGAACGAATACAAGGAAGATCACTACGCGCGTATTGCTTACGCGAACGAGCATTTTCCGGCCGGCATTCCGGGATGGAAGACGGATCGCGGACGGATTTACATCATGTTCGGCAAGGCGGACGAGGTTGAGTCCCATCCCTCGGGCGGAACTTACGAGCGACCCATGGAAGAAGGCGGGGGCTCGACGTCCACGTTCCCGTTTGAAACCTGGCGCTATCGTTATCTCGAAGGAATCGGACAGGAAGTCATCATTGAATTCGTCGACACCTGCATGTGCGGCGACTATCACATGACCATGGACCGATCGGAGAAAGATGCTCTTCTATATACGCCCAACGCCGGACTGACGATGTATGAGCAGATGGGAATGGCGAGCAAGGCTTCGCGATTCAACGGTGGCGGCCTTGAGCGGTTGGGAACGGGTCCGATGACCGCTAACCTGCAGACCAAGCAGTTTGACCGACTGGAGCAGTTTGCGAAGTTGCAGGCACCTCCGCCCGTGAAGTTCAAGGACCTGGAAGAGGAAATCGTCACCTCGAAGGTGATTCTGAATCCCATGCCGTTCGATGTGCGGTCAGACTTCGTGAAAGTGACGGGCGATACCGTGCTGGTGCCGGTGACGATTCAGATGAAGAACCGGGACATCACGTTCGTCAACAAGGATGGCGTGCAGCGCGGTACCGTCAATATTTTCGCCCGGCTCACAACGCTAACCGGCAAGGTGGTGCAGACTTTCGAAGACACGGTGCAGGTGGATGTTCCGGCAGAATTACTGCCGCGGACGGCGGAAAATTCATCCGTATACTGGAAGGCGCTTCCGTTGCGCCCGGGACGTTACAAGCTCGATATCGCGGTCAAAGATGTGAACGGGGACCGCAAGGGGCGCTGGAGCCGCGGGGTTATCGTTCCGGATTTCTCCGACGACAAGCTGGCGACTTCGACGCTGATTGTTGCCGACCAGATGGAGCCGGTCCCGACCAAGTCGATTGGCACGGGCAGCTTTGTGATTGGCGCGATGAAGGTCCGGCCGCGCGTGGCCTCAGCCAGCGGCAAGCCGGCGGTGTTTAAGAAGGACCGCGACCAGAAGCTGAATTTCTGGATGCAGGTCTATAATCTGGGCGTGGATGAGAAGACGCACAAGCCTTCCGCCACGTTCGAGTACGATATTGTAAATATGGCTACAAACAAGCCGGTGGTCCAGAAAGTGGAATCCACGGATCAGATGGGCAACGTAGGCGAGCAGGTGACGCTGCAAAAGACGATTGCTTCGTCCAGCCTGCAACCTGGACTCTATCGGATTGAAATCAAGGTGAACGACAACATCTCCAAGCAGACCATCGGTCCCTCGGCGGTGTTTTCCGTCGAGTAATTGTCTGCTTGTTCCTCCGGGGGTAGGTGGAGTGATGCTGCTGCATAAGCTCGGAACCTGGGCGGTCGTCCTCGGGCTGGCGCTCCCTGTGTGGGCGGCGGAACAACCCGGCGTGATCTCAGGATACGTGCGGAGTGCCTCGGGCGTCCCGCAGATGGGCGCCGTAGTCGAGATCCTGGGATCGTCAGTGCACAGCTTTACCGTTTTTACCAATGGCGCTGGATTTTACTCGGCGGCGGGGCTGTTGCCGGGACTGTATAGCGTCAAAGTTTCTGCCCCGTCTTTCCTTCCTGGTTTGCGCGAGCGCGTAGGTTTGCGGCCCGGTGCCAAAATTAACGTTAATATCACGCTGAATACGCTGCTGGGTGCAATCCAGTTAGGGCCGATTCGCACCACGCCCGACGATGACGATTGGAAATGGACGCTGCGCTCGGTGGCGAACCGTCCGATTCTGCGGGTGGTGAACGATCCGACTTTGACGGCGGAAAAGCAGGATCACGAAATGCGCGGAAGCCTGTCGTTTCTCGCCGGATCGGCGGCCGGAGGCTATGGCAGCGGATCGGACATGAGCACAGGTTTCACGCTGGAGCGCTCGATCTTCTCCGCCGGACGCGTGGGGTTCAGCGGCAATGTCGGATACGGATTGGGCCTGCCAGCGGCAGTGCTGCGGACCGCGTATTCGCACAAGCTGCCGAACGGCTCTGAGCCGTCGCTGGCGTTAACTGTGCGCCGCTTTGCGCCATCGGATCCGAACTTGCATAACGCCGCGCTGCAGGCATTCGCGCTTTCTGTGGGAGACGATTTCTCAGTGGGCGATGTGCTCGAACTGAAGTTCGGCAGCGAACTGCAAACCATTCAGTTCCTCGGGCATGTGACGGCATTCCGGCCCTACGGGACGGCGGATTTGCACCTCTCGCCGAATACGGTCCTGGAGTACGACTACGCGACTTCGGTTCCGGACAGTCGCCGCGAAAAGGGATTCGACACGGCGCCGGCGGATTTGAGTGAAGCGAATCCGCGCGTCAGCATGGTTGGGTTCGCGCCCAAGATTGAGCGCGCTCACCATCAGGAGTTGAACCTTTCCCGCCGCATCGGCAAGAACTCTGTCCAGGTTGCCGTGTTCTCGGACCGCGTGGGAAACACCGTGCTCACGGGCACGGGACAAGTGACGGCCGCGGGGGGATTCCTGCTGCCGGATGTTTACTCAGGCACGTTCAGCTACGCGGGAAAGACGCTGGATTCAAATGGCCTGAGAATCGTGTTGCAGCGTAAGTTCTCGTCCGATTTGACGGCCACGCTGGACTACGGGTTCGGCGGCGTTCTCGATCTCTCAAAGCCTGACGTGCCGCTCCAGGATGCGCAGCAGTGGATTCGGACGCAACGCCGGCAGGCAGTTGCCGCCAAGTTCAGCGGGATAGTGCCTCACAGCCACACCCGCTGGATTACCTCCTACCGCTGGGTGAGCGGCTCCGCGCTTACGCCGGTGGATATGTTTAACGCGTCAGCGGGGCAGAGCGATCCTTTCCTCAGTCTGTTCATCCGCCAGCCCATTCCGAGCATGGGCTTCCTGCCGGGACACATGGAGGCGATCGTCGATGTGCGGAACCTGCTCGCGCAAGGGTATGTGCCGGTACTGGGAAAGGACGGTCAGACTGTGTACCTGGTGCAGGCTGCGCGTTCAGTGCGGGGCGGGGTTTCGTTTACCTTCTAGTTACTGGCGATTGCCGGAGCCATGCCTGCGAATTACTTTGCGGACGCGGATTCGAGCAAACAAGTGATTTTGTGTGGCTGCTCGTCCCTTGAGGGGATTTCTGCGGCCTATCTTGAGTCTTTGCATCCCTCCGAAATTTCCAAGTTGACGTCCTCCCCTTGCTTTGGATAGAGTCAGGAGCCATTAAGTGCATCGCTGCGGATCGAACCCGGAATTCCCCCTCCGGCAGTTACATTCTTCAGATTTCCATATAACAGCGGATCGCAATGTACAGCTAATGGAATTCTATCTGCCTTTTCCGCTCGCTAAGTAATTTAAATAGAGGTACTTGCAAGCCGATTGCGATTTGGTTCGTAACCTGCAACGAAAGAGAAAACCGATCCCCCTCAGGTGCAAGAAAGCCAGCCGCGCTGGGGGAATACTGCCGAAAAGAGAGATGAGGGTGGAGGGTATATGAGACGTACATTAGGTCTTATTGTCGTAGTAGTGCTGCTTGGGGTGTTCGGATACGCGCAGACATTTCGCGGCGCCATCAACGGTACCGTAACCGATCCGTCGGGAGCTGTGGTCGCCGGAGCCAATGTCAAGGCCACGAATAGCGGCACCGGGGTCACGCTGAGTACCGTGAGCACCAGCGATGGTCAGTTCGCCTTCCAGGACCTGCCGCTGGGGACGTACAAGATTGAAGTTTCTGCCTCCGGGTTTCGACCGACGGCCATCGATAATGTCGCGGTCACGGCGGGAGGTGCGTATACCGTTCCTGTGAAGCTGTCCGCCGGATCGGCGGGCACGACCGTGGTGGAAGTTTCCGCGGCTGCGCTGACTCTCGATACGACCACCGCCACCCAAGACAATATCCTGACCACCGAGGCGGTCCAGGACGTGCCGATGAACGGTCGCGACTTCACCCAGTTCGCTGCTGTCCAGCCGGGCTACGGCGGGTACTCCGTGGGCGGCTTCGGCTCGATGAACGGAACCCGCGCCAACCAGATGAACTGGCAGATTGACGGCGTGGACAACAATGACCTCTGGCATAACATTCCCGCAGTCAACCAGGGCGGCGTCTCCGGGATCGCCGGAACGATTATGCCCTTGGATGCGATCGACGAATTCGCCGCCCAGACCCAATCCGGGGCCGAGGGCGGTCGCAACGCCGGTGGGATTGTCAACGTCGTCCTCAGGTCGGGCACGAACCAGCTCCACGGTTCCGCTTACTACTTCAACCGCAACGAAGCCTTTGGGGCAGCCTCGCCGTTTACTCCTTCCGGCGTGAAGAAGCCGGAACTGCGAAACTATAATTTCGGGTTTTCCGTTGGCGGACCGATTATCAAAGATAAGACTTTTTACTTCCTGACGTTCGAAAAGCAGCGGTATGTGATTAGCGTTTCCGGACTTGCTACTGAGCCTTCCGCGGAATACATCGCTAATGCCCGCGCTCTGCTGAGTAACGATGGCGTCCCTGAAAGCTCAATTTCAACCAACCTGATTAACTCGCTGTGGCCGAGCAGCATCACACAGTCGAACCTCGACTACAAGGTAGGCAACTTTTTCGGTAACGTTCCTTCCATCGGATACAGCTACAACGGCAATCTAAAACTGGACCATAACTTCAGCGATAAGCATCACCTCATGCTTCGTGCGTTTAATGGACAGGGCGACCAGATTGCCCCGCTTGGCGCCAGTCTCGCGCTGGCCACGGCCAGTTCGAACCTCTCGTATTATTTCGAAAAGGCGCCGATTCACCTGCAGAATTATTCGGCGGTCTTGAATTCCGCCCTGAGCCCAAGGACGACAAACCAGCTCCTGTTTGGGGTCAATTATTTCAATCAAGTCTTCAACGACGCCAATCACAGCTTCGATACCCACGCCATGGGCCTCTTCACAAGCCCTGATGCGCTCATTCACGGGCAGCCCATCCTGGGCGCGCCCGGCATTTCTATTTCTGGGTTTGAACAGGTGGGAATCACGCATCCCTCAGGCCGCAACGACATCACTGGCATGCTGAGCGACGTACTTTCTTACAACGTGGGCAAGCACCAGTTCCGCTTCGGCGGGGAAATGCGCCAGGCGCACGTGGATGAGTTCTACTTCCGCCATTCGCGGGGACAGTTCACGTTTGACGGAACCCAGGGACCCTGGGCAGGCAGCTGTGTCGATCCCACCGATCAGCGCTGCTTCAGTACCATCGCCTTGGCCGATTTCCTGGCCGGCGACGTCGCGTCATCCACGATCGCCGTGGGCAACGCGGAGCGCAAAGTAGTAGTCAACAGCTTTGATTTCTTCGGCTCGGATTCCTGGCAGGTCACGCGCAGACTCAACTTTAACTGGGGACTGCGCTGGGATTACTTTGGACCCCTGCACAACGGAAGCAAGGACCTGGCAGTCTTTATTCCGTCCGCGGGCGGAATCAAGATTCAGGGCAATGGCATCAGCGACATCTTCCCCGGCGACAAGAACAATTTTTCTCCTCGGCTGGGCTTCGCCTATCAGCCCACGAGCAGGGAAGACTTGGTCATCCGCGGTGGCATAGGTGTGTATTACGACCAAATCAACATGAACCCGTTCCTGGACTTCCGTCCGCCGAACGCTGCCGATGGTCTGGAAGACAACCCGGCTGGTCCTTCGGCCGTTTCCACCTATTCCACTGGTGCACTTCAATGGCAGCCGAACACGTATATTTTCCCCGGTGTCTCCACTTGCGTGACCGGCGATGCCGCCACCGATCCGAACTGCGGTACCTCTGTCTTCGACGTCTTCTCCGTCAGCCAGAACTTCCGCGCGCCCTATTTCTTCAACTACAACCTGAACGTCCAGAAGAGCTTTGGCAATGGCATGGCTGTTTGGCAGGTGGGCTACGTAGGCAGCGAGGGCCGCAAACTCTCGATCATGCTGGACATCAACCAGTTCGGCCAATATGCCGCGCAGTATCCGAATTACGGCGGCATGAACCAGCTCAACAGCATCGGTACCTCGAACTACAACGCGCTGCAGAGCACGTTGCGCCTCAGGGCATGGCACGGACTGAGCTCGCAGTTTGTTTACACCTGGGCCCATGCTTTGGACGAGATCACTGCGTACCGTGGTGCGATCCCTCGGGACAGCACGAACCTCAAGGCTGAGTATGGCAATGGAGACTTCGACACCCGCCACAACTTCTCGGCCACCCTCACCTGGGATATTCCGGGTTCCAGCCACGGCCCCAAGTTGCTCACCCATGGCTGGGCAGTAAACAGCCTGATGACCTTCCACGGAGGGCAGCCCCTTGACGGAATTCGTCCCGGCTACGACCTGGTCGGTAACCCGTTCGCCGGCGTTTCACATGCCTTCAACAAGAGTGGTGTTACTTGGATCAATCCGGCCGCCTTTGTCCCGTCATCCGGCTTGGGCACGCTGCGCCGCAACCAGATTTACGGGCCCGGCTTCTCCGCCGTGGATCTGTCTGTGTTCAAGAACATCCCGATCACGGAACGCGTTAGGGCGCAGTTCCGCGTTGAGATGTTCAACACGTTCAACCGGGTCAACCTGGCTTCCGGCGTGGGTGCTACGAGTCCCGGCGGCGGCGTCATCGCCGATACGATCGGCGACTTCAACGGTGCCCCTGGCATCGGCCCCGGCGAGGCGTTCAACATGCAGTTGGGATTGAAGATTCTTTTCTAGCAACGAGTGACAACCGTCTCGTTTGGGCCCCTGCCTTCCTGGCAGGGGCTTTTTTGGTGGGTGACGGGCAAGGGCTTGCATTCGTGGCCTCGTCCAAACGCGGGCGAGGCGCCCGCGCCACACCAGCGCGCCACCACCCGGAACTTGTTCCCGCCCGTCTTACGTCTTTGGTCACTACGAGGCTGATTCGACGGGTGCTAACCTTCATTCTGTATCCTCCCCAGAATATCTAAAGCTCTGTTCCGGAGACTCCGATGCGTCGCTCGAATTGTGCCCTGGCTACGACGATTTGCGCCGTCCTAATACTTGGTCTGTGTGGTGTTGCGCCGGTATCTGCGCATCATGTGGAGAAATCAAAGTCCACGATCATGCCGGTCACGACTTCTTCGGCCAAGGCTCGCGAACTCTACGAAAAGGGCATGGCGGATTACGAGAACCTGTATCTGGAGCGTTGCAATGAGGAATGGCGGGCCGCGGTTCAGGAGGATCCAAACCTGGCGGTCGCTTGGGCCTGGATTGCTTTCAACAGTGGGAATCCCCAGGAAGTTAGCGCGGCACGCGCCAAGGCCAAAGAACTGGCACCCAAGTTGACTCCCGGGGAGCAACTGATGGTGGCTTGGATCGCCAAGGTGCAGGAAGGCGACTTTATCGGCGGCATCTCGGCAATGAACGATCTGCTGGAGATGTATCCCAGGGACAAGCACTTGCTCTATCTGGCTGCCAACTGGCTCATGGCAGAAAACGGCGACGATCAGGCGCAGAGGTTGCTCGAGAAGGCTCTGCGAATCGACAAGAATTTTCCGGCGGCGCTGAACGATCTGGCCTATGTGGACGCTCGCCACCAGCAATTTGCCAAGGCCCTGGCCGCAATGGAACGGTATGTGGCCCTGCTGCCGAAGGAGCCGAATCCGCAGGATTCCTATGGCGAGTTGCTGAGAATGGCGGGAGACTACCAGGGATCCCTGAAGCACTATCACCTCGCGCTGAAGATTGATCCGGATTTCGTGACTTCACAACTCGGGCTGGGAGATACCTACGCGCTGATGGGAGATGAAGCACAGGCGCGGACCGAGTACGACAAGGCAATCCGCTTCTCGCACAATGAGGCGGACCGGCTGACTTATGGCATGCAACGGGCGATGACCTGGGTCCGCGACGGGAAGTATGCGGACGCCGACAAGGATTTTGCCGAGCTTGCCGCAACCGGACATGCGAAGGGGCAGGATTTGCAGGAAGCGCAGGCGTTCCGTCATATGGGCGAGTATCAGGCGGACGATAACGTGGCGCTGAAATATCTGAAGTCTGCGGAAGATGCGCTCGGCCACAACAGCACGATCTCGAAGTCGGACCACGATGAGGAATTGTCGCGCATCCTGCGCAACGTCGCAGTGCGTGCGGATCGAGGGGGAAATCATCCGCTAGCCGATAAGTCTCTGAAGGAGCTCGAAGCGATGGCGACGGCCAGCCGCAACCGGGTGATTCAGAGCTCGTATCATGGGGCAGCCGGCACGCTGTTGATGGACCAGAAGAAGTACGAAGACGCCATCGCGCACCTGGAAGAAGATCGCGACAATCCGTTCACCATGGAGTTGCTGGTACAGGCTTACTACCAGACCAGCCAGGTTGACAAGCTGCACGAGATAGAAGCCAAGCTGCGCAGCACGAATGTACCGACCCTGGAGCAGGCCCTGGTTGTGCCGGCAGTGCGCTTGAAGAGGCCGATCGTCTAGTTGGTTCGTGACCCGTTCATCGATTGCTCGTGTAATCGGCGGCCCTTGGTGTAGAGTTGTTCCCACTCTCATGAAGGCCAGTGGCGAGCGACGCTCGGGAAGAAGAATCGCAACCCGGGTGCCGACGCGCATGCGTACCGCCCTCGGAGCCGAGCACTCAGCTCAGACCCGCGACGTCAGCAGCAACGGAATTTTCCTCTACACCGAGTCGCGCATCGAGGCCGGTACCGACGTCGAGTTGGTGCTGATCCTTCCGCCGGAGCTTACCTCGGGAGAGAAGTGCTGGGTGTGCTGCCAGGCGACGGTTGTTCGAGTCGAGGAGTCTGGGCAGGAGTTCGGGGTGGCGGCGCAGATCCGGCGCATGGACTTGTTGCCGGAAGTGTCGATTTGAATCCTCTAATCTGTCGCGTTGAGAAGGGTGCCGCGTCCTATTTTGGACTGCCGGGGCGGTACGGATTCCCGAAAATGCCCCATTTCGACGGGGCAAAGCCCATCCCTCCGTTAGGAGCCTAAGAAATCTTTGAAAAAGGGCTTCCCATTGCCTCGCCAGTAGTGCAATAATGGCGGCCCTAGAATTGCTCTGGCCAATTTCAGGTACAGGTGGGCCCAGGTATGTGGATCGAAAAACTGGCCGATGGAGTGGTGCGAGTGCAGACACCCATTGGTCCTCGTTATGTAATGCCTTCATTCCGTCAGCGTGTATATCTGATCTGGATGTTCCGCAACTTCCCGATTCTCCCTCATGCCGTGCTGACCCGCCGGCAACAGCGGTTGATCGACCGCCTGTGCGGCGAGCAACGCTTTGTGTCCAGGGCCTATTCAGACGGCATGGACGAGGCACCGGTGATCGGCACCGTCGAACGGCGGCCGGTGATTAGTTCGGAGCAGTGGCCCTTGCGGCGTCCGACAAGCATCGAGCGTGATCTGACGGCTGAGGCACGGCAACAGCCATAGGCTCGAATTCCTTGAGAGAGTGCCCGTCCGCTAGAGCAGGATCGGACGCTGTCGGTGCTCGCCCCGAACCCAGGCCGTGTGCGGCCAGGCACACAGAGCCGCGCTGATTCGTGGGTACGCTTCCGCCTTTCTATCAGCTTTTTCAAGCTCCCACCAATCTTCGTTTTATACTCAACAAGCATGGACCCTGCGTCGGTCGCTCCCTCTCAAATGAAAGCCTCTGAATTGGCGGGTGACTTCGAGAAGATCTTTGGCAGCCAACCGAGGATTTTTCGTGCTCCTGGCCGCGTCAATTTAATTGGAGAACACACGGACTACAACGACGGCTACGTGATGCCGGCAGCCATCGGGTTCTTCACGCAAGTGGCGATCGCGCCCCGGTCTGACAGAAAGCTGGTTGTCCGCTCGGAAGAATTCGACGGAGACTTTGAATTTGATCTCGATCACCTGCCCACGAGCCGCGTCGGCGCGTGGTGCGACTACGTCTTGGGTGTGACTTCTCTGCTTCAGCAGGACGGACATCCGCTCCGAGGCGCAAACGTGCTTGTGCGCGGGGACGTGCCAATTGGCGCAGGACTAAGTTCCTCAGCAGCCGTTGAAGTCGCAAGCGCCCTCGCGTTTTTGGACTTGAATGGCGATCGACTGGCCCTGGCTGAAGTCGCCAAACTTTGTCAGCGGGCGGAGAACACTTTTGTCGGCGCAAGAGTAGGGATCATGGACCAGTTTGTCTCCTGCATGGGAAAGGCGGGACATGCATTTTTTCTGGACTGCCGTTCGTTGGCGTTCAAATTGGTGCCGTTGCCGCCGGACATCCGCCTCGTCGTTTGCAACACGATGGTAAAACATGCTCTCGCCAGCGGTAGCTACAACACCCGCCGCGCGGAGTGCGAAGAAGGGGCGAGAATCCTTGCGCGTTGGGATCCTAAGATTCGCGCTCTCAGGGACGTGACGGGCGAGTTGTTGGAGCGGCATGAAAACGACCTTCCTGTAAACGTCTACAAACGATGCTCGCATATTGTCCGGGAGAACCAGCGCGTGTTGGATGCGGTTGCGTCTCTGACCGAGGGGAACCTGACGCGGGTGGGTGAGTTGATGCGCGATTCGCATCGCAGCCTGCGCGATTTGTATGAAGTCAGCTGCCGCGAATTGGACGTCATGGTCGAGGCCGCGGAAGGTTTGCCTGGCTACTGCGGCGGGCGCATGACGGGGGGCGGATTTGGCGGCTGCACTGTGAATCTGGTGCATTCAGCAAATGCCGATCATTTTGCCGAGCGGATTGCCAGGCGCTATCAAGATGCGATCGGAATCCAGCCCAACGTCTATATCTGTTCAGCGGAAGATGGGGCCCAAGCCCTCAACTAGGGTTGTCGCGCCCTGAATCTACACATTCATGCCTTGGAGCTTGACCAGCAAGGTCGCCGGCTCGGGCAGGATCGCGAATTTCGGAAGCTCACCGCGTACCATTGCGACCTCATCGCAGCAGTGAAAGCGCGGGCACACGTGACAGTCCTTGTAGATCTTGTCGGGGAGGTCGGCTCGGTGTGCGACCTGAAAGCCCAGGCGCGCGAAGAACTGCGGACTGCGGGTAAACAGGCAGATGCAGGTGACGCGATGCTTCTTCGCTTCGGCCAGCAGCTTTTTTACCAGCAGGCCTCCACCACCTCGGCCTTGGGCCCAGGGCGCGACCGTGATGGAACGGACCTCCGCGAGGTGAGTGCCGTATAGATGGAGCGCGCCGCAGCCGATGATGCGCCCACCATCTTCGAGGACCACGAAGTCGCGTACGTTCTCGCAGATCTCCGCCAAGTTGCGCGGCAAGAGCGTGCCGTCGCCGGAATATCCTGCGATCAAATCATGAATCTGGTTGGCGTCGGGCAAGATGGCTTTACGCGTGCGCATGGATCTCCTCTCGCAGGGAGTCGATTTTCTGTCTGGCGGCGCTGAGCGCCGGTTGGACGCGGGTGGGAGCTGTCCCGCCGGGAACGTCGTGAATCGCGAGCACGGAGGCGAGAGTCAGGGATTCGTAGAAATCCGGACCGAAGTCAGGATTGATGGAGCGCAAGTCTTCGAGCGAAAGGCCCTGGAGCTCACAGCTTTTTTCGAGAGCAATCTGCACTGCCTTGCCGACTTGCTCGTGGGACTGCCGCGAGGGAACGCCGCGTCTGACGAGGTAGGTGGCAGCCGCCCACGCGTTCATGAATCCCGACTGCGCGGCCTGCTGCATTCGCTCGTGACGGAATTCTGCGGCTTTCATCCAGCCAGTGACCAGCGGCAATAGCTGCAAAACTGTGTCGGAGGAGTCGAAGAGCGGTTCCTGCGTTTCCTGCAGATCCTTGTTGTAAGCGAGCGGCAGGCCTTTCAGAGTAATCAGGAGCGCGGTAGCGTTTCCAATAACGCGGCCCGCTTTGCCGCGAACCAGTTCGAGCAGGTCTGGATTCTTCTTCTGCGGCATTGCGCTGCTGCCGGTGGAGTAGCTCTCGGGCAAGCCGATGAATCCGTACTCCTGATTGGAAAACAGGATCATCTCTTCGGCCCATCGGCTCAGGTGCAGGGCGAGGAGCGAAAGTGCCTGCACGAATTCGAGCGCAAAATCGCGGTCGCTGGTGGCATCGATGCTGTTGGCGGTAGGACCGTCGCAACCGAGAGTTTCGGACATGAATTCGCGATCGAGCGGTAGGGTAGCGCCCGCTACGGCGCCTGATCCTAGAGGACAAAGGTTCAGGCGCTTGCGGCAGTCCGCGAGACGGTCGGCGTCGCGAAGACACACTTCAACGTAAGCCAACAGCCAGTGCGCCACGAGTACGGGTTCAGCCCGCTGCAGGTGAGTGTAGGCAGGCATAGCAGCGTCGGCGGCCTGCTCGGCACGATCGGTGAGCACCCCGCAGAACACTGCGAGTTCTTCGCGCAATTCATCGATGGATGCCCGCACGAACAGGCGGAGGTCGGTCGCGATTTGTTCATTGCGGCTGCGGCCGCTGTGTAGCTTATAGCCAACATCGCCAATCAATGCGGCCAATTGCTTTTCGACAAAGTGGTGGACATCCTCGGCTTCGTCGTCCTCGAGAAATGCGGGAGACGTTGCGGCCTTCTCGCCGATCTGCTGCAGGCCTTCCAGGATACTGATCAATTCATCCGCAGATAGAATCCGAGCGTTCTTCAGGGCACGGGCGTGCGCACTGCTGGCTGCGATTTCATATTTCAGCAGACGCTTGTCGAAGCTGAACGAACGCTGCCAGTGCTCGAACTCAGGATCGAGCGGCTGACGGAAGCGTCCTGACCACATTTTCTTCATCGCGCGACCTCCATGCGGGAACGGACACGAGAGCGGGAGGGCAGGCCCAGGATTCGGATGAAACCAGCGGCGTCTTTCTGGTCATAGCTGTCGCCCATGGTGAATGACGAAAGGTCCGTACGATAGAGCGAGTGCTCGGACTCGCGGCTCACGACAGAGACGTTGCCCTTGTAGAGTGACAGCGTGATGCTGCCGGTCATCTCCTTCTGCGTGCTCTCGACGAAGGCATCCAGAGCTTCGCGCAGTGGAGCAAACCACAAGCCGAAGTAGACAAGCTCGGCGTATTTCAGTCCGATGTGCTGCTTGAAATGGGCGACGTCGCGCTCAAGGCAGAGGGCCTCGAGTTCACGATGACCTGCGATGAGCAGCGTACCGCCGGGAGTCTCGTAGCATCCTCGGGACTTGATGCCGACAAAGCGATTCTCGACGAGATCGACACGGCCGATGGCGTTACGCGCACCGATTTCGTTAAGCAGTTCAACCAGGGACACGGGTTCCAACTCCATGCCGTTCACCGACACGGGGATTCCGCGATTGAATCCGATCATGACCTGTTCTTCCAGGTCGGGCGCTTCTTGCGGAGAACGGGTGATTTGCCACGTGGTCGGTAACGGTGCGTTGGCGGCATCTTCCAACTCACCGCCCTCGTGGCTGATGTGCCAGAGATTGCGGTCGCGGCTGTGAATCTTTTCGCGGCTTGCGGCGACGGGGATTCCGTGTTGCTCGGCGTAGTCGAGACAGTCTTCGCGGGATTTCAGCGACCACTCGCGCCAGGGCGCGATGATTTTCAACTCAGGAGCGAGCGCCTGATAGGTCAATTCGAACCTGACCTGGTCGTTGCCTTTGCCGGTGCATCCGTGCGCGACGGCGGTTGCGCCTTCCCGCAGTGCGACCTCGACCTGATGTTTCGCAATCACCGGGCGAGCGAGAGAAGTGCCGAGCAGGTACTTGTGCTCGTAGACAGCACCGGCTTTCAGAGCAGGGAAGACGTATCCGGTGAGAAATTCTTCGCGCAAGTCTTCCACGATTACTTTTGTGGCGCCGGTCGCGTAAGCTTTCTCGACCACCGCTTCGAGATCGTCCCCCTGGCCAACGTCGCCGACCATGGCGATGACGTCGTAAGAATAGTTTTCCTTCAGCCACGGAATAATGATCGAGGTATCGAGGCCGCCGGAATAAGCAAGGACTACTTTCTCAGGCATGAGCGCTCCTTATGGGCAGGCGAACGGCGCCGCCCAACAACAAATAGAGAATCGCCTTTTGAACATGCAGGCGGTTCTCTGCCTGCTCGAAGATCAGCGAAGAGTCGGAGTCCATGACTTCGTCCGTAACTTCCTCGCCGCGATGTGCGGGGAGACAATGCATAAATACCGCATGGGGCGCGGCTTTCGCCATGAGCTTCCGATTCACTTGGTAGGGCGGGAAGATCGAGGAACGCTGAGCCTCTTCGTGCTCCTGTCCCATGCTGGCCCACGCGTCGGTGTAAATCGCGTCGGCTCCGGCGACCGCGGTGCGCGGGTCGGTGAACAAGTCGATGCGGGCGCCCGTTTGTTTCGCGATTTCGATCGCGTCGGCAACGATGTCGTCCTTCGGCGCATAGCCCTCCGGCGTGGCAATCCGAATGGAAGATCCCAAACAGGCGCAGGTCAGAAGCAGCGAGTGCGCCACGTTGTTGCCGTCGCCGACGTACGCCAGACGAACTCTGCGCAGATCTCCAAACCGCTCCTGCAAGGTGAAGTAGTCTGCCAGCGCCTGGCAGGGATGTTCCAGGTCGCTGAGCGCGTTGATGACTGGAATCGAGGCGAACTGCGCCATGTCGTCGATGGTTTCCTGCGCGAAGGTGCGCAGCACAATCACGTCAACCCAGCGCTCGAGGTTGTGAGCGATGTCGCTCAACTTTTCGCGCGCGTCAAGGCGGCCATTTGTCTGATCGACAAAAATTGCCGAACCGCCGAGGCTCGTCATTCCTGCTTCGAAGGTGAGCCGCGTTCGCAGGGAGGGTTTCTCAAAAAACATCACCATCTGTTTTCCCGCAAGCGCCCTTTGGAAAACCGATGGACGCGACTTCATCAGTTCCGCAAGATGAAGGACGGCCTCGACTCCTTGCGGTCCGAGATCGCGGGTCGAGATAAGATCGGGACACCAGAAGGCTCCGGGAAATGTTTGCGGACCGACTGGTGTTCTGTTCTGCAATTGACTATTCAACGTTCGCTCCTTGCTACAACTGTCCCAAATATCATGTCGACGGTTCATTCGTCGACGTCAGGCGCTAACCATATTTTTCTAAGTCCTTTGCGGCGCGGCTGGAAGCCGCGCCCCTTCAAGACCTGTTTCCGAAACTTCTGAAAACAAGTTCATGTGCCTCACGCGCACGTGACCTCCGTGCCGCACGACAACTTCGTCAGATAGAACTGAGGCAACACGTCTGCCTCGGCCGCGGGCAAAATCCGCACGCGGCCCACACCCTGTTTCAGGGCCTGTCCACAGGCTTGCAGCTTGGGCAGCATGCCGCCGCTTATGACCGAACCGGCAGCCAGGTCGGCGGCCTGCTTGGTGCTTAGCCACGGAATGACAGCTCCTTGCTGGTCTTTCACTCCTGGGACGTCAGTTAAAAAGATGAGCGCGTTGGCGTGGCAAGCAGCGGCGCAGGCGGCGGCCATCTCATCGGCGTTGACGTTGTAGTATTCGCCGTCGGCGCCCAGCGCCAAAGAACTGAGTACGGGAATGCCCCTCTTCTGCCAGATCGCTTCCAACCAGGAAGGATCGACGAAGCAAATTTCTCCGACAAATCCCAGGTCGCGACCTTTAACGTACTTCTTGCGAGCGCGGAAGCTCATGCCATCTCCGCCACAAAATCCGATTGCGGGCGCTCCAGCCAACTGGATCGCGGCAACTACCTTTTTGTTGACGATGCCGCCGAGGACCATCAAGGCAACGTCCCGAGTCTCTGCATCGGTAACGCGCAAGCCGTTCACGAACGCGCTCTTTTTTCCCAGCCGGTTCAGCAGGCTGGTTACTGCGCTGCCGCCGCCGTGAACGACGGCGACGTGGTGACCATCCTGCGCCAACTCGGCGATCGCGCGCGCGCACTTGCGCAAGATGGCTGCATCTTCGAGTGCGGCTCCTCCGATTTTGACCACGATCGTCATTGCAGGCCTTCGTCTTCCTTCCATCCGTACATCAGATTCATGTTCTGGACGGCCTGCCCCGCAGCGCCTTTCAGCAGGTTGTCGATGCACGAAATCAGCACCAGACGTTGCCCGTCTTCCGCCAGACAAAATCCCAGGTCGCAGTAGTTCGTCTGTAAACAGAATTGCACTTGTGGAAGCTTCGGTGTTGCAAAGATCCGCACCCAACGCTTTCCCAGGTAAAAGTTGTGGAAGCAGGATTCGACCTCAAGTGGCGTCATTTGCCGGTTGAGGTGCACGTAAACGGTCGAAAGAATGCCCCGCGGAATTGGAAGCAGATGAGGAGTGAAAATCAGTTCCTGCGTACCGAGATCCAATTGCTCGACGATCTCGCCCACGTGCCGGTGGTTGAAAACCGCGTAGGCGGAGAGATTGTCCGCCACCGAAACGAAGTGCGTGCGTGCAGTGGGTTCTTTGCCGGCTCCGGAGACGCCTGACTTGGAATCCGAGATTATTCCGCGCTCCCGATCTATGCAGCCAGCCTTCAGCAGCGGCGCAAGCGCGAGAATCACGGAAGTGGCATAGCAACCCGGATTCGCAACCAGGTCGGCGTCAGCGATGCGCTCAGCATTCAGCTCAGGCAGTCCGTAGACTGCGCGCTGGGTTAGTTCGGTAGCATTGACTGAAGCGGAGTCTTGAAAGTTGTAGATGGCCTGATGCTGCGACTGCTTCAACCTCCAAGCGCCACTGAGATCGACCACGCGCAAGCCTTGTGCAAGAGCCTCGGGAACAAGAGTTCGCGACACCTCGTGCGGAGTAGCCAAAAAGAGCAACCGCACTCCGTGCTTCTTCAAAGCGGGCCACGAGAGCGGGTGGAGGGGATGGCCGCCATTGCCGGAGATCGCTGGGAAAAGGTCATCCAGATTCGCGGCGCCGTTGCCTTCAGAGTTGCGCCGCAGCAAGAGTGGCTGATCGAGCTTCGGATGGCGCAGGAGGATCCGCGTGAGTTCCAGGCCTGAGTAGCCGGTGGCGCCCAGCACAGCGGTTTTGAGTTTCGCAGTCATCTCTTTCTATTCGCGCGTCGATTTCCCGCTACGTCAGCATTTCCTCGATCCGGCCTCCGAGTTTTCTGGCCTCGTCCTTGTCGGGGCAGACGATCAGAATGGCGTCGTCGCCGGCAATGGTGCCGACAACCTCGCTCCAGTCGGTTTCATCGAGCGCAGCGGCGACGGGCTGCGCGCTCCCTACGATGGTCTTGATCACCAGCAGATTTTGCGCCGTGCGCACATCGAGGACGAACTCCCGCACCAGACGCGAAATCGGAGGCAGGGCCAACCCGGCAGAATTCTCGTTCTGGGGCAGGGAATAGCCATTCGCGGTCTTGCTCAGGTTCAAATCGCGAATGTCCCGGGAAAGGGTCGCTTGTCCCACCTTAAAGCCCCGCTTGCGCAGTACCCGCTGAAGATCCTCCTGGCTGGCGATGGAGCCATGCTTGAGAGCATCGAGAATAGCGCGCTGTCTGAGGGTTTTATTCATACTGCATAAATATTCATAATAGTGAATAAATATTTTTTATCTTACGGGGTTGAACGGGAATGTCAAGCGTAAAAACACGAGGAGGGCTTGCTTATTCACTGCGCTGCGCCGCGCGCGAGATTCCTTCGACTTCGCTCAGGGCAGGCTCTTCGCTCCGCCTGAAAAACGGCTGCGCTCAGGATGACGCCGGAGGCGTAGGTGATCGCGAGCAAGATCAAATACGAGCGCAATTCTCCTAGCCTTGTTAGACTACTCGGCGGTTCGAAAGGCGCAGCCGTGAGGCAACTGACCCGATGAAGGATAAACCAACGCTACTTGCAGAGTTGCTGGCCGAGTTCCTCGGCACTCTGGTGCTGATTTTGCTTGGCATTGGCGTGGTTGCCATGGTCGTGCTATTTCCATCGAAGAATCCAGGAGAACTGATTCATGGCGGCTATACCAATATCACGCTGGGCTGGGGACTGGCGGTCACGATGGGGATCTACGTTGCCGGAAAGATTTCCGGGGCGCACCTTAACCCAGCGGTGACGCTGTCTTTGGCCGTCTTTCGCCGTTTCCCGTGGGGCAAGGTGGTGCCGTACTGGATTGCGCAAACTGCCGGAGCGTTCGTGGCGGCTGCGCTGGTGTATTGGAACTATCTGCCAGCGTTCCGTCAGGTCGATCCTTTGCTCGAGCGAACCGCGGGCGTGTTCACAACGTTTCCAGCGTTCCCGGCCTTTCCGCAGGCTGGATTTCTGGATCAGGTGATCGGAACAGGATTGCTGGTGCTTCTGGTGCTCGCAATTACCGACGAGTTCAACACGCCACCCGGAGCGAACCTGACGCCGCTGATGATCGGATTGGTCGTGGTTGCCATCGGGATCAGCTTCGGCGGAATGCACGGGTATGCCATCAACCCCGCACGGGATTTTGGGCCAAGGCTTTTCACCGCGGTGGCGGGTTTTCGCAACAACGGTCTGACCGACGGCAACCATGTCTGGTGGGTTCCCGTGGTTGCGCCGTTGCTCGGAGGTTTGGTAGGAGCGGCAATTTATGATTTCGGCATTCGGCGGCTTTTGCGCGCATCGGCGAATGTCTCGCCTGACAATTAAGGAGGCATTCTGCCCTACCTTCTAGCACTCGACCAGGGAACCACGAGTTCGCGGGCCATCCTGTTCGATCAGGACGGCGCGGTTCGATATGTTGCCCAGCGCGAGTTCGAGCAAATATTTCCTCAGCCGGGATGGGTGGAACACAATCCTGAGCAGATTGTGTCATCTCAGATCGCGGTTGCCCTCGAGGTCTTGGATAAGGCTCATCTCCGGCCGGCTGATGTAGCTGCTATCGGCATCGCGAATCAGCGAGAGACAACGATCGTGTGGGATCGTGAGACTGGCCAACCGGTCTGCAATGCCATCGTTTGGCAAGATCGCCGCACCGCTGACTTCTGTGAGCGCCTGCGTGCAGCCGGGCATGAAAGTCTGATCCAGCAACGCACAGGCCTTCTGATCGACTCCTACTTTTCCGCCAGCAAGATTTCCTGGATTCTCGAGCACGTGCCCAACGCCCGACGGAAAGCGCAGGAAGGCAAGCTCGCATTTGGCACCGTCGACAGCTGGCTGCTTTGGCGGCTGACCGGAGGGCGCCTTCATGTCACGGATGCCAGCAACGCCTCCCGCACCATGCTTCTCAACATTCATACCGGCACGTGGGATGAAGAACTGCTGAATCTGTTTGGAGTTCCGGCTTCGATGATGCCGGAGGTGCGATCATCGAGCGAAGTCTACGGCCAGGTGACCGGCGTTAAGGCTCTGGAAGGCATAGCGATCGCGGGAATTGCAGGAGATCAGCAGGCAGCCCTCTTCGGCCAACGATGCGTGAGGGCCGGTCTCACAAAAAACACTTATGGAACGGGATGTTTCATGCTGCAAAACTCCGGGACTCGTGCCGTTCCTTCTTCCCATCGGCTGGTCACGACCGTGGCTTGGAAAATGGGAAACAGAACTGAATACGCTCTCGAGGGTAGCGTCTTTGTTGGGGGTGCGGTGGTGCAGTGGCTGCGAGATGGCTTGGGATTAATTCGCAGCTCAGGTGAGATCGAAGCGCTCGCGACTTCTGTGCCTGACAACGGAGGAGTGTATTTCGTTCCGGCATTCGTAGGGCTGGGGGCGCCGCACTGGGATTCTTATGCCCGGGGATCGATTTTTGGACTCACTCGGGGCAGCACCGCCGGTCATTTGGCGCGAGCGGCGGTCGAAAGCATCGCGTACCAAGTTGCGGATCTTCTCGACGCCATGCAAGGCGATACCGGCAACTCCGTCGAGGAACTGCGCGTGGACGGCGGAGCTGCGGCGAACGACGGACTGATGCAGTTTCAGGCCGATATTCTTGGCGTTCCCGTGGTTCGTCCACAGGTGACCGAGACCACGGCTTTGGGGGCGGCGTATCTGGCCGGCATCGGCGTCGGTTTGTGGAAAGGCTGTCCTGATGATGCGGCCGTCCGGGCAAACGAGAGTCGTTTTGAGCCGCGCATGCCACGTTCCCAAGCCGCTACCTTCCGGCACCGCTGGAGCGAGGCCGTAGCACGGGCGAAAGGTTGGGAGCGCAATCTCGGGGAATGAGTCTCCTCTAGCGGTCAGATCAAATTCTGAATGCTCGATCGAAGGCTTGTTCTGATTTCGTAACAAAAACGCAAAACTTTCTCCAGAAATGAAGCTACAAGAGTAGAGTTCGATCACCCCTTGGTGTGCACGTCTTGAAATTCCAGGCAGCGAAGAGCAAGTTACTAGAAAGGCTAACCGATTTACGCGTCGCTTGAAAAAGCGACTGGTTTTAGCGTCGCGCCAGTCATATCTTTTCCCAACTCGCGAATTGTTTTTGTAACGGAAGTTGTCCCAGGCACACTATCAAAGAAGCGATGAGCGGTAGTTAGAACTGACACCGAGGACCCCGCCTGCAGGTGAAAGTTATTATCCTTCCGGTCACTGCGCCCGTGCAGATGGAGAGTCACCATGCGCACCAGCCCGGCTCTAGTCGCGATCGATACCGCTCCGGAAACTGCCCCACCACAAGTGGACGAAGTCATTCGTACGCTGGTCGGACTCATTGAAAAAGTGAGCTCGGAAATGGCTCAAGGGCCCTACTCCTGCAACGCTGCCGCCGAGGAAGTTCTGGTAGACACAGAAGTGGACGGAGCCCGTTATCTTCTGGTGCG
This sequence comes from Acidobacteriota bacterium, assembly GCA_003225555.1. Classification (GTDB taxonomy): domain Bacteria; phylum Acidobacteriota; class Terriglobia; order Terriglobales; family Acidobacteriaceae; genus Sulfotelmatobacter. The sequence continues at coordinate 80,967 of QIAM01000001.1, read as the reverse complement.
TATGCCGCGGCCAAGCCGCAACCGCATTCAGCTAAGCCCGCGCGAACAGGAGATTGTTCGCATGGTGGCGAAGGGGCATCCGAACAAAGTGATCGCGGACGTGCTGAACATCAGCTCCTGGACAGTGTGCACGCACCTGCGAAGGATTTTTGCCAAGTTGGGAGTCGGATCGCGGGCTGCTATGGTAGCGCAGTTGCTGGAAATTGGAGCGCTTACCACCGATCATCGCGTGACGGCGGACATGACATCACATGTCAGATGAATCCTCAGCGTCATCCTAGAGTTTGTATTCTGCCTCCGGACTAATCGACTCGCTGTGAAACTCTGAATCTGACTCCCGCGGTTCGTACGTCGCCGCCGTGTGTTCGTATTCACTTGGTTGTTTGCCGCGGATTACTTCCACGCCATTTCTTCCAGTGCGTGCTGCCCGCAGTAGACGCAGTGCGTTCCCTCCCAAAACCAGAGCCTCCTGATCGGCCGGCAGACCTAACAGGCGTATCTTGTGAAGTTCAAGGCCGGGATGAAGCCAGGGACCGTCCGAGCCGAAGAGAAGCTTGCGAGGACCCCCGCGCTTGATGGCCTGAACCACATAATCGAACTGACGGACGCCCGACGTGTCGGCGTACACGTTCGGATATCGGGCTAGCTGATAGGTGACCTGCTGGTGCGCCTTCCAGTCATCCGTGAAACTGCCGAGGTGCGCGATGATGAAGTTCACGTCCGGATATTCCGGAGCGAACATATCCACCACCTCCGGACGGCTGACGATATCCACCAGCATCGGCAACCGGAACGCCCTGGCCGCCTCACATACCTCCCGCGTAGGCATGGCTTCAAAGCCGTGGACCTTGATGCCACGGAATCCCCAGCGTGTGACCGCATGCTTCACCATCTGGAAGATTCGGCCGGCATCGCGCTTCGCATGCACAAAAGCGAATCCGATGAAGCGCTTGGGATAACGCGCGACAATACGGGCCACCTGCAGGTTGGCCTGCTGATAGTTGCCATGAAGCGGCGCGAGCACCACTGTTTTGTCGATTCCAGCCGCCCGCGCGCGTCGCAGGTAGGTTTCGATCGGAGCGTCGGTGTTCCACGGGGCGGTCATTTTGTCGCCCTTGCCGGCGTGACAATGGCAGTCGATAATCATGCGCTCCACTCCCTCTCAAGTCGGTCCGCACGTCCAACTCGGCTCGAACCACGCAGGGTGCGGGCCGCTGCGGCCAGGTACCAGATCGAGGTATCAATTGCGCGGTAGAAATTGGGCAGGTGGAATTTCTCGTTGGGCGCGTGGATGCGGTCATCGGGCAGCCCAAAGCCCATGAGCACTGTCGGGATGCCCAGCGCCTCCTGGAATGCGTTCACGACAGGGATCGAACCGCCAGAACGCAAGAACACAGGGAAAGCTCCGAATCCTTTTTTGTAGGCAAAGCCGGCGGTACGCACAGCCGGATGGTCGCGATCGACGAGAGCGGGTTGGATAGGGGACAAAGTTCTCACCTGGGATTCAACAGCCGACGGCGTGATCCGGGCGACGTGCTCGCGAAAAAGTTTGCCGATTCGTTCAGGATCCTGGTCTGGTACCAGACGAAAGCTCAACTTGGCCACGGCACGCGTCGGGATCACTCCCTTTACACCCGGACCGTAGTGTCCCCCCGCGATGCCGTTCAGAGTCAGGGCCGGGCGAATGGTGGTGCGCTCGTACAAGGTGTAGCCGGGTTCGCCCCATCCTTGCCCGACTGTTGCGTCTCGCACAATTTTTTCATCGCTGGGGCCGGTGCGCGCCATGTAAGCGCGTTCCTTTTCGCTCCACTCTCGGACGTCGTCGTAGAAGCCGGGAAGCGTCACGCGACCTTGCTCGTCATGCAGGCTGGCAATGATTTCACAGAGCGCCTGGACAGGATTCAAAACTGCGCCTCCAAAGGTGCCCGAGTGCAGTTCCTGCCCGGGCCCGCGCACTTCGACTTCTGCTCGCAGCCCGCCGCGCTGCGCGTAACTGATCGCAGGCCGGCCAGGTGCCAACATTTTCGTATCAGAGATCAGAGCAGCATCGGCGCGAAGAGCGTCCTTGTTTCGTGCGATCAAGGGCAGCAGGTGAGTGCTGCCAATTTCTTCTTCGCCTTCAAAGATGCACTTCACGTTGATTGGCAGAGCGCGTGAGGTATGTAGATAAGACTCCAGAGCCTTGACATGGCAGAAGAGTTGTCCCTTGTCATCCGCGGCGCCCCGGGCGTGGAGGTCGGGTCCGCGGATAGTCGGAGTGAAGGGCGGAGTATGCCATTGAGAAAGAGGCTCTCCGGGCAGAACATCGTAGTGTCCATAAATCAAAACTGTGGGCCGGTTTCTCGCTCGTTGCCGCGAGGCGTAGACAATGGGATTGCCACGAGTAGGAATTATCCGCACGCGCTCCAGCCCGATATGCTGCAAATGGCGGGCCAGCCAACGGGCGCATCTTCGAACGTCAGCGGCCCGCTCAGGCTGCGAACTCACACTAGGAAAGCGGAGAAATTCCTTGAGCTCGGAGAGGAACTTCGAACGGTTGGTTCTGGCGTATTGAAGAGCGCGGCTAGGCTCCACGGCTCATCTCGCAATTGTGCCCGGGTCGAACGTTGGAAAGCACTCGGCCAACTAGCTCGGCAATAGCGTCACTTCCACACGACGATTTTTTGCTCGCCCGGCGGCAGTGGCATTCGGTGCGATTGCTCCGTCCGCGCCCCGGGTCAGGGGTATGAAGGCCACTTTCCCGGCCACTGCCGGATCCAGCCTGCGTATGGCAGCGGCAATCCCGTCTCGAGCCGCAATCGCACGCCCTTCCCCCAAGTCGAAGTTATTCTTTGGGGCGCCTGTGGAGTCTGCGAAACCCAGCAACGCAACGATTCGAATGGGGCTGCGGGTCTTCCAGCTTGCCACGACTGTGGTAGCGATATTGTCGACTAGTGGCGTGTGATGCGGCAGCAGCTCGACGTGGTCGATCCGGAAGTCGTCAAGAATTGTCGCCGGAAGTGGAGCGCACGATCCGGGCGGACACTTTCTCGTAATTCTCTGAGGGATGGTTAGTCCGTTGGCGCGCGCAACGAAGTTCGTGTAGCAATTTGCGTTGCCTGTTCGGCCCTTGTGCGCGACAGTTTTGCCGAAATAGATGTGAAGGGCCTCGTGTAGAAGTGTCAAGTCGGTGTCGACTAGACCCCCTGCTTGCCACTTTTGCCAGAATCCGGAACCAAGGCAGATTGTGTAGCCGCCCTTCCAACTGCTGCAGGCGAAGTAAGCCGATGGATCCTCTGTGCATTCCGCACAATAAGCCGGACTTCCCAAAGAAAAATATCGGATGCACCCGCCATCGAGAATTTTCGCAGCGTCTCGCAGCCTCAGGGCTACCAGCTCTCCCAGATCTTTCCAGTTGACAATGCCCGGTTGAGTGGCTCTCCAGGCAGGGACGAAATCTGGAGCGACTCCAAAAGCCGCGCAGAATTCCACTCTTGATGCATTTGTCCGATTGAGCAGGTCCAATGAGGCCGCCGCGGTGGTGGCCAACGTAACAGCCGCACCCGCCGCCGCTTCCACCGCCGCCTGCAAGACATTGGGGGAGACAGGAACGCCCAGAAAGCCGATGATTCTAGCCAGGTCCCAAGGGGAGCAAACGAAGCTGCCAACCCGTTTTCCTACGGTTGTGCAACGCAAAGCGGGGATCTTTTGGTCGTGCTCTGCTTCCCACGCCGCCTCCGACTCGAGGTCGCTCTCTGCAAGAACATTCATCAGGTCTTCGAGTTCGAGTTCGAGTTCGGTGTCGCGCATGCATTATGTCCTCGGAATCAGGGCCGCCAATCCGGCAACCCACCGGGCCTGCCAACGATTCCGCCACAGTTCCGGCGTATTGCGTCCCGTGGGACCGTGCCACATCGGTTCGTGAATCCGCACTGCCCGACGGTAGTAGGATCTAATTTCTTTCCGTTGTTTGCCGCCACGAACTGGGCCAAGCATTCCGGCGATCCGATACTGACTCCAATTCCAATGGTGTCGGGCCGGTGTTCACCGCAGTGTGTCAGATGAACTGCTTCATGGATGATTGTTTGCTCTTTGAAGGGAGCGTGTTCGGCGGACCAGAACCGTGGGCACAAGTGGATAGTTCGATCGGGGGTTCCGGCATTGCATCGGCCGCTAAGCATAGGGAAAGTAAAAGCGAACAAGGTTTCAGGATTGCATGTCTCCTCGCACACGTAGAGGATCTCGCCGCTTGCAAGAAGCTCTCTGGGCTTTACCAGCCTGCGGATAACTTCCGCCACAGTACTTGATTGGAAGGTCCCAGCCGTCCATGTGGAGGGATCATCAATGCACACCCCAAGCTTGTACTTCAACCAGCACGCCGTCACATCGCTGAGGTTAGGCCAACCCAAAGGTCTGCCCTCGCAAGCCGCTTGGCGAGCTCTGGTAAGTTCGGCAATTGTGTTATCGAGCATCTGTACGGCATTGTTGATGACCACGTCCAAAATTCCCCAGCGACCGGCAGCAGGGCATTGGATTCTCCCGCTTGACAACCTGCTGATCGCGCGGCTCGGCGTGGGCAAACCTTTGTTGTCGCATGCTGGGGCTTCGCTTTCGGCCTCTGACTCCAGATCGCTCTCTAAGAGAACGCTCATCAATTCTTCCAGTTCGGCTTCCAGCTCAAAATCGGCGTCGCGCATAGGCTCGCCTCCAGCGAGTACCGGACCGCTTGTCTCGACAGGATTAGGCACCTTCCCATCGAGTGGTGCTCGAAGCGTCAAATCCGTTGGCGTTTAGGTTGCCTGTTCATGCCCATAGTTCAACCAGTGTCGGCCACACACCTTCATTTCGCCGTACGAACTTAGCGGCGCTCGATTCCTGAGCGGACGGTAATTAGGTCCTTGTGGCAGCGGAGGAGCGCGTGCGTAGCCCGCCGGGCAACCAGCAGAACGTCCCGGCACGGACCAAAGAGGTAGTCCGTGCCTGGACGGAGCGTCCCGGGTCAGACTTCATACTCGAACTCGCGAGCCGGCGCCCGCTGCGGAGAAACCCCCGCTTTCTGCCGGCCGTTTGCCTTGATGGGCGTCGGTTGAGTCTGGTCCCAGGGGAGGACGCGGTGCGATCCGGTGCGCTTACCCAGGCCCATCGCTTGCGCACTCGTGAGCCATTCTTCGGACTGTTCCGCGATCTCAAGCAGCAGGGTTTCAAACTGTGCGCGCGTGGTCTGCAGAATATGCGGCTGTGCCAGCCAGCGCAGCACTTCGCGTCCGGTAACGCCCATGCGTTGACGGGGCGAGGTCACCAGGCGCTCGTTGTGGTAGCGGATCAGCACTTCTTCCACCACATCCCATGCGTTGTCAGCACCGAAGAGGCGCTTGACGTCGTCGGAGTCGAGGATCTTGAACGCCTCGTCGAGCAGTTGCATCACCTCCACGCGGAGCACATTCAAGTGGCCGAAGGACAACCACTTGAGGTTGTTGCGCAAATCCAGACCTGCGCGCCGTACGATCGCGATGGACCCGAAGCTCGGATCGTAGGCCCGTTCACGGATCACGTCAGAAATGCGCTTGTCACGCCAGAACAGAGTGACCTGGTGAACGAAGTGAGCAAACAACTTGTGGAAATCGCTGTTGGCACGCGAGCCGGTCGGGACTGGTGCTGCGCCGTATCCGAAGATGCGCTTGTAAGCCGAGAGCCGATCGCTCTTCGTATAGCGCAGCACGTCGCGGCGATCAAACTGGTAGAGGGCAAATGCGCCCGGACCAGCGGACAGCCGCACCGTGCCGGCCTTGAACAACTCTTGCAGCTTCTGGACCACGCGGAAGACACCGATCTTCTCATGCTGCCAGAGGTAGTACATATCTCCGACTGCCATGATGCGTTCGGAGGTGATGGTCTCGTCGTATGGCTCGACACCAGCCGGAACCCGCGTCGTGCCGAATTCCTTCGCAGCCTCAGGCCCGATACCAGCTAACTGTGCAAGGCCCTTATCCGGGGGCGGTGTCGTCTTTGCATCGGCGTCCACCACGGAGGCCAACATGTCATCAATCTGCTTGGTGAGCGCATCGGCGAGTTGCGGGTTCGAGATCAAGTCGGCCGACAACTTGCTCGTCACCTGCTCCCGTAGTGCCGCTATACGGTCATATAAGCCTTGATACTCTTTTTCGGTCGCCATTGATGACCCTCCTCATTACTGTGCGCCATCTAAGTTCGTGGCCCATGGCAAAGCCATGGTAGCGTCTGCTGTTCAACGTTCTCACGGGCCGACGGTGAAGCCCGCTTTCAGCGTCACTTGTTGTCCATCAGCATTCGTGACCACGACGTCCCAGGTCCCGAAGTTCAACAGGGGTAACGGGAAGGTCTGGGTCTTCAGCCTCACGATCAGCAGCGTGTCGGAGCGGAAGAACACTCCGGCGACTGTTGGTGCGCCTGGCCCCACGAATGCTACCGTCGCAGGAGTTGTCGGAGCCTGGAAGCCATCACCTCTGACATGCACAGGAATCGACGATGAAGTCGATCCCTGGGGCAAGTCGCTCAGAAAGATCGGCACCACGGCCTCCACTCCGAACGGCAACCCGAAGTCGGGTTCCGAAGTGATCTCGTGCTTGATTGGAGCGGCCAGAGTGATCAGTGATTGCAGCTGATCGACCAGGTCGTCCAGCGAAAGTCTTACGCGTGGTGCGAAGAAGCCGGCGGGCAAAGGATTCGCCACGCTGGGGCTACTGGGTAAATTCACGATAAAGCTGAGGAGCTGGCGAACCACAGGCGTGAAAGTATTCTGCACACCAAACTTTCCGCCGTCCGTGATGAGCCTGGGGCCTTCTTCCGCCGCGAAATTGTGAATCCACGAGAGCAGATCTTCGAGAAAGATCGCTTTCAGCTCGGGCACGAAGGGATATGTCAGCTTGGTGGATTGCCGCTCTGCAGGACCAATGAACACCGAGTCAAGAGTGAAGCGAACCTCATCAACCGACTCAGCCACCACCGACAACTGCCGTGACAACAGCACCAGTTGCGTTCCGAAGAAGGGTTTCGGAGCATCCAGCCCAAAGAACGGGACGTTGTTGATCCAGCTCTGGGCCAGCGAAGTTACGTAGTCCGCCAGTATGCGGAAGTTCGAAAGATTCTGCTCGTCTCCCACGGAGTTCACAAAATCCTGGTCGGTGAAGTTCAGGCCGAGAACGTCGCGAAGATTTCCCAGTGTGCCTCCGAGTTGGTCGGGATCGACCACAAGCGGAGGCGCGCCGAGAGCCGGAGGAAACTTGGCCGTAGAATTTGCATCGATCAGCAACAGGGAAAAGTACTGGTTCACCCGTGCGATCCTGGGTCCGCTGAGGAAGGCGAGTTCATTGACGAGTTCGGTGAACTGGCTCTTGACTACCGCCTTCAGGGCGACCACGTCCTCGGTATCAGCTTCGGGATCCAGAGTGTAGAGACCGTCCAACAGAGGCATCGATTGGTCGAGGGCCTCTTTGCCGCGGGCATAAACGCTGGCCTGTGCGCCAGTGATGCCTCCCGCCAGGTCGGTTTGAATTGCATAAGTGCGAGGCGCCCATTTGGATTCAACGTGGCCTTCCACCTCGGTAAGGGTGAAAGACTGGTTGAGAGCACCGAGGAAGCCTTTCGTGTCGCCGGCCTTGAGCTTCCAGCCTAGGACTTCGCCCACGGCCTTGTTGACGATCTGACCGAGCCCGCCGGTGCTTCCGCCGCCACCACTTCCGCTCGTTCCTGGAGTTGCCAGCGGCGAGGGTGGATAGCCCACTTCCTCAGTGAGGATTGGATACGCGGCAAGATCCGCAATCGGATTCTTAGCGACCTTCGCAGCCGCTCGTACACCCTTCAAAATGATCCCTGCCATAACATTCCTCCTGGCTCAAATCTTTTCGGTCAGATAAACCCGTTCGGTTGCCAATCCCCACTCATCTTCTCTGGCGTAAACCGTGCTTCCAGAGGGAGCTTGAAAACGTCCCTGCTGGTCGGTCAATACTTCAGTTTCATCCCCGTTGGGCAGCAGTACCGCCACGCGCCGGCCCACGAATGGCTTGTTCGTGTGGTCGAGCAGTAAGCCCTCGGCGTTGCGTCCGCTTGCCGTCACCGGCTGATCGGAGACGGCAACCGTGGTGACCGGGGGCGCACCCTCGCGCAAGTCGAGGGACGACGGGGTGAATGCTTTTCCCGCGGAGCTTACGGGAAGCACTCCGTTCAAGTCGTTCGGTATCTTCATGATCCCGTCTTCCCCGATGGTTACCTCCCTGTTGCCCACCAGCACCGTGGTTCCCTTTCCCCATCGGATGCCCTGGCATTTCTGCTGAACAAAAACCGCGGAGCGAGTGGGACGCTTACCACAAGGCCGGAAATAGTGCTTTATGTCCACGCTTCGCTCACAGCAGATGTAGCGATACTGCAGGGCCCCTCCCTCGCTGATATATCCTTCCGGTGCCCGGGCCTCGATTTGGTACAGACCATGGAGCGGCACGTCGAAGATTTCGGCAATGCCATCCACGCTTCTGGCGGAGGAAGTAAACGGTTGAAACCTAGGGGCAGATGGGAGGGTCGCCGCATGCGATTTGGCAGTAGATTCATGTGTGATCACGGGCGCGCGGACGGCGGTCACAACCCAGTCCACGCTGCTTTGGAACACCTTCGCGTTCTTGATGAAGTCCTCCTCACTGGCATCAAAGGCACGAAACTTTATGCTGCAGGCCTCCGCCAGCCTATGGAGAGGACAAGGAATGCAGCAGCAATCTGCATCCGATTCCTCTTTCACCAGGAACGTCACGGTAGAGGTCGCGTAGCGTGTGCACCCAACCTCGGGGCCGGCGGACAGCCTGAGTTCCGCAAAGAGCGGCTCCGTCCCCTTTCTTGCTTCCACTATTTCTTTGGGTACCTCAAAATGTTGGAATCCCTTCTCGCTCTTGGCTCCGAGTTTCACCGTGATCCACTTGCCGCCTCCCGAATGACGGACTTGCAGTTCGGTGTCCTGTGCCACGTAGATAGGGCTTTGATTCGAGTCATCGAAGAAATTGACGCATACTTTGACTTCCGCCATAAAGACCTCCGGATACGGTATCGACAGACCCACTTCTGCTGCCAGTCAAGTGACTCGTTCAGCGATATCATCCCTGGCGCGCACATCCCGCGCGACGATCTTTTGTCCCACAATCGCGTTGCGCACCGAAATCGAGGTGGTTCCTGCTCGCTCCGCCAGTTCCTGCCAGCACGATGCCAAGACCGTGCTGGTTTGTTCCAGGGGCAGACGGCATTGCTCGATCCCAAGCTTTACGGTGCCGGCCCAGGGCAGCCACGCCCGCCGCTCATTGCCCAGTCGGGCGAGTTCCTTGATCTTTTCGTAGGAAACCAGATCCGACGCGAACTGCTGCTCGATGCGGTGAAAACGCTCCTGGCAAAGGGTGAGCGCACGCCGAGCACGATCGTGATCTGGCGGATGCCCGACTGCCTGGCGCGCCTGCAATGCAGATCGGCGTGCCTCGTGCAGCGTTCCCATGATGTCCAAAAGAGCATTCTCCAATCCATCCGCCAGTGCTGCCTCATCGTGCGTGGGCTTGTCTCCAATCGTCACGTGAAGCGCATTGAGCGCGTCATGCAGCTTGTGAAGACTTACCGACAGCTGTCGAAATGTTGCTTCCAGTGCCATCTGTTTATCCGCTCGCCAAAGCGCGATAGAAGTTCTTGGTTAGTATTTCCGGCCGTGCATGGCGGCGGTCCAAAGCCAAGCGCACGGCCCCAATCAGGAAACGCTCGGGGATAATTCCGGGATCCACGCCCGCGGCCAAACGCCGCGATGCTTCTTCGATCATCTGCTGTTCCTTGTTGCCAAAGTTCAACACCTTGGCCAGGCTGCGATTGCCAAGCGTGCGATAGGGTTGGTAACACATCGCATCCACCGCAATCGGACAAGCTTCACTGAACGATTTCAACACCGCCGGCGGTATGCTTCCAGAGGAAGGGTTGGGATAAATACGCATCCAGGCCTTGCGATACTGTCTGCTCTCCGACTCGAATCCCATGCGCCGCAGCAGTTCGGTGTTGATCAGCATCCTCAAATACGGCGTGGGGTGCGGCCCTCGCGAGCTGTAATACACCACCGTCTCCGGCCCTCGTGCCAAAATATCCATCAGCGAGCCGGCGAAGCCGGGACCGCCGAGCATCAGGCCGCTCATGTCGGCAAACATCTCGCGGTTCCATCGCACCCAAGTCCGTGCGACCTGACGGCTCGCGCCGGCTTTGAGCAGACTCACGCCAACTTTTCGCGGAATGTCTTTGTTGAGTCCCAGATCGTTCTGCAGGTTGTGACTGATCTCGTGCATCACCGCCCCCAGCGTCCAGGGATTGACCAGCCGGTGGTAGGGCAACTGCACAAGCGGGAAAGGATTCAGTTGCTTTCCCAATTTCTTGAGCGGGATCCCTCGGCGAAACGTGGCCGGAGCGAATCCCGTTGCCATATAGGAAAACGGTGGCGGAGAGGGAATCGGCCGAGCTACTCCGATCCCCAGATAATAGGCCCGGTAACAATCCAGGCCAATGCGGTCGCAACTCAGCAACCACTTCGCGTAGCGAGTCTGCCGTTGTCCGAAGAGCTCAAAGTAGAAGTCCCAAATCTTCTCGATTCCGCGGACCCACTTGTGGGCGTGCTCCTTCTTCCTCATCACATCCTGCAGACGAGAAGTGCTCGGCTCCTCGGCGGCCACCGAGACGGACTTGCTTACCCTACCGGACATTTTCAGAAGGCTACTTCTCAGGCCTGTGATCAGCTTGTTGACCGCCTGAATGTGTCCAGCGGTGGGAGCCTCCGCGCCAGTTCCGAACTCGTCGGCCTTGAAGGGACGGAGCGCCGCCGCGTGCCGGGTCACGTTGATCGATTGCGCCCGCAGCCATGGCAACATCACCGGAGCCGGACCGCCAGCAGCTTTCGGGCGCTGCCGGGAAACCGGCGTTTCCCCGGTGGTTGTCGTCGGCATGGTTTCGATCAGCGTTGCCATAGTCTTGCCTCAACGAGTCGTTTCTTATCTCAACACTTGCCCGCAGCAACGGCAGTAGGCAGGAGTTGGCGTTGGAGTTGAAGTTGATTGGGCCGGGCTTCCGCCACTGGCCGGACAGGCCGCACACGTGCATTGTCCCCCGACAACCTGTCCGTACCGGCCCGGGCGTCCACCCGCGCCAGGCACGCCGATCCTCGGTACCGCGCCCGCAGCTGCGTATCCGGGCGTGCCGGAAACTGCGTAGCCAGGCGTGCCCGGACGCGATGCAGCGTATCCCGGAGCCGCGCCGCCGCGAACCCGACCACGACCGGACCGGTAAGGATAGCGGCCATAACGCCAGTGCGGCCGTGCCATCCCACGTGCGTAACGTCCGTGGAATTTACGCTCGAGCTGATTGTGATGGCGCAGCGCGTGCCGGCGCTGCTGCGGATGAGCAAGCACTCGCCGTGCCTGTTTGGCCAGCGTCCGCACGGCGGTGCGTGGATTGATGTTCCGGCCATGCGCAGCCTGGCGGGCGATGCTCCCCACCGTGCGTCGGGCAATCGCCGGCACCGTCTTCAGCAGATGACGAGTCTGCGGATTACGATGGAGCGTCCTCGCGACCTGTCCAATGCCTTTGGTCAGCCGTGGAGTAGCTCTCGTCACTGCCCGCGCGATCTTGGGCAGCGCCTTCTTCGCCATGGGCGCGATTGCCTTGGCCACAACCGGCAGCAGTTTGCTGGCGGCCATGCCGATGAGCGGCAGAAAATGCTCGGCGGCCTCATCTTCGCTCTCCGCCTCAAACGCCAGTTCACCCAGATGCTCCATCATGGCGTCAGGATAGATCTTGCGGATGGGGCTGATCTCATCCTCGGCTTCGTCCTCGGACTCGAACGCGCTCTCGTCCTCGTACTCGTCTTCTCCTTCGCCAAGAAGACTTCCGACCACATTGCCGATGGCGCCGAGCCAGCCTTCGCCCTCCAGGCTGGATTCGTCCTCGTACTCGTCTTCCATCTCGTCTTCACCTTCCCCCGAGTATTCATCCTCGAGTTCGGCCTGGATCAGTTCACTCTCGGACTCATATGCCATGACGCTTCCTCCTGCAATAGTGGTCGGACGTTGCGGGCCTGTGACTCAAACTCAGGTCCGATTAGCGGAGTGCGGAGCGACGGCGACGTTGCAGCCGCCCACGCATACGCCGGCGCGGCCGCTTATAGGAACGGCTCACCTTCACGTTGCGAGTGATGGCGGCGGCGCAGGCCCTTGGACTGCTCAGCACCTTACGCACCTGTTTGGCTGCAGCGCGGGCCGCGGTTTTGCGAGTGATAGGAATCCCCTTGGCCGCTTGCCGTTTCAGATCTTTCACGGCGCGGCGAACAATCGTGGGGACGACGCGCACCGCAGGCCGGGTAAGACGCCGACGGCGCAAGATTCGCGTAAGAATTGCCGTGCCCCGAACCATGTGGGGGAGGATTCGCCGCAAGGCTCTGCGGTCGCGCGGCGAAATGACGGTAGCGGCGGCAGCCCCAGCCATGGCTTCGGCTTCGCCCTCATGTGCTTCCAGAGAGGCAGCCTCCGCCATCATCTCGGCTACAGCCTCATTGTGAGTCAGTTCGTGGGCGGCAATCTCGTGCGTCATTTCTGCTTCGCCCTCTGCCTCGGTTTCACCTTCGAGCTCATCCTCATACTCGCCCTCGCCTAAGGCCTTGCTGGCCAGGCCGCCGAGCGCAGCTCCGAACGGGCCGCCGACCGCCGTACCCACGATGGGAGCGGCAATCTTGGCGACTCTCTTTAGCATGGGAGCGGCCTTCTTGAGGAATTTTCCAATCTTGCCGAAGAACTCCTCGCCTTCATCCTCGCCTTCGAAGGCACTCTCGTCCTCGAACTCGTCTTCACCTTCGCCGAGCAGGCTACCCACGACGTTGCCTATAGTGCCCAGCCAGCCCTCACCCTCGAGGCTCGATTCATCCTCAAGTTCGTCTTCGGCTTCGAAGGCACTCTCGTCTTCGGCTTCAAAGGAGCTTTCGTCCTCCTCTTCGCCCTCACCCAGCAGGCTGCCGACCACGTTGCCGATGGCGCCGAGCCAGCCCTCGCCTTCCAGACTTGATTCGTCTTCGCTTTCGCCCTCGTGGAACTCGTCTTCCAGTTCCATTTCCAGTTCGCCCTCATGCATGTCCGCCATGGTCTGACCTCCTCACGGTTGATGACGACGTGAGCAACTTAGACTGGAGCACGCGACGAGTCTAGTCACATCTTGTGGCGAGCAGCTTTGAGGTCACCGGAAGTGGGTCGCTGAAACATGCGACGGCGGTTTGCGTGAAACTGAATTGACGGCAGTAACGCGTGAATCTGAATTCGGGACAGACGGGATGGATTGAAGTTGGCAAAACCTAGCCCCGAAGGGGCGGGATTCATTAGCCCAAGGCGTAAGCCCTGGGATAGGCGGGACCGCAGATTGAGTCCCGGAGGGACGGCACTATTTCCGCACGCACCTTCAACAGTAAGCTGCGACTGCAGTTCGCCAGGAAAATCAGTGGTGGTATCCACCCGCACTCTGGCGAGAGAGAGACTTCGGAGAGGGATTTGTCTGGAAATGTTTGATGGCACGCTGCAGGTCTTCCATCAGTAGCCCAGCCAGGTCCCGACTGAACCCCAGCCGCGCCAGCACGCGCTGCACGATCAGATCGCTTCTCTTGGCCGGCATCGGATACGCGGGCACCTGCCATCCCTTCACCCGCAAGCGATCCGCCAAGTCGTAAAGGGTAAAAAAGTGGTCCTGGCTCTTCTTCAGAGTCCACGTGCATCCCGGAATCCCGCCACGTCCATCGTAGATCAGTTCGAACATCCCCAACTTCTTGACCTCGTCCGCGAACCACGCCCCGACATCGGCGCAGCCCTGAGTGATCTTGGTGTAGCCCTCGCGACCAAGCCGGACGAAATTGTAGTACTGGGCTACGACCTGTCCTCCCGGACGCGAAAAGTTCAGCGCGAATGTCGGCATGTTTCCGCCCAGATACTTTACGCGGAAGATCAATTCTTCCGGCAGATCTCCAGTTTCACGCCAGATAGCCCAACCACATCCCAGCGGGGCAAGACCAAACTTATGCCCGGAAGCATTGATCGACTTGACCCGCGGCAAGCGAAAGTCCCAGACCACAGAACGATGAATGAAAGGTGCGATGAATCCGCCGCTCGCGGCGTCGACATGAACTGGAATATTAAGCCCACGCTCTTCTTCAAAATCATCGAGCGCGAGGCAGACCGCCTGCACGGGCTCGTACTGAAGTGTATGCGTAACCCCGAGCGTGGCCACGACTCCGATGGTGTTCTCATCGCAGCGTTTGAGAACTTCTTCCGGCGACATATGCAGGCGCTGCCCCTGGCAAGGAATCTGGCGGAGTTCCACATCAAAATACCGGGCAAACTTGTGCCAGCAGATTTGTACTGGGCCGCAAATCAGGTTGGGCTTGCTCGACGGCTTACCCGCATCCTGGCGCTTCGTGCGCCATCTTGCCTTCATCGCCAGTCCGCCCAGCATCGCCGCCTCGCTCGAACCAGTGGTGGAGCAACCCTGCGTATTTGCAGCGTCGGGAGAGTTCCACAAATCGGCAAGCATGTGAACGCAGCGCGACTCGATTTCCGCCGTCTGCGGATACTCGTCCTTGTCGATCATGTTCTTGTCGATGCATTCATCCATCAACTTCCGCACTTCGGGCTCGACCCAGGTCTGACAGAATGTGGCAAGGTTCTGCCGCGAGTTTCCGTCGAGCAGCAGCTCATCGTGCACCAGTTGATATGCCGCGGTAGGATCCGACTCTTGCCCGGGAAACCTGTACTTGGGCAGCGGACGTGGAAGGAAACTGGTCCCGAATACCTCGTCGTCGAGATTCGAGAAGACTTCTTCCTTGGAGTGGACCGACATAGCCTCACCTTGCGAGATAAACGTTTGGATCCTGGAACTCGAACGCTCGTATGGCGAGGCGGATTGTAGCTCCGATGTAGGGGCGTCGATAGTCGCTAATTTAGGGTACGCACGAGAAGACCGCGCCCCTTTCGCGATCGTCAGCTTTTTTCCTTGAATGTGCCAGCGCAAACTGGCCGCTCTACGCTCATAATCAGAGTAGTCAGAGCTGAAATCATGAAGGCCGCGCTTCTTACATCTCCGCAGAATGTTCAACATCGGCCGCTACGAATCGCTGACGTGCCCGCTCCGCAGCCTCGCCCGGGACAAGTTCTACTGCGCGTGCGGACCTGCGGAGTTTGCCGCACCGACCTTCACATCGTGGAAGGAGAGTTGCCACCCGTGCAGAATCACATCACGCCCGGTCATCAAATCGTCGGCGAGATCGTTGACGGAGCTACCGCAGACCTTCCGCTGGGCACGCGCGTCGGTGTCTCCTGGCTCGGCGGCACCGACGGAAGCTGCTGCTACTGTCGCCGAGGGATGGAGAATCTGTGCGATTCGCCGACGTTTACCGGTTACACGGTCGCTGGCGGATATGCGGAATACTCGGTCGCACGCGCTGATTTTGTCTTTCCGCTTCCCGCCCAACTCGACGACCTACAAGCCGCTCCGCTGCTGTGCGCCGGGATCATCGGCTTCCGCAGCCTGCGTGTGGCCGGAGTAGAGCCCGGCGAGCGGATCGGCCTGTTCGGATTCGGAGCGTCGGCTCACCTCGCGATCGCGGTTCTGCGTGCCTGGAAATGCGAGGTGTATGTCTCCACACGCGGGGAGTCCCATCGTCAGCTGGCGACGTCTCTTGGAGCGACCTGGGTAGGTACCGAGAAGGAGAAGCTGCCGGTGCAACTTGACCGCGCCATCACCTTCGCGCCCAGCGGAGATGTCGTCGTCGCCGCGCTCGCCAGCCTGCGCAAGGGAGGCGTGGTAGCGATCAACGCGATTCATCTTGACCGCGTCCCTGAATTCGATTATGACCGGCTCCTCTGGGCCGAGCGCCAGCTCCGCAGCGTAACCAACATGACCCGCGCCGACGCTCGCGATTTCCTCCAGCTCGCCGCGCAGATCGGTCTCAAGCCCAAGGGGACTGTATTTTCTCTCGATCAGGTGAATGAAGCCTTGATAGCGGTCAAGAACGACTTGATCGACGGCGCCGCCGTGATCACACCCTGATCCATGTGACCTATACGATTTATGTGGGGACAGCCGCCCTCGGCTGTCCATCCGGGCGCAGCCCGGCAGCAGCGCCTCAGGGTCGACCCTGCAAGAACAAGCACAAAACGATTACGATTTCCAGAATGCACATCTTCCTCCGGCCAACCGTTCGGCTGTTCTGTGCATTATTGCTGGCCTCCACGCCGTCAGCTACCGCCCAGGTTCGTGCGCCGGGAAATCCCGGCCTGGATCGATTGCCCATGGTCGGAGACCAGCCCGAAATCGTGCCTCCGCTAGCCACCAATCTATCGCCTGAACTGCGACCACGCGCCGTCCAGAAAGCTATGCGGAAAGTTGCCGATTGGCAACTGGCGCGCGTGCAGGGCCACTACAACACCGACTGGACCATGGGCGCTCTCTACACCGGATTCATGGCCGCTTCCGCTGCGACTGGAAAATCAAAGTACCGCAACGCCATGAAGGCGATGGGAAAGTCTCTGCACTGGCAACTTGGCCCGCGCTTCAACAACGCCGACGACAACGTCGTTGCACAAACCTATCTTGAGCTCTACATGAGCCATCACGCCCCGGCCATGATCGCAGCGGTTCGTGACCAGTTTGATCGCGCCCTCAAAATTCCGCCGAATGACAAGGACATTCTGTGGTGGTGGTGCGATGCGCTCTTCATGGCTCCCCCGGCGTGGGCGCGATTGTACAAAGGGACGGGAAATCGCGCCTATCTTGACTACATGAATCGCGCATGGTGGACGACTTCCGCGCGGCTCTACGATTCCCGCGAACATCTGTACTCCCGCGATGCGAGTTACCTGACCAAGACTGAGCCGAACGGTAGAAAGCTGTTCTGGTCGCGTGGCAACGGCTGGGTCCTGGCCGGACTGGTCCGTGTGCTCGAGTACATGCCCGAGGATTATCCCGACCGCCCAAGATTTGTTACCCAGTACAAGGAGATGGCAGCGGCCGTCGCGAGTTTGCAAGGAGACGATGGGCTGTGGCGTCCCGGGTTGCTGAACGCGAGTGCCTATCCTCTTCCCGAACTATCCGGATCGGCCTTCTCCACCTACGCCCTGGCCTGGGGAGTGAATCACCGCATACTGGATTCGTCCGCTTACACCCCAGTGATCACCCGCGCGTGGAAAGGCCTGATCAGCCACATTTATTCCGACGGCAGATTGGGCTGCATTCAACCGGTGGGCGCGGCGCCCGATCAATACAAGCCCTCATCCAGCTACACGTTCGGTGTGGGAGCGTTTCTGCTGGCGGGATTGGAAGTAAACAGATTGTCTGTCAACCTGACGAGGTAAGCGAGGTGATCGGGAGGAATTAAGCTTGCGAGTCCTGATCAGCAATCGCGGATCGTCCTGCCATTAACAGTCTTCGTAGCCGGCCGATGTGGCGCCCGCTGCCGGGCAACCTGCACGTTCGACCTCTGTGGACTCTTATGAGGAATTTGCAGCGGGGGGATTTCCACCTCGGCTCTCTTGGGGAGTGGCACAATCGCGGCCCGATTCCCGTCCCAGATCATCGTCATCTCTTGGGAGCAAAGATCGCAGAGCCAGAAGCGCTCAGTCAACTGGTATCCCAGTGCCGCGGCAGCGGTCTGCACGGCGGGAGTGGGCGTCAGGCGGAAGAGTTTCCCCTGCCGCAGGTACCGGAACATCGCCGAACATTCGGGATTCGCACACTTGGACAGCATCGCGCATTCCTCCCGTGCGCAAGAGAATGCTAGCATCACTCCTCACCCCATGGCGTGACCCTACTGACGAACAAAAGCGATGCTCATCACGATTTAGACCCATTCCGGGAAACTCCTTGTTGGGTGGAAAAAAGGCCTCTCGGCAGCAAGCGCCCTCCGCGTTCTCTGCGGCCGTTCTCCGCGAACTCTGCGATTGTCTCTTTCTTGTACCCTCAACATCCCTCTTCAGAATGCTCTAAAATGTCAATTCCGCGAGTAGAACCTGAAAGAATCCAAAGAATGACCCAAGTCCATTGCAGCGCCCTCCTGTTCGACATGGACGGCGTCCTCATCGACTCCACTCCCGCCGTCGCCCGCGTGTGGCACCGCTGGGCGATCGGGCACGGCTTCAATCCCGAGGAGGTCGTCGCTCGCGCCCATGGCCGTCCCAGTCTGACCACGGTTCGCGAGTACCTGCCCAATGCCGACCACGAAAAAGAAAACCGCGAAGTCGAACGCCGTGAGATCGAAGACCTCGAAGGCGTAGTCCCCCTCCCCGGCACGCTCGACCTGCTCGCGAGCCTCCCGGAAAATCGCTGGACCATCGTGACTTCGTCCAGCCGCCGGCTCGCTGAAGTCCGTCTCCGCGCCGCCGGGCTGCCCATCCCCAATCGCCTGATCACATCGTCCGACGTAACTCACGGCAAGCCCCACCCCGAGCCCTATTTGAAAGCCGCGCAGCTTCTCGATTTTCCCGCCACGGATTGCATCGTCGTGGAAGACGCTCCCGCCGGCATCCAATCCGGCAAGGCCGCCGGCACTCGCGTGGTCGCTTTCACAACCACATCCCCGGCCTCCGCTCTGCGCCAAGCCGGTGCCGACTGGATCCTGCACAATTGCGCCGATATCCGTCGAATCAGTTCCGAAGGCAGCCTCACACTCACTCTAGCCGACCTGCATGACCCAATGCTCACGTAGCGACAGCCGCCTCGCCTGTCCCGCCGAAGCGAAACAAGGCGCAACAGAACAGAATGAACCTCGATAAGGATAAGAATGAGAATTGTTAAAGGAAATTCCACGTGCGTCTACTCGAAATACCGTATGCAAATAGTGGCAGCACCACGTTCATACTCACGCTGCCATCTGCGTCAGAATCCGCCGGTAACTGTTTGTGAAGCTCACTTTCGTCTGCCTCTTCCTCGCGTGTGTTTCCCCCTTATCCGCACAGGGGTCATCTCCCTGGGCGGGCGACAGGGTCGATATACAGCGTCTATTCAAGTTCTCCGGTACGCTGACTCCTTCCCACCGTGCGGGATTCAACATTGGCGCAGTCAGCGTCCGCTTTACGATATATAAGGAGCCCGATGGCGGGGACGAGGCCTACTGGCAGGAGACACAGGACGTGCATCCGGATGCCCAGGGACGCTACACCGTGCTGCTTGGTGAGACTACGCTAGGAGGGCTGCCAGCCGATATTTTTATATCGAGTGGCAGGCACTGGCTCGGGGTGCGGGCTTCAGGCCAACCGGAGCAGCCGCGCATTCTGTTGGTCGAGTTACCCTCCGCGTGGAAAGCAGACCCGATCGACTCCAGCGCTCCTATCCCCAAAAGCGCAGTCCTGCCCGTCGCCCCACGCGAACGCTACGTAGCTCTGGTTCTCTTGATCATGTTTCTGGCGGGCACAGCGATGGCCTGCGGCGAGGTGGTCAAGTGGTGGAAGAGACGGACGGAACTCTTCGGAGAGGGGCCTCTCGCCAACCTGTTCAGTTCTGTGTCAGGTCCCGACAAACTGCGAGGCACGGCCAGAGTGCTCCGGTTCCCGCTCGCGGTAAACTTCCGCTCCATTCGGTGGCGTTTTCAGCATTCCTCTCAGAGCATCAATGTCGATAGCCATAACGATCAGCCAAAGAACGTTGCATGATTTCCGAGGGTCCGCCCCGCAATGAACGATTTCAGTGCGTCATTACTGGCGCGTTGCTAGGCGGCGCGTCTCTCGAGAGGTTGCAAGAATGCCAAGTTCCGGAGTCGCTCAGTATGGTCGGACAGAGCAGATCTTAATTCCAGCTGGATTGCTTCCAGTTCGCCGTCTTTCGCTACTGCGGCGACGGCGCAGAGTTCGCGAATGCGATCTTCCAAGCGTCGGAAAGACATAGTAGCGTAAGGTTGTTCCCTTCCCGGTAGGATGTCCATACGGTCCATCTTGTACGGCAAGCCCTAAGACTTGTGACGCTGTATTTGTTTCTCCAAAAGATCGCAGAGTTCCGAAACGAGATCCTTAAGTTTGGCGGGGTCTTGTTCGCGGCTCGCTTGTGCAGCGAGTTTTCGCCAATCTCGCATGACTTTCAGCTCGCCGTCCGGCATGATGGTTCTCCACTATTTCCGTCTCGGCTGCAATCGTTGTAACTCCTAACCCACGCAATCTGTTGCGGAATTTACATCATAATTTCCCAGTCCGAGAATTTACTGAGGTTACAGCTCGGGGCCGTCCTCGTCTTTAGGGTCTTTGGCTTAGGGTGGCTCCTGTACCTTTGGGCAGTGAGCCTAGACGGGAATCGTACCAACAAGTGAATCGCCTGCATCAGGCCCGGTAAAAACGGTTGCTTTTCGCTGTTGTCTGTTGTGCGTTCCAAAATGTCAGTACTCCACTTGACTCATGGCATCGAAGCCTTCTAGCTTACTGAGGATGGGTTTTGCTAAACCAGTTCTCTTGGCTATGCTCGCCGTTGCGGTCGCGACGTATGCGTCCGATTGCAGCGGCGTGACGACGCCCGAACAGGCGATGCATTGCTGCTATTCAATGCAATGCGCTTCACACGGTCATCATGGTCAGGAGTGTTGCAAGACCATGGCAGAGACGCACGCTGCTTTCGGTCAGCCATCGTCGCTGCATGGCATTTCGTTTTCACCCGTCGCTCTCGGAATGGTGCGACTCTGTGGGGAATCACATAGCATGGAGTCCACTGCCCGCATGATTGCAGAGCAGTCCCACGCTCCGCCAATCCCTTGCTCACAAGCCGCTCGGCCTCTCCGTATCTAGTCTGACCTCCAGTCGGCTCTTCCCGGCTTCACGGAAACGTGTGCCCGGGGAATCCCATCTTTGCTGGAGGAGAAAGCTGTGAGACTACCAAGAGCATTCCGCGATGGTCGCGGAAAGTGGGCATCGCTATCGTTGATCGTGTTGCTTTGTGTTTCAACAATGAGAGCGCAAGGTCCTGCGCCCGAAACAGCACCGCCGTTGTTTCCCGGTGGAGGACTCATTTCCTATAACTCGATCTTCACCACACGCGGCCTGATGCCGGAATCGTCAGCAAACATTCCGGCGACAGCCCGGCCCACGTTTGCACACGAGAGTGACTTCAATTTCACGTGGGGTTTCTATCGCAATTTCGATTTGACGATTCTGGTTCCGATCGTCACGAATCACTTTGAAGAGGTGGGCACACCGACCGTTGGAGGAGCAGGTCTGGGCGACGCCATGGTGCTCGTAAAATACCGTTTCTATCGGCGAGATTCACGACGAGGGACAACGCAGGCCTCCGTCACCGTCGGGCCAAAAGTTCCAACAGGCCGTACAGGCTTAACAGATGACAATGGAATCCTGCTCCCCGCCAGCTTGCAGCCCGGTTCCGGCTCGACCGATCTCTTCCTGGCAGCAAATTGGACTTACACAGGGGTCTTCAACCTCAAGCGTCTGGTCGCGGATGAGGATTTCCATTCACTCTTGCGCTCACAGGGGACACAGGAGACCCGGCTCGGCAGCGATATCGAATCACGTTTCTGGCTGTCGTACCGACCCTACGAGTCTAAGAACGGAGCCCGGGAATGGTTCATCGGCCCCGTGCTGACTTGGCTGCACACTCAGAATGATCGTGTCGTGGGCGTCACTCAGGGCGGGAGCGGCGGCAACTTGTTGCTGGCCGGAGTTACGACCTATGTGGGCGTGCGCCCCGGAATGCATGTTTGGCTTGGAATGGATTGGGATGTTGCTCATTCCACGGGCGCACTTTTCATGCCCGCGCGGCGTCACATCAGCTTTGGAATCACACAGCAGTTCCGGGTTCACTTTTAGGAAAGGAGGTACGATGAATACGAAAAGAGTCGCGCTACTTGTTCTGCTCGGTTCGATGGTCGTTGTGCCTGTGGCTCAAGCACAAATCAAGCGCATTGAAATGCGCGTCGAAGGCATGACGTGAAACTTTTGAGCCTATGGTGTGAAAAAACACCTAGGACGCCAGGCTGGCGTTCAAACCGTAGAAGTGAGCTTGATTGATGGAAAAGTCGATGTCACCCCCAAGGAGGATGGGCAGATTGACCCTGCTCAACTTCTCAAGGCGACATACGACAGCGGTGTCAGCGTAGCCGAATTGGAAATGACCGCACGCGGAAAAATAGTGAAGGACTCTTCGGGCAGTCTTGCCATTCAAGTTGCACCGAACCGGTCCTTCGTGCTTGCCCCCAATGAATTATCGAAGGAACTTGAACCGTTTGTGGATTCGCCCACCCAGGTCACGGTTCGCGGACAGTTGTACAAGAAGCCCGCAGGGAAAAAGAAAGGAGACACTTCGGCTCCCCTGAAGTTGTTGATTCTCGAAGTGCAGAAGAAGGAATAGATGCTGAGACCATGCTTGTTGTTCTTGAGCTTCGCCGTGGTGGGGTTCGCCGGGTGTAGTCAACATCCGGTGAGTCCTACTCCGCCCCAGAAACCCGCAATCACAGCAGGTGAAATTGGTTCACGATTGCCTGATTTCTCAGTCAAGGATTTGCAAGGACACCTGCTGTCCTCAAGTGACCTTCGCGGGAAGGTTGTGCTTGCCGACTTCTGGGCTACGTGGTGCCAACCGTGCAAAAAAGAGATGCCGGGCTACCAGAAGCTCGCAGACCGCTACGGCTCTCGCGGGTTTGTAGTAATCGGATTCAAGTCCGACGTGATGATGGACACGGAAGACCCGGTTCAGTTTGCAAGGAAGATCGGAGTCCATTATCCGCTGGCGGTCGCGACTCACGAGGTGAATCAGAAGTTTGGGGACATCGAAGGATTGCCGACGACCATGCTCTACGACCGCCGAGGCATACTGCGGATGAAAGTCATTGGGTTTGAGTACACGGATAACGTGGAGTCTGCCCTAAAGCCGCTTCTTTAAGTCTTTGCAGACTCCGCGACTCTCTGCCCACAATCTGACCTCCCAATTGAAGGACTGTCCATTGTTGAAACTGTATCGATGGACTCATTGGCTGGTTTTTTGTCATGGCTTTAGCCCAAGAGTTACCTGGACGGAGTTTCTCAGCAAACTGTTCAGTCCCCGAGGTCGATTCCGGTCTGCGAAGTGAGTTCTTCAGCAAGCGATTTAGCCGCTGAGGTGACATCTGTTGCAAAAGGGAGTTCCTCATCAGTCCCCTGCTACCCAGCGCGTGGGACCCTAAAGTTTCTCTGGTTCCTGCCGATCAGGACATCGTATTGCAAGGACTTCTGCACGGTTCTTGTAAACGCCGAATTTCATCAGGAGACGCTCATGTCCAGGACCGCGATTTCGCAGAGCTTGCCGCCTCAGCTGCTACAGACATGCTTTCACCACCGTACCGCCGACATGCTGCAACTGCGGCAAGCACTGCAGTCCGGCGATCTGGCCAGTGCTCAGCAGGCTTTCCAGGCCTGTGGTCGATCTGGGCCAGAAGGGTCCATTCCACAGTCCGGATCCATTTCTCCGCGCCGACCGCCAGCAGGCTTTCGCCGCCATCGGAAATGCTCTCCAAGCCAGGAACCTGCAAGGCGCCGAACTGGCGCTGCATGCCCTGGTCAATACCTTCCATCACCCGGGCCCCACTCCCCTGCCGGCAGTACCCGGACCAGGGCACGAGCCCATGCCTCCGGTGAAGGGTTCTGGCCCGGTACAGATTACCGGCATCAACGTGACCGCCTGAGCCTTGGCAGAACCTGTCGTGTTTTTAGCAAGTGTGGCCCTTCCCCCGTCGCCGCCACGCCGGCTGAGCTGACCTCCGCTGCCGGCGTGGCAGTGCGGCGCACCGTCGCCCGCAGACCGAAAGCTCATACAGCAAACCCTGTAGCCGCGTTCTCCGGCATTCGCTGGAGCCCATTTACTCCCCCGCAGTGTTAAAAGGAAAAGTATGGATGGGGGCGTGTCATCCAAACTGCCCCGCCGCAAGGGCGCTCCTTCGTCATGTCGCTGGCTGGAGGTGCCCTATGACTCGTGCGTTAAGGACATGGACCACGTTGATTGCAGCGCCTTTTTGCCTCGCCGGCGCCGCCTTCGCGCAACAGTCCCCGGCCAAGCCCGCTTCTGGACAGAATGAGGGAATCCTTGGACCACAACTGATTGCCTGGTCCGAATTGCAAAAGCCCCAGCCCGTCCCCCAGAAGCCGGAACCGCTGCCTCCGCCCGACGGCCGCGCCGAGCCGCCGCAATCCTCTGCCACCCAGCCTGAACAGGACAAGCCTGCGCGGCAGACCCAGCCCGAACCCGACAGCCAGCAATCGACCGCGCAAAGCATTAGCGGAACCGTGGTCAAGATTGGCAACAAGTACGTGCTTGAGACCGCCGACAATCTGGCTTATCAACTCGACGACCAGGATCGCGCCAAGCAGTACGAGAACAAACACGTGAAGGTGATGGGTACGCTGGACCGGACCACCGGCATCATTCACGTCAAGAGCATCGAACTGTTGTCGTAAACACGGTTGTCCTAAACCGAGGGCGAAGGCGCCAACAGCCGCCAAATCTATTCCTGCGGCAACTCCTGCGCCTTAAGTCGTATCGAATCCCCGGGCTCGCAGCAGATTTTTTTCTATTGGGAAAATACTGTAAGGAGAGACACCATGAAGCACCGCTCGCTGGCAGTTGCTATCAGTCTCGCCATGCTGACCGCGGCAGCAATTTCTCAGAACGCCCCGGCACAACGCGATCAGCCGTCAGCGCGTTCTCAGGAGCGTATTGAACGCGAAGTCCGCCACGAATTGCTCATGCTCCCGTATTTCGGAGTCTTCGACAACATCGCCTACAAAGTGGATGGCTATAACGTCACTCTGATGGGCCAGGTCGTACGGCCGTCGCTGAAGTCGGATGCCGAAAATGTCGTGAAACACATCGAAGGCGTCGAGCACGTCGACAACAAGATCGAAGTCCTTCCTCCATCCCCCATGGATGACCGGTTGCGCGTTCAGCTGTTCCGCGCCATCTACGGATACGAGCCCTTGCAGAAGTATGCTCTCGGGGTGCAGAAGCCCATTCGCATCATCGTAAAGAACGGGCACGTCACCCTCGAGGGCGTGGTCGACAGCGAAGCGGATAAGAACCTGGTCAACATCCGCGCCAACAGCGTCCCCGGGATTTTCTCGGTGACCAATAACCTGCGAGTCGTTTCCTCGTAATAGCGCCTCGCCTAACACTCGTGTGATCGCGGAGTCGAC
The DNA here is from genome assembly GCA_003225555.1 of Acidobacteriota bacterium. Lineage (GTDB taxonomy): Bacteria > Acidobacteriota > Terriglobia > Terriglobales > Acidobacteriaceae > Sulfotelmatobacter. Next base: position 55,783 of record QIAM01000001.1, on the reverse strand, counting down.
GGGTGCGGTTGAGCGTCGACCACGCGAGGCTGTAGAAAATCGATACTGCTGCTGCGCTCGAGGATATTCCTGCGTATAATTCTTTGCGGGTTGTGTCCGCCCTCGGAGGAAGCATCATGATGAATCGCCGCACTTTTCTGGAAACCGCCACCACCGTCACCGCCGCCACGCTTCTCGCCAACAAATTCAGCTGGGCCGCCGGCGAGCACAAGATCGACAAGATCGGAGTGCAGCTCTACACCGTCCGCGACCTGATGAAATCCGACTTCGATGGCACCATCGCCAAGGTTGCGCAAGTCGGCTACATGGAAGTCGAGTTCGCCGGGTACTTCGACCACACCCCGCAGCAAGTCCGCGCCACGCTCGACAAGAACGGCTTGACCTCGCCCTCCTGCCACGTGGAATACGGCCTGCTCGCGCCCGACAAGTGGCCCGCGCAGCTCGAATCGGCGAAAGTCATTGGTCAGAGCTGCATCGTGAATCCCTGGATTCCCGAAGAACTCCGCAAGACCGACGACGACTGGAAACGCGCCGCCGACACCTTCAATCGCGCCGGCGAGGAGAGCAAGAAAGCCGGCATCCAGTTCGCCTACCACAATCACTGGTTCGAATTTCTCCCCGAAAACGGCAAGCTTCCTTACGACACGCTGCTGAAGTTGTGCGATAAGAACCTGGTCAAGATGGAACTCGACCTCTGCTGGATCACGGTGGCTGGCGCCGATCCGCTGAAGTATTTTGATCGTTACCCCGGTCGGTTCCCGCTGGTCCACGTCAAAGACGTCAAGACCCTCCCCAAGATCACAACCGGTGGCCCGCAGAACTTTGGAGACACTGTGGACTTGACCGAAGTCGGCAGCGGCATCGTCGACTGGAAGCGCATCTTCGCGCAATCCGACAAGGCCGGCATCAAGCATTACATCGTCGAACACGACCACCCCAAGGTTCCGCTCGAGAGCATCAAGACGAGCTACGAGTATCTGAGCAAACTGCGCTGGTAGTTGAAGTAACGGCGCTATGTAGGAACAGCAGGAAATTATGTGGGGACAGCCGCCCTCGGCTGTCCGGCCGAGCAAAGACTCGGCTCTTTTTTTGCCGGCGTGACCTCAGTGGCTGAACAGTTTGCTGAAAAGCTCGATTACTGTTCCGTTTTGAAAGGGCGCGGCTTCAGCCGCGCCGTAAGTGCCACAAAATCAGTCTTGCTTTTAGCCACTGAGGTGACATCCTTGTGCGAAGTGTTTTTCAGCAAACTGATCAAGCCACTTTCCCGAAGGGCTCCTCAAGCGAAGGACTCTGCGGCGTGAACAGTTCCGCGCCGTTTTCCGTGATGCGCATGTCGTCTTCGAGGCGAATGCCGAATTCGCCGCGAATGTAAATCCCCGGCTCGTCGCTGAAGGTCATGTGGGGCTGCAGCTTCAACGTGTTGCCGCGAACCAGGTACGGCCACTCATGTCCATCCATGCCCATGCCGTGGCCCACGCGGTGGGGGAAGTACTTGTAGTCGGGACCGTAACCGGCATCGGTGATCACTTTGCGCGCGGCGGTATCGACGGAGCCCGCTTCGATTCCTGGGCGCGCTGCGGCAAGCGCTGCCGACTGTGCCCGGTGCACGATGTCGAAAACATGCTTCATCTTGTCGGAGGCCTTGCCGAGCACAAATGTCCGCGTGATGTCGGATTGATATCCCTCCACGGTGCAGCCGTCGTCGATCATGACGATCGAATCTTCGCGCAACACCTGCAGTGTAGCGGACCCGTGGGGAAAGGCCGTGTATTCATCGACTTCGATGCTGGCTTCCCCGGGAAACCCCTGCTGGCGGTAGGCTGCGTCGATTAGATTCCCGGCATCCTGCCGAGTCATTCCCGGATGCAGCGCCTGATAAACCGCCCCGTAGGCCGCGAGAGTGACATGCGCCGCCAGTCGCATCAGCGCGATCTCGTGCGGACTCTTGATCAGGCGACATCCGGCAGTCACCGGAGTCGCGCTCGCGACATGGACTTGCGGTGCAACCTTGACAATGCCTTCAGCAAAGACGAAGCGCACTGTCTCTTCGATCCCCAGCTTGCCCGTTGTTAGCCCGCATTCTCTGAGTCCTCCGGCGATGAGCTGGTAAGGGCTCTCATCTTCCTGCCACACGCGCACCTCGGGGCGCTCGCCCTCGGGAGCGTTAGCGATCTGTTCGCGCGCGCGTCCCTCTTCGAATGCCGGACAGACGTAGAACGCCGCGCCCTTGGCGGGCAGCACAAACGCGAAGAGGCGCTCGCCTCCCCACCAGCGGATGCCGGTGAAGTATTTCAGCGACGTACCTTCCATGAGCAATATCGCGTCAAGCGAGTTCTCGCTCATCAACTTTCGGGCGCGCTCCTGGCGCTCGTTGCGTTCTTCGCACGTGATGGGCGAAGCTTCTCCCTTGCGCGATTTCAATCGCGCCAGAGAAGGGGGCAGGGAAGAGTCATCGTTCCTCTGGGCACGCGTGGAAGCCAACAGAGGATTCAGCGCCAGAGAGGTTCCCGCCGTTACACCACCGACTTCGAGGAAACGTCGCCGCGAGATCATTAGTGCTCCTGGTCGAGAAATAGGGTCGGGATATTATAGGGGAGTGCGGCGGCGAACCCGTGGGCGGGCTAAGTTGTTGAAATACGCCGTAAGCCGTTGGCTTTCGGTACAAGCGGTTGAAAACTATAAGCTAATCCACCCCTGCGCGCCGAACCAGCCGGAACCCAGGCAGATTTCCGCTTGCCGTACCCCCATAAAACTCACGCTAAGGGCCCGGCGACCCCGTGTAGCGACTCGGAGAGGTTCCGGCATGGTTTCCTCCGTCCGCAGCGAATGACGCCCTTTAAATCGAATCATAACGTAAGATTAGCTAAAAGATATAAACTCGGACACCATCCTGCCGGTTTTGTCCAGGAAATGTGCTGCCATGGACTTTTTGGCAGGCCGGGGGCCGCATCAGAGATAATTCCGTCATGGAAGCAGGTTTCCAATGTGCAGGATGCGGGGAGTGGAACGCCACAACTGTCGACCCGTCCGCGGGAGGTCGGCTGAGCTACGTGGAAGACTGCCAGGTCTGCTGCAAGCCGAATGTGCTGCGTGCTCAGTACGATGCCTCGGCGGACGAGTTCTTCATCACGGCCGAACTGGAGTAGGTACGGACCTCGGACCGCAGACCTTGGACTTCAGACTTCGGACCTCAGAATTCACGTCGGGACTCGCAAGGGGCAGAGGTCCGCAGTAGCCTGCGAAATACTGCTCGGATGTCTCGTCAAGGCGTTATAGTTAGCTGCTCGTAGCGCGGGGCCGGCCCCGCGCCTGCATTCCTGCGAAAACTTGTCATGGCAATCGGCCACGCATGGGGAGGAACTTAGGGCTATGGTGCAGCATACGATGGTGACCACGCAGTTCGAACTGGCTGGTTATCGGGTTACGCGGACGCTGGGAGTGGTCCGGGGAATTGTGGTGCGCTCACGTTCGATCTTTGGCACGATCGGCGCGGGATTACAGACGCTGGTCGGGGGCAACATCACGCTGCTGACCAACTTGTGCGAGAAGACCAGGCAGGAAGCCTTTGACCTGATGTTGCAGCATGCCGGCGAACTCGGAGCCAATGCCGTGGTAGGTGCGCGCTACGACGCCACTGAAGTTATGCAGGGCGTCACCGAGGTGCTGGCTTACGGTACGGCAGTTGTAGTTGAAGCAGTGAAATAGACCTTTGATCGAAAACAGTAACGCTGGCAGCCCTTCGGCTTCGCTCAAGGCAGGCTCTGCCGGCTGTTAGGAGAGCCTGCCCTGAGCCTGTCGAAGGGGCGTCTCGCCCTCGGCGCGGCGGGCGAGGACGCCCTCCGGACAGCCGCCGAGACGGCGGCGCTACGGCTTTCAGTCGTCAATCTATCTTACGCAGCAGCGCAGGGTGGCTGCTGATTGCGTTCGGATCCCAAGAAGTTTCTGGAAATCGTCAAGCAACTGAACGAATTGCTTGAGGTCAGAAAAGGATTTGTGTCAGGCGAAAGCGTCCCGCCGGCGGACAAGTCCGAGTCCTGATTCGTTGTTGCCCTAGAGCAGTGATTCGAGCACGCGCTGCCGGGCCAGGAAAGTGTGGCGCATCTGGCGAATCACGACGAGCTGATTCGCAATTCGTCCGAGCACTCCAAAGCCTACCTCGTACTCCACTGTGTCGCGCAGCAGCGTGCCTTCGACGGCGTGCTGGGTTTGCGCGATGAACTCGTGGCGATGATGCCAGCTCCGGAAGGGGCCCTCGTCCTGCACATCGGCGAAGTGATGATTCCATTCGAACTCGACGATGCGTGCGATCCACTGGGTGCGAACGGGAAGAGGGGGAAACATCCGGAATGAAGTGACGATGATGGAGCCCACACCGGCGGCGAGTTCCGAGGGCGCACCTTCAACCGCGGGTGGGAGCACGCGATCGAGGCGAACGATTCTGGTGTCGCTCTGCGCGGGCATGATGCGGGGCAGGTTCCGTGGCTTTGAAAAGAAGGGGAAGACGTGCTCGACAGGAAACGCGACCCACTGCTCAAGTTGAAGTTGGTGCGACATTTTTTCAAATTGAGACACTTACAGCTTCAGGGGCATGCCTACAGCGATTGTCTTAGGGCATCGTTTTTCGCGAAACACTCTTCCCGCCGCCCGGTTTGTGCCATTGAATTGCAATCTTAAACCGTGACTTCTGGCGGAGATTCTATATGCAGCTTTGAAACCCCTTCGCCACAGGAACTTACGGAGGTGATAGCAATGGTCAATATCGAGGACGCTCCTCGATTACGGGACTTATGCGAAAAAGCTTCCAGGGAGTATGACCATGAGAAGTTGCTCGATCTGGTTCGCCAGATTAATGAGCTTCTGGAGAGGAAAAAGCGCACACCCTTGGGGGAGGAGTCTGAAAAGAGGGCCTCCGTCCATAGGGTAGCAGCCCTGGCCGTCGGACTTCCAATGCATGCTTCCACGGTCAGCCGTTTTTTACCGGGTCCAATATAGAAAGTGGCAGGGACTCAGGGGACCGCTCCCCCTGAGAGAAGTCCTGCTAGCGGCGGCTACGTCCGTTGGTTGCCCTTCGTTACTTCCTGACTCCTCCTCAACTGATTCATTTAGGCGCGGCGCCCGCAAGCTGCGGAGCTTTCGCTCCACCGGACAGCCGAGGGCGGCTGTCCCCACCTACCCCATCCCGGCTCCCGTGAAATCGCTCGTCTTGCTTACCGGTTTGCTAATTTCCACAAGAAAATCGGCGTCAGTGGCGGAGGTCAAGAGAAATCTTAGCGAAACAATAGCGAAGGAATAAAGAGCGTAAACGCAACCCCTTGTGGCGGCTTTCGAAGTTAACCACAAGTCCTCGTACTTTCCGAAATCAGTGCCCAAGTGGGACTGCAACCTTGCAGTTTCTGCTTGACAATAAACGACTTACGGGTAAGATGTGGACAAAAGTGGTAGAAAGTGGTGAGAGCAGTAAGGGCCGTGGGAGTTAGGAGCTGATAACGAGGAGCCGGTGGGAAACCGACCCAAAAGCACGATAAACAGCCCAAACCGCCCGAAGTTGACCCGATTTTGTGTGGTGTTGCCCTCCTCCCTGGTTGTTGCGGTAGCCGATACGGATGCGCGCCAAGCGTGCGATTTATTCGCCCGCAAAGAACGCGGGCGATTCGCACGGCGCGCCCAGATCCTTCGGCGACGAAGAGCATGTCGCCTCAGGATGACAAGCAAAGACAAAGAACATGTTTCGCGGCAATCATCCAACTCGGGTCGACGAAAAGGGACGTCTCAAGGTCCCTGCCGAGTTCAAGCGGGTGATCGACGAGAAATATGGTCAGCAATTCTACATCACGAGTCTGGATGGGAAGGTTGCTCAAGTGTATCCCTTCGAGGAATGGGAACGGATCGAGCAGAAGCTGGCAGGGCTCTCCAATTTCAATCCTACGAAGAAAAAATTTCTGGACCGGACGAACTACTACGGGCAGCAGGTAGAGATGGATGGGCAGGGACGATTGTTGCTGCCGCAGTTGCTGCGCGAGTCGGGGCAGATCAAGGGCGAGGTAGCGGTTCTGGGGAACTTGACGTTCATGGTGGTCAGGAACCTGGAGCTGTTCAAACGAGAGATTCAAGAAGAGAAGTTCACGCCTGAGGATGAGAAGACGCTCGACGAATTGGGCATCTAGTGGGCGAGGGTTCAACAGACACCCCTCAGGGGGTTGGGCATGGTGGTGGAAGGGAAGCGCGCCATGCGCCGGTTCTTTTAAAAGAAGCGATCGACTTCTTAAACGTGCGGCGTGGCGGGACCTATATCGACGCCACGGTGGGCTTGGGCGGCCACAGTTACGAAATCGCAAGACGCCTGGGCGCACCGGGACATTTGATTGGGGTCGATAAGGATCCGGCGGCGATTGAAATCGCGGGCTTCAGCCTTCGGGCTTCGGGCTCCGGCCAGACCGACTGGCCGACCGTCGACCTCAGGCACGGATCGTTTGCGGATCTGACGAACGACCAACGACCCACGACCATCGACGGTTTGCTGGCCGACCTCGGAGTCAGCAGCTTGCAGCTCGACAGCGCGGCACGCGGATTCAGTTTTCAGGCGGATGGGCCTCTGGACATGCGGATGGATCCGCGGTCGGAGCGTACCGCCGAACAAGTGGTAAACCACCTCGACGAGCGCGAGCTTGCCGATGTGATTTACGAATTCGGAGAGGAAAGGAGGTCGCGGAGAATCGCCAGAGCCATTGTCCGGTCGCGGCCGATACAGACTACCGCACAACTTGCGGATGTGATATCAGCCGCGGCCCGGCCAATGAATCGGGAAGAACGGCGAATTCATCCTGCGACGCGAACTTTCCAGGCGCTCCGAATCTTCGTAAACCGCGAACTCGACGATCTGAAGGCGCTGCTGGAAGCGGCGCCGCGGATTCTGAAGCCAGGCGGACGGGTGGTGGTGATCAGCTTTCATTCGTTGGAGGATCGCATCGTAAAGGATGCCTTCCGCGAAGGTGCGATGAAGGACAGGTACTTTCGTTTGCTGACCAAGAAGCCGGTAACGGCAACTGAAGAAGAGAACGATCGCAATCCGCGGGCACGCAGCGCGAAGTTGCGGGCGGCGGAGAAGATCTAAAGGCGGGCTTCGGGCTTCGGCTATCGGGCTTCAGCGAGGCCGAACAGTTTTGGGGGCGCCCTCAGGGGCTAAAGCCCTTGTTCTTTGTAAGGTTTTGATCGCAGCGCTTAAAGCGTTGCGCCACCAAAAGGCAGCCGAGCTTTGCTCGGCTGGACAGCCGAGGGCGGCTGTCCCCACATGGGCTTGGGGTGAGCTTTTAGGCTCCGGAGAAACTGCCGGAGTCTCCCGGCATAGCTGTGATGGCGGTGCCGGGCACTTAAGATCGGGCTTCAGGCTTCGGCTGTCGGGCTTCAACAACATCCGGCAAGCCGAAGCCCGAAAGCTGAAGCCCGAAGCCAGGGTTTAACGGGTTCCGTGGTAGGAATCCAAATTGAGGTTGAGGGACATGTACACGGGCACACTGATTCAGGATTTGATGACGATGGTGGAACGGGCTGAGCGCGCGGTTTGCGGGCAGCAGGTCTCCGAGGTGATGGAATTACAGCGGCTCTATGAGCTGCAGATTCCTTCGATACAGGGCGACGAAGTTTTCGCGGGAGCGGCATAAATGGCAGCAGCAGCGGTGGCAATGCGGATTGCAGGACCGGTGGCGGGGCGGCGTACGTTGTGGACGGGGACGCCGGAGATTTACTTCGCCAAAGCGATCGATAACTCGCGGCTGGTGAAGGTGGAAGATCCGCGGCGCAATCGCGAGATGAAGCAGTTCGCGACCGCGCTGTGTTGCCTGTTCCTGTTCGTCTTTATGTATGCGTGGCAGCATTTCAAGGCGATTGAGTATGGGTACCAGATCGAGTCGGACAAGCGTGCGCTGAGTGCGGCTACGGAGATGAACAGGGCGCTGAAGCTGGAGGATGCTTCGTTGCGCGATCCGGAGCGGATTGATGTGATGGCTCGGCGGATGGGGCTGGTTCCGCCGGTGCCGGGCCAGGTGATCCGCATGGATGCTTCGTCGGCGGACGCGAGCGGGCCGGTGCTGGCTAGCGCGAGTCCGATTACGGTGCTGGCGGGGCAATAAGAGGCCGGTACTGTGATAGCAGCCGAGCTTCGCTCGAGGCATGGACAGCCGAGGGCGGCTGTCCCCACATGATCTTATTTTGGCGGTCCGCCTTGCGGTGGGCCGCCATGTTTGTCTTAGGTGATTTGATCTCAAAAGTCTTGTCGTTCGAGGAGCGAACGCGACGAGGAATCTGCTGTTTGTCGGCGGCGGCAGGAAGCAGATTCCTCCTCTGCGCTCTGCGCTTCGTCGGAATGACAAAGTCTGAGAAGACGCATGGCAACGAACGACTTTAGATTCGGCGAGCACTCGCGGCTTTACTTGCTGGGCGCGATGCTTCTGTTCTGGTGCTTGGCGATCTGCTTACGGCTGGTGCAGCTGCAGATTTTCAGTTACGGCAGGTTCGCGAAGCAGGCGGAGCATCAGCAGCAGCGGGAGATTCCGCTCTCGGCTAAGCGCGGCGTGATCTACGACCGGGCGGGGCGCGAGTTGGCGATGTCGGTGCTCGTCGACTCGGCATTTGCCGTGCCTACGGAAGTCAGGGACCTGCCCACCGCAGTTCATCTTGTTACCCGCATCACGGGCGACGATTACAACGTTGTTCTTGCCGACTGCCGCAATCACAAGACGTTCTGCTGGGTGGCGCGGAAAGCCAATGATGAGACGATTGAGCGCATCAAGTCGCTCAGCCTGCAGGGTATTCACTTTCAGAAAGAGCCGAAGCGGTTTTATCCGGCGCGCGATCTGGCGGCGCAGGTGCTGGGATCTGTCGGCATGGAGGATTCCGGGCAGAGCGGCATCGAACATGCTTTTGATGAGGAGCTGCGCGGGAAGCCGGGGAAGATGTTTATCTCGGTGGATGCGCGTAGGCAATGGTTCTCTGACGTGGAGCAGCAGCCGGAGCCGGGCGAGAATCTTGTCCTGACGATCGACAAGAATATTCAGTACATCGCGGAGAAGGAGCTGGAGCAGGCGATCGCGGACACGCGTGCGATTGCGGGGACGGTGATTGTTGAGAATCCGCATACGGGAGAGATTTTGGCGCTGGCCAACCGTCCGACCTTCAATCCGAATCTGCGGAAACAGATTACTCCCGGCGCGCTGACCAATCGCGCGGTGAGTTATGTGTACGAGCCAGGATCGACGTTCAAGCTGGTGACGATCTCGGCGGCGCTCGAAGAGAAGGTTACGAATCCGAATGAAGTGTTTGACTGCCAGATGGGCGCGATCGTTTACAACGGGATGCGCATCCGCGACGCGAAGCCTCATGGGTTGCTGCCGGTGTGGGGCGTGCTGGCGGAGTCGAGCGACGTGGGCGCGATCAAGATTGCGCTCCGACTGGGAGAGGATCGGTTCTACAAATACATTCGCGCGTTTGGATTCGGCCAGCCAACCGGGATCGAGCTGCCGGGAGAGACGCGCGGGCTGACCAAGCCGGTGAGCCGCTGGTCGCGGGTTTCGATGGCTGCGATTTCCATGGGGCAGGAGATTGGCATTTCGCCCCTGCAACTGTCGGGACTGGTGTCGACGTTCGCCAATGACGGTATATGGGTGGCGCCGCGCATTGTTGCGGGCACCGTGCCGCCCAATACTGATTTAAGGAATTCGCCGCAGACGGTGGCGTTTCATCAGGCGAACTCGCGCCGCGTGATTTCTTCTTACACCGCAGCTCAGATGCGCTCGATGATGGAAAAAGTCGTGCTCGAGGGAACCGGACGCAAGGCGATTCTGGAAGGCTATTCGGCGGCGGGGAAGACGGGGACGGCGCAGAAGGTGGATCCGGCGACTGGAGCGTATTCGAAGACGAAGTACATCGGATCGTTTGCGGGATTTGCGCCGGTGAACAGTCCGCAGGTTGTGGTGGCGGTGATTCTGGATTCGGCGGTGGGACTGCACCAGGGCGGGCAGGTTGCGGCTCCAGTGTTCCATCGCATTTCGCAGCAGGTGCTGGAATATCTGCACGTGCCGCATGATCTGCCGCTCGCGCCCCAGCACCAGTGGCTGCTGGCTGCGGCCAAGACGAAGGAGAGGGATTTGGAAGAGGGGACGCCGGATCATTTGGGCGAACCCCTGGAGACGGCTGAGGTGAATAGAGACTCGGGGGAGGTGGCGTCTGCGAAACCGAGTGCGGCGCGGGCGAACACCCCCACGAACGCCGGGGACGACGGACGAATTATGCAAGCGGCGATGCGGGAGACTGAGACGGCGTCCGAAGCCGTGATCGGAATCAAGGGGCAAGCGCCCCAGCCGAAAACTCCGAGCGCAGCGGATGCGGCAGCGTCTGTGCAAGCCATGCTCCCTGTGACCGGCACCGTGGTCCTGGATGTCGAGCAGGGCGGAATCGAGGTCCCGTCGTTTGTCGGCAAGACCGTTCGCAGTGCTGTGGAAGCTGCTCAGGATGCTGGGATTGAACTCGAAGCCGTGGGCAGCGGCGTGGCGCGGCAGCAGTCTCCGGCAGCCGGGACACATGTGACCGCCGGAGCACGGGTCACGGTGCAGTTCGGGCGGTAATCTCGTTAGCGGTAGCCCCCCTAAACCACGGGTCTGGTCCCGCTAGTCGTCCGCAGCTTCGTTGTTTTGTCGGATCCACGAAGCAAGCTCTAATTCCGTGAGTTTGCCCTCGGCCAGGCGCCAGATGATGGCGATGGCCTCGACGGAATTTGCAGTTAATTTCCGCCGGTTGCGCGCCAGGAAGAGGCCAATCGCGAGGAAGCCCGGGCGTTTGTTGCCATCGTTGAAAGGATGGTTGCGTACGATGCCAAAGCCATATGAGGCCGCCAACCGCGCCAGATCCGATTCCGGTTCGTAAGTGTGCAGGTGGCGCGGCCGGGCGAGTGTTGCGTCGAGGGCCGACGCTTCGCGCAATCCGGGGAGGCCACCGTGCTCGGCCAAGGTTTCCCCGTGCAGCAAGATTAGGGCTCGGGGGTCTATCCATTTCGGGCGTTTCACTTCGCCAGGGCCTTGAAGGTCTCACGATATCTTGCCATGAACTCCCGACCCTTACTCAACTGTCTTTCAACTTCGGGGTCGTATGGGGTAAGCAGATAGCCTTCGGGTGTTTCCACAGCGAAAAGACTGTCGTCTTTTTTGACCTTGAGGCGAACCAGCATTTCCTTCGGCAGCAAAACACCAGTGGATGTACCAACCGAACGGAGTTTGAGTTTCATCGAGGCCTCCGGTGCATATTGATATGTTAATTATAATATCAAACAAAACGGTTCGTCACATTGTTCCCGACGAGCGATTCATACCCCAAAACATACAAGTTTGACCGCCTGAAAAACCACGTGCTACCGTTATCAGTCACACCATCTCAGCAGGCCAGCCGCTGCGCTGATTGAGGTCTTGCTTGTCCGCTGTTGAAGCGACCACGCACGAAAATCCCAGCAGTTCCGCCATCCGCAAGACTGCGTTGAATGCCGTCCATCGCCAGATGGGGGCGAAGATGGTGGAGTTCAATGGCTGGGACATGCCGGTGGAGTATCCGGCATCGATTGGATGCGGCATCATTGCCGAGCACATGGCGGTGCGCACGGGCGTGGGCATTTTCGATGTCAGCCATATGGGCGACATTCGCCTGGCGGGGCCGCAGGCACTGGCGGCGGTGCAGCACATTTCAATGAATGACGCTTCGCGGCTGGCAGTGGGACAAGCGCAGTATTCGGCCCTTCTCTACCCGGAGGGGACGTTTGTGGACGATGTGATCGTCCACAGGCTGGGCGACGTTGAGTACCTGCTGGTAATCAACGCGGGCACGCGTGAGAAAGACTTCAACTGGGTGCGCGAGAACACGCGGCCGTTTGACTGCGCGGTGGAGAATCTTTCGGATGACTTCACGCAGATTGCCATCCAGGGGCCCAAGGGTGTGGATCTGCTGCAAAAGCTGACGGACGCGGATTTACGTGCGGTGAAGTTTTACTGGGTCACGCGGGGGACGGTCTGTGGGCTGCGCAACATTTTGATTGCACGCACGGGGTATACGGCGGAGGACGGGTTCGAGATTTACATTCCTACGGATGAGGCGGCTAGTGCGCGTATGTGGAATGAAGTTCTGCAGGCAGGCAAAGAGTTTGGGGTTGTGCCATGCGGCTTAGGTGCACGCAACACTTTGCGGCTGGAAGGGAAGCTTGCACTCTACGGGCATGAGATTTCCGATACGATCAATGTTTGGGAAGCAGGGCTTGACCGCTTCTGCAAGATGGAGAAGCCGGGGTTCGTTGGACGGGAGGCGCTGGAGAAGGCGCGTGCTGCCGGGGTGAAGCGTACTTTGGTCGGCCTGGAGATGACCGGGCGCGGGATTGCGCGGGATGGATACAAGGTGGTGGACGACGGAGGGCGCGAGATTGGGAATGTGACCAGCGGGTCGCCGGCGCCGTTCTTGAAGAAGAATATCGCGCTGGCTTATGTTCCGCCGGAGTTTGCTGCGATTGGGACAGCGGTCAATGTGGAGATTCGGGGGCTGGGCGTGGGGGCGGTGGTGGTGCCAACGCCTTTTTATAGGCGGCCTAAAAAATGAAATTGTAGCGCCGAGGGGCGTCCCGCCCTCGGGTGCGGCGCCGAGGACGCCGCCGCGACTGCCGCCAGGACGGCGGCGCTACGAGATCGATGCCAGGAGCTAGAAGCTTTTATGGTTTATCCAACAGGTCGCAAATATACGAAAGAGCATGAGTGGATTCAGACTAGCGGGTCGACTGGTGTGATCGGTATTACGGATTACGCGCAGGAGTCCCTGGGTGACATTGTGTTTGTCGAGTTGCCTAAGGTGGGCACGGAACTTGCGGCGGGCAAGACGTTTGGCACTGTCGAGTCGGTGAAGGCGGTCTCTGACTTGTATGCTCCTGCTTCTGGAACCGTCATCGAGGTGAATGCGGAGTTGGCTACATCGCCGGAGAAGGTGAATAAGGATCCGCATGGGGCGTGGATGGTGAAGATCGCGCTGAAGAATCCGAAGGAACTGGATGCGCTGATGTCGGCTGCGGACTATGAGAAGTTCGTGGCGGAAGAGGCGGGACACTGAGGAACAGCCTTGGCTACGCCCCAACATTTCTGGACCTTAGGGCGAATGTGCTCCACGCGAGATCCTTCCGCTCCGCCTGAAGAACGGCTGCGCTCAGGATGACGCCATACGAAGTGTTGGAAATGGGCAATCGAAATTCTGTGACCTGCCGCATGGTTTGGCTGAGACCAACTCTGCCATGATTCCAACGAACGGTTAGTACATCTAACAGATTTTATATGCGCTATTTACCTAAATCTCCTGCCGACCGCGAGGCCATGCTGAAGGCGATTGGCTTGCGCTCGGTGGACGACCTGTTTGCGCCGATTCCGGCGGAATACCGGCTGAATCGCGATCTGAAGATTCCTCGGCAGATGGCGGAGTCGGAGATTGTGGACTTCTTCCGGCAGCGTTCGCGCGAGAATGGCGACGGTTATACGAGCTTTCTGGGTGCGGGTGCTTACTTTCATTACCGGCCAGTCGTTATTGATTCGCTGATTTCGCGCGGCGAGTTTCTCACCGCTTACACGCCTTACCAGGCGGAGATTTCGCAGGGGACACTGCAATCCATCTTCGAATTTCAGACCATGATCTGCGAGCTGACGGGTATGGAGGTGGCGAACGCTTCCATGTATGACGGCTCGACCGCGGCGGCTGAGGCCGTGATGATGGCGGTTCGGCTCACGGGGCGACGATCGGTAGTGGTGGCGCGGAGCTTGCATCCGGAGTATCGCGAGGTGCTGGCGACTTACGCGACGCATCAGGGGATGCCGTTGACGGTCGCGGGTTTTGGCGAGAATGGGCGGCTCAATTTGAAAGAGCTGGAGAAGTCGATTACGGCAGAGACTGCGGCGGTTTTAGTCCAGTCGCCGAACTTCTTCGGCACGATTGAAGATGTGGTGGCGATTGCGGAGATCGCGCATAAGCACGGGGCGATGCTGGTGGTGTCGATTGCCGAGGCGGTATCGCTGGGAATTGTTGAGCCGCCGCGAGAGGCTGATGTCATCGCGATGGAAGCGCAGTCGTTCGGGGTTCCGATGGGATTTGGCGGGCCCTACTGCGGTGTGATTGCGACGCGAGAGAAATATGTGCGGCAGATGCCGGGCCGGTTGGTGGGGCAGACCACCGACAAGCATGGCAAGCGTGGGTTTGTGCTGACCCTGGCTACGCGCGAGCAGCACATCCGGCGGGAGAAGGCGACGTCGAATATCTGCACCAACCAGGCGCTGATTGCGCTGATGGTCAATATCTTTATGACCGTCTACGGCAAGGTTGGTTTGAAAGAGCTCGCTAAGCAGAACTTGGCGAAGACCGCTTACGCTGCGGGTCAGTTTGCCAAGCACGGGAAGGTGTTGTTCGGCAGTGCGCCACGATTTAGCGAGTTCGTGGTCCAGACGAGCGAAGATCCCTACGCGGTCAACGGTCGCCTGTTGGGACACAAGATGGTGGGCGGGTTGCCTCTGAAGAAGTTTTATCCCGAACTGGGGAATGCGGCTTTGTGGTGTTGCACGGAGATGACCACGCGCACCGCGATCGACACGGCGGTGGGGTTGGTGGCCGAGAGCGAGCGTTCGGTGCGATCGGGCAAAGAGGAAGTTGACGTAGAGGAGGTGGCGCGATGAAACGTATGACGCGCAAAGCCACGCGCCACGTCAATCAGAACGAAGGATTGATCTTCGAGAAGTCCTCGGCGGGGAAGGCGGCTTGGAAGCTTCCGCCGCTGGATGTTCCGGAAGTGGACACGGCCGCGCTGCTCGGTGGGGTGGAGAGAAAAGATTTGGGGAACATGCCCGAGGTGAGCGAGATCGAGATCATTCGTCACTTCACGCGGCTCTCGACGTGGAATTACGCGATTGATCTGGGGATGTATCCGCTGGGCTCATGCACGATGAAGTACAACCCGCGGGTGAACGAAGCGGTGGCGCGGGTGGAGGGAATCGCGAACGGGCATCCTTATCAGCCCGAGAGGATTTCGCAGGGGGCGTTGCTCATCCTGAAGACGTTGAGCGAATGCCTGCTAGAGATCACGGGCATGGATGCGATTACGCTGCAGCCCGCGGCGGGCGCGCACGGCGAGATGACCGGGCTGCTGATGGTGCGGGCCTATCACCAGTCGCAGGGGAATGCGCGAAAGAAGATTCTGATTCCGGACTCGGCGCATGGCACCAATCCGGCGACGGCAGCGATGGTGAACTATGCGGTTGAGAATCTAAAATCGGATTCACGGGGCATGGTGGACATTGGGGCTCTGGAAGCGCAGATGAATAAAGATGTCGCCGCGCTGATGCTTACCAATCCCAACACATTGGGAATCTTCGAGCAGAATATTCACAAGATTGCCGACATTCTTCACGCCAAGGGCGGCCTCCTCTACATGGACGGCGCGAACATGAACGCGCTGGTGGGCAAGGTGCGTCCGGGCGATTTCGGCGTCGACGTGATGCACTTGAATCTGCACAAGACGTTTTCAACGCCGCACGGAGGGGGTGGGCCGGGTTCGGGGCCGGTGGCGATCAAGAAAGCTTTGGAGCCTTTTCTGCCGCGTCCGGTCGTTGTGACGAAGACCGATGGCACGCTGGGTTTCGATTACGATCGTCCGCAATCAGTTGGACGAGTGCGCGCATTCTACGGAAACTTTGGCATGTTCGTGCGGGCGCTCGCCTACATTCAGGCGAATGGCCCGGACGGGTTGCGGCAGACGACCGAAGACGCGGTGCTGAATGCCAACTATATTCGCAAGGGACTCGAGGGCACGTACCACCTGCCGTACTCTACGCCGACGATGCACGAGGTCGTCTTCAGCGACAAGTTGCAGGCGAAGAAGGGCGTGCGGACCATGGACATCGCCAAGCGGCTGATCGATTATGGATTCCATCCTTATACGACGGCGTTTCCGCTGATTGTGCCGGGTGCGCTGATGATTGAGCCGACGGAAAGCGAGTCCAAGGAAGAGATGGACTTGTTTATCGAGGCGATGAGATCCATTGCGGAAGAGGTGGAAGAAGATCCGCAGACGGTGCTCGATGCCCCGCATTCCACACGGGTTTCGCGGCTCGATGAGACGGCGGCGGCCAGGAAGCCTGTTTTGCGGTGGAAACCCACCGCCTAAATTGTTGACTGAATCGGGGTTGAGTTGGAATTTCAGTTAAGAATCAACGATCACGAAATCAAGATACGCCTTCGTTTGCAGGACACAAATCTCCCCTTCTTGGCCAAACTCACCGGCCGCAACTGACCCTCAGCGCGGGCGTCACCAGCGCTGGAATTGCGCTAGCTTTTTCTAGACGTCACCGCAAAAAATGCAGCGGCCTCCTGTTCAACGTTCTGGCTGCCACAGTGCGGACACTTGGCGACTTCCTTGTCGTGTTCGTTCAGGGTTAGGACCGTTTCGAAGGCCTTGTGACAATCGAGGCAAACATAATCGTAGACGGGCATGGGAACACCTCCCGTGGGGATGCTGTTAGGAGAATTGTACCCTGACGGAGAATCGTTGATTGTTGATTCTTGATTGCTAATTGAAAAGTCGCGCGCGGGGCTCGACTTTGACAGTCGCGAGTTCTCAATCAGTAATCAGGAAATCAACAATCACGGTGCGTGCTCCGGCGTTACTTCGCCGAGATGTCGACCGACGCCCGGGTCGTATCCCAGTCGAGTCGCAGAGTGCAGCCGCTGCCGGAGTTGTCGTAGGCAATGGTGAAGTTCTCGATCGGCGCGGGCAGCTTCGAGACTTTCATGTCCACGCGAGCCAGTTCGTCGCTTTCATACTTGTAAGGGATGCCCCATTCGCCTGTCTTCTTGTTGATGATCAGGGTCCACTTGTCGGGGTTGGGTACGGTGAAGATGGTATAGCTGCCAGCGGGCACAGCCTTGCCGCCAACATTGACATCGGCGCTGGTCACGAAGGTGGTGGCTTCGTTGGCGCCCGTACGCCAGACCTGACCGTAGGGGTCGTGTTCGCCAATCATCTTACGTCCTTTTAGGCGCGGGCTGGAGTAGTCGGTTTTGATGGTCTTGCCGCCGCCGAGATCGCATGATGCAGAGGCGGCGGGGCTGGGGCGGTTGCCTTGGGCGGAAGCGAGCAGGGTTAGAGCGAAAATCACACATGTGAAGAGGGCGAGTTGTTTTGGCATGGTCTCTCCTTTGATGGTTTGCGGCATTAAGGGATTTTGACGTGTCAGCGAGAAAAATGTCAGCAGAACGTAGCTATTATGCTCTCTCGCACCGGCGGTTACAATCGCTCTATGCCGGTATTCGATGAGAAGCAGGAAGAGTTGGAGCACTACGAGACGATGATGGGCGTGCCCCGCGGGCGGCTCGCCGTCACCATGGACACGATCACCGACGCTATGGCGCTGGTGGGTCAGCACGGTGTCTACTGCCAGAGCCAGCGCTGGCCGGGCAAGCCGGTGATGGACATCCAGATCATCATGAAGAGCCTGGCTGACGCGAAGGAGTTGATTCAGAGTGTGATGGAAGAGCTGAAGAAGAACAGTAGCAATAATTCCTGACCTCATCTTCCCGCGACACTCAAGAGCGGTGTCATCCTGAGCGGAGTGGCCGCTTCGCGGCAGCGAATCGCCACGGAGTCGAAGGATCCCTTATCTGCCAATGCGATCACGGGCCCGTCAAGGTTTCCATTAGACATCATAAGATTGCTTGGGACGGTCCCGGGTGTTTGACGCTGGCAGGGATCCTTCGACTACGCAAGTGCTTCGCGTTCGCGAAGCACTTGCTCCGCTCAGGATGATAGAGTCGAAAAGGGTTCTTGTGTCGAGTCCATTCCTAGGGGCTCACGGTAAGCATCACCACGCCGTGCGAGGCTACCGGCGCGGAGAACTTTTCGGTGAATTTTCCCAGGTCTTTGTGCTGCCACAAGTCGCGGACGGCTCCGTTCAGGTGACTGGGATATCCGAGATCTTGCCACGCTACGGTTATGTTCTGCTCGGATGCGCCGCGGTTGAGGAGCACCACGGCACGGCTTCCGTCCTTCAACTGCTTCGCCCAGACTTCCAAATCGCCGCTTTTCGCGACGCGGGTGCCTTCGCGACCTAGCGCATCCTGATTCACCGCGATGACTTCTTTGTTGTTCAGGATGTCGTGAATCTCAGGCCGCATATTGCGCAGGTCATTGCCGGCGATGAGTGGCGCGGCCAGGATCGCCCACAGGCTGAAATGCGTCCGATATTCCACGTCGGTCATTCCGCCGTTGCCAACCTCGAGCATGTCCGGATCGTTCCAGTGGCCGGGCCCGGCATAGGACTCGAGGCCGACCTGCTGGTCGAGAATCGCCAGCAGGCCGTTGGAGCAGCAGGTGCCGTCGGGCCACTTCTCGGAACCGGCGAACTTGTCAGTGATGTCGCCAGTTGTACGCCACAGGTTGCCGCCAACGTCCTTGCCCCACAACCAGGGCTTGGCTGTGCCCCACTCGCAGATGCTCAGCACGATGGGGCGGCCGGCAGCGTCGAGGGCGGCGCGAATGTTGGCGTAGGAAGCTTTGGCGTCCTGCGTGGAAGTGTGGCACCAATCATATTTCAGATAGTCGACACCCCACGCCGCGTATTGAATCGCATCCTGATATTCGTGGCCGAGTCCGCCGGGGCGTCCGGCGCAGGTTTGCGTACCGGCGTCGGAATAGACGCCGAATTTCAGTCCTAGTGAGTGAAGGTAGTCGCCTAGCGCTTTCATCCCGTGCGGGAAGCGTTGCGGGTCGACGACGATGTTCGCATGCTCGTCGCGGCTGACCTGCCAGCAATCGTCAATGTTGACGTACTGGTAGCCGGCATCTTTCATGCCGGATTTCACCAGGGCATCGGCCATGCTCTTGATCATGTCTTCGCTGACGTTACAGCCGAACTTGTTCCAGGAGTTCCAACCCATGGGCGGCGTGAGTGCGAGGCCGGTGGAGGGAGAACTGGGTTGCTGCGCGGAAAGGGTCGCGACGATCAAAAGGCTGAAGACAATGGCGATCACGGAGCGAATCGTTTTCATGCAAGGGTTTTACCAGAAATGCCCCGACATTTGCATCAGAAGAACGCCGTCGCTACGGGCGCCACTCCGCCTTTCGATTTACAATCCTCCGGTTGCCGAATCTTGCTTTCTCGATCCCTGTGTCAGGAGGACTCATGCGCAAGAGCCAGCAGCACCTATCGCTGATCGCGTGGGCTTGCGGTTTCTTCTGTTTGTGTCCGGTAGCAACCTACTGCGCCTCCGCGCAGAGTGCGGCCGGTCCGGTCGGAGTGTTTGAAGGGCATGGAGACGTTGGTGCGGTGCTGCATGCGGGCTCGGTGGAGTATGACGGGGCGAATCACGCCTACACAGTCTCCGGCAGCGGCGAGAACATGTGGTCGGTGGCGGACGCCTTTCAGTATGTGTGGAAGAAAGTCTCCGGGGATGTGACGCTGACGGCCGAGATCTCATTCCTGAGCAAGAGTGGGAATGAGCACAAGAAGGCGGTGCTGATTCTGCGGCAGACTCTGGACGGCGACTCCGTCTACGCGGACGTGGCGCTGCACGCCAGCGGCTTGACCTCGTTGCAATTCCGCGACGAGAAAGGCGCGGTGACCCACGAGATTCAGTCGAATATCTCGGCTCCCAAACGGCTGCGCATCGCCAAGCGCGGGGATTATGTCTACATGTCTCTGTCCGGAGACTCGGAAGATCCGAAAGTTGCCGGGGGATGGCTGCGAATTCCACTGCAGGGCACGTTTTACGCCGGCATTGGTGTGTGCTCCCACGACAAGGACGTGGTTGAGAAGGCCGTGTTCTCGAATGTCTCTCTGGAGACGCCTAAGCCGGGGCCAGCGGCTCAGGCGACACTTTACAGCGCGCTGGAAACGATCGCGATCGACTCCACCGACCGTCGGGTGGCCTACGTTGCGCCTGGGCGATTCGAAGCGCCCAACTGGATGCGCGATGGCAGTGCATTCTTGTTTAACCGTGATGGCCGAATCGAGCGCCTGGGGGTTGATGGCGACAAGCCAACCACGATTGACACAGGTTTCGCCACGCGTTGCAATAACGATCACGGAATTTCACCAGACGCGACACAGCTTGCGATCAGCGACAACTCGCAGGACGGCCACGAATCGCTCGTCTACATTGTGCCGATAGGGGGCGGGGCTCCGCGTCGCATCACGCAGAAGGCGCCATCGTACTGGCACGGCTGGTCGCCGGATGGAAAGACGCTAGCCTTCGTCGGCCAGCGCGACGGAGAGTTCGACATCTATGCAGTCCTCGCTGCCGGAGGTGAAGAGACGCGGCTCACGACGGCGAAGGGTCTCGACGATGGCCCGGAATATTCACCCGACGGGAAATACATTTATTTCAACTCCGAGCGCACTGGCCACATGCAGATCTGGCGCATGAAGGCCGATGGCACGGGGCAGGAGCAGGTCTTCGCGGACGAGCTCAACAACTGGTTCCCACACATTTCGCCGGATGGGGATTGGATGGTGTTTCTCACCTACGAGGCGGACGTGACCGGGCATCCCGAAAACAAGGATGTCATGCTGCGGCTGATGTCGCTCAGCGACAGGAAGATTACGGTGCTGGCGAAATTGTTTGGCGGGCAGGGGACGATCAACGTGCCCTCGTGGTCGCCAGACAGCAAGCGAGTGGCGTTTGTGTCGTATGTGCGGATTCCGATCTAATCGCCACGGAATATCTTGACAGGATCTCTGTGACCCTATGGGTTCGATTCACGCAGGCTTGTACTTCACTGGCGGGATGGCGCTGTGGGAGACCTGCTCCTTTGCTTCGCCAAGCACCGCTTTTTCTTCTGGTACCGCCAAAGTATTCCACCACGCCCGCTCGATCGGTGGATGAGGATCAGCATCTGCGCCGAACAGTCTGTAGTCATAACTACGCAGTAACTCAGAAACTGCCTCCGCGTTTGAAGGGTCCACTTCGCACCAGATAATTGGCCGAGCGCGCTCCAGCAACCGCAGTGCCCCGCTCAGAACTTCGAACTCGTGGGACTCAACATCAATTTTAAGAACGTGAGGAACGGGAAACGAGGTCGCCAGAGAATCCAGTGCAATGGACACAGTGGGCTGGAGATTGCGATGTCCTCCCGCCTGCGTAGATCCAGAGACGCCATACACATGGTTGGAAGCCCGTGCCCGTTCCGCGATCTCAAGTTCAGCTGCACGGGATTCGCGTGACACCGAGGCGCACAGAATTTTAACTGGAGCCACGGGGAGGTGGCGCCGCGCGATCAGGCGCGATGAGCGGCTCATCAGGTGCGCGAGCCAGATATCGGGCTCAACTGCCAGCACGAAGCCGGTACGCCCCGCCCGTGCTGCCGCGGAAAATGCAAACAGGCCGAGATTCGCCCCCACGTCCCATACTACGGCCCCCGGCTGAACAAGTTCGCCTGCCATGCGGAACAGGTGCGGATCGACTCGCGACAAGCTCGCCCAGTGGCGGAGACCAGCCTCGGGAGTCACATAAAGCGTCAAACGCTGGAATTCGGCGGGAAGACGACGTCGCAGAACTACTCCCCGACTCAGCTTTTCAGCCAGATTTCTTAGCTTTGGCGTCAAGATCATGCCATGATGAACGAGAACAAAGTTCTAGTTCAGAGTAAATTTCCCGCGCTCGATTGTCTTCTGCGCTATTTGCTGCCGGAGTTCGATGGCGTTGAAGGGTTCGTATTTTGCCAGGCGGCGGAGAATCGCCAGCTGGGTGCGCAGCATGTCGCCGTCGGCTACGGCGGCGATCACTTTTCTGGCTGCGGACTCGACTTTCTCTATCGCTTGCGAGAGGTAGACGCGGGTCATGGCAACGGGAAGAGCCGCATCGGATTCGCCTTTCGCTTCGACGATCTTCTGCGCGCGCAGCACGGCTGACTCCATGGCGTAGGTCTCAATCGTCATGTCGGCGATGGCGCCCATGATCTCCTGCTGGTCTTGAATCGCCTGCATGTATTTCTGGGTGGCTGCTCCGGCGGCGAACAGGCCGAGTTTCTTTGCCTGCCCGACCAGCTTTCGCTCGTCGGCGAGCGGACCTTCCATCTCTTCACCCATACTGGGACCGGAGAGAACGTCATCCATCAGTTTCTTGATGGCGGGCATGAGTGGCAGCTGGCCGCTCATGGCGCGCTTCAGCAAGAATCCGGTGATGATGAGGCGGTTGATCTCGTTGGTGCCTTCGAAGATGCGGTTGATGCGGGCGTCGCGATAGGCGCGCTCGGCAGGATACTCCTCGACGAAGCCGTAGCCTCCGTAAATCTGAACAGTCTCGTCGACGACGTAGTCGATCATCTCCGAGCCCCAGACTTTAATGATCGAGCATTCGACGGCATACTCCTCAATGGCTTTGAGTGTCTGTTTGGCGGCGTCGGGAGCAGATTTGTCGACCTCGCTGAGGGCGCTATCCATCAGGGCGACCGTGCGATAAACGAGTGATTCGCCGACAAAAAGCAGGGTCGCCATGTTGGCGATCTTCTCGCGTACCAAGCCGAAGTCAGCAATGACCTTGTTGAACGCCTTGCGCTGCTTGGCGTAGGCGATGGCGTGTTCAAGAGAGACGCGGCCTCCACCGACGCACATGGCGCCGAGCTTGAAGCGGCCGACGTTCAAGATGTTGAAGGCGATGACGTGGCCCTTGCCGATTTCGCCGAGCACGTTTTCGACCGGCACCTTGCAGTCGTTGAGGATGATGGGGCAGGTGGACGATCCGCGAATGCCCATCTTGTGTTCTTCGGCGCCAATGGAGAAGCCGGGAAAAGTCTTTTCAACCAGGAACGCGGTGAACTTTTCACCATCGACCTTGGCGAAGACGGTGAACAAGTCGGCGAAACCGGCATTGGTGATCCACATCTTTTCGCCGTTGAGGATGTAGTGTTTACCATCGGAAGAAACCTGGGCTCGGGCACGGCAGTTCAAAGCGTCCGAGCCGGATGAGGCTTCAGATAAGGCGTAGGCGCCGACGATTTCTCCGGCAGCAAGTCGCGGGAGATACTTGTTCTTCTGTTCTTCTGTGCCGAAATAGACGATGGGCAGCGTGCCAATACCGGTGTGTCCGCCCCAGGTTGTGGCGAAGCCGGCGTATTTTGCTATGTGGTCGGCGATCACCGCGGCGGTGACTTTGTCCATCTCGAGGCCGCCGTAGGCTTCGGGAATCTCGACCGAGCTCAGGCCGAGGTCGCCGGCCTTCTTCAGCAGATCTCGCGTGACGGAGAAATCCTTGTGCTCCATCTTCTCGACGTTGGGAACGATTTCGTTTTGCGCGAACTCTTCCGCAGTTTGGCCGATGAGTTGATGCTGCTCGGTGAAATCCTCGGGGGTGAAGACTTCGTCGGGGCGGCGCGTTTCAAGCAGGAAACTGCCGCCGGAAATCTTCGCCTTGGGGACTTCTGTGGTCGTGGACATTCAAAGCCTTTCAACTACTAAGGACGAAAGTACACCAAGGAAGGCCTCAGCATTTAGTCCTTCGTGTGACTTCGCGTCCTTAGTGGTTAATTGCTCTTACTTCCAACCGGTGTCGTTGACGAAACGTTTGATGCCATATTTCAGGTGGACAACATTGAAGTCTATAAGGAGTTCCATAGGATTTGCCACTTAGTTTCAGGTACGAAGGGATTTGGGCCTGATGGACAGGTGAGATGCCGTCTACCGATTTGATCTCGACGGCTACAAGGTCCTTCCACAAGCAAGTCGATACGGCAGCCGATTTCCGAAACCTGACAACGTCACAAGGACAGCGGATCCAGCAACATGCTCCGGCAGGCTACGGGAGCCTCGTTCAAGAGGATCCGGTAGCGCTGCACGGCGAAATCGTAGCTTTGTTTCAGGCTGCGGCACTGTTGGCCCGAAGGATGGTTCACGCAAGCGGCGTCCATGTCCATTCTGGTCGTGCGCACTTCGTGAGCCAGCATCGCGGCTCTCGCATCGGTGTTCGCGCACTCAGCCGTCCGGTTAGTGCATTGAGCGCCGTTCCAGAATTCACCCGGCCGGCACTGATAAGTCGCGACACAAGCCGCGCCGTTCCAAGTCTCGTTCGGTTGGCACAGATGGGAAATTGTGTTTGTTGTCGGAGCCGGGGTGGCCACGCAGCCGCCGTTCTTCCCCGCCGACTGTCCGGGCGGGCATTCCACGCAGGGTCCATCTTTGCAAATTCTGCGGCGCAGGTCGGGAGTGGCCGGCGGCTGAACTGGAAGCTCCTTGCACGGTCCGTTGTCGCAGATTCGGCGGCGCAAATCCGGCTCCGCCGCCTTCGGTTCGTGCTGCTGAGGGGGCGGAGTGCTGCCGATGCGCTGCGCCGGAACGATCCTGCCCTCGTCGCCGGGGAGCTTGCCCTCCGGGATCACACGCCCGGGTTCGGACTCAGGCGAATGTGCCGTCGGCCGCGAGGACGATCCAGCACTCGGGCTGGGCGAGACCGAGCTTGGAACGTGGCTGGGCGCGGGAGTTGAAGCGGCCGACGAATGGCTGCCCATGGAAGAGCTCGCAGGACTCGGGCTCGGACTGGCGCTTGGACTCGGACTGCTCGACGCGCTGCTGTGCGACGGACTCGCGCTCGACGAGACGCTGGGCGCAGGAGTCGGCGCCGGAGCGGGCGGCGGACTAGTGGGGGCGCTGCTCGACGAAGGACGTTGTGCGAAGACTGTGGAGGAGAACGACAGGACTGCTGCAAAAACCAGGCTGGAGAGCCGCATATTAAGCACCTCCTAACGACTGGGTTGATCCGCTCGAGACTAAGCGATAGATTGCTGACGATGGACGCCGCCCACTTCTACGATACCCTGATCTCTGTAAAAGGATGTATAGAGTCGGTAGAGCATTGTCGCGCCCCCAATCAGCCTCGGAGGGCACGAAGGAGACCGCAATCGATTGGCATTCGATACCTCGGGTGCCTTCCCGGTCTTGCAGGATTAGTTCAAGTTTTCGAAGATTCCTGCCGCGCCCATGCCGCCGCCGACGCACATCGTCACTAGCCCGTAACGCGCGTTGCGGCGCTTCAGTTCGCGGATGATCGTGGCGGTCAGCTTCGCTCCGGTGCAGCCCAGCGGATGCCCCAGGGCGATCGCGCCGCCGTTCGGATTCACCTTCGCAGGATCCAATCCGGCTTCCTTGATCACGGCCAGCGACTGCGCGGCGAAGGCTTCATTCAATTCGATCACGTCGATGTCAGAGAGCTTCAGACCGGCCATCTTAAGTGCCTTTGGAATTGCGAACACCGGGCCGAGTCCCATCTCTTCGGGTTTGTATCCAGCGGTCGCGAAGGAAACGTAGCGCGCCAGTGGCTTGATGCCGAGACCCTTGGCTCGCTCTGCCGACATGACCACAGCGGCAGCGGCTCCGTCGGACATTTGCGAGGAGTTGCCGGCAGTCACGGTTCCCTTCATGTGGAACGCGGGTTTCAGCGCGAGCAGCGCTCCCAGCGATGTATCGGCGCGCGGTCCCTCGTCCACTTTGAAGGTAATTTCCTGACGCTTGGGCTTCGAACCATTCGGCGTAGAAAAGCTCACCGGCACCGGCACCGTTTCGTCGGCGAATTTCCCTGCCTGGATCGCGGCCAACGCCTTTTGATGACTGTGTAGGGAGAATTCATCCGCGGCCTCGCGCGTGATTTCGCAGCCCTGCGCGAGACGTTCTGCCGTCAGGCCCATCGAAAGATAGGCGTCTGGATAGTGATCCACGAGCCAGGGGTTGGGCGAGATTTTGTGGCCGCCCATCGGAATCATCGACATGGATTCCGTGCCGCCGGCGACGATGACTTCGGCCCCGCCGCTCATGATGCGCTCGGCGGCCATGGCGATGGCTTGCAGGCCGGAGGAGCAGAAACGGTTGATGGTTAACGCCGAGACTTCGACCGGCAACCCGGCACGCAGCGAGGCGATGCGGGCTACGTTCATCCCCTGTTCGGCCTCGGGCATGGCGCATCCGAGGATGACGTCTTCGATTTCTTTGGGATCAAGTTGCGGTACGCGGTCGAGCGCGCCCTTGATGACGACCGCCGCGAGTTCATCGGGACGGGTGGCGCGGAGCGTACCCTTAAAAGCGCGTCCCACGGGCGTGCGGACGGAAGAGGCAATGATGACTTCACGCATAGGAAGCTCCCTGCAGTCGGCACTGAGCCAACACCTATTATCAACCACCAAGGACACGAAGTCACAGGAAGGAAGGCGAGATGCCGACAGCACGCTTCCTCCATCGATTTATGGAGCCTCGGTCAGTGAGGAGGAGCGTAGAAGTAATAATCGGCGGTGTAGGCGCGCTTGGTCTCGGCGTCCTTGTGAGATTCGTCACAGCCCTCGGCGGGCGGCTTGCCGCCGTGGCTGTGGACGCGCTGAATCGTCGTCACGGTGGCGAGCAGGCCTTTTCCGGAATGGTTTTCGGCCTTCACCAGTAGCCATGGGATGGAGTCCGCATCAAGAGAATTCACTTGGGCCGCGAGCTGACCCGAGACTTCGCTGCCATCCTTTAGCTTCCATGTGGGGCCGGCGAAATGTTGCCCGATTACTTTGTCATTTCGATCGTGCAGTTCTGCCTCAGGTGCTTTGAGCGTCCAACTGAATCTGCCGGCCGCGCCAGCCTGGCATGTATAGATCTGAGATCCGGCGGCGTGGGCGAAGAGAACGACTTCTTCGCCGGCGGGGGCCTGGATCGCTTCGGGCACGTCCGGTGGGGATTCTTTCTGCGCCTGAGCCAGCGGAAGTGACTGCAGGGTCGCGAGCCCGACGATTGCGGCGGCGACAAGTAGTAACAATCCTCGCATCCGGCGATTGTAGCAGGGCAGAGTGACGGGGACTCTCAGGCGAAAACCGGGAAAATGTCTAACGGAACACGGTGGAAGCTGTGCGAACTTGCATCACACGGAAGCACGTTCATAGGATTAGCGCCGCATCCCCAAATGCAAAAGAATTGCGGCTTCCACCGTGGCCACGTTGGAGGGAGACAACTCGCCCAGCTTGGAGCGCAAGCGCTTCTTCGAAGCAGTTGTGAGTTGATCGGCCATTGCTTTTCGCGATTCGCCGTTCAGAGTCACCAGGGCTTGGCCGGGATACACCCTCGCGGTTTGGCTGGTCAGTGGTACGACGATCAAGCGGTTCAGCGCGATGTTGGCGCCGTTGTTGCTGACGATAAGCGCCGGGCGGGTTTTTTGAATCTCCCCACCTACGGACGGATCGAAAGCTAGCCACCAGACTTCACCCCTCCGCGGATGCATCGCCGATTAGTCCTTCGCTCCACTCTTCCGCTTCTGCTTCTTGTTGGGAGTCGCTTGCC
This sequence comes from Acidobacteriota bacterium, assembly GCA_003225555.1. Classification (GTDB taxonomy): domain Bacteria; phylum Acidobacteriota; class Terriglobia; order Terriglobales; family Acidobacteriaceae; genus Sulfotelmatobacter. The sequence continues at coordinate 28,451 of QIAM01000001.1, read as the reverse complement.
ATTTCGCGGTATTGCTCCAGAAGCCCGCCGGGCCCGCTCATGGTGATCTCATCCAACCTGTTCAAGACCGCCTGCGCTAGTTCTTCCGGCAGAATGAACCAGGTCGCGTTCCCTCGAGACTGAGGATTCCCGATGCCCGGGCCGTCCTCTGAACCGTTCCAGCGGATTCCCACCCTGTCCGATCCCTCCCACCCCACCCGAGCTACGGACCATCCTCCGTTGCGAGTGCTGTATAGGATCTCCACGGATCGAACCGAGGCTTTGGGAGCCAATACCGTGGCCGGTTCTATGTACGCCATACATATCTCCTTATGTACGATCATACATATAAATTCACATAAGCGCAACATGTACAGGGCGATGTCTTGATAGCTCGAAGGGACGAGCGCCTCTTTCTCAATTCCTCAGCGTCTTGCCCGTCTTCAGTGTGTGCTGAATCCTCTCCTGTGTTTTGCGCTCGCCGCACAGCGATTTGAATCCCTCGCGCTCGAGGTCGAGGATGTACTGCTCGCTGACCGGCGTTCCGGGGGTGATCTGGCCGCCGCAGAGGACTTCGGCGATCTTCCCCCCTAGCCTTACTTCATAGTCGGTGATGAAGTCGCCCTGGCGCATCAGGTGGACGCCCATCTTGAGGGCGGCCAGGAGATTTTCGCCGGGGGCGGGGATGTCGGCGCGAGGGACGGGCGGTTCGTATCCGGCGCGGACGAGTTCGAGGGCGCGGGTCTTGGCGTCCGTGAGCACGCGCTCGCGGTTCATGGTGATGCGGTCGCTTTCGGTGAGGAATCCGAGGGCGCGGGCTTCGTGGGCCGACGTGGCTACCTTGGCGGTGGCGATGGTTTCGAAGGCGCGTTTCATGGCTTCCATCATTTCGACTGAACCCGCGAGGGCTTCGCCGGAAGTTCTGCCGCGCGATGCGGCGGCGCGGTCGACGGCGCGGAGCAGCACTTCCTTGCAGCCTCCGCCGCCGGGAAGCAGGCCGACGCCGACCTCGACCAGGCCAGTGTAAAGCTCGGCGTGGGGCTGGCGGGCCGCAGCGTGCAGAGAGATTTCAGTGCCTCCGCCGAGGCACAGTCCGAACGCGCCGACCACTACGGGTTTAGGCGAGAACTTGATGGCCTGGGTCATGCCCTGAAACTGGCGGATGGCGAGGTCGACGTCATCCCACTCTTCTTCCTGCACACTCAGGAGCAGCAACATGAGGTTTGCACCGACAGAGAAATTTGTGGCGTCGTTGGTCATGACGAAGGCGTCGAAGTTGTCTCCTGGTCCCCCGGGCTTCAGGGATTGTGTGATGAGGCTCACGATGTCGGTGCCGAGCGAGTTCATCTTGCTGTGGAACTCGATGCAGCCGACGCCGTCGCCGAGATCGACCAGAGATGCGCCGGAATTTTTCTTCACCACGCCGTTGGACTTTTTCGCGACTGTGACCGACCTCACGCCGGCCGGGACTTGCACGGGTTGCAAGTCGCCGGTTCCGAGGTCCCAGTACCTGCGTCCGGAGGGCGACTTGGGATCATCGGCGTACCAGGACTTTTGGCCGGATGCCAGCAGCTTTTCAATATTCTCAGCGACTGGCTTGCCTTGTTTCTTCATGCAGGCGACCGTGGCCTCGACGCCGGCGGCATCCCACAACTCGAAGGGACCGAGTTCCCAGTTGAAGCCGAGCCGCATGGCGCGGTCGATTTCAACGATGGAGTCGGAGATTTCGGGGACGCGATTGGCGGAGTAAGTCCACAGATCGGAGAGCGCCGACCAGAGGAACTGTCCCGCTTTGCCGTTCTTCTGCGGGCCGGCAGCATCCAGGCCGATGAGCAGGCGAAGTCGCGCGCCGGTGTCTTCGAGGTTTTTCGCCACGTCGAGCGCGGCGAATTTCGGTTTCTGGCGGGGATGATATTCAAGCGTCTTCCAATCCAAGGCTAGGCGCTCATCTTCTTTGCCGGGTTCGGCGGGCGAGGCCGCCCGCCCCGCATTCTTCTTGTAGAAGCCGCCCTTGGTCTTGTCGCCGAGCCACCTGCGCTGGAGCATCTGAGTAAAGAACTCGGGCAGACGAAGATCGTTGCGCTCGTCGCGGACGTTCGCTGTCATGTTGCCGACTACGTGGCCCAAAATGTCGAGGCCGACCAGGTCGATGGTGCGGAAGGTCGCGGACTTCGGCCAGCCGACGGCTTGTCCCGTCAGGGCGTCGACGTCTTCGATGGTGAGATCCATCTCCTGCATCAGCCGCATCACGTTGAGCACGGAAAACGTGCCGATGCGGTTGCCGATGAAATTGGGAGTGTCTTTGGCGAGCACGACGCCTTTGCCCAGGTGCACGTCGCAGAAGTGCGAGACAACATCAATCGCGGCGCGGTCCGCTTCAGGCGTCGGGATAATCTCCAGCAGGCGCATGTAGCGCGGCGGATTGAAGAAGTGAGTGCCGAACCATGCCCGGCGGAAGTCGTCGGAGAATCCTTCCGCGATTTTGCCCACTGGCAGGCCGCTGGTGTTCGTTGTGACGATGGTCCCGGGTTTGCGAACCGCTTCGACGTTCCTCAACAAGGCCCGCTTGATGTCGAGATTCTCGATCACGGCTTCGATGATCCAGTCGGCTTCTGCGAGCTTCGGCAGGTCGTCCTCGAAATTACCGACAGTTACAAAGCGGGCCAGAGATGACTCCATGAAGGCGGCGGGCTTGGACTTCTTTGCGGCGTCGAGTCCAGCGGCGGCGATCTTGTTGCGGGCAGGAACGTCGGCGTCGGCAGGAACGATATCGAACAGGTAGCTGGGAACGGAGGCGTTGGCGAAATGTGCGGCGATGCGGGTGCCCATGGTTCCGGCGCCCAGGATGGCGACTTTATTGATGCGTTTCATAAGCAGGCCTCAAGAACAGAGACGTTCCAATCACGGGAGGACACTATGAGAACAGAGAGTTGGATTTCCAATTTGTGGTTTCGATTGAGGGCTCAAAACTTTGCCTAGGGAAGTTTATCTACCGTCCAGTCATAGTTGCCAGTGTTCAAAATAACTATGTTCGAAAATCGGCGACGGGCGTGCTTGCTGGCCAGGGCTGGTCCAACCAGGACGACAGGGAACTCGTAGCGGCCGCGCCGTAGCATTTTGCCGCGACCGATCTCATAGGCCAGGGGACCGGGCGTAGAAAAAGTGGCATCGAGGATGTCGGTCGTGACCTTCTCCTTGGCGTGGCTGCTCAGCAGTGCGGTGCCGGTCTCGACGTCGCCCGACTGCCAGGCTTGCAGGTAGCGGTTGGCGGTGCCGAGCGCGAGGAGATAGTTTGGGTCCAAGGGTGGAATGCGTTTCGTTTTGGCTGTAGCTGAGGACAGCAACAGAGATGTGCACGCGGCGATTAATAGCAGTCTCACTGGGAAGGCAGGATGGCTTCCCGACAGCCGGCGGGACGCCGGCGCTACCGATACGGAAATGGTTTTGGCAGGGAGCATGGAAGCATTATGCGTGAGCTGGGGCGCTTCTTTTGCCGACGAGTTGATCAGGTTGAGACCTCTAGAGCCGCGTGGGCCTTCACATATTCCAGCGCGCGGCGTGCGACCTCTTTTTCTCCCTTGTACGCGAGCAGCTTGGGAGCATCTTCCAAGGGCACCCAACGCGCCCGGGCGACTTCGATGCGCATTGCGGGAGCGATGTCGTCGATCTGTCCCGATTCGTAATGCAACAGGTAGAAACTCACGATCTTGAAGACTCTTTCGCCACCGGCCCAGGTGCGGACGTACACGTACTTGATGTCCGCAAGCTTGCAGATTGGTGTCGCGGTGACGCCAGTCTCCTCGCGAACTTCGCGGAGAGCAGTTTCGAGAGGTTTTTCGCCGGGGTCAACCAGGCCCTTGGGAAGGGCGAGTACGGGCTTGGGTTTGGCGCGGGCAACGCGCTTGGTAGCACCGGGGACAGGCGCATCCGCTGCCGCCGGCAGTTCGATGGCGGCCATCCACCAGACCCCTTTCTGGTTCCGGATGACCACGCCGCCGGCCGAAATTTCCCGCACCATACAGTCGGCAAGTTAGCAGGATTACAGTGCTTTCGTCACGCCGAGTACTGTGGGAATAGTAACTGGTTACCGACGACTGAAGTAATTGCATGTAGCACCGATGTGCCCTGCATCCGGTGCAGCAATTATGGCATCCTACATGCAGTGTGGGGCTTTCAGCTGTGCCGGCGCAGGTGAGGCCGGAAGTGAGGTATGCGGTGAAAAGCCTGGGGAAGATAATCCGGTCGGTCCAAGCCTTTGGGCGGGAGCTTTCCCGTAAGACTGGCATGCCGGAACAACCAAGCGCAATCCCAGCCATTGGCGTGGCGTTGGGTGGCGGGTTTGCTCGCGGCATCGCGCACATCGGTGTTCTGAAGGTTCTCGAAGAGGAAGGAATTCCGGTTCGGGTCGTCACCGGGACCAGCGTGGGCGCCCTGATCGGGGCGTCTTATTGCAGCGGGCTTTGCTGCTCCGACCTTGAAGAGGTCGCGCGCTCGGTTCGCTTCACTACGTTTGCGCGCTGGACGCTTTCGCGCTACGGCTTCGCCAGCAATGACCGGATGGTCTCGTTTCTTGCCCGCACTCTGAGGGTCAAGACTTTTGAAGAGTTGCGCATTCCACTGGGCGTAACCGCAACCGACTTCAACACCGGCGAAGGCGTGGTCTTTCACTCGGGGACGATCATCGATCCGGTGCGCGCCAGCTGTGCGTATCCAGGGATGTTTTTGCCGGTGAATATTCGCGGACGGTGGCTGGTAGATGGAATGCTGTCTCATCCGGTGCCCACGCGGCCCTTGCGCGAAATGGGCGCGGACCGGGTCCTGGCTGTGCACTTGAAGGGGCAGTGGTCGAAAAATGGGGCGCCACGCCACCTCTTTGATGTGATTGGACAATCGTTCGCCATCGCCCAGGACAGGATGTCGGACGTGTGGCGCGGCGCGGCGGATCTGGTCATCGAGCCGGACGTGGCAGGATTCGCCTATGACGATTTCAAACGCGCCGCCGATCTGATCCGCGCCGGAGAAGAGGCCATGCGCAAGGCGCTGCCGGCAGTGCGGAAGTGGTTTGAAGTGCCCGTCGAGACTTCTGCTGTCCCCGCGAAACCGGTCCCGGCAGTGGCGAAGCCCGCGCCCATGCCGGCGGATTAGCGCTATCTGGCGTTGATCTTTCGTTGACCGAACCCACCCAGCCCAATTCGTCCACCTCACTAGACTCAGAATTCCGCTTGACTAAATAGGCTGAAAGCGCCACTATTATATCTAGTCAGACTAGTCATAATTTTAACGAACAACGAGGCTTGCAAGGGCCAAGTCTTTGAAAAAACCTAACCACGGAGTCGTATCCCCTGCGGATCGAAAGCTGAAGGCTGCGGGAGAGGCTTGGCAGATTCAAACGGCGAAGGCGCGGTTTAGTGAAGTATTCCGGCGAGCGCGAACCGAAGGGCCGCAACGCATCACCAGGCAAGGCAAGGACGGTGTGGTGATGCTGGCCGAGGAGCAGTACGAGCGGCTGGTGGGCAAGTCTCATCAGCCGAAAAGTCTGGTGCAGTTCTTTCGAGCTTCTCCCCTGGTAGGCGTCGAGCTTGACCTGGAACGGGATCGAGATGCGGGACGCGATATTGAGTTATGAGCGGATTCCTGCTGGACACGAATTGCATTTCTGAACTGGTCCGCAAGAAACCGGAACCTCGGGTACTGCAGTGGTTGGAGGCGGCGGATGAGAGTCTGCTTTACCTGAGCGTCCTCACGCTAGGAGAGATTCGGCAGGGAGTGGCGGGGCTGCCGCAGAGCAGACGCCGAACCCATCTGGAGACCTGGCTGGAGTTGGAACTGCAAGCCCGCTTCTCCGGAAGGATTCTGCCCATGGATGCGGCCGTCGCCGACCGGTGGGGATTGCTTGCCGCCGACGCCAAGCGCGCGGGAAGGTCGCTGTCGACCATCGACGGTTTGCTGGCTGCGACCGCACTTCAGCACAACCTTACAATCGTTTCGCGCAATGTCAGTGACTTCGCAAACATCCATGCGCCGATTCTGGATCCTTGGGAAGCGTGAGGGCGTGGACTCCGCGTCGTACTGCAAGTAGGCTCACGGCAGAGAAACGTTCTCCCCCAAATCCTGAGCGGCCTGGGCCACGTTTTCCGGCTTGCCTAGATCGCGCCAATAGTATTCATCGGCACGGAAGGGCAGGATTTTCTCTTTTTGGGCGGCCAGGCGAAGATAAGAGTTGATGATGGAGAAGGCGCCTTGCTCGGACATCATCGGGAGAAAGCGCGGAGAAATCACATGAATACCGGAGAAGGCCAGCGGCTGCGTGTTCTTGGATGAGCGGACGAGTTCGGGAACCTTGTCGCCTCCAGAGCGACGACCGCAGAGTTCGTTGTTCTCGTCAAAAAGCAGGTAACGTGAAGTCTCACGGTCTTGGACCGCCAGCGTTACCAGGGCTCGACTGGCTGCGTGAGCCTGTAACATGCGATCGAGGTCAATCGTACTGATCACGTCGACGTTGTGGAGAATGAAGGGCCCTTCGGCGGAACCCTCAAGAAAGAACCAGGCAGCCTGTTTTAGCCCGCCCCCGGTGTCGAGCAGGATATCTTCGCGCGAGATTTCAATCCGCATGCCGAAGTTGTCGTTCGAGTTCAGGTAGTCGACCACCATGTCGGCAAAGTGATGGACGTTGATGATCACTTGGCGAACGCCAAAGGTGCGCAAGCAAGAGAGCGTGATCTCCAGCAGAGTACGGCCGCCGACTTCCACCAGGGCTTTGGGACGATTGTCAGTCAGTGGACGCAGGCGCATTCCGAGTCCGGCAGCCAGGATCATCGCCTTCATCGGGCGGCTTTCTCCGACGCTTGATTCTCCGACGCCATCCGCTCCAACTCGCGATGATGGACGACAACCTCAACCCCGTTCCTTCCGCCTAAACGCTTCGTCACCTGCTCCGCTAAATAGACGGATCGATGCTGGCCTCCGGTGCAGCCGAACGACACCATCAGGTTCTTGAAGCCGCGCTTCTGATAGTTGCTCACGCTGGCATCGACCAGCGACATCACGCTGGCAAGAAACTGATGCACGCTCTCCTGCTGATTGAGATAGTCGATGACGGGCCCGTCTTTTCCGGTGAGAAGCTTGAAGCGATCTTCGCGCCCGGGATTGGGCAGGCCGCGGCCATCGAAAATGAATCCGCCTCCATTACCGGTTTCATCTTTGGGCAGGCCGCGATGAAAAGAAAAACTGAAGATTCTCACGATCAGGTTGTCCGCGTCGGAAGCCAGGCTCTGCAGTTTCTCCGAAGCCAGCATGCTGTTGAAGGCGCCCATCAACGTCGGTAAGGCGATCGGCACGGTTACGTTGTGCAGCAGCCACCGCAGATTTTTCAACGCATAAGGCACGCTTTGCAGAAAGTGGACCTTGCGCTCGTAAAAGCCGCGAAAGCCGTACGCGCCCAGTGCCTGCATGATGCGGATGTAGACATAGGCGTAATAGTGCTGCATGAATTTATCGCGGCTGGGATCGTTGAAGGCGGCAAGTTTGTCGAGATAGTAGTCGAGCAGTTGCTGCCGCAGTTTCGGCGGCAGATCGGCCTTGGCGTCGTAGAGCAGGGAAGCGACATCGTATTGCAGCGCGCCTTTGCGGCCGCCTTGATAGTCGAGAAAGAACGGATGTCCGTTGCGCAACATGATATTTCGCGATTGGAAATCGCGATACATGAAGTAGTCGCGATCCGCGCTCAACAGGAATTTCGTGAGACGGCTGAAATCGTCTTCCAACGCCTGTTCGTTGAAGGGGATGCCTGCGAGCCGGAGAAAGTAGTACTTGAAATAATTCAAATCCCACGCGATGGATTGGCGATCGAAACTACCCCGCGGATAGCACACCTTGTAGTTGAGGTCGCGCGCGGCCTCGATCTGAAAACGCGGCAGAGTTGCTACGACTTCGCGGTAGGCGTCGATTGCCTTCGGTGAAATCGTATCGCCGGTTCGATTCTTCGATAGAAACTCAAAGAGCGTGGTATCGCCTAGATCCTCTTCGAGATAGGCGCCCTGGCTCAAGTCCTCCGCATAAACTTCCGGTACCGGCAGGCTGTGACGGCGAAAATGCCGCGAGAACTCGAGGAAAGCGGCGTTCTCTTCCCGAACGTTGTAGAGGATTCCAATCGCACTGAACTTATCGTTGGCCAGGCGGATGATATTGCGCCCGGAGCCGCTGAGTTGGCCCTGCAGCGGCTGCACTCGCTCGGCGGGCGAGTGGAAATGCAGCTCAAAGAGTTGCTTGAGAACATCCATGAATTGAATTGTCAAAACTTCAGGATTGACGAATCATCCACAAAGATAACACCACACTTTGCGACAAGTGGCCTATAGCTTTTCTGCTTCTTCCTTGATTCGCTCCCAGGCTCGCTCAACATGCCGCTCCTGGGTATGGGTCTGACCGACGCAGAGGCGCAACGTCAGTTTGCCATTCAGCTTGGTGTGCGTGAGGAAGAGATCGCCGCTGCGGTTCAGGCGGTCCATGATGGTCTGATTTGCCTCGTCTCCACCTTTGTGGCGGAAGCAGACCAAATTCAGCGGGACAGGGGCTGCTAATTCGAAGCGGGTATCGTTACGCACCCATTCGGCGAACTGCTGTGTCAGTCTTACGTGCTGGCGCACGTGGTGCTGCAGGCCCTCCACGCCGTAGTGGCGTATCACGAACCATAGCTTGAGCGAGCGGAAACGGCGGCCGAGTTGAATGTGCCAGTCGCGATAGTCGATGACTGCTCCCGATTCTGTCGCCTGGTTGCGCAGGTATTCCGGCAGGATGCTCAGCGTCTGAATCAGAGCCTTGCGGTCAGCTACCCAGAAGCAGTTGCAGTCGAAGTTGGTGAACATCCATTTGTGGGGATTGAAGTTGTAGCTGTCGGCGAGCTCGACTCCGTTCTGCAGATGGCGAAATTCAGGACAGAGCGCGGCGGTGCCAGACATGGCCGCGTCCACGTGCAGCCAGAGATTGTGCTCGCGGCAGATCTCTGCGATCGCTTTGACCGGATCCATCGCATTGGAGGAAGTCGTCCCGACCGTGGCGCACACAAAGCAGGGAGTGAGGCCGGCAAGTTTGTCTGCATCAATCTGGCGGGCGAGGGCGTCGGGACGCATGGCGAAGTTCTTGTCCACCTCGATCAGCCGCAGATTCTGCGTGCCAATTCCCGCGATCATCGCTGCTTTTTCCAGAGAAGAATGAGTCTGCGTTGACGCGTAGGCAACCAGCCGGCCGTCGCAGCCCTTTTTGTTGCTGCTGTACTGGGTGGCACGCTCACGCCCGGCCAGCAGGGCGCAGAGTGCTGCGCTCGATGCGGTGTCTTGAATAACTCCCCCGCCCGTCTGCGATGACAGGAACTTCTCGGGCAAGCCCAGCATCGAGACCAGCCAGTCGAGCACATGAGTTTCGAGTTCGGTGCACGCCGGACTGGTCGACCACAGCATTCCCTGCACGCCCAATCCTGAGGAGAGCAGATCGCCTAAAATTCCTGGGCCAGACGCGTTACCGGGAAAATAGGCAAAAAAGTTAGGCGACTGCCAGTGGGTGACGCCAGGCAGAATCAGCGTCTCAACGTCTTTGATCAAGGTGTCGAACGGTTCGCCCTTCGCCGGAGGATTCGCTGGCAAGGAAGCGCGGATCTGTCCCGGCTCGACCTGCGACAGCACGGGGAATGACTCGATGCGCGAGTGATAATCGGCGATCCAGTCCACCACGGCATGGCCATGCCGGCGAAACTCGTCGGGCGTCATGTGGAAGGATTTTTCTTCGGGCACCTGGCTTGACCTCGGACGACGTAACCAGAGCAGATCGTATCAGAGCAGATCAGCGTTTTACCTTCGTGAAACGGAGCCTGCCCTGAGCGGAGCCGAAGGGTGTCCCTCGTGGCAGAAAGTTGACAACCGCAGAGGACACTAAGATTCGCGAAGGAAATCGCTCCAGCTCAAGCGGCCGAAAAACATGTGGGTTTCATATTCGAATGCCACTCGCCCTACAACTGCATACGCGTCAAACATGCGGCGCAACTCACCCAACATGGGAGCATGCTTAGGATGCTGCGGTCCCGGTACGTACGATGAGGACAGAAGTCGGCCCTCCAGCCCTTCGTATTCGAATTCCTGCCGCATGTCGAATGTCCGCTCCCGAAACGGGGCCGGGTCGAAGAATTCGTTGACCGCTCTAGATGTGTTTTCGTGGCGGACGTCCTGATAGTCAGTGCCGTACCTCAACAATAACTGCTCGTAGGCGCGAAGAAAGGGAGTCGAGTCGGTGCAACGCTGGTTCCACAGCAGCACGAGCCATCCCCCTGGCCTGAGAATGCGCAGAAATTCTTCCCGCGCCCGCTTGCGATCGAACCAGTGCGCGGCCTGCGCCGCAGTGACGAAATCCACGCGCTGATCCGCGAGCGTAGTCGCTTCAGCAGTCCCCGCACTACTGATGAACTTCGGAAAGCGCGCTAGGAGTCGCTCGCCTGCCCCTCGCATCTCGGCGTTGGGCTCGACGCCGAAGACGCAGTTGCCGTTTTCCAGTAACATGCGGCTCCAGATTCCCGTGCCCGAGGCGATGTCAGCGACGACGTGGTTCGGCTCCAAACCGCACTCGGACGCCAACGTCTGTAGCACTTCCGGGGGATATCCCGGCCGATAGCGGACGTAGTTCTCGACCCGGTCAGAGAAGCGGCTGGTAGCGTTGGAAGCAGGCATGCGGCTTAAAAGTGGCAAGATTTTTCAGCTTGCCAGAAAGCCATTCTAACGGCAGGATAGAGATGTTGTCCCTCCCCGCCGGGGTCGCCGGGCTCTCCTGACCGGAATTTTTACGGCAGCGAACAAACGAAGAACTTGGCCCGGCCTGCAGCCACACAAAGCGAACATGAGAGTTGTCATCAAAGTCGGCACCAGCCTCATCGCCCCCGGAGGGCAAATTGACGCCAATCTGTTGCGCGCCATGGTCGATCAGTTCGATCTGACGAAGAATGAGTATCTGATCGTGACTTCGGGCGCGATTGCAGCTGGAATGTCGGGGCTCGGGCTGTCGAAACGTCCAAGCGATGTTCCGGGAATGCAGGCTTGCGCCGCCGTAGGACAGAGCAAGCTGATGCATACTTATGAGCGCCTGTTCTTCGGCAAGAAAGTCGTTGCCCAACTTTTGCTTTCGAGCGACGATTTTACGTCGCCCGTGCGGTATCGCAATTTGCAGAATGCGCTGGCGGAATTACTGTCGCTGGGCGTGGTGCCCATCGTCAACGAGAATGACAGCGTATCAGTGCGCGAACTGGAAGGCGTGTTCGGCGATAATGATGAGCTGAGCGCGCTGCTGGCCACGGCCGTGGAGGCGGACTGGCTGCTGCTGCTGACTGACGTCGACGGCTTCTTCGTTCCCAATGGACGCAAGAAGCCGAAGCTGCAGCGCGTGATACGCAAGCTCACGCCGGCGCTAGAAGCGCAGTGCAATGGCAAAAACACGCTCGGGCGTGGCGGCATGATTTCCAAACTGCGGGCAGCTAAACTGGCGAGCGAAGCTGGCGTGCACGTGGCCATCGTGAACGGCCGCCATCCCCATGGCATCACACTTGGGATGGAGCTTAAGGTGGGAACTTACTTTCCTCCGAAGCAGGTGGAGGCCTGATGGCGACCACGATCACTCGTGCGGCGTCAACCCAGGGAAAGCTTCAGCGTGCGCGAGAGGCCGCAGGGAGGCTCGCGCTGTTCTCCACCGAAGAGAAGAATGCGTTGTTGCTGGCGATTGCGGATGCGATCGAAGCCGAATCGGAGAGCATCCTGGCAGCAAACCGCGAGGATGTGCAGAGTTCCGGTCTGGAAGGCGCGATGCGCGACAGATTGCTCCTGACTCCGGAGCGCATCATGGAGATGGCGGGCGGTGTGCGCGACGTCGCGGCTCTCGCTGATCCCATCGGCGAAACCTTGGCAGAGTGGACGCGGCCCAATGGCCTGCGTATCCGCAAGCTGCGTGTGCCCCTCGGGGTTGTCGGAATCATCTACGAGTCGCGGCCCAATGTGACGGTTGACACCGCCGTGCTTGCGCTTAAGACCGGCAACGCCATTGTGCTGCGCGGCGGCAAAGAAGCGGCGCAAAGCAACCAGCGGCTTGTCGAAATCCTTTCTGCCGTGCCGGGAGTACCCGAGGGCGCAATCGAACTGCTGGACTCAAGCACGCGCCAGTCAGTTCAGGAATTGATTAAGGCGCGCGGACTGGTCGATGTGATTATTCCTCGAGGTGGCGCCGGACTGATCACGTTTGTCACCGAGAACTCCACCGTCCCGGTCATCGAGACCGGAGCAGGGAACTGCCACATCTTCGTCGACGAATCGGCAGATTTCGACATGGCAGACAGAATCGTGATCAATGCCAAGATTCAGCGGCCGTCAGTCTGCAACTCGGCAGAGAAAGTGTTGGTTCACCAGGGAGTCGCCAACGATTACGTCCCGCGCATCGTGAAGAAGCTGATCGGGGCCGGCGTCGAGGTTCGTGGCGATGGGAAATCGCGCAGCCTTGGCGCGGGGCTCGAGATCGGCGCGGCTACCGAGCAGGACTGGTACGAGGAATATCTGCGCTTGTGCATGGCCGTGCGCGTGGTTGCGAATGTCGACGAAGCGATCAGCCACATCAATCGCTACTCTACGAAACACTCCGACTCGATCGTGACGCGCGATGAGGCCAAGGCCCGCAAGTTTCTCCGTGGCGTCGATTCGGCGGCGGTTTACTGGAACGCCTCCACGCGCTTCACCGACGGAGCCGCGTTCGGCTTCGGCGCAGAGATGGGCATCAGCACACAAAAACTCCACTGCCGTGGGCCCTTCGCGCTCGCGGAGCTGACTTCTTCGAAGTACGAGGTTGTCGGGACGGGCCAAATACGCTAGCCCCACCTTAGCGCCAAACCGGAACCCGCATCACATCGAAGTGATGATCATAGGTCCAAACCTGCAGACCTAAACGTCCCGCCAACACCGCTACTGTGGCATCGACCAACGTGACCGACTGATCGGGCAGAGCCAGCACTTGCGTTGCAGCCCTGCGGTAGTCTTCGGGAGTGGGACTAATGAACACGGCTGAGAGGATTTGCGAGAGCCAGTGCAAGGCGCTTTTTTGGCCGAGGTTGAACAGAATAAGTGTGTAGCTTTCGAGCAAAATCGGGTAGGGCACCAGAATCTCCCATCGGTCACGCGTCAGCAATGCGACTTGTCGAAGAGCACGCTCGTGGTGCTCGTCGGACTCGTCGGCTATGGCGAACAAGGGCCCGGAGTCGGTAAGCACTGCGCGGGTCATTTCTTGATGCCGGCGAGGTACGCATCATGCTCTACGCTTATGTCGCGCCGGCCGCTACGGCCAACCGGCGTGAGTTTGAGGGGCCGATAGGTCCGCAGAAACCCCCGTCCCCCAAGGTACTCGCGCAGAGCCGCCTGCACCACAGCAGTAAGTGCTGGCGGGTTTTCCTGCGCTTTGCGGTAACTATCTACCGCCTTTGCCAAATCGTCCGGCAGAGTCATGGTTGCTCGTTTCATAATTTCCCAAGTGTATCACCAGTTGGTGATGTTGGTGAAGACGCGACCTTCGAGCCGCGCGCCGACCCATGTGCTACCTTACCCTCTTCCACTGGAAGCCCGATGAGATTCCTTTTGGCAGCACTTTTTTCCTCCGTCATTTTGCTTTTCATCCTTTCGATCACCGTCAGTGGACACGAAAAGGGATCCTCCGGCACGTCCCAACCCATCTTTGGTTTCCGTGATGCCGGCGCTGAAACCGCGGCTGAAGCCAGCTTTCTGGCCGTCCCAGATCCCAAGCTGGCGGAAGAGCATCTCCGCACCCTGACCCAGGCTCCGCACATGGCCGGCACGCCGGAAGACAAAGCCACCGCCGACTACGTTGCGCAGAAATTCCGCGAGGCGGGACTCGAGACCGAGATTGTCGAATACAAAGTCTGGATCAACTACCCGTCAGAAATCAGCGTAGATGTAACCGCTCCCGCGGGGGTTGAAATGCACGGTCCCACGGGCGAGCACGTTGACGATGATGCCTATCAGGACGATCCGCGGGTCGTCATGCCGTTCAATGGCATGTCGCCTTCCGGAGACGTGGAAGCCGAAGTGATCTACGCCAACTACGGCACCCCAGAGGATTTTGAGAAGCTGGAGAAATTGAAAGTCGACGTACGCGGCAAGATCGCCCTGGTGCGCTACGGCCAGAATTTTCGAGGCGTCAAAGTCTTTATCGCTCAGGAGCACGGAGCGGCGGGCGTGATTATCTACTCCGATCCTGCCGACGATGGCTGGCGGCGCGGCGATAAGTATCCCGTCGGGCCCTGGCGGCCGGACACCGGAGTGCAGCGCGGATCGGTAGGTTACATGTTCGAATTTCCCGGAGATCCGACCACGCCGGGGATCGCCTCGGTGCCGTCGCTGGCGGAGTCGCAGCGCATTTCTCCTCAACAGTCGCCGCAGATTCCAAAAATTCCGGTCACCCCACTTTCCTATCACGATATGTGGCCGGTACTGCAGCATCTCGGCGGTCCTGAATCGCCACGCGATTGGCAAGGCTCGCTACCGTTCACTTACCACATCGGTCCGGGGCCGGTGAAAGTAAAAATGCATCTCAAGCAGGACTATCAATTCCGCACGCTGTGGGACGTGATCGGCCGCGTGCGTGGCAGTGACCTGCCGGACGAATGGGTCGTCTCTGGAAATCATCGCGATGCATGGGTCTACGGGGCGGTCGATCCCAACAGCGGTACGGCCGCCATGCTGGAAGCTGTGCACGGCATCGGTGAGTTGCTGAAGTCAGGTTGGAAACCCAGGCGGACGCTGGTCTTCGGTAGCTGGGACGGCGAAGAAGAAGGCCTGATCGGCTCCACGGAGTGGGTAGAGCAACACGAAGCAGAGCTAACCAACACTCCGGCCTATTTCAACATGGACGTGGCCGTCTCCGGCCCTAAGTTCGGAGCTTCGGCAGTTCCCAGCCTGAAACAATTTCTGCGCGATGTAACCAAGGCCGTGTCGAGCCCCAAAGGCGGCACGGTTTACGAAGCGTGGCAAAACGTGAATCAAACAGGCGGAGACACAACGGAGACGCCCACCGACGCGATCGGCGATAGCAGTCGGCTGCCCGCGGCACAGGCAAGACGTGACGTTCCCGTCGGCGATCTGGGGAGCGGTTCGGACTACACGGCGTTCTTGCAGCACTTGGGAGTGCCTTCCACCGACATCAGTTCGACCGGCTCCTACGGTGTTTATCACTCCGTCTTCGACGACTTCGCCTGGTTCAAAAAGTTCGGCGATCCCGACTTCGTTTACGAGCAACAGATGGCGCGCGTCTACGGCCTAGAGGCATTACGCATGGCGGACGCGGACGTTTTGCCCTACGACTACGAGGAATACGGGAAGGAAATTGCCGCGTACCTTGATACGGCGAAGAGGCGGGCGGACGACAAATTCACCGGGCATGCGCTCGATTTCAGTGCAGTCAACGCTGCGGCGCGTCACTTTCAGCAGGCTGGGGCGAAGATTCTTTCCAGACAGAAGAATCCTCCGCACGATTCAGCGCGCCTGAATCAGACACTGCGCCAGGCCGAGCGGGCGCTGCTGATCCCCGAGGGCCTGCCGCACCGTCCCTGGTACCGCCACGCCATTTATGCCCCCGGCGAATACACCGGATATGCCGCGGTGGTAATTCCAGGGGTAAACGAAGCTTTAGACAAGGTCGATGGGGAGAGAACGCGGCAGCAATTGACAGCCCTGACCTCGGCCCTCGATCGAGCGGCTAGAGTACTGGACAGTTACAAATAACAGCGACGGCCAGTCGCGCTTCAGCGAAAGTAAGGAGGCTTTGGAACGCGGAAAGTTAACCGCGTCCATCGGCGGTTCTGCTGGCCTGGCTCAGTCTCCGCGCGCGGCCCGACTCAGTTGTCGGACATTCTCCTCCAGCACCACGAATCGCTCATATTCCCGCCCCTCCAAGGTCCCCATGGAGACTCGAGAGTTGCGATGCATCATCGGGCTGGGAACAGAACTGCGCAACCCGACGTGGATCTCTCTCGCTCCTGTCTGTTCGAGAACGCTGCGAACGTTGCCGGGCTTGATACCGCTGCCCGGCATCACCGCCATCCGGTCTCCCGCCGCCTGCACCAGTCGGCCAATTGTTGGGGAGCCCTGCACACAAGTTTGTTCGCCGCCCGAGGTCAGAATCCGATCGACCCCCGCCGCGCAAACATCCTCCAGGGCGCGAAACAGGTCAGCCGTCATATCGAATGCGCGGTGAAATGTGACGTTGAGCGGTCGTGCCAGTTCGACCAGTTCGCGAGTGCGCGCGAGGTCGACGCTTCCGTCAGCGCGAAGTATGCCGAAAACGACTCCATCCACTCCCATCCGCTGCGCGGCGTCAATATCCCGCCGCATGATCTCGAACTCATCGGCGTCATAGTAGAAGTCCCCGCCGCGTGGCCGAATCATCACATGCACCGCAATCGAGGAGCGGTTCCTCACCGCTTCCACCAGCCCTGTGCCCGGCGTGACGCCTCCCTCGATCAGGCCGCTGCAGACTTCGACGCGCCCGGCGCCTCCTCGCTCTGCGGCGATCGCAGAAGCGACCGAGTCGACACACACCTCGATGAGTACTTGGTTGTTCATCATTCAAGTAGGCAGCCTAACATGGGATGGAAAGCCGGTAGCGAGGCACACCGACCCGCCGGAACCCAACGATGAGAAACAACAAAGCAACTGCGTGCTGTAGAATAACGCTCTTTTAAGAGTGACTGTAAGTCTGGACTACTATTCCCTCCGAGGAGGCTCCATTCACGTTCTCGGCATCGATGTTGGAACCAGTGGCACGCGCGCGCTGATCATCAACGAACAGGGGCACGTCGTCGCATCCGCCACCGAGGAGCATGCCGCGTTTGCCTCTCCCCAAATCGGCTGGGCCGAGCAGCATCCCGACGACTGGTGGAGAGCCTGCTGCATAGCTGTTCCTAAAGCCCTGCAGAAGGCGGGCCTTCGCCCCGACGAAATCGCCTGCCTTGGTTTCTCCGGACAGATGCACGGCGCGGTCATGCTCGACGCGCGCGGGCAGGTAGTCCGTCCCGCGCTCATCTGGTGCGATGTGCGGACGAATCCTCAATGTCGGGAGCTCACCGAAAAAATCGGCGCCGAGCGCTTGATTCAGGCAACGTGTAACCCGGCATTGGCGAACTTCACGCTTACCAAGCTGATGTGGGTACGCGAAAACGAACCGGACAACTGGAAGCGCGTCCGTTTCGTCATGCTTCCTAAAGATTATGTCCGCTTTCGCATGACTGGCGAGCGCGCCATCGACATGGCGGACGCATCCGGAACGTTGCTGCTCGATGTGGCCCGCCGTCGCTGGTCAAAGCTGATGCTCGAAGCCGCGGCCATCGATGAGCAGTTGCTTCCCAGGCTCTTTGAATCGCCCGACGTGTGCGGCAAAGTTTCGGCTGACGGAGCGTCAGCCACTGGGCTGAAAAAGGGAACTCCCGTTGTTGCGGGTGCCGGAGACCAGGCGGCGGGCGCCGTCGGCATGGGGATCGTCGCTCCGGGGACGGTGAGTGCCACCATAGGAACATCCGGTGTGGTGTTCGCCGCGACCGACCGTCCCGCACTCGAACCCGCAGGCCGCCTGCATACTTTCTGCCACGCCATCCCCGGACGCTGGCACGTGATGGGTGTGACCCAGGCCGCCGGCCTTTCCCTGCGCTGGTTTCGCGACCAGTTCGGCGCCGGCCCGAACGATGGCCGCGATCCCTATGAACGGCTCACGGATGAGGCAGCGAAAGTTCCCGCCGGATGTCACGGACTTCTGTGGACTCCGTATCTCATGGGCGAGCGCACTCCGCACCTCGATCCCGACGCTCGCGGTGCTCTCGTCGGCCTGACCGCATCCCACACTCGCGCCCACGTCATCCGCGCCATTCTCGAAGGGGTGGCCTTCAGCCTGCGCGACTCGTTTACGCTCTTCGACGAAATGAAAGTTCGCGTGAACAAGATTCGCCTGGGCGGAGGAGGCGCGCGTTCCCCACTCTGGCGCCAGATCCAGGCCGATGTCTACCGACAGGACGTCGAGCTCGTCGAGGCCGAAGAAGGCGCAGCTTACGGAGCGGCGATCCTCGCCGGAGTCGGCGCTGGAGCGTGGAAGTCACTCGACGAAGCCTGCGGGGCTGTGGTCCGTGTTGCAAAGACCGTCAAGCCCAAAACAGATGCCGTCGCCGCCATGAACGTAAGCTATGCCGCGTATAGAAGAGTCTATGCGGCGACGAAATCAATTTTTGCTTCCTGACGCTGCCGCCAAAATGGGTTTTGTCATTCCGACCGAAGGGAGGAATCTGCTTTTCGTGTCCGCCGGAATGGCGATGCCGAGAAATCCATCGGAATCAGCTCACAGCCTTGTGCCGGAACTGGCGCAGTCCCAGGCTGAGCAGCAACACATCAAACCCCGTCAACATGATCAGCACGACAACTGTGGAGAGGTGAGGAAACTGCGGCACCAGCGTCCCACGAAGTCCTTCACTCGCGTACACCAGAGGATTCACCAACACAACTTTCTGCAGGATCGGAAAACTGTTCAACGCACTCCAGGGATAGTACGTGCAGCCAAAGAAAATCATCGGGGTCAAAACCATGCTGAACATCAACCCAATGTGCTGCTGATTGATGCTGCAACCCAGAGCCAACCCTCCGCAAGCCGAAAACAGCGCTACCAGTATTGTCACCAGCGCAAAGCTCACCGGTGTGCGCAGGTTGAATTCCACTCCCGGACGCAGAATCAGCCACGCCGCGGGGATCACCACCAACCCCGCGATCAGGGCCTGAATCGTGCCTGCAAACACCTTCTCGATTGCAACCCAGGAAATTTCCATCGGCGCCAGCAGCCGGTCTTCAATTTCACGGCTCCATTGAAATTCGGCAATCAGAGGCATCGCCACCGCCCACACTCCCGTGAACACCATGCTGATGGCCATGATTCCAGGGAGCAGCAGACTCTTGTACGCCTCGGGCATGTATCCGCTTCGCACCATCACGCGGCCGAAGATGAACACAAACATCAAGGGCTGCAGGAACGTCTGCAGCAATATCGCCATAAAATTGCGACGGGCAACGCGCACATCGCGCGCCAGCATCGCCAGAAAAGCTCTCCAGTTCATTCCCGCAAGCTCCTTCCCGTATGGTGCAGAAACAGATTCTCCAGGCTGGGCTCCGAGATATGCACATCGTGCAACTCCACGCCCGCGGCCGCAGCGAGGGTGGCAATCTCCGGAAGCAGCGATCCACCGCGGTCCGCGTAGACATCCACAGCGGTGTCATCGCTAGTGCGCACTTCCCTTACACCTGCCAGCGACTGGAGGCGTTCAAGCAGTTCAGGAGAATGTTGTCCAAAGCGCAACCGCAGCAGAAATCCTCCTGGCACTGAACTCTTCAGCTGACGAGGTGTACCCAGAGCGATATTCTTTCCGTGATCGATGATGGCAAGCCGGTCACACAGGGCGTCGGCCTCTTCCATGTTGTGCGTAGTCAGCAGAATGGTCTTGCCCGTCTGGTTGTATTCGCGAATGATCTCCCACAAGAGCAGCTTGGTCTGCGGATCCAGTCCAGCACTCGGCTCGTCGAGAAACAGCACCTGCGGATCGTGCATCATGGCCCGTGCAATGGAAAGCCGTTGCATCATGCCGCCGGAAAAGCCGCGCACCATCTGGTCGGCGCGATCGCGCAGCTTGAACCTCTCGAATAGCGCCTCAGCCCTCTTCGCGCGTTCTTCAGAATCAAGCCCGAAATAAGCGCCGTGAAACAACAGAATCTCGCGAGCGGTCAGAGAAAAATCGAGGTTCGGGCGCTGCGCCACCACGCCGATCAGTCGTTTGACGGCAACCTGTTCCTTCCAGACATCGTGCTCACCAATCCATGCCTGACCGCCGGTCGGCTGCACGCGCGTGGTCAGAATTCCTACCGTCGTCGACTTTCCTGCACCGTTGGGGCCGAGCAGGCCGAATACTTCTCCGACAGAAATGTCCAGGGACAATCCATCCAGCGCGATGATCTCGGGATGCTTCTTCGTCTGCTTGCCGCCGCGCGCCGCAGGCGGGCCAAACCCGCCTCCAGCGGCAAACGGCGGCGCGGAAGTGTAGACCTTGCGTAAATCCTGGGTACGAATGCCAACCATGCGGAACTACCTCACACCGTCTCAGACCCGGGAGAAGAGAGCCAGCTGAACTGCACAATTCTGCCCAGGACAGTTGGCTGCGATACTCCCAGAGGACGATGATGAATGTCAATTCCAGACGGGCGTCATCAAGCAACGCGGAGCAACACCGTCAATTCGCATTCTTTCGCGCTTGTATAATCGAGGCACTCCGAAACCATGGACCTCCGGTTCTCCCTGCGCGTCACCTTGTTCGCGGTCATCGCGCAGAGCGCGACGGCTCCTGCGAAGTCTCAACTCGCGCTGCCCCCGGTCCCTCAATTCGAGGACATCGCCCAGCAAGCCGGACTGACCGTCCCGCACATTTCATCTCCTGACAAAAAGTACATCGTGGAATCCATGAGCGGCGGCGTCGGTTTGATCGACTGCGACAACGACGGCAAGCTCGACATCATCACCGTGAACGGTTCCACCGTCGAGCGCTATCGCAAGGGCGGCGACCCGCTGATTACGCTCTACCATCAGGATAGTGATTCCCGCGGAAGCGACCTGAAGTTCACCGACATCACCAAACAAGCCGGCCTGACCCGCAAAGGATGGGGCATGGGCATCGCCGTCGCCGACTTTGACAACGACGGCTGGCAGGATATCTACGTCAGCGGATTCGGCGGCGATGCGCTCTACCACAATCTCGGCAATTGCAAATTCGAAGACGTCACTGATAAAGCCGGCGTCGCCGCTGGTGGCTTCAGCACCGGCGCAGCCTGGGCCGACTACGATCGCGATGGCCGCGTCGATCTCTTCGTCTCGCGTTACGTCCACGTCGATATCGACAAGCTGCCCGAGTTTGGCAACGATCCGCGTTTTTGTAAATTCAAAGGTGTGCTGGTGCAGTGTGGACCGTGGGGTCTACCGGGCGAGTCCGACTTGCTCTTTCACAACAAGGGCGACGGCACGTTTGAAGAGGTCTCGAAGAAAGCCGGCGTCGACGATCCCGCGCACTACTACGGACTGGGCGCAACCTGGGGCGACTACGACAACGACGCCTGGCCCGACCTCTACGTCGCCAACGATGCCGGCCCGAACTTTCTCTACCGCAACAAGCATGACGGAACCTTCGAAGATGTCGGCCTGCTCTCCGGCGTTGCCTTAAGTGGCGACGGCATGCAGCAAGGCTCCATGGGTGTTGCCTGGGGCGACTATCTTCACGAAGGCCGCCTGTCGATGTTCGTGACCAACTTTGTCGAACAGGGATCCACCCTTTATCACAACTTGGGAAAGGACACCTTCGCCGACGTCAGCGTGCGCGCCAAGGTGATGAAGCCCACCTATCCGCTGGTGAGTTGGGGCACGTCATTCTTCGACATGGACAACGACGGCTGGCTCGATGTTTTCGTCTCCAGCGGGCACGTCTATCCGCAAGTCGACACCATTCCGGGAGGCACCCCTTACCGCCAACCGCTCGTGCTTTTCCGCAATCACCGCGATGGGACTTTCGAAGACGTTTCCTCCGCGCTCGCGAAGCTGCCGGTGCAGTCCCGCCGCGGCGCCGCCTTCGGGGACTTCAACAACGATGGCAGCGTCGATATCGTGGTGCTCAACGTGGGTGACCCGCCGTCACTCTTGATCAACCGCAATCAAAGTCCAAATCACCGTGTCTTGTTCAAACTGGTGGGGATGAAGAGCAACAAAGCGGCCATCGGTGCGCGAATCACTGTGAAGGCCGGTCCGCTCGTGCAGTTCGACGAAGTGCGCGGAGGTGGGAGCTACATTTCACAGAACGATTTGAGGGTGCATTTCGGACTGGGAGCAAATGACAAGATGAGCGAGGTCACCATCCGCTGGCCGAACGGCGAAACCGAAATCTCGCGGGACGTCCCGGCGGACTTCATTTACACGATTGTCGAGGGGACAGGGATTCAGCAGAAGGTGGCGCTGCCCGCTTTGACGCGGCCCTGAAACCCTTTCGATTTCCGGCAGCATTGCATTGGCATAACCCGACTGTGAAGGCTTCTATTGCGTTGAGGTGTCCGACGTTGTCGCCGGGAAATAGGATAAGTGTAAAAGCGATATTACGCCAACAACTGTTTTCTTTCGAGTCGCTGACTGGCACCCCTTGAGGTAGTGTCCTATTAATGCGTTGCTATTCCATTCGCGGCATCAGTTTTCCCTTCTGGCGTCCGATCGTAGGCGAACGGGTACCAATACAACCGACCGTCGCTACCTTTTACTGTCTTGAAACGGAAGTTTCTACGGGTGCGCCAAAAGACGAAATCGGAACGAAACTCGACTTCGAGCACAATGTCTGCGTAGGTGAAGCGATCCTCGGTGCTATCTTAGCCAAGCCGGAGAAACCACAAGGAACGGTGGTTCTCTCTCCGACCTCCATTCCTTTCACGTCCAGCTTAGACGCCGATATGTCATTTCCTCCGAATGTGTTTCCTTCAAGAGTCACGACATTCTTCAGGGCGCAGACGAATGTTACGTTATTGATCCCGAGGGGTCCCTCGTTTGAGCAACAAACGGAGTCGAGAAGGGGTCACTCGGGTCGAGAGCTTGGTTTTGTACGGCGGTTACCTTGGGCAAAAGCGACAGGTACCCGCTGGCGATACCTATCGTGGTTGCTATCAGAGTTATTCCGCCCGCTAGGCCCGCTGTACAATGCTCCCCGTGATCACCGATGATCAATTCGGGCACATCAAAGAACTCGCGAAGAAAGTGATAGAAGAAACAGATCCCGACAAATACATTGAGCTTGTTCAGGAACTCAATCAAATCCTTGATGAAGTGATCCCACCGCCCACTCCTCCCAAATCCTAGCAACAAAGACTCCTTGCCCGTGCGCCACCGTACCGACCAAATCCATTACTCTGGGATACGATTACTGTCCTGAGAAGTGTTTGGTATCACCATCACACAGTTCATAGCGTGCTCCCTTTGTAATCTACCTGTGGAGCTTGAAAGCTTGAAAGTGCGAAGACAAATGAAAACGGGAAAGCGGTCCACGAAGAATGCTACGTCGCTAGAGTCACTCAGAGACACACATCCTTCCTCGAATATTCTCGACTACCCCAGCAGCATGTCCCAGTACGAAAGAGAAAGTCTAGCAGCGGAAGCCAAACTCAAGTTCGAGCGAGCTAGGAAGCAGTTGCTAACATCCCGCAAATCCTAACAACGCACCATTAGGACTTGCAATTCTCTAGTCCCCTGCTAGACTTTGAGAGTCTCTTACACATCCCTCCGCCGCGCCCAGCCCAAGGCGTCGGTCTCCTGTGCAACCGATAATCCATCGTCATCTGGGGCTGGAGGCCATCTAGCTATGCCAAACATTACACCTTTCCCCATATGCTCCCTCTGTAACAAACCCGTCTCTCTTGAAACCAGCAGGGCGGATGAATACGGCAAGGCTGTCCACGAGGGATGCTACTTGCTCAAAGTTAGCGCTAAGAGGGTCCCGACCGTGCCAAAGACCTAGCAACGCAGTGTTAGGACACTACCCCCCTTGACCCCCCTTGAAAGCCGCTCGCGGAAGGAAGGCGTGGAATGGCAAACTGCACGGGGAGGCGGCCATGTCGATGAGCCTCTTTCAAACAGTCCTAACCGTCGCCCTCCTATTGCCGCTCCCCACCGTTCCTTTCGCTCCGACTCCACCACAAAGTGCCAAGCAGGACTCGGCTTCCGTAACCATCAATCCGCGTGAGGCGACCGTCCACATGGGACAAACGCAGACGTTTGAAGCCGTCGTTAAGGGCACTCAGAGCACTGGAATACGATGGGCGGTTGAAGAGCGCAACGGTGGGCGCATAACCAAAGATGGAATTTATACAGCTCCCCGCCATGTGGGTCTTTATCACGTCGTTGCGACTAGTGAGGAAAATCGCGCCGCAAAAGCGGTCGCCAAAGTAACGGTGGCGACGGAGTATGACACTCCTAACACGCAAAAGCTAAGGTAAGCTCGGAGGGACAGACGCAGAGGCCAACGGCACGGTTGATGTAACCAGTGTTAGCACTCAATGAGAATTGGCCGGGCCGGAACATCCCTTATGGGGTGCCCTATTCGATGCCGAGTTGTTTCTGGATTTCCTCCAGCGGCACACCCTTCGTCTCCGGAACCATGGTCTTCACCCAAATGACTTGCAGCACCATCATCCCGGCAAAAAACGCGAAAACGTATCCGGGCGGGAAGGCGGCGACCATCTTGGGGAAGAACGTTGTGAGCAAGGCGGCGAAGATCCAGTGGGTGAAGCTGCCCAGGGTCTGACCTTCCGCCCGATGACGGTTGGGAAATATCTCGGAGATAAAAACCCAGATGACCGCTCCCTGGCCGATCGCGTGGGCCGCGATGAACGCGAAAATGCAAATCGGCACGATTGAGAAATGGCCGGTAAAGAAAGCCCAGGCGACTAGGCCGAGCGAGGCGATGTAGCCGAACGATCCAATGTAGAGAAGGGTGCGCCGGCCCAGCCGGTCAATCAGCCACAAGCCGACAAAAGTGAAAACCAGATTGGTCAGGCCAATACCGATCGATTGCAGCAGGGCCGCTTTGGCAGCGAGGCCGGTAAGCTCAAAGATGCGAGGCGCGAAGTACAAAATCGCATTGATGCCCGAGAGTTGGTTGAAGAAGGCAATCAAGATGGCGAGCAGGATCGGTTTGCGAAGACGCCTCGTCCAGAAATGTCGCGACGATGCCTGCTCCGAGGACGCGGCGATAATCTCGGCCGCCTCAGCCGCAATTTCGGCTGGCGAAGCGTCAGGTTCAATGCGTTGCAGAACTTCGAGACCGGTCTCACGATCGCCCTTCCCGCTGAGCAGCCAACGCGGACTTTCAGGAAGTCCAAAGCACAACACCGCATAGAGCAACGACGGAAACGCGGCTACCCCCAGCATCCAGCGCCAGGCGTTCTCGCCGATGCCTGCGAGCAGAGCGTTCGAGACGAAAGCAATGAGAATGCCGAAAACAATATTGAATTGGAACATGCCGGCAAGCCGTCCGCGATGTTTGGGCGGCGCGATCTCCGAGATGTACATGGGGGCAACGACGGTAGAGATGCCGATGCCCAATCCGCCAATGAAGCGCGCGACGATAAAAGTGACAACGTTCGTCGCCAAAGCCGACCCCACCGCGCCGACAAAGTAAAGAACACCGATCCAAAGCAGAGTAGCCTTGCGTCCGAATCGATCTGCAGGCCAGCCCCCTAGCAGGGAACCAACTACGGTGCCGTAAAGCGCCGACGCCATGGCAATGCCGTGCAATCCCGGACTCAGACCCCAAAGCGTCTGAATCGTTTTTTCGGCGCCGGAAATAACGACCGTATCGAACCCAAAAAGAAATCCCGCGAGTGCCGACGTGAGCGACCAGAAGAAGATGCGACGATTCATAAGAGTGAGTACCGAGTACCGGGTACTGAGTACCGAGAACCGAGAACCGAGAACTGGCCTACCCCTTGGTCAGCGGATACCCCTTCTCGCGCCAGTCGCGAATCCCGCCGTCCATGGAAATCACGTTTGTGTAGCCCATCTTCTGCAGATTGTCCGCTGCCAGAGCCGAGCGAAAACCACCGCCGCAGTACAGTACCAGTTCGGTGTCAAGCGCAGGCGCGCGCGCCTCGATGTCGCGTTCAATCACGCCCTTGCCAAGATGAATCGCGCCCGGCAGATGATCTTTTGCGTATTCGCTTTCCTCGCGCACATCCAGGAGCACAAACTTCTGACCACGTTCCATCATGGTCTTAACTTCGTCCACATTGGTCTCACGCACGCGCGTTTTGGCGTCGTCGACAATCTTCAGAAAGCGGGGAGGATGTTGATGGGCCATGGGCCGCTCCTTTGCGAATGACTCGGCGACGAACATCCTACCAAGTGCCGTGGAATTGTGCATGGTGCTCAAGAGCGAGAACCACCAAGGACACGAAGTTACACGAAGGAAACTGGCCTGCCTTCCTTCATGCAACTTCGTGTCCTTCGTGGTTCCCCTCACTTCATTTAGCATGAATCCGTGAAGCCGGAGGAAACCGCACGCCGTATCGGCCTGGCCCGCGCCCTCTCCAAGCTAGGCTACTGCTCCCGCTCACAGGCCGCTGGGTTGATTCGCGCCGGACGCGTGCGGCTCAACGGCAGTGTTCGTCATGACCCGGAGACACCGGTCTGCCTGCAGCGAGACCGCATCGGCGTAGACGGGCAGGCGATCAGCCGAAAGGAAAGAATCTATCTGATGGTGAACAAGCTGCGCGGCGTCGTGACGACAGCTTCCGATGAGAAAGGGCGGGACACGGTCTACTCGTTATTGAACGAAACATCGCCGGCCGAGGAAGGGGAGGGTCGCTCGCAAGGCGCCCTGCGCTGGGTCGCGCCCGTCGGCCGTCTCGACAAAGCCAGCGAAGGTTTGCTCCTGCTGACCAATGATTCCGAATGGGGAGGCCGCATCGCCGCACCTGAGACTCGTCTGGAAAAGATCTAGCACGTACAAATCGGCATCGTGGCCGACGAGAAACTGGTTCAATCTCTTATGCGAGGAGTGAAGAGGGAAGAGGGAAACACGCTGCGCGCTAAGCAAGTGCGCCTCCTGCGCTCCGGACAGAAGAACTGCTGGCTCGAAATTATCCTCGACGCAGGCAAGAACCGGCAAATCCGCCGGATCCTCGCCGCCCTCGGAGTGGACGTGCTCCGGCTGGTGAGAGTGGCTATCGGCCCGTTGCAATTGGGCAATCTAGCCAAAGGAGCGTTTCGCCCACTGACCGAAGACGAAAAACAATCGCTCGACCGCGAAATGAGGCGATGAAATGTTCGCAATACAGCTCCAGCCGCGGAGCGGCGGAAGAATGCAGCCCACGGCGTAAGCCGTGGGTGAACAACAGGGCGAAGTTAACCAGCTCCGAAGGGGCGAAAGAAAAGAATGCGGCGCTCAGACCGCGCATCTCACTGAATACTCGAATGCCAACGCACGTTACCGACGCCCCGACCCTCCTTTCCGCTGTGGTCATGGCGGAACAAATTCGCCAGAAGCAGATTTCTCCCGTCGAACTGCTCGACGCTCACCTCACTAAAATCGAAAGACTGAATGCCCAACTGAATGCTTTCGTGCATCTCGACGCCGACCGCGCGCGGACAACCGCGCGAGCCGCCGAAGCCGCCGTCCTGTCCCGCAAAGCTCTCGGCCCACTCCACGGCGTCCCCATCAGCATCAAGAGTTCGATTGAAATCGCCGGCCTGCGTTGCGAAGCCGGAACCCGCCTCCGCCAGGGTTTCGTCGCCACCCATGACGCACCTTTGGTTTCTCGTCTCAAGAACGCTGGCGCAATTGTGCTCGGCGTCACCAACACGCCCGAGTTCCTGATGGCCTGGGAAACCGACAACCTGCTCTACAGCCGCACCAACAGCCCATGGGACCTCGACCGCACGCCCGGCGGCTCAAGCGGAGGTGAAGCGGCCGCGATTTCCGCAGGCATGTCCGCCGGCGGCGTCGGCAGCGACGGTGGCGGATCGATCCGCGTGCCCGCCCACTTCAGCGGCATCTGCGGACTGAAGCCCACTCCCGGACGCATCCCCGCCACCGGACACTATCCCGTTTCAGCAGGCCCGTTCGCCTTGCTAGGCGTCGTGGGCCCAATGGCACGCACCGTCGGGGATGTGAAAGTGTTGTTCGAAGCCATGCAGGGCGCCGACGATGGCGACACTTGCGCAGCCCCCGTGCCATTGCACTGGCCCAGCGAAGATGAAGTCAAGAAACTCCGAATCGGCTATTTCGAAGACGACGGCCGCACGCCCGTAACTACCGAAACTCGAACTGCTGTGCGTACCGCCGCCGAAGCCCTGCGCCGCGCGGGCTTTCAAGTAGACGCCTTCCGTCCGCCGAGGCTCGAAGAAGCTCGCCTGCTCTGGCACAAGTTCTTCGTGGTTGCGGGCGGAATGCTCCTTCGCCCCATGACCAAAGGCCGCGAGCACGAACTCAGCCCGATCCTCAAGCAGTTTCTCGAATGGTCCGCCGCCGAGCGCCCTCATACCGGCGAGTCGCTCCTCGACGCCTGGATTCGCCGCGACACTGCCCGCGCACAGTTTTTCGTGCAAATGCAGAAGTACCCTATTCTGCTCTGTCCCGCAGCCGCAATTCCCGCCTTCCGTCACGGCGAGCGCAGCTGGGCCATCGACGGCAAAACCGTGCAGTACCTCGACGCCTGGAGCTACACGGAATGGTTCAACCTGCTCGGCAATCCTGCCGCAGTCGTCCCCATCGGACAGTCGCCCGAGGGCTTGCCCATCGGCGTGCAAATTGTCGGGCGGCCGTGGGAGGAAGAGAGAGTGTTGGCCGTGGC
>QIAM01000010.1 GCA_003225555.1 Acidobacteriota bacterium | reverse complement strand
CACGGGCAATGCTCCGGCCTTCGTTAAATTCGAGGGTCCAATCTACGATGGCGGCCCGATTTGGCGGATTGAACTGGCAACTCCGGCCGGATTCTAGCCGTTCTCAGATTTCACCCGTGATCGTCAGGACGTTCCGCCCAGTCGATTCGTTTGCCGCCCCGCCATTGAAATGAATCGTTCTTATGGCGGGCACATCCAATGGTTATCAGCTAAGTTTGATTCACCCGCAGTTGAAGGTCGGTTCCGCCAACCAGCGATACCCTTATCACCCGCAGCGATTCTTCTCAGCAGAAATTCAAAACAGTAGAAACAGGTAACACAATGGAACAAGGAACAGTAAAATGGTTTAACGACGCCAAAGGCTTCGGCTTCATCAGCCGCCAATCTGGCGACGACGTTTTCGTGCATTTTTCGGCTATCCAAGCAGGCGGCTTTCGCAGCCTGCAAGAAGGCCAAACGGTCGAGTTTGGCGTCACCAAAGGGCCCAAAGGCTTCCAGGCTGAAAACGTTCGCCCCCTCTAACTGAGGTCAACAAGCTGCCCGGCGTCGCGAACTCGCGGCCGGGCAGTTTTTCGTGAAAGCACTAGAAAACCCTGGTCACGCCTCAGGACAGGCGCATACTCTTGAGCGAGGCGCGAGCGCTTCCGCCACTCACGTTCGGGACGATAGTCAATTCGAGGACGGTGACGCTTGCGAGCTCAACTTGATATTCCTCGACCTCGCGGATTGTCTCTGGAGGACTGAAGTTCCACTGCTGGCGGACGATTTCCCGGAATGAGTTCCCGCCATCGGCAGACCAGCGGAAGACGAACTCTTGGAGTTCGCCCGATCTCTTCTTCAAAGACAACTGATATTCGTTTCAGCCTTTGCGGCCTGTCAAACACGAGCCGAATCGGTTGCGTCCCCGCTTCTGCAGCGCGCCATCCCTGCGCCTCTCCCGAAGCAAAAGCAGACTCGACGGGATAATCTTTGTCCTCCGAGGTGATCTCCACCATGGCTGCCCGCTCGACATCGAGCCAGCCTTCACCGCGGGATCGAACGGTTTCTGGAGTTGGGGTAATAAGCCGCTCACGCATATGTCCAGTTTAACTCTGGCACGACTTGGCAATTGCGAATTTGGCCTCGGATCTGCTCGCGGAGTCCTTTCTTGTCCGAGCACCATCTAATCAGTGTCGGCTGATCGGATTTCCCCGCAGTTTGAAAACCGGTTCCGCGAACCAGCGTTACTCCTTCTCACACGCGCAGCGATTCCTTCTCAGCGGAAATTGCAAATCGAAGACAGGAGACTATGAAGAACACAAAATTTGTGGTGCAGGTGAATCGTGGCGGGACTCGCGCTATCGAATACGTCGCACGGATCGATCGGACTCCGGTCCACACAACACTCAAACGTAATCTAGCAATGCTCATGGGGAAATTGACGGCAGAAGACGTTGTCAAATCCTTAGAGAATTCTCGGTGCACCACGGAACTGGTGCCTGTCCAGGTTAGGCAGTAATCCCATCGAATCGTTGCGCTCGGCCCTATTGTTCGGAATCCGCTATTACGCAACTATTACAGGCCTTACAGTGCGCTCCCACCGGCCTTTTCATCAAATCAGGTAGAGAAGGAAATCATGCACATCGAAGCGATCGCCAAGAAACCGCCAACCGACAACCAAATCAATTGGGTGACCGCTTTTTTCATGGTGTCCTTTCATGTCGGCGATTGCCTCGCTATTTTTCTTTACCTGGAAAGCTCTGTTGGTCGCGGTTTTCCTGTGGTGGATCTCGGGAAGCCTGGGGATCGGCATGGGCTATCACCGCCTACTCACGCATCGCGGGTACAAAACTCCGAAATGGATCGAGTATTTTCTGACCATCTGCGCTACGCTGACGCTCGAAGGTGGGCCGATTTTCTGGGTGGCTACTCACCGCATTCACCATCAGTTCACGGACCGGGACGGCGATCCGCACTCACCACGTGACGGCAAATGGTGGTCGCACATGGGCTGGATTCTTATAGGAAAATCCATGCACCATGACACCACCACCTTGGCCCGCTATGTGCCGGATCTCGCCAAAGACAAGTTCCATCTATGGACGACCAAGTATCACTATCTTCCCATGATCGTGCTTGGACTGGCGCTGCTGGCAATGGGTGGGCTGCCGCTCCTACTGTGGGGAATCTTCACGCGCACTGTGATTGGGCTGCACGCCACCTGGCTGGTGAACTCAGTCACGCACATCTGGGGTTCACGACGGTTCTCTACTCGCGACACGTCAACCAATAACTGGTTCGTGGCACTGCTGACGTTCGGCGAGGGCTGGCACAACAATCATCATGCCCATCCCACCTCGTCCCGTCATGGGCTCAAATGGTACGAAATCGACATGAACTGGTATGGGATCTGGGCGCTCAAGATGCTCGGCCTTGCCCAACAAATCAAGACCGTAAGGTTGTCCACGGCAATGTCAGTCGCCAATTGATGGGGAGGTGGAATACAGCGTCGGCATTTCTGATGCTTGGTCTCGCGCTGCCGAATTTACAACTATTCTTTATACGTTCCGCAGATCTGCGGTCTGGTTGGTGTTCCGGACAGCCGTGGCCCCTACAGTATGTACTGTATCGAACAAAACTGCTTGTCGCGGCTAGGATTCTCCGGCAACGGTCCATGATTGTGGCCAGATCAAAACATCGTCCCGAACCCCGCCCTCCTACCCCGCGCTCGTCCCTTCTCCGTTCTTGAACAACCAGATCGTCGATTCCGCTAAAGAGCGTCGGTTAACTTCCTGTGGCAGGCTGATGAAAGAAGACAAGTCGCTAAGAATTTTGGTTGTAGATGACCACGAAATGTTTCGAGAGCAGGCTTGTGCGCTCTTGCGAAGTCAGCCGGGATTCGAGGTCATATGTGAGGCTGCAGATGGGCTGGAGGGCGTGAGTCGGGCAGCGGAGCTTCAACCGGATGTGGTGGTTTTGGATATCAGTATGCCCAGCCTTGGCGGAATCGAGGCTGCGGGCCGCATCCATCGGGTTGCTCCAAAATCACAAATCGTTTTTCTGAGCCAGCACAATTCCGAAACAATAGCGCAAACTGCCCTTGCCACTGGCGCACTCGCCTATGTGACGAAGTCCTCTGCGTCAAATGACCTCATTCGTGCGGTGAAGGCTGTTTCAGAGGGCAAGAAGTTTGTCAGCAAGCTCACTCGTTGGGGTCCATAAGACAGGTAGAGGCAATCTGCACCCCCTGTAGGGAACTGTTATAGCCAAGAAGAAGAACTATAGAACGACCACAAACGCTCGCGCCAAGGCTTCAGCTTTAAAGTACCGCTCCGGCAAAGAAGTTTGCCGCACTCGTAGCTGTGAGTCTAGAACTTTTCCCTTAAATGTTACTCTTTGAACTTCAAGGAGTGCAGTCGAAGTGCGAGTTGCAAGTCTCGATCCTCGACTGGAACCGTTTCAGGATCTCTCACGTTGATTTGAAAGGGCTCGAACAACGCCCAGTTCTCGATGTCGTGTCCATATTTCGACAAATAGTAGATCCCAGAAAAGCCCTCATAAAAGACAATCCGCGATACGAATTGAGTGAGCGTTCGAGGTGCCGTTTTCTGCAAGGCAGAAGCATCTATATCTTCGACGCCAAATTTATTCAGATGAGTCGCCAATGACTTCCGCAAACGACTGATCCATTCGCTGCTGCAGATATCAGCGTACTCCCCACTGGCAGTGGCGATTCCCAAGATTCGTTTGCGCAGCCATTCCACAGGTACTTCCCCCAGTGGAAAATAATCCCCTTCCCCGTCAATTACAGCCAACTCTGCGGCTAGTTGGGGATCGATGCGGAATCGCGCTAACGTTTCGAGAAAACACCCGAGCCGTTGCGATGAGGCGTAGAGGACTCGGTAGGTGGCGTCGGGATCATCAAAGCGGTTGCCAAACGTTCCATCCGCTCCCGCCGACGCCCAGTCTGGCACAGCCCAAGGGTCCGGCACCCTGCCCAGTCGATAGATGACGCCGGAGGATTTCAAGACGGTTTATCCTCCGGCCAAAAACGCGCGTGCAGCCCCGAGGATCTCCGGGCCTATGGTCTCAATATCCTCATCTCGCAGCAAACGGAGAGGTACACGGTCCCTGAGTTCGGGATTCAAGCCCGTGAGCCAAGCCTGGACGACCCGTGGACCTTCGTGATCATTGATCATCTTCGCTAAGCGGTAGGCGAATCGCAGTCGTTCCTCAACTCCCTTGTACGATTCTGAACCCGCAATCCACCGATCGATCGCTCGCGTGTCTTTCACAGACGCGATGTACGCCGTCAATTTCTTTCCGATGATCTTCGTTAGCTCAGTTACGAGTCTGGGAAACTGCAGAGTCGTCGCTTCCCGGTACGCCAACAAGTCAGGTCTTGGGGGGGTGAGCACTGCCATAATCGGCCTCCTAAACGGCCAAATGCAGTGTACTAAAATATCTATTAAATTACAATACAATCACTCATCAATAGCAAATGCATCTTCTATCTATCTGAAATTAAATTGTTTATACTCGAACCAACAGCTCTGCTCACAGAAAGCTGCGCTTTGACGGGACCTGGTACCGCTCAACTGCCTTAATATAAAACACTTACTATTAGATGACGATAGACCGTATCGAGCCGCCAGCCCACAAAACTCAGCCTAAATTTCTAAGATTGTACTTGATGAAAATTACTTAAGTTATTGAAAACATGGTGGCCAGGGACGGAGTTGAACCGCCGACGCCAGCCTTTTCAGGGCTGCGTACTACCAACCTATCCCCATCATTTTTCAACAACTTAACTCTACAAAGTGGCCCCAGTTTTGTGACCATTCTGTGACCAGCGCCGATGTTCGCCTAAGCGTCGGCCCCAATTCTAAGTCGTGCCGCTTGCCAGCGACCGTCGATCTCGCCAGTCCCCCGGCGCGGACTAGTGGCCCATCAGAACGCAACTCCCCGCTCACTGTCGCGGTAGGGACGACCATCACTGATCGCCCCCCGCACAGATCCGTACGAGCGCGTCTACGCATACGGCTCTTACGAAGGATGAGTGGCGTAGAAGCGTGCATCGGGATAGGGGTGCAGAAGGGGTGGAGGAATCCACCGGTTCAAGACTGGGGTGAAGCGTTCCCACCGCATCTTTGCGCGTTGACTACGGCGGACCAGAATACTCTGCCATAGCCTACACACGCGAAGTTTGAAGATGCGCAACTGAGTCGTGTTCCCGGGAACCGCGTGGTATTGGTAGTAACCCAGCACAACCTTCCGAAGCCACGCACCGACATCGGCCATGCGATCATGCATCCGGCGTTGAAGCTCAACCTTGATGGCTTTAAGCTTCGAAACCATTCGCTTTTTCGCAGTAATCCGCCATACGGTGAAGGTTCCGCTCTTGTGGCGCTGCCCACAGTAGTGGGTGAAGCCCAGGAACGTGAAGGTCTCTGGTTTTCCCTCTCCCGCTGCTTCCGGTCTCGAGCGGCAAACCGCCCGAACTCGATCAGTCGTGTCTTGTCCGGATGTAGTTCCAAGCCGAACTTCGCCAGCCGTTCCCGGAACTCCTTCAGGAAACGCTCAGCATCCGTCCGGTGCTGAAAACCCATCACAAGATCGTCAGCGTAGCGAAGGACAATAACGTCGCCCTTTGCCACTTTCTTGCGCCAGATATCAGCCCATAGGTCGAACACGTAATGCAGGTACACGTTAGCGATCAGCGGTGAAACTACTGCTCCCTGCGGCGTACCCAGTTCCGTTTCCGACCACTGACCGTCTTCCGATACTCCCGCCTTCATCCATTTCTGGATCAGGCGAAGTATCCTACGATCGGCCACCCGATGCTCGATGAATTTTATGGCCCATTCGTGGCTCAAATTATCGAAAAAGGCCAAAATGTCCGCATCGAGCACCCAGTTCACTCGCTTCCGTTGAATGCCCACCGTCAGCGCGTCCAGCGCCTGATGCGGGCTGCGTCCGGGACGGAACCCGTAAGAAAAGCCCTTGAAGTCGACCTCATAAATCTGGTTGAGGATCGTCACCACGGCTTGCTGAACGATTTTGTCCTCCAGCGCCGCGATACCCAACGGACGTTGCCGCCCATCAGCCTTCGGAATGAAGACTCGTCTTGAGGGTTTTGCCCGATACGCTCCGCGGTGCACCCAGCTGTGCAGATCGACAAGTCGATCCTCCAGCCCGGATTCATACTCCTGCCACGTTACGCCGTCCACTCCGGGCGAAGCCTTACGCTGAAGCGCGTAGAAGCTGTCGCGAAGTAAGTCAACGTTGAGATGGTGGAGCAAAGCGGTGAACCGCTCCTGCCTTCTTTCCTTTGCTGCTTTTCGCACACCGTCCAACCCCTGGGACATGCGTTTCCCGTTCTGTGCCGGGCGCATGTGCGGCTGAACGATGTTCTCCCTCGTCGGTGACCTTCCCTCCCCAGCCTCCGCGGAAGATCGCCCTTCCTTGTTCGACTGGTTCACCGGTACTACGACACAGTCCGACTTCTCCTGCACGTGCGTGTCCGCCGTGCGGCTTGTGGCCTTCGCGGACCGGCCTTGATCGTCAGACCAAGGCGTGCTGGAGATCTCCCGGTTCTCGTGCATGTTGTTTCTCAGCGTGCGCGGGTTCTCAGACTACGCAGGACCGACAATCCACTCGCGATTAGCGTGGCTGCCGTGTTGCCTTCCTCCTACTCGGAATGAAGTCGGCATCCTGATCTACGGGCTTTTCGCAGCTCAATGCCCCCGCCCACCGATGCCTCTGTCTACGCTTCAAGAAACACCTCGCGGTGTCCCCAGCAAGACTCGAGGTCAGGATGGATTCGCTACTTCCTTTCCTGTAGGGCTCTTGCATCCCCTACAACATGCCGGTTTATCCCGGCGCTCTCCGGCTTGCCCGTCGCTCGGGAACAATCACAAGATGGAAGGTGGTCGGAATTGGATGAAGCCAATCAGACGATCCTCGTAAGTGCGGCAGTTGTGAGAAAACGAGCTATTCCAGATCCGTCGGATCGTTGAACAGCACCGTCAGCTTAATGCTGCCGTGTCCAAACTGCGGGAAATTCGCCTTCGTGGGATCCGCTGGATCCAGGGTCGATGCCGTGTCGTCCGGCGGAAATAGCACCAGCGAGTTCAGGAACGTGATCAGGCTACTCTGATCGTTGGGCTTCAACGTGGCAAATGCGTTGCGAGCACTGAGGGCTTCGCCTCCATGGCGGAGAATGACGTCATTCAACGTCATGCTGCGACCGTCGTGACCATATGGCCCCGTGCTTCCGACTCCCCACAGGGGCCGGGTCAGAAACTGGGTCTGCAGGGTTCCATCCCAGTTGCGCTCGTAGAAATTCGCGCCTAGATCATGGCGCTTGAAGTCCGTGAAGATGTCCTTGACCACGAAAGAATTGCCCAAAGGCAGCTTCAACGGCGGTTGGCCACTGCCGTCATCCTTGGTGTAGTAGAGTGTGCTTGCAACAGCGTAAAGGCTGTTGAAAACTCCATTCACTGTGTCGTAACCCGTCTCCACATCGGCCACGCGGCGATCGTGGTTGATGGTCATATCAGCAATGTGACAAGAGGAGCAGCCAATTCGATTGAATACCGAGCGTCCGTGATCAGTAGTAGTGTTTTGCTGGTAGTGTGCCGGCTTGAAGTAGTTGAGCAGGTAGAATTCGAGATGATCGACCAGCGCGGGGTCGATTTCGTTTCCGTTCTGGGCATCAGGCGCAGGCGGAGGACTGATTTTATCTTTCGATCCGTCCAGCACCATGCCTGAAGACGTCACCACGCGGCCGCCGGCGCTGGCCGTGAGCAGGTCGGGATCGGAAGAGGCCTCCAGTCCCATCTCCTTGTGCAGGGCGCCGACTACGAACTCGCGAATAGAAATCGTGGAGCCCTCGGCAAAAAACGGCTTCACCCGCAGATCCGGGTCCAATCCCGCGACCTGGGAGGTATCCACCGAGCCATCCGGATTGGCGGTGATGCTGCCATACCGCACCCCCTTGCTCAACAGCTTTAGGGTCACAGATTTCTTTCTCTGCTGCGCTTGGGCAATGGCCAGGTCGCGCGTGCTGCGCAGATCGGTCGTGATTTCATCCGCCAGCATCTCTTTCAGTCCCAAGCCAAACAAATGGCCGGCGTCGCGGCTGTCCGGCCGAGTTACCACGTTACCCCCAACTCCCCCCGACCCCCGCGGACGGCCATGACAGGACGCGCAGCTGTCGGACAATCCCGCGCCAATGGCCAGATTAGTATTGATGTCGCCGCTGCCATCGCCTTCGTTCGGTCCTTGACCCTGCGCCTGTGTGAACTTCCTCTGGAACAGTTGTCGCCCACGTCGAATCGAACGGAAGGGATCGCGATTGATGACGTAGATCGACGAGCTGGTCGTCAGCAGGTCCCCACGCCCGGCTCCAATCTCATCCGACAGTGATTTGTTGATCCCAGCGTTCGCCGTGCTCGTGGCTTGGGTGTTGTCGATCATTTGAGCAGACGCAGTCGCTAACATCATCGCGCAGACGGCGGCGGTCGTAGTACGTGTTCCCAAGAATCGCATGGCGTTGCCCTCGACAGGAGATGCTAGTTAATTTGCTTGATGCGTTAAGCAAGCAGACGCCGCACATATTGCGGCAGTGGGCCGTTTTCTCCAATAGTGGAAACCTGTTGCGATATTAATTCTCGTGTCTTCCCAACTCTCCATAAACAAACGATTTGCTTCGAAAATCACGAGGCTGATGTAGAATTCCGTAACTCCTATTGGGTGTTGCAATGGGATCTAAGCCCGCAAGAACCTCTGAATCGATCAAGTTTGGGGATGCCTTTGAAATCGACGTGCAGGCCTATAGGCTGCGCCGAGCAGGGCGCCTCGTCAAACTGGAACGCATTCCAATGGAACTTCTGTTCTTGTTGGTGGAACAGAGGGGACAACTCGTCAGCAGGGAACAGATCGTCGAGAGGATTTGGGGCAAGGGCGTTTTCTTCGATGCGGACAACAGCATCAATGGTGCGATTCGTAAGATCCGCCAAGTCCTTAGGGACGATCCCGAACAACCTCGATTCGTGCAGACCATCACGGGCAAGGGATACCGTTTCATTGCGCCCGTGGTCGAGCAACTAGTCGCAGAGAGTCGCTCGCAGTCGCAGGTGTTGATCGAGGAAACTCCTCCGCCGGTTTCTCGGCGGATGTGGAGTTGGGTCATTTTAGCCACCGCTACGCTGCTAGTCGCAATTGGAGTTTACGCAGCGCGCATCTGGAATCGTGCCACCGTCTCGAAGCTGACGCAGAAAGACACGATTGTCCTGGCGGATTTCGTAAACACGACCGGCGATCCGGTGTTTGACGATGCGCTGAAGCAGGCGCTTTCCGTGGTGCTGACCCAATCTCCTTTTTTGAATGTCGTGTCAGACGTCCAGGTCAGCGAGATGCTCCGGCGAATGGGCCGCACTCCCAATGATCGGCTCACACGCGAAGTCGCGAGGGAAGTCTGTTTGCGTACAGGAGGGAAGGCTATCCTGGTCGGCTCGATTTCCAGCCTGGGCACTCATTACGTGGTCGGGCTACAGGCGCTCGGCTGTGCCAGCGGCGAACTGCTGGCTACAGGTCAAGCCGAGGCAGCAAACAAAGAGAGTGTGCTCAAGGCCTTGGATGGCGTGGCTTCTCAGGTGCGCGGCAAGGTAGGAGAGTCGATGTTGTCTTTGGAGAAATACGCGTTCCCCCTGGACACCACTACGAAATCGCTAGAAGCGCTGAAAGCATTCAGCATCGGCCAAAGAGCTCTGCGGGACAACGGAGAGGTCGAGGCGATTCCTTTTTTCCGGCAGGCCATTCAGCTCGACCCTGATTTTGCGCTTGCCTATACGACCCTCGGTCGCGCGTATGAGGATGTTGGCGAAGATAATGAAGCAGTGGAGGATTTCACTAAGGCCTATGAGCTCCGCAACCGGTTGAGCGAGAGAGAGAGAGACTACATCACGACCCTGTACAGCGAAACCGTGACTGGCGACATGGAACGGGCAAAGGAGGCCGGCCAGGTATGGACACACGCCTACCCTCGAGACGGGGCCGCGCGGGAAAAGCTGGGAACCGTGTACGGGGAACTGGGAGACGACGAAAAGGCGTATATGCAATTCCAGGAAGCCCTGCGGCTGGATCCAGAGTCCACTATTAATGTTTTCAACTCAGTAATGATCGCGGCCGCCCTCAACCGCCTGGACGAAGCGCAACGGACCCTGAAAGCGGCTCAAGCGCGCGGACTGGATGGCTCAGTCATTCACGAAAGCATATATCCCCTCGCGTTTCTTCGCGGCGATCGCGCAGAAATGGAACGGCAGGTAGCCTGGGCAACCGGCAAGGGCGACGCAGAATACGTGCTTTTGTCGCAACACTCAGACACGGAGGCCTATTTCGGGCGACTGCGCAGAGCGCGGGAATTGTCAAGACGCGCGGTGGAGTCCGCAACCCGGCACGAAACCAAGGAAACGGCTGCCATCTGCGAGATCGCTGCCGCCTTTCGCGAAATAGAAACGGGCAATGTGTCTCTGGCAGGTCAAGGTGTGCATGCAGCTTTATCCTTGGCGCCCAGCAGGAACGTCAAAGTTCTTGCCGCACTCGTGCTGGCGAAGAGCGGTGACGTCGCGCGAGCAAAGGCCCTAACTATTGACCTTGAAAACAAGAACCCCTTCAACACACTTATAAAGCTCTATTGGCTGCCGACTCTGAAGGCATCCCTCGAACTTCACGCCGGAAAACCGCAAGCTGCCCTTTCTTTGTTGCAGATCGCCGCTCCGTATGAACTAAGCCAGATTTCCAATGTGTCGAATGTATCGAACATGTACCCAGCTTACGTCCGTGGCGAAGCCCATCTTTTGGCCCACAATGGCGACGCGGCCGCCACGGAATTCAAGAAACTGCTAGCCCACCGGGGCATCGTACAAAACGGCATCCTCGGCGCTTTGTCCCGATTACAGCTCGCCCGAGCCTACGTCATCATCGGTGATATAGACGGCGCTCGCGAACAGTACAGCAACTTTCTCTCTTTGTGGAAAGATGCCGACTCCGACATACCAATCCTGAGGCAAGCCAAAGCGGAATACAAGACTGTAATGCGCCGCTGAGAGGCGAAGATCACCCAGAGCGCATTCATGCACCTCAAGGCTTTGGGGGGTATGGTGATACGCTCTGGAGCTTGTCGGAGCTGGCCTGCGTCTATGAGCGATTGCCCGCACAAGTGCAACGCTTCGCATCTCGAGCGACCACGGGATAACTCCCGGATGGTCGGCAAGCCTTACCTTGGGATTACTTCCCGCTTGCCCGTCACACGAAAGCAGGGAGCAGCACTTCCTGGCGAGCGTCTAGCGAATCTTCCACCGCTTTACCTTTGACGAGCCACACCGTTAAAATCCAGGCGGCATAATGCCCAAGGAGATCTATGGCCACAAGCCGAGCCAGTCGGGCTTCCTCATCACGCCCATACGAGGTCCTTTTCCAGATGGTGATCGGCAAGTGGATCAGTCAGGCACTCGGCACTGTGGTCGAAATCGGCGTCCCCGAACAACTCGCGAAGGGAGCGCGGCGGTGCAGCGATATTGCCCGTGAAGCTGGTGTCTCAGAAGACGGGATCTATCGCTTGCTTAGAGCACTCGCCAGCGTGGGCCTGTTCGTTGAAAGCGCTGACCGCCGGTTCAAGCTTACGAGCATGGGAAAGCTGCTTCAAAGCGACCATCCTGAGAGCCTTGCAGGGTACGCGCGTTTTGTCGCTCATGACAGCACGTGGCGGCCATGGGGACAGCTTGGCTACAGCGTGAAGACGGGCATGCCGGCGTTCGATCATGTCTTCAACGTTCCTATATTCGAACACCTC
>QIAM01000008.1 GCA_003225555.1 Acidobacteriota bacterium | reverse complement strand
GACCCGTGCAACTTGCCTGGAGAGAGGTACTGCCAGCAACTTGCATAGGTCCTTCGGCCCGCAAAGAACGCGGGCCTCAGGATGACAGTCGTAATAAGTGACCTGTGCCGTTATCGTTGCTCGCCGTAGTCGAACCAGTATCCGCGCTGCTCGTTTCCTGACATGTGGCGGGTGTTGTATTCGAGGAGGTAGTTCACGTGGGCGTCGTCGAGTGGGAATGACTTCTTAGGCGCGTAGGGATACTCGCCCATGCTGAGGAACGGTAGCGGGGCTACGTAGTTCCCTTCGGCTGCGTAGAAGTCCATGTCTTTCTCGTAGCCGTTGGCGGCGAAGAAATAGTCGCGCACCCAGCCTTGGGGCAGCGCGGGAAGATTTGAGGGATCGAAGTCGAGGCGGACTTCGTCGCCGGAGCCGAAGACGGCTAGCTTGTCATCCGTGGCGGTCAATAGCGGGGTTACGTCGCCGTAGCGGGTGTAGGTTCCGGCAGGGCGGGTGTAGGGGCCGGTGGCGCTGACTTTCTCGTAGATGTACTGGACGTTGCCGGGGGGTGTGCCTTCGATCTTGAGCGGGTAGCCGTGGTGCTGGAGATCGGCAGCTACGAGGGGAACTGGGGTCACGCAGTAATCGTAGCGCCGGCATCTTGCCGGCTGTGCCGAGGGCGTCTCGCCCTCGGCGTTGAGGAGCGTATGGGACTCGTTGGCGTTTGGGTTGCTGCCGGCGCGGCGGGCGGGACGCCCGCCGGACAGCCGCCGGGACGGCGGCGCTACGTTTTCCGAGGATTGCGGTGTGCGGTCGATCAGGATGCTGTCCCAGTAGATTTGCAGATTGGTGGTGATGCGAATCTTCTGCGTGCCTTGCGGTAGCTTGCCGGTAAGGTCGGCGGTCATGATGCGGGGGCCGCCTGCGGGGAATCCCATGTCGTCGGTTACGCGCTTCCATTTCTCGTTCCCGTCTTTCTCATTGGCAACGAGCGCCTCTACGTACGGCGAGATCGACTGGATGCCGGCTTGCGAGGCGGCGTACATGCTGTTGGCGGAGAAGTATTCGACTTCCCCGTGGAGCAGGAGCCAGAGCGGGCCTCCGTGGTAGGGGTTGCCGAGATCGAGGGTTAGAGTGTGGGGCTTGGCGAAGCCTTGAAATTGTGTCAGCGTGAAATCGCCGAAGTATTGATGGGCTTGCAGATTGGGGAGAACGTTGTGGCCGTGCTCGTCCCAAGCTGCGGCGGGTGGGCGCGCGTCGCGGCTTACTACTACTTTGAATTCTGGATATGGTGGGTTCGAGGCGCAATACTCGTTGGGATACACGTCTACGCTTGCAGGGTGATCTACCGCTAACAGGCGCACCTGATCGAGGTAGACGGCTTCTTCGAGCGGCTCCATGAAACGGAAGCTTAGAGTTCCGTGGTTCCCACCCTTCGACAAGCTCAGGGCAGGCTTTCTCGCAACATCGGCGAGAAGTGGGGCACCCCAATTTTTGTTGGGGTCGCCGTCCGTGGGGTGCCCCAGGTCTCGCTGCTGTTGCGAGACCTGGGGATTTTCCTTCTCTCGAATCATGTGGCGATCGATCTTGATGTATTCGACGGGGCGGGGGATGTCGCGCTGGTCGGGGCCGATCCAGTGTCCGACGACGCCGGCGCCGAGCATGTCGGCGAC
Organism: Acidobacteriota bacterium; assembly: GCA_003225555.1. Taxonomy (GTDB): domain Bacteria; phylum Acidobacteriota; class Terriglobia; order Terriglobales; family Acidobacteriaceae; genus Sulfotelmatobacter. Next base: position 7,616 of record QIAM01000008.1, on the reverse strand, counting down.
GAATTCGTAGCGCTCGCCGTTCCAGACGAAGAGGGTGGGGCAGGAGCTGCCGCGGCGGTCGATTTCGAGGTAGTCCTGCTGCTTGTCGCCGGCGACCTGGATTTCGTCCTGCAGCACTCCGGTGGGCCAGAGCATGCGCACGATGTCGGCTTCTTTGGCCTCGCCGAGGCCGACGGTGAGATACGGCGAGTTCTGGCCTAGGTAGCCGTTGGAGCCGTAGATCTCGAATTTCTGGCGATTGCCTCCGGCGAAGACTTCGACCTTGGTGCCGATGGCGGACCTGTTGTCGTTCAGTCCCTTGAGCGCGAGGCGCAGCCAGTGGTTCTGGTTGCCGCCTTCGTTGTGCAGCAGCACGGCGGGTGCGTGATTCTGGGTGATGAGCAGGTCGGTGGCGCCGTCGTTGTCGTAGTCTCCGGTGATGACGGCGCGGGGAGCTTTGAGCTGAATCTTGTCGAGTCCGACGTCGGTGGTGACGTCTTTGAAGCCGTCGGGGCCGAGGTTGCGGAAGAGGCGGACTTCGCCTTTGCCGTCTTTGGTTTCGCCGACGGCGACGAGGTCGACCCAGCCGTCGTTGTCGTAGTCGATGGCGGCGACGCCGAAGGCCTTTGCCCAACCGGTTTTGGGAAGCTGCACTTGATCGAAACCCTTGCCATGGTTGTTGTGCCAGAGGGTCAGAGCAGGTTCGGTGAGGCGTGTTAAGGCGATGTCCATCCAGCCGTCGTGATCGAAGTCGAGAGCCGCAACGCCCACAGTTGGGACCTCATTAGACTGGGAATCAACTGGCTTGTCGCTGATTGGTGGGCGAGAAAAAGGGTGGATAGCACTAAACTTTCCCTCCCGAGGATTTTGGAAAACTGTCCCTCCCCTCCAGTCTGCAACAACAAGGTCGACGGCCCGGTCATTGTTGTAGTCGGTAGCAATCGCATTCTCCGCTGAAACAGGAATGGAGACACCAATATCGACCGGAGTGAAAGTTGCATCGCCGTTGTTACGCCACATCGAGCTTGCACTACTGGATGCAGAACCAATGAACTGCACAATCCCGCTTGCGGTGTAAAGATCTAAGTCGCCGTCATGGTCATAGTCGATGAAGGCCATCCCGGCAATGCCCACCAGTTGGTTCGTTCCAATTCCTTTAATCCCGGCTGCTGGAGCCACATTCTTAAAGGTTCCATTTTTCTCGTTGTGCAGGAGTTGGAATCCACTATCCAAGCTCGCGGCGAGATCGGTGTATCCATCATTGTCATAGTCGCCTACAGTGCAGCTTGCCGCTCGTGCGGAGGGATCGAGTCCAGCCTGCTTCGTCACGTCCTCAAACTTGCCATTTCCGAGATTGCGGTAAAGCGACATCCCGCCTTGGGTGCCGTTATCCGTGAGGAAAATGTCGATCTTGCCGTCGTTGTCATAATCGAGGAAACATGCGCCACTGCCGGGCTCAAAAAAGGGCTTGGTGAGATTGACGGCGGGCTTCGGTGTCGACACAATCCCAGCATCTTTCATCACATCCAAAAAGCGAACTTTGATTTGCGCCGGCGCTTTCAGCACCGCCTGCGGCGATTCCACCGCGCGTGAGTACTTTCCCTGCTCGCCATACGCCAGGCTCATGGGGGCGCCGATTTTGTTTTGCGTGATGTACTGGAATTTCTTCAGGTGCTCGCGGGCATGGTCGACGTCGGCGGACTGCTGGTAGGCGCGGGAGAGTCCGAACTCGGCAGAGGCGTGCAGCGGGTTGACTTGCAGGGCGTGCTGGAAGGCGTCGATGGCTTGGGGAAACTGCTTGGCTTGCACGTAGGCGGTGCCGAGGAAGTACCAGGTGTCGGCGTCGTTGGGATCGATCTCGGTTACGCGCTTGAAGGCGTCGATGGCGGCTTGCGCGTCGCCGGAGTTTTTGGCGAGCAGGCCGAGGTTGTACCAGGCGTGGGGATTTTTGGGATCCTGCTTGAGAGCGGATTCGAGGGCGGCTTTGGCTTCGTCAACTCTCTGCAGGTTCAGGTAGGCGATGCCTTGGTTCAGTTTCGCGATCGCGAGATTGGGATCGAGTGTAGCGGCTTGCTGAAACGCCTTGAGGCCTTTCTCGAAAAGCTGCTGGTTCATGTACGCGGCGCCGAGGTTGTTCATGCGGGCGGCCTCGATTGGATTGGGAGCTTTCGGCTGCGTTTGGGGAGCGGAGGAAAAGAGGGCGAAGGCGGTTAGGATCATGCCCATCAGCGTGGCGGATATTCGCGGATTCATTGTGTTAAAGATTTAACCACAGAGCGAACCTCAGCGGCCAAAGCCGAACTTTACCTGAGAGTGTGATTGGCACGACTGGAAGTCGTGCCCTTCCCGGTATTGTTCACGAATCCGCAGCGTCATCGAGCCGCTGATTCGTCCGAACTCCCGACGGCGCAGCGATGCGCGCGAGATCCTTCGCTCCGCCTGAAAAGCGGCTGCGCTCAGGATGACGCCGCCGAGGTAGTTCGTTTTCCGTTTCGCGGTTCTTTCCTATTTCGTACTCTTGCCATACGGACGGTTTGCCACTATGCCCTTTCCTTCCTGGACTGTAACCGTCTGTCCGGCGTTAATGTTCGACAGCTTCTCGACCTGGCCGCTGGGCCATTGGATTTCTACGCTGTCGGCTTTCGGTTGCGCACCCAGGCCGAATGTCAGCACAAGTTCGCTCTGGGCCAGATAGCTGGAACCGGAGCGGAGCATCTTCCACTGCTTGTCGCTGCCGGAGGTCACACGCACGATGGCGCCGATGCCGTCACGATTGGATTTTGTTCCTACCAGCTTGATGCGCAGGCTGCGATTCGTTCCGCCTTCGTGGTGGAACAGATATGCCGGGCCGGAATTTGTGGTCAGCAAGATGTCGGGGAAGCCGTCGTTGTCGATGTCGGCGTAGGCCGCGGCACGTGCTACTTTTGGCGTGGCGAAGGCTGTCCCCATCTGCGTGGTCACTTCCGTGAACTTTCCGCCGCCCAGATTTCGGAACAGGTGCGGGGGCTCGGCGTAGCTGACGCGCTTCTGCACGCGCTCGATCTGGTCTTCGATGTGGCCGTCGGCTACGAAGATGTCGGGCCAGCCGTCGTTGTCGTAGTCGAAGAAGAAGCAGCCGAATCCGAGGGTGACGAGCGTGGCGCGTCCGACTTCGGATTGCGGGGCTTCGTCGACGAACAGGCCGTTGCCTTCGTTGTGGTAGAGCGAAACCATCTGGTTGGCGAAGTTGCTGATGATGACGCTGGCGTGCCCGCTGCGGTCGTAGTCGGCGGCGTCGGTGCCCATTCCGGCGCGGGCTACGCCGTCTTCGCTGAAGGCGATGCCGGCGGAGACGCCGCGCTCTTCGAAGGTTCCGTCTTTCTTATTGAGGTAGAGCTTGTTAGGTTGCGTGTCGTTGGCGATCAGGAGGTCGGGCCAGCCGTCGGCGTTGTAATCGAGGATTGTGATGCCTAGGCTCTTTGAAGTTGGATCGCCGAGACCGGATTTTTTTGTGGCGTCCTCGAATTTTCCATTGCCCAGATTGTGCCAGAGACGGAGCGAGGTGCCCTTGTACGATTCAGGCGTGCAGTAAGACTTGTGCGCGCCGTCGATCGTGCAGTAGAGATCGGTCTGCTCGGTCCACTGCACGTAGTTGGCGACGACGAGATCGAGTTTGCCGTCGCGGTCGTAGTCGACCCATGCGGCGCTGGTCGAAAACTCGCTTGGTCCCCACATTCCGGCGGATTTGGTGACGTCGGTGAAGGTACCGTTTCCATTGTTGTGGAAGAGGTGGCTTTGGCCTAGAGCGGTGATGAACAGGTCGTCGAATCCGTCGTTGTCGTAATCTCCGACGGCTACGCCCAGGCCGAACATGGGGATGGCGAGTCCGGCTCTGCGGGTTACGTCGGGGAAGGTTCCGTCGCCGTTGTTGCGGTAGAGCTTGGGTGTCGTCGCGCCGGCGTGAGCGTGTCCCGCGAAATCTGTGCCGTTGATGAGAAGAATGTCGGGATATCCGTCATTGTCGTAGTCGATGAAGGCGCAGCCGGGGCCCATGGTTTCGGGGAGCCACTTCTTGCCGAAGGCGCCGTTGTTGTGGGTGAAGTGGATTCCGGATTGAGTGGTGATGTCGCGGTAGTGGATGTTTTGGGCGGAGATTGCTGGCGCCAGACTGAGAATCATTACGCACAGAGACACGGAGGCACAGAGGAGGCTTCGAGAAAAGAGGTTCTGGATTTGTCCGTGCCTCTGTGACTCCGTGGTGATACGCGCGAGATCCTTCGCTCCGCCTGAAAAACGGCTGCGCTCAGGATGACGCCGAGTGCTTTGAAAGTATTCCGACAGCGCAAATGTAGATCCACGGTGGCCTGGTCGCATCAGCGGGAGGCTCCCGTGATCGTACCTGGTGCCGGGCGTTGCCCGGCCGGACGGCCGAGGGCGGCCGTCCCCACATGGTCCTTGCCAGGCTGGACTGCCGACGCGGCTGTCCCTACGTGGTTTGTTAGCTGGACCGAAATATGTTCGTGCACTGCCTGGCGTTCGTTGTTGTCTTCGGGGTGCAGTTGGCGATAAGGGCCGGTGATGGCTTGCGATGATTCGTCGGCCTTGAAGCGTAGATAGCGGGCTTGGTGCTCTTTGGCTAGCTTCTCGTTGCCCAAGCCGTTGTAGCAGAGCATGAGGTTGTAGTGCGCCTGCAAGTCTTCGGGATCAATCGCAAGAACGCCGTTCAGGGCTTTTACGGCATCCTCATATTTTCGTTGCAGGAAGAGAACGCGTCCCAGATCGTTGAGCGCGACCCGGTCTCGGGGATATTGCGCCAACACTTTCCGCAGGCGCTCGGCAGATCCGGCGTAGTTTCCGTCGGAACGTAAGACGCGGGCGTAGAAGTAATTAGTGCGGGCCAAGTCTGGTTTCAACGACAACGCTTTCTCGAGCACGGTGCGGGCGCGCTGCATGTCGCCTTCCTGCACAGCGGCACGGCCGATGTTGACCCAACCGTCGGGATTATTCGGATCGGCTTCGGTGACCTTCTGGAACGCCGCGGCCGCGCCCTTCAAGTCACCTTGCAGGAACAGGCCGATTCCGTAGTCGTTCCAGCGCTGCCACTCTTCTTTGAGAGCGATCGTGTGTGGCTGCGGAACGGGTGCATTGTGGCCGACCACTGGGAGCGTGACTTCGTTCGCGGCGACGGTGACGATGGGCACGTCGGGAATCTTTTCCTGCTTTGCAGAAACTCCGGTCAGCGACGCGGTGAACATGGTTAGCCTGTCATCGTAGTCGGGAGAAACTGCATCCGGCCTGGACGGATCAGGCTGCCCGGCGAAAGCCTGCTGCGTTCCAAACCACGAAAATTTGCGGTAGCACAGGCGGGCATGCAACGTAATCTTGTCGCCAGCGCTCTCGGGAATGTGGACGCGGTAGTGCACCGTGTCGGCGGCTCCGGGAGGTATGAGTCGCACGTACACGACGGCGCGCGTGGCCCAGGCGTTGCGCTTATTGATTGGATTGCCGCGCGCGTCGACCTGCAGTGAGCGATAGAGGTGCGCGCCCTTCTCCACCGGACCGTGACCGTTGTCTTCGACCATGCCGCTCCAGAAGATGGTCTGTCCCTTGTCGTCGGTGCCCTTGAGTTCGAGCCAGGTGTCGTAGGCGTCGACGGTGCCTCCGGGGAAAAAGTGTCCGACTTTTTTCGTGCGGACGACTACGTCCACGCGAACGGTGTCGCCGCGGCGCAAGGGAGGCTGCACGCGATTGAGCGGAGCGGTGACGGGCGCAACTTCTCCAGCAGTCGTTGCGTTGACTTTGCTTTCCGCTTCCTCGCCCACGGCAAACGTGGTTGAAAGGTCCGATTGTGTTGTGGCGCCGGGTTTAAGCGGCTCTTGTGCCGGAGATATCGCAAAGATGTCAACAGTCAATGCCCCGTTTTTCAGGAAGTCTTCGGTGAGCTTGAGCTGGGGGGCGTCTTCATTCACAGTTGGTACCGCGGTGTTGGCTCCGGGAAAGCGGTGCGAGTGCACGAAGCCGTGGATATTGCCCATATCTTTTGAGGCTTCCAGGGGCATGTGGCAATCGGCGCACTGCTGCGGCTTGGGCGGGTAGTAGAAAGATCGCGCGCCCTGCCCGGAAACTCCGCTGGCCTGCCAGTTGTCGTATTCGTTGAAGCCTCGGAACCAGCGATAGTTGTTCACCGGCACGTCGAGATGCACTTTATGGCAGGAGGAACAGAACTCGGCGGTCTGCTCGCGCATGAAGGGCTTGAGAAATACACGGCGGTGCGGCTCGGGATTCAGTTTGATCAAAAAATCATGGAGCGAACGCGCTACGGGATTCCGTGTTGCCGCCAGTTCGTGCAGCTTGGGGTATTCGAGATAAAAGTCGCCTTGCCCCATCGTACTTTTCACGTTGGCGATGGAGTGGCACATCATGCAGCCGAGTCCGGCCTGGGATTCGGGGCGGTGGACGATCTGCTTGATGGGCGTATCCATCAAGCCGCTGTAGAGCACGGCGGGATCGTGGCATCCGCCGCACCATTTCGAGGGCTTGGTGCCGATCGTGTCCTGCATGTACTCGATCGATTTGCGGTACCACTGGTTGTTGAACGACGAGAAATGATGTACCGAGCTGAACCACTGGTTATAGACATCCTCGTGGCAGCGCTTGCAGGAGTCGGACTCCATGAAGAATTTGCTGGGAATTATCTGCCGGCCGTAGACTTGCGCGGAGCTGGGAAAGAAGGCACCCTCGGGCCCGTCGCCTTCGGCGTTCATGGTTTCGGGCGGCATGGTGGGGTTTTGAATGCGGCCACGAGTCTGCCAGCTCTCGCGGACGTAGAGCGCACCGTAGGAGACGGCTGCGACTAGCGCCAGGCAAAGCGCGGTGCGGAGTGCGGCTGAGGCCGGGTTCGAGGCGAGCCAGCCACGGTTGCCCCATCGCTCGCTGAGCAGCAGAGCGACTCCGGCGAGTGAGATGGCGATGTGCAAATACAGCCAGTTCCACTCGCTGCGCGGAGTGCCGGTCTTGATTAGAATCAGGCCAAGAATCGCTCCCGCGGCAATCAGCGGCCATCCGGCGCGGGCGAGCCAAGTTCCGCTGCGCAGTAGCCGGAGCAACGTAGGGATCAGCAGGATCGCGGCAAGCACTCCGCCGACGGCGTGCAATAGCACGACGCCTGCATAAAAGATATTGGCCTGAGGGAAAGTGTAGAGATAGGCGGCCGAAACAACCACAAATCCGATGAGCCAGGATAGAGCTCGGCCCGAAAGGGATTGGGATGGAGGATTCTCTCGCATCAGAGACGAAGACAAAGATCCACAGCGTCGAAGATCAGTCCACAAGTGAGTGAAAACGCGCGTGACCACCAAGTTACTCAGCTGAAGTCAGGGGCGGAATAGTACAAAGATATTAGCGTGGGATTTCCTGGATTCTTTTGAGAATGCGGCAGTAAGTCGCGGCACGGCCATTCCACCCAGCCGCAGGAGGATTCACTACAAACAGAATGCGTAGATCCTTCGCTTCGCTCAGAGCCTGTGACTTTTTTAATTCGCTTTGATTTTTTTCTGCATTTTCCGCAAGGCGGCAAGCTATAAGCAAGAGCATGAGTATGAGCAATGCAGACGGGGCAGTGGGACAGCCAGCCGAGGAAACGAGGCTAGCAGTACGGT
>QIAM01000049.1 GCA_003225555.1 Acidobacteriota bacterium | reverse complement strand
AGCAGGCATCTAGCCGAACCTTCGCAGTTGGGCCCATCTGATCCGGGAATGCGTTTTGTTTTCAACAAAGGCACCACCAAGGTCTCCACTACATTTTGAGTTGGGGAGATGGCACGGTCGAAGCAGCCATCGTGATGCGCGGAGGCGGTTGTTGCGGGAGGGCGAGGCTCAGGTGATGGAGCAGCAGCGCCTGCTCCTGACTCGGTTCGGTGTAGCGAGGCATGATTAGGCGGCGGCCATCAGTAGTCGGAAAGGACACGTCCAGCATTTGAATGCCAGCCAGTTTTTCCAGCACTGCCCGCGGTGTCAATCCGGGAGCGTGCATCCGCAGCCGATGCCGCAGCGTCACCGTCAGACAGTAGGCGAGGAAGGCAACCAGGATGTGCGCGTCCACCCGACGCTCCAGTTGATGATGAATCGGCCGGATGCCCAGATCGCTCTTCAGGCATTTGAACGCCGCTTCGATCTGCGTGAGTTGCACGTAGCGATCCCACAACACGGCCGGATCTTCCGCCACCAGGTTCGTGCGCAGCAGATAGTGGCCGTCACGTTGTTCGGCCTCCGTCAGCTTCGCCTTGTCGAGTTGAAACGTGAACGTCTCCTTCGTGACTTCCTGGTCCGCTCGAGGCAAGTTGATTTTCACAAATCCGAAAGCCCGTCCCGCATCCGTTTTGGCGGCACCCACACGCATCAGCAACCGATCGCGCTTCGGACAACTCCGCCGCATGGCGCGCAACTTCCGCAATAGCCGCGCCAGCTTCTTCCGCCGCATCGCCATCTCTTTGGCCTGCCGCCCTTCGCTTTTGGCCAACACGTATAACTCGCCATCCCGGGCAAACAGCTTCACTTCCACCGACTCGCGAACTTTCTGCCACGGCAGTTCCAGCCACTGCTTTTCATACTCACGGATCTTCGATCGTGATGTGCCCACCAGATAAAACGTCTCCTGCCGCGTCGTGCGCATTTCCCGCAGCAGAGCCTCGGTCGGGATTCCACGGTCCATCAGCCACACCCGCCGCGCTTTGCCATACAGGCTTTCGATGCGGTCCAGAAACCCGCGCAACGTCGTCTTCTCCGATGTATTGCCGGCCATCACTTCGTATGCCAGCGGAAGTCCCGCTGGCGTCACGATCAGCGCGATCACCACCTGCTTGCAGTCCGGCCGCTGGTCGCGGCTGTAGCCGTATCTGGCTTTGGGATTCTGTTCGGCTTCTCCTTCGACGTAGGTACTGGTCAGGTCGTACAGCAACAGATCGAATTCCGCATCGAACAAATCTTTCCAGCGTTGCTGCAAATGCACGAACAGATCCTGCTTATGCTCCAGCACCCGATCCAGACATCGGTACAGTCGATCTTTTTCCGCCACCGCAAAATCCTGGCCCAACAAAACATCCATCGCGCTGTGATCGAACCACTGCCGGTGCAGATGAAACTCGCTGCCCGGATCGATCAACCGATTCACCACCAGCAGCTCCAGCACCTGCGGCCAGGCTACGCCTTCCCGTCCTCGCGGCAGCTTCCCCGACCAGAACCGATCCAGTTGCAACTGCCGCCACAGCTCGCATCCCAGCCAACAGTTGCCATACGGCCGCGCTCGCTCCAGCTTCATCTCGCTGAGCTTCACCTGCACGCTGTCGATGGCGTCGGCGGGAACCGGCCGATCCTCCGGAAACAGACTCAACGCTGTAAATCGGTCCTGTTCCTCATCGAACACCTCCAGCGTTTTGCGCCATGCCGCTTGTTGGCTGTCGTTGATTTCGCCCAAGTACAACACTTGCCGCTGCGCTACTTTCCCCGATTGCAGCCGCCGACTTTCCACCACCGTGTAGTAGCGGTGTTCCTTCCCGTCCTTGATCCGCGTATTGCTGCGCAGAAACATTCTCTGTTGCAGAATGCCAGAAACTCAGCTCCCTGCATAGAGGGTAGGTCTCCACTACAAGCATTCGCGAAAATGTTTTACTTAGAGCGAAGGGCTTACCTC
>QIAM01000047.1 GCA_003225555.1 Acidobacteriota bacterium | reverse complement strand
GTCAGCCCAATGTGCCCGGCCACAGGAATCTCCGCGTCGATGATGCGGCGAATCAGGTCAGCCCTCTTCTCCCCACCCTCGATCTTCACCACTTCCGCCCCGCCTTCCTTCACAAAGCGCGTTGCGTTGCGCACGGCGTCCGCAGCGTCAACCTGATAAGACCCGTAAGGCATATCCGCCACAAGCAGCGCATTCTTCACGCCGCGGCGCACGGCCTTCACGTGGTGCAGCATCTCGTCCATGGTGACCGAGAGCGTGTTCTCATAGCCCAGCATGGTCTGCGCGAGCGAATCGCCCACCAGCACCATCTCAATGCCCGCCTCGTCGACAATACGCGCGGTCGCGAAGTCGTAGGCAGTCAGGCAACTAATGGGTTCGTGTCGGAGTTTCTGTTCCCGCAGAGTCGCGGTCGTAACCTTATGGCGAGGCTCGCCAATCGGGGTGAGACTCATGATGTCCTCCAGTGCCCCTCCGGCTCAGCCGGATAGAGTCTGTACACATCTTTGGATGCCACTTAAAACATTCTAGCTGCAAAGCGGCATCGCTACTAGCAAGGAAAGTCCCCCGTTTTCATAGACTTGCGCGAACGGAATCACCGCGCCGCCTTCTCCCCCAGCAACTTCTGCCGTGCCGTTTTCAGCTCCGGACGCTCGTCGCCGATCGCAACCTCGGTAAGCTTCTGAAAGTAGTTCGCAGCCGCACTCGCGTCCCCCGCCGCCTCAGCCGCCCTCCCGGCCCCATACAGCGCATTGAAGCGGTTGGGAGCAGTCTTGAGCACGGCCGCATACTCCGCCAGCGACTCCTTCGGATGATGTTGCAGCAGCAGCAACTCCGCCAAGATTTCGCGCGCCGGAGTAATCGCCCCTGGGGTGACCGAAGCTTTGTCCATGCTCTCTTCAACCTCCGCAGCGGACCGCATTAATTGCAACGCATCGGCAGACTTGCCGTTCTGTTGCGCGATCCAGGCCGCCACCTCGCGCCGCTCCACTTCTATCTGGTTGGACCAGTAGGAATTATCCTGCTTCGCAGCGGCATCGCGAAGTGCCGCGAGTTTTGCCTCGGCCTGACCAGCCCGCTCCAAATTCTTCGAGCGCGCGCTACCGATTCCAATCGCTGTCCAGGAGATTGCTTCCGCCCAGGGCGCCCCGTCCTCTTGCGGACGAATTCTGCTCGCTTGTTCCCAATTTCCCAGTTCGATCGCGTAGCGGGCGGGGATGGCAGCCAGCGCGTAACCTCCAGTAGCCGTCAAGCCACCAACGGGTGGCAGCGAGGTCATTTCCTCGAGCACCGCCTTAGCTTTATTCACGCGCCCGCTTTGCAGATATGCGTACTCCATGTAATCCATGGCGTGCAGCCGCTGATCGCGGGCCTCACCATTCATCGACGTAGCCTCAGCCGCAGCCGCCAGTTCCGCCGACTTGATATTCGAACTGATGGACTCGTCCCAGGAACCCACTCGCGTAAACAGATGAGAAGGCATGTGGTTGGCGTGGGCCGAGGCGGGAGCGATGCGGGCGTACACGCGTGCCGCGCCCAGTCCTTGTTCAGCCAGCACAGGATTGTCATAACAGTGGATGATGTAGTGTGCAATACCCGGGTGATGCGGCTGCCTGGCAAAAATCGGCTCGAGGATCTCCCCGCACTTTCGTTGGTTGGCAAAGGTCTTGTCGGTCTTCGGCGCAGTGACGGCAAGAGTCAAAGCGTGAAAAATCGCGGCTTCTTCGTCTTGCGGATAGGCAGCCTGCAGAGCGCCCATTCTCTGCTCAAAAGCCTGGGCATGCACGCCAATGCCTTTGCCATCCTCACGGTAAATTTCCGCCAGAGCTTCGATGTAGGCATTCTCGCGAGCCGTCGTCTTAGTGTTGCTTGCCGCGATCTGCTTCGCCTTTTCAAGCGCGGCTCGTCCTGCCGCCAAGTTGCCGTTGTCCCACATTCCGTGGTAATGCGACATGGCGATGCCCCATTGCGCCATCGCGCACTGCGGCTCGCGGCCGGCAATCTCGGTGAACGCCTGCCGTGCTTGTTCGTACTGGAAGGAATGCAATAGTGCGACGGCGCGACTGAGACTGTCCGCGAGATCCGGCTTGCACGAAGTCGAGAAATGGACCGAACCGACCTCCTCTTCGCTGAGCGCGTGGTGATGCTCTTTCTGGCAGAGCGTCAGGGGAACAAAGAGCAAAACCGAGACAAGAGCCGTCAGGGAACGCATAGGGCCTCCCTTTCAGAGGCCTATTGTATCGCCGAGCCGAAAAGAGAGATAAGTTTCGCGCCGCCGGGCCCAGGACTGACCCTACGGTATACACCCGCATACAAGCTCGCGTCCGAGTATTACTTATTCAGAAGGTCGAACATGTGTCTACACCTATACGTGGCCCAAATGATAAACCAAATACTTGCTGCAAGTGCCAGCAAACAAAGCGCCATTCCCGAGACCGAAAGCGCGCGGCGAGGACGGCTGGAAGGCCAATTGCGCAACAGGAGAAAACCATTAACCAGCGCAGCTATCGCGCATGCACCCGCGAAGGGACGATTTTCGCAGTAAGTATGCACCGACAGAACAACCACGAAATACGAGAATCCAGCTATAAGAAGTGCGCTGACGAAGAGCGTGCCCGTTCTATCATTTCTATCGATTTTGAGACTTCGATCCGCGGCCATCGGGCTACGTCCCCTTACGCGCTGGCCGCTTCCTGTCCACCCAGCGGCAGGAAATACTGCGTCCCCTTGATCGGGGCCGAGACCTTGCGCAGCAGTTCTTGAAGATCCTCATTGCGATCCACGAAGTCGATATCCGAAGTGTTAACAATCAGCAGATCCGACGATGTGTAGTGAAAAAAGAAGTGCTCGTAAGCCTTCACAACTTCATCCAGATACTCGTCGCTGACCGCCCTCTCCCCCGGCACATTCTTTTTCTTCAGCCGCTTCTTGAGCACATCAGGCGTGGCCTGCAGGTAGATGACGAGGTCCGGCGTCGGTACCTGCTCGCGGAAGTAGTTGTAGTAGCGATTGTAGGTATCAAGCTCCTGGTCGGTGAGATTCAGACAGGCAAAGAGCTTGTCTTTCTCGAAAATGTAGTCCGCAACCACGGTCTTCTGCGACCGCGGCCCTCGATCGAGCGCCTGCAACTGTTCGAATCTGCGTACCAGAAACGCAAACTGTACCTGAAACGCCGCCCCGCGCTCCCCTTCGTAAAATGAGGCCAGGAACGGATTCGATTCCGGCTCCATCACCCGCTGCGCGTTCAGCCGCTCCGCCAGAATCCGCGCTAGTGTGCTTTTGCCGACTCGTATCGGACCTTCCACTGCAATGTAACGGGGTAGTTCAAAAAGATTGGCCATGGGCTCGGTGGGGTTCGACTTCGCAGGATATCCCGGATACTCCCCAGTGGCAATTGAGGGAAGAGTTAACAGCAGAGCTTAGAATGCAGAAGTAGCCCGACCGTTTTGACCAGGATTCTTTCTTCTGCATTCTGACTTCTTACTTCTGCCTTCTGCCTTCAGTTTACAATGCCCGCATGCTGGGCTACGTGATATCCGGCGCCATCGCCACCGGAGCTGCTGTAGCCAGTGGATATCAGTCGATGGCTCCCAGCGGCCAATGGTGTGGTCGAACTTTCACCGGGATGCCGCGCGGAGCCAGGCAGATCGCACTCACCTACGACGACGGCCCCAACGACCCGCACACTCTGCGTCTGCTGGAGGTCCTGTCCAAGCACCAGGTTCATGCCACTTTTTTCCTGATCGGACGCTACGTGCAGCAGCGCCCCGACATTGCTCGCGACATCGCCAAAGCCGGCCACGCCATCGGCAACCACACCTTCACCCACCCGCTGCTGATCTTCAAGAGTGCCTATGAAATTCATCGTGAATTATCGGAGTGCAACGCCACTCTGCGCGACACGTTCGGCCACGACACCAATCTCTTCCGCCCACCTTTCGGCGGACGCCGCCCAGCCGTCCTGCGCATCGCCCGCGACCTGGGCCTCGAACCGATCATGTGGAATGTCACGGGCTACGACTGGAATGCTCCGCCAGCAGCGCAAATCGAACAGACAGTCGCAAAGCAGATTCGAGGCGGCGACGTGATTCTGCTGCACGACGGAGGTCACAAAGAAATGGGAGCGGACCGTTCGCAAACCGTGCAGGCCACAGATCTACTGCTCGCCAAATACAAGTCCGAAGAATACGAGTTCGTAACCGTTCCAAGTATGATGCAGAGAACACAGGCACGCCCAACGCCGGAAACTGCATGACCTCAGTCCGCACGCTTCGGGGAACAAACTCCTGCCCCACGGTGTCTTCAAATTCGACTCCATCTTTGATCATCGATCGGAGGCAAACCGTGCGTAAGCGGATTCCCCCGCATGTCTTCTTCCCGTTAACGATTCTGGCGGCAATTTTTTCCCTGTGCCCGGGCGCACCAGCGCAGATCTCTACCTCGCAATACGACAACGCCCGCACCGGCGCCTACCTTGGCGAAAAAACGCTCACGCCGCAAAACGTGATCGCCAAACAGTTCGGCAAGATTTTCACTCTCCGAGTGGATGGCGACGTTTACGCCCAACCCCTCTACGTCCCGGGCGTAGAGATTCCAGGGAAAGGCACGCACAACGTCATCTACATCGCTACGGAAAACGACACCGTCTACGCCTTCGATGCCGAAGGCAATCCCACGACGCCGTTGTGGCAGGTCAGCTTCGCCCGTCCCAAAAGCATCACTGCTGTCCCCGCCGATGCCGTAGACTGCCCCTTCATTATTCCCGTCGTCGGCATCACTTCGACTCCGGTCATCGATCCCAAGACCGGAACGCTGTACGTGCTGGCCCGCACGCGCGAGTCGGCAGGCTACCTGCACGGCACCGACTATCATCAACGCCTGCACGCATTGGCAATCACGACCGGAGCAGAAAAGTTTGGCGGCCCGGTCGAAATCAAAGCCTCAGTCCCCGGCTCCGGAGAAGGCAGCGCCGGGGGATCGGTCGCTTTCGATCCGCTGCGTGAGAATCCGCGCGCGGGATTGCTACTGGTGAACGGTGCGGTCTACTTAACTTGGGCGTCCTCGTGTGACGTTGGCCCTTATCACGGCTGGGTCATCGCCTACGACGCCCAAACCCTGAAACAGAAGGGAGTCTTCAACACCTCGCCCGACGCCGGGGAATCCGGAATCTGGGCGGGCGACACCGGCCCCGCAGCCGACGCCGACGGCAATCTCTTCGTGGCCACCGGTAACGGAAAATTTGACGCCGCTGCCAAAGGCCGCGACTACGGCGACAGCGTGTTGAAGCTGAGTCTGCGCCCGGACGGTCTCGCCCTGCGTGACTACTTCACTCCCGAGAATCAGGAACAACTCAACGCTTCGGATTCCGACCTGGGCTCCGGAGGCCCAGTTCTTCTTCCCGATCAGCCCGGCCCGTACCCGCACCTGCTGTTGATCGGCGGCAAGGGCGCGACCCTCTATCTTCTAGATCGCGATCATCTCGGCAAGTACGAGAAGGTGACCCACGCCGATCCGATACAAGCCATCCCCGCCGCCTCCGATATTCTCAGCGCCCCTGCCTACTGGAACAAGCACGTGTATTTCCTGGGCAGTCACGATGTGCTGCGCGACTTCACTGTCGACCACGCCCGCCTCATGCTCAGGAAAGCAGCCGGTGGACCAAAGTTCACCGACCCAGGCGCCACGCCCACGATCTCCGCGAACGGGACGAAGGATGGAATCGTCTGGGTCATCGCCACGAAGACGTGGAATGGAACCGACAGGAACGCGGTGCTCCACGCCTATGACGCCGCAAATATTCAGAAGGAGTTGTATAACACCGAAGAGAACAGTGCACGCGACCGGGCAGGAAAGGCGTTACGGTTTACGATCCCCACCGTCGTGAACGGCCGTGTCTACATCGGCGCGAACGGCGAGGTCGATGTGTACGGCCTCTTGCCGCCGGGAAAGTAGCAGTCCCTATTTCGCTGGAAGTCTTCGCAGGCTCGGTTAGTCGAGGTTCATCCCTTCACCGCCGCAAAGCCTGCTTCGCCGCCGCAATCGTCTGCTCCACATCCTGCTCCGTGTGCGCCGCGCCGAGGAAAGCCGCCTCATACTGCGACGGCGGCAGATAGATCCCACTGTCCAGCATGGTGCGGAAGAACTTCCCAAAGGCCTCCGTGTTCGACTTCGCCGCCGAATCCCAGTCTGTCACCGGCCCTTGCGCAAAAAACCATGTAAACATCGATCCCACGCGGTTGTGGCAAAACTCCACACCGGCTTCCTTTGCCGCCGCCGCGACGCCATCAACCAGCTTTCCGCTCAGGGCCTCCAGCCGCGGATAGATTTCCTGCTTGCGATCGCGGAGCTGCTTCAAGGTAGCGATTCCGGCAGCCATCGCCAGAGGATTCCCCGACAGCGTCCCCGCCTGATACATCGGCCCCAACGGCGCGACCAAGTCCATAATCTCGCTCGGCCCACCGTAAGCGCCTACCGGCAACCCACCGCCAATAATCTTCCCCATCGTCGTCAGATCCGGACGAATGTTGTACAGCTCCTGCGCCCCGCCGAAGGCCAGACGAAATCCCGTCATCACTTCATCAAAAATCAGCACCGACCGCTCGCGCTCCGTAATCAAACGCAGCGCCACCAGGTAATCATCGGCTGCCGGAACACATCCCATGTTTCCCACAACGGGCTCCACAATCACGCATGCAATCTGGTGCTTGAACTTGTGAAACGCGTGCTCCACCGCCTGCACGTCGTTGAAAGGCAATGCCACCGTGAATTGAATAAATTCTTCCGGAACCCCCGCTGATCCCGGAATCCCCAGCGTCGCCACGCCCGAACCCGCTTTCACGAGCAACGCATCCGCATGCCCGTGATAGCAGCCCTCAAACTTCACAATGTATTTGCGTTTCGTATAAGCTCGCGCCAGGCGGATCGCCGACATGGTCGCTTCTGTCCCCGAACTGACGAAGCGCACCTTCTGCATGTGCGGAAATGCCGACAGCACAAGCTCCGCGAGATCCGCCTCCGAAGGAGTGGAAGCCCCAAAACTCGTTCCATTACAAGCCGCAGCCAGGATGGAATCCAGCACACTCGGCTCCGCGTGGCCAAGAATCAGCGGCCCCCACGATCCGATGTAATCGATAAACTCGTTCTCGTCCGCGTCCCAGATGTGCGAGCCCTTGCCCCGCACAATAAATGGCGGATCGCCACCCACCGCACGAAACGCCCGCACCGGAGAGTTCACGCCGCCGGGAATCATGCTCTCAGCGCGTTGCTGCAAACGGCGCGACTGCTCGACTTTGCGGGACATCGTGGACGGCATCAAGTTCTCCCCAGAGGAAAGTCTCTGGGCAGCGGTGGTGCTGCTGCTTACCTCTTTTCCTCCGGCGTCATTCTGAGCGCAGCCGTTCTTCAGGCGGAGCGAAGGACTCTTGCGTGCACCACCGCCAGCTCACAGCAAGCGCATACCACCAGCAGCCGCCGGCGTGCAAATTAATCTGATATTCATCGTTCCGCCACGAATTTGCAACATCGCCGCGGTAACCTTAGTTCATCAAGTTACCCTTCTAACCGGGAGGGTTGCAGGACAGTCTCGGGGGCTCCGGACTGTCCTTTTTATTTGCACCGCGCACGCCTGGCGCGGCATCTATCTGGCTCGCGGTCTGCAATAGCGGCTATGCCCGAAACGATCACCACAACCCGCTTCAACGGACACTCCATGGTAGGCACGCTCGAACGCGTGCTGGTATGTTCCCCGCACACCGCAGGCTGGAACCAGCCGGATCGCACCACTCGATGGCGCGATCTAGGATTCCTCCACGCCCCCAATTTCGAGGAAGCCCAACGTCAGCACAACGCGCTGTGCCAAGAACTACAATCCGCCGGTGCCGAAGTCTCAGAGATCGCTCCCTCGCCCGACTTCACCCTCGATTCCGTCTACACCCACGACGTTTCCCTCGCCACAGACTTCGGAGTGATCCTCATGCGCCCCGGCAAACCCACGCGCATTCCCGAAGCAAGGCTTCACGGCGAATTCGCCGAAACGCTCGGCATTCCGACCCTCGGAGCCATCAGCAGCCCCGGCACCACCGAAGCCGGCGACATCCTCTGGCTCGACGCGAAGACTCTGCTCATCGGCCGCGGCTACCGCACCAACGCAGCCGGCATCGAGCAAGTGCGCACGCTGCTCGCACCGAAATGCGTGGACGTTCTCTGCGCCCCGCTCCCCCACGGCCAAGGCCCCGCCGTCTGCCTGCACCTGATGTCGCTGATCAGCCTGCTCGACGAGCACACCGCTCTGGTCGACCTCCCCTGGCTCGCGGTCGAAACCGTCGAACTGCTCCAATCCCGCGGATTCAACTTCATCGCGATCGACGAATCCGAGCGCGACACGCTGGCTTGCAACGTACTCGCGCTAGGCGGCAACCGCCTCCTGGCCATCGAAGAGAACCGCAAGACCAACGCCCGCCTGCGTCAGGCCGGATTCGATGTCCGCACCTTCCCCGGCACCGAACTCTGCATCAACGGCGGCGGCGGCCCAACCTGTCTGACCCGCCCCCTGCTGCGGGGATAACCGCTCGCGTAGCGACAGCCGCCTCGGCTGTCCAGCCGAGCAAAGCGAGGCGCCCCCAGGCAGCGCCTTAATTGTATTGATACAGTTTCCCGGGCCCAAATCCCTGCCCCCACATCCTGCTAAAATAATCCCGCATGCTTCTTCCCTTCGTCCGCGAACTCTTTGCGGACGTAGAAACTCTTCCCGCCTTCACGCGTGCAGCCTCCCACCTGAAAGAGGGCACGGGGCGCATTCGTGTATCCGGACTCAGGCCCTCCGCCAAAGCCTTGCTGCTCACCCTGTTGCAACGCCGGGCCGAGCGCCCACTGATCTTCGTAGTCAGCGACAACCGCGCCGTCGAGGACTTCGTCCCCGTCCTCCAGGCTTTCTGCGAGCTCATTGGAGCCTGCGATCCCGATTCCGTCGTCGCCCTGCCCGCCCGCGACGTGCTTCCTTTCCAGAACCTTTCCCCCCACCCCGAGCTTCAGGAAGAGCGCGCCACCGCGTTGTGGAAGATCGCAGCCGGCACGGTCTCCATAGTGGTCTCCCCCGCCGCCGCGACGGCGATCCGCCTGCGCTCCGCCGATTACTACGCCGACTTGGCCCGAACTGTTCGCCGTGGCGAATCGTTCGACACCGACTCGCTCCTGGCGCATTTGAACACCGTCGGCTACGGTTCTGCCGACGTCGTCGAAATGCCCGGCCAGTACGCCCTTCGCGGCGGCATCCTCGACGTCTACTCCCCCGAGGCTGAGCGTCCCGTTCGCATCGAATTCTTCGGTGATGAAGTCGATTCCATTCGCCGCTTTGATCCCGCGTCGCAGCGTTCTTCGAATCCCGTGGACGAGGCCTTGCTACTACCGCTCACAGAGACTCCAGTGAGCGATCATTTACTCGGAGCGATTCACACGCGCCTTTCCGGCAAGCGCATCTCAGGCTCGGAAGAAATTGTCGAAGCCGCCGTCCGCTCCGGAGGGGTTACAACTTTTCCGGGCTGGGAGTTTTACGCTCCCGTCGCAGGCGGGGATAACACCGTGTTCGACCTCCTGCCCCGCGCTGCAATAGTTCTCGACGAGCCCGACCAACTCAGGCAGGAGTTCGACCGCTTCTGGACTCGCGTCTCCGAAATGCACGAGCGTAGCGGCATCGGCAATCTGGTGCGTCCCGAAGATCTGTACCTTGAGCCGGAGAACTGGTGGCAAAAAGTGGCCGCCCTTTCCGGTGCCGACATCGAGCATCTCGGCATTACCCGCAATGAAGACGACGCCTCAGCTATCACGTTCCTCACGCAGCCAACGCCCCGCTTCCACGGTGCCGTTCCGGCCATGCTCGAGGAGATCAAGAAGCTAACCGCGGACGCTAAACAGGTGCTCCTCGCGGTGCCGAATACCGGAGAAGTCGAGCGTCTGGCCGACGTCTTCACCGAATACAACGTCTCCTTCCGCCTGGGAAGCCGCACCCGCAGCGGCGAAAGCTATGCCGACGAAACCAGCTACTTCGCAGGCGAAGTGTTTACCACCACGCTGGCCAAAGCCTACGTCCCCGACGGCGTCATGCTGCCCGAAGCAAATCTCGCCATCTTCGGCGCCCGCGATCTCTTCGACGAATCCGAAGGCGTCGCCTCGCGCCCCCAGCGCCAGAAGTCCAAGGTATCCGCGTTTCTTTCCGACTTCCGTGACCTGCAAGTCGGCGACTACGTCGTCCACGTGGAACACGGCATCGGCCAATATCAGGGCCTGAAAGAGATCAACCAGGGCGACGGCAACGCGGAATTCATGCTGCTCGAGTACGCTGAAGGCGCGCGCCTCTATGTCCCGCTGACGCGCCTCGACCTGATCCAGAAATATCGCTCGTCGGAAGGCGCCAAGCCCGTTCTCAGCCACCTCGGCACGGCAGCGTGGTCCAAGACCAAAGCCCGCGTGCGCAAGGCCATGAAGGACATGGCCGACGAACTGCTCAAGCTCTACGCCGAGCGCAAAACCGCTGTGGGCCACGCGTTTCCCCAAGGCAACGAGTGGGTCCGCGAATTCGAAGACGCCTTCGAATTCAGCGAAACCGAAGACCAGGCGCAGGCCATTGCCGACGTCACCCGCGACATGGAATCTACGCAGCCCATGGACCGCCTGCTCTGCGGCGACGTCGGCTACGGCAAGACCGAAGTCGCCATGCGCGCCGCTTTCAAGGCCGTCAGCGCCAACAAGCAGGTCGCCGTGCTCGCTCCGACGACTGTGCTCGCCTTCCAGCACTACGAAACTTTCAAGCAGCGCTTCGCTGTCTTCCCCGTCACCATCGAGATGATCAGCCGCTTCCGCAATGCCAAGCAGCAGAAAGAAATCCTGCAGAAGACCGAAGCAGGCAAAATCGACGTCCTCATCGGCACCCACCGCATCCTCTCGAAGGACCTCAAGTTCTCCGACCTTGGCCTGCTCATCGTCGACGAAGAACAGCGCTTCGGCGTCCGCCACAAAGAACGCATCAAGCAAATGCGCAAGCAAGTGGACGTTCTCACCATGTCAGCCACCCCGATCCCGCGTACCCTGCACATGTCCCTGGTCGGCCTGCGTGACATGAGCGTGATCGAAACGCCACCCAAAGATCGCATGGCGATCCAGACCGTAGTCGCGAACTGGGACGAGAAGTTGATTCAATCCGCCATCGAGCAGGAACTGGAGCGCGGCGGCCAGGTCTACTTTGTCCACAACCGGGTCGAAAGTATCTGGGAGATCGCCGCTAAGCTGCAGGCCATGGTTCCCAAAGCGAGAGTCGCGGTGGGCCACGGCCAGATGGGCGAGTCCGAACTGGAAAAAGTGATGCTGAAATTCATGCACCACGAAGCCGACATCCTGGTCGCGACCACCATCATCGAGAACGGCCTCGACATCCCACTCTGCAACACGATCCTGATCAACCGCGCCGACCGTCTCGGTCTCTCCGAGCTCTATCAGCTGCGCGGCCGCGTAGGCCGCTCGAACCGCCGCGCCTACGCATATCTGCTGCTTCCCTCTGAAATCGAACTCACTCCGATTGCCCGCCGGCGACTGGCAGCATTGAAAGAATTCTCCGACCTCGGCGCAGGATTCAAAATCGCCGCCCTAGACCTGGAACTGCGCGGCGCAGGAAATCTTTTGGGAGGAGAACAGAGCGGCCACATCGAAGCCATCGGCTTCGAACTCTACACCCAGATGCTGGAGCGCGCCGTCCGCGAAATGAAGGGCGAAGCCGCCCCCGACGAGGCCGAAACCCAGCTCAACCTCGGCCTCAACATCCGCATCCCCGCCGACTACATTCCCGAAGAGAACCAGCGCCTTAGAATGTACAAGCGCGTCGCCGGAATCGAGACCGAATCGCAACTGAGCGACGTCGGATCAGAATTGCAGGACCGCTACGGCCCGCCCCCGCCAGCCGTGCGTAACCTGCTCGACTATGCCTCGCTCAAGCTGCTCTGCATGAGGGTTGGTGTCAACGCCATCGAGCGCAAGCGCGAGTCGGTGACTTTCAAGTTCCGGCAGAATGCCGCCGTCGATCCCGAACAGTTGGCCCGCTTCGTCTCGTCGCAGCGTGGCGCGCAGTTCACCCCCGACGGCATGTTGAAGCTTGTTCTGAAAGCGACCGCTGCCGAGGAAGTGCTCCGCGCCCTGCGCACAGTTTTAGAGCAACTGGCCAGCGCCGAGATGGCATCAGAAGTTCAATCCGCAGCAGGTCACAACGGGCCCCAATGACGATCAGCCGCGAACTTGCGTCGCAAGATTTGTAACAACCTCAAGTACAATTGTCCCGCGTTTGAACCGACACCAACGACCGCATGACCATGAAAGTCCGCAAAGCCGTTTTTCCCGCCGCAGGCCTGGGTACCCGCTTCCTGCCCGCAACCAAAGCGCAGCCCAAGGAAATGCTCCCCTTGGTCGACAAGCCCATCATTCAATACGGCGTCGAAGAGGCCATGGCCTCGGGCTGCGACCAGATCCTCATCATCACGGGACGCGGGAAGCAGGCCATTGAGGACCACTTCGACGTTAGCTATGAGCTGGAAAGAATGCTTGAGGATCGCAAGAAGACCGACCTGCTCAAGATTGTGCGCAACATCTCCGACATGATGCACGTGGCCTACGTGCGCCAGAAGGAAGCCCTCGGCCTCGGCCACGCGGTGCTGATGGCCCGCGAACTGGTCGGAAACGAGCCCTTCGCCGTGCTCCTCGCCGACGACGTAATCGACGCCCAGGTTCCCTGCCTCAAACAAATGGTGCAAGTCTTCGAGCAAAGGCAGTGCTCGGTAATCGCGGCTCAAATCGTGGAAGGAAAGATGATTTCTTCCTACGGAGTGTTCGACACCAAGCCCGCCGACGGCAGCTTTGACGGACGTCTCTTCGAAATCAAGAACATGGTCGAGAAGCCGAAGCCCGAAGAAGCTCCGTCAAACTTGGCCATCATCGGCCGCTACATTCTTACCCCCGCCATCTTCGACACTCTCGCCGAAACGCCAACCGGCGCCGGAGGCGAACTCCAACTCACCGACGGCATGCGCCTGCTCCTGCAAAAAGAAAAGATGTACGCCTACGTCTACGAAGGCCACCGTCACGACACCGGAGACAAACTGGGATTTCTCAAGGCCACAGTCGAGTTTGCCCTGAAGCGCGAAGACCTGGGAGGCCCCTTCCGCGAGTATTTGAAGGGATTGAAGCTCACGTAGAGACAGCCGCCTCGACTGTCCGGCTGAGCGAAGCGAGGCCCGCGCCAAGATGCTCTGAAATTTCGTTCCCGGGAGTCCAGCGACTTCGGGCCCATCATCCAAGTGTTTACAAGATCAAATCAAGCGACGAACGTGGCGCCGAGGCCTCGCTGCGCTCGGCTGGACAGCCGAGGCGGCTGTCCCTACGTGGAACCGGATGATTGCTGCTTCATCTTCTTCGACTTCTCTTCCACACCCCGCGCCAGCTTTTCTTTATGAGCTTCCAGCCTCTTCGCAATAGACCCGTCCGAGAGGCCAATCATCTGCGCCGCCAGAATCCCTGCATTCGTAGCCCCAGGCTTCCCAATCGCCACCGTAGCGACCGGAATCCCCGCCGGCATCTGCACCGTCGCCAGCAGCGAATCCATCCCCTGCAGCGACGTCGAAGGAATCGGCACCCCAATCACCGGCAGCGTAGTGTGCGCCGCAATCAGTCCCGCCAGATGCGCCGCCCCGCCCGCTCCCGCAATAATCACGCGAATCCCGCGCCCCGCTGCCTTCCGCCCGAAGTCCGCCGTCCGCTCCGGCGACCGATGCGCCGAAGTAACATCCATCTCATACGCGATCCCAAACTCCTCCAGGGCCTTCCCCGCCTCGCGCATGATCTCAAGATCCGAATCGCTCCCCATCACAATGGAAACCAGCACCTTGCTCATCATCCCCCTCGTAAGAAAATCTGTGGGACTAATGTCATCCTGAGCGGAGGTTGTGCTTCACGAATGTGAAGCACAACCGCAGTCGAAAGATCCCTACGTTCCATGACTAGCTCAGATCAGCTAGGCGACGACTCGCCAAATATCCGTCGAAACTATTTCGTCAAAGCCCGCGCCGCAATATCCCGACGATAATGCATCCCGTGAAACCCGATCTTCCCGCAAGCCTCATAAGCCAAGCTCACCGCGGCATCCAGCTGCCCAGCCCGAGCCGTCACCCCCAGTACCCGTCCTCCGGCCGTGTAGTAAGCCCGATCCCGCTTCGAAGTTCCCGCATGAAACACTTTCACGCCTTCAATCTTCCCCGCCTCCTCCAGCCCCGAAATCTGCTTCCCCGCCTCAAACGTCCCCGGATACCCTCCCGACGCCATCACCACGCACACCGATGCATCCCGCGACCACCGAAAATCTCCTTCGCTCACGCGTCCCTGCACCGCCGCCTCCAGCGCGTCCACCAGATCGCTCTCCAGCCGCATCAAAATCGGCTGCGTCTCGGGATCCCCAAAGCGCGTATTGAACTCCAGCACCATCGGACCCCGCGCCGTCATCATCAGCCCGCAGTAGAGCACGCCCTTGAACTCCGCGCCCTCAACCTTCATCCCCGCGACCACCGGACGCGCAATGTGATTCACCAGCCAATCCCTCATCGTGTCATCGACGATGTCCGCCGTCGAGTAAGCTCCCATGCCGCCAGTGTTGGGCCCAGTGTCCCCATCGCCAACCCGTTTGTGGTCCTGCGCCGCCACCAACGGGGTCACCCGCTCCCCATCGCTCAGCACTAGAAACGAAAGCTCGTCCCCTTTCAAACACTCCTCAAGCACCACGCGCGCGCCCGACTCCCCCACCATGCGACCGCTGAGCATCTCCGCCGCGACACCCGCCGCTTCTTCCTTGCTCTTGGCAATCACCACACCCTTGCCCGCCGCCAGCCCATCCGCCTTGACCACCACCGGAGTATGGAAGTGTCCCAGAGCCGGGCGTACCTGCTCCATCGAATCGCAAATCGCGTAGTGCGCCGTAGGAATGTGATGCCGCTGCAGAAATTCCTTGGCAAAGCTCTTGCTCGATTCCAGCTGCGCCGCCGCCTTGGTAGGACCAAACACCGGCCACCCGCGCCGCGTGAACTCATCCACCACCCCAAGCGTAAGCGGCAACTCCGGACCCACTACGGTGAGATCGGGCTTCACTCGCGCCGCCAGCGCCGTCAGTGATTCGAGGCTCTTCAGATCCACCGCCAGGCATTCCGCCTCGTCGGCGATCCCGCCATTCCCCGGCGCGCAATAAAGGTGCGAAACCCGCGGCGACTGCCGCAGCTTCCACACCAGCGCATGCTCACGCCCACCGCCACCGAGTACGAGAATCTTCATAGCCAGAGTAAATTCTAGAGGAAGTTAGGGTAGGGGTTGAGGAGGAAACCTGTCAAACGAGGCAGAGTCAAACTAGGAGGAAGCCTTTCGGCAAGTTTGCACACTCTGGGCTTCCCGACACCCTCATGTCAAGCGTCATCCGGAGCGCAGCCGTTTTTCAGGCGGAGCGAAGGATCTCGCGCGCATCGCCCCTGCATTCAGACTAAGAACGCTGAACAAGTTAACCACGCTTAACCCCATCGTATAATCCCTCCAGATGATCACTCGCTCCAAGGAAGACTACCTCAAATCAATTCTCGAAGCCGAGAGTGAAGGCGAGGAAGTCATCTCCGCGCGTCTGGCCGACTGGCTGAAAGTCTCGCCCCCAGCCGTGACCATGGCGCTGCGTCGCCTCAAGAAGGACGGCCTCGTCCGCGTCGAAGGCGACGGCCACGTGCAACTCACGGCCGCCGGACGCAAGATCGCCCGCAAGCTAACTCTGCGCCATCATCTCATCGAACGCATGCTCTCCGAACTCTTCGGCATGGAATGGTGGAAGGTTCACGACGAAGCCGAACGCCTGGAGCACGCCGTCTCCCCCGACTTCGAAGCAAAGCTGCTGGCCAAACTCGGCCCCGGAGGCACCTGTCCCCACGGCAATCTCAGCGAGATGGAGAGTCCCGGCAGCCGCCGCCGCCGCGGCCTGATCCTGATCGCCGACGCCACCCCCGGCAAAACCTACACCGTAAGTGGCATCTACGAACGCGACCGCCGCCTCTTGGAATTTTTAGAAGCCCGGGGCATCCGTCCCCAAGCCAAACTCCGCCTCTTAGAGCGAAACTACGACCAAACCGTAACGATCCGCACCACAGCAGGAAAAGTTGTGCTGGGCCCTCCAGCAGCAGAAAAAATCTGGGTCTCTCCCACGTTCACATCCCAGCTCTAACGATGTACCTCAGCAGGGCTAGGCAGTTTGCTGAAAAACTTTGATTTTGGGTGGCGCAGCGTTTCAACGCTGCGATAAAGCCTTTCGTTTTCTGTCGGGGTTTTAGCCCCAGAGGTACTGGCGAAGTTGTCAGCAAACTGTAAAGCGGACGGTCGATCTTGCGCCAGTTACGGCGCGGCTAAAAAGCCCCGCCGTTTCAAGACAGAGTCGCAGATCGACTTCTTCAGCAAACAGAATCGCCTTGAAAGGGCACGGCTTCCAGAGGCGCGGCGACAGTCTCTTTGAAAGGGCGCGGCTTCTAAGCCGCGCCGCTAAGTTCCAAAGTATCCGCGGCTTTAGCCGCTAGGGAGTCTGGCCAGGTACGAAGTAAGTTTTTCCGCAGCCTCTTCCAGCCGTGCGTCCCCTCTGCCCTCGAATTCGGGCTTTAGCCCCTGCGGGTCGCATTGTTCCAAAGTTAACCGTGGTTAATCAAAATCGGTGTATACTGCTTAACCATGGCCCCCCCTCATGGGAATGCGCGCCTCGGGAGCGTAGTTGATGAGTAGTCAGGACGACCGCACTGATCTCGAAGCACCGGGCACTGCCTTCGGCGCTCCGCCTACGGCCCACGTATCCCTCGAAGGCATCCACAGCACCGTCGACATACCTCACCACCGCGCCGGCTTCTGGGACCAGTGGCGCGCCTTCGTCGGTCCCGCCATCCTGGTCAGCGTCGGCTACATGGACCCCGGCAACTGGGGCACGGATCTGCAAGCCGGCGCTCAATACAAGTATGGATTGCTATGGGTCGTAGGCCTCGCCAGCCTGATGGCCATCTTCATGCAAGTAATTTCCGCGCGATTGGGTGTGGTGACCGGCAAGGACCTAGCCCAATGTTGCCGCGACTGGTATCCGCGGTGGACCCGCTGGCCCAACTGGTTGATGAGCGAGATCGCCATCGGAGCCTGCGACTTGGCTGAAGTACTCGGTAGCGCCGTCGCTCTCAATTTGCTATTCCATATTCCACTACTGTGGGCCGTCATCATCACCGGCGTAGACGTCCTGCTCCTCCTGGCCCTGCAAAGTTTCGGCATGCGAACCATCGAAGCCGTGGTCCTGCTCCTGATCGCGACCATCGCCGTCTGTTACTTCGTCGAAATCTTCGTCCTCCCCCAGACCCACCCCGCCTTCTCGGAAATGGCCCGAGCCCTCGTGTCCCCGCACTTCCGTCAACCCGGCATGCTCTACGTCGCCGTCGGCATCATCGGCGCCACCGTCATGCCCCACAACCTCTACCTGCACTCCGCCCTGGTGCAAAGCCGCAAGCTGCAAAAGGACGCCCCATCCATTCGCCGCGCCATCCACTTCAACACCCTCGACTCCATCGTCGCCCTGACTGTAGCCTTCTTCGTCAACGCCGCGATTCTCGTGCTGGCCGCCACCGTGTTTTATGGCAAAGAAAGCGTGACCCTGCTGGAAGGTCAGGTAGTACATTTCGCCACCAGCAGCGACTGGATTCGCGTCGCCTATTTGACTCTCGCGCCCCTCCTGGGAACGGCGCTAGCCAGCACACTATTTGCCGTGGCCCTGCTCGCCAGCGGCCAGAGCAGCACCATCACCGGCACGCTCGCCGGCCAAGTCGTGATGGAAGGCTTCATGCACTGGCGAATCAAGCCCTGGGTGCGTCGCCTGATCACGCGCACCCTGGCGATCCTGCCCGCAGTCTTCATCATCGGCCTGCGCGGCGAGGGCAGCGTCACCGATCTGCTGATTCTCAGCCAAGTCGTGCTCGCGCTCCAGCTTCCCTTCGCCATGTTCCCCCTGCTGCACTTCACCAGTTCCGAAAAGCGAATGGGAAAATGGAAGAACGGTCTGTTCCTGCTGGTAGCCGGCTGGGCCAGTGCTATCTTGATCACGTCGATGGACCTCTACGGCCTGCCCGAGTCGTTGAAAGCCGCCTGGCAGGTCATCACCGGCGGCTGAACAAGAAATGAAACAGAAACTGAAAGACCTACAGGTGTCTTAGCGCGAAGCGGCGTAAGAGTGCAGCCCACGGCGTAAGCCGTGGGAAAGTCAGAAACGTGATTAGCCCCAGCGGGGCGAAAGAATACCCACCACTTTCGCCTTTGCTTCATTTCGATGTTGTTTGAATAGTCACTGCTTCAGGTTCGCTTTGAAGAGCCCGGTTGCAAATTGCTTTGAAGAGGCGCGGCTTGAGCCGCGCCGTAAGGGGCGCAAAATGATCGCGGCTTTAGCCGCTGAGGGCGAACACGTCCCTGGGAACAAAATCTTATCAGGCTGTGGAATCGGAAGACCCGAGACAAAACTCATGTACGAAACCATCCTCGTAACCCTGGACGGCACCCCGTCCGACCGCGCCATCATCGAGCACGTCAAGCAACTCGCCAAACTCGCCAACAGCCGCCTGGTCCTGCTTCACGTCGCCGACGGATGGGCCGCCCGAACCTACGGCCCCGACGCGGTCAGTCCCGAAATTGCCGAAGACACCGCCTATTTGCGCAAGGTCCGAGAAGAGTTCCAATCCACCGGCATTCCCGCCGAAGCCGAACTGGCCTACGGAGAACCCGCCGACCAAATCATCAAATGGGTCGAACAAAAAGGATGCGACCTGGTGGCCATGAGCACTCACGGGCACCGCTTTCTAGCCGATATGTTTCTCGGCGCCACAGCCAGCCGCGTCCGCCACAGTATCGGCGTCCCTGTGCTGCTGCTCCGCGCGAAATGAGCCTCTGAACAGCAAACTCATGATCCGACCGTGGGCCTTCCAACTCGCCGCGTTGTGTTTGGCCGTATCGCCTGGCGCAGCAGCACAACAGCCGCCAGACGATCCACTGGCCAACCCCGGCCGGCCAACTGTCTCGACACCCGCCGCCCTTACTCCAGTTGGCTATCTTCAATTTGAGACCGGCTTCCTGAACGCGAAGCACTCGCCGGAGTTCTCTTCCCAGTCAAGCTTGAATGAAGTAGTGAAGTTCTCTCCTCTCTCATGGATCGAACTGCTAATAGGAAGCGAGCCGTTTGCGCATTCCCATGCGCAAGGCCAGTCCGCCAGCGCAGCGGGAGGCATATCTCTCGGAACGCAAGTGGTTCTCCACGCGGGAGAAGGCGCACGGCCGACAGTTGCGGTCAGCTACTTCCGCCAAATCTACGGCGGAAACGCGCCTGACCTCGACCTGGGCAGCGCCAGAAACTCTGCCCTACTTCTTGTCAGCGCAGAGGTGAAAGGCTTCCACTACGACACCAATTATCTTTTCAATGAAGTCATCAACCTCCCGATTCACCGCGCCCAGTTTGGACAGACGCTGTCTGTCTCACATCCCATCTGGAGAAAGCTAGGCCTGTCCGGAGAAATCTGGCACTTCACCCAACCTTTTCTCCGCAGCAACGCCGTGGGCAATCTATGGGCTCTGAACTACAACCTGCGCAGAAATCTCGTTCTCGACGCCGGCTTCAACCATGGCTTCACCACTACGTCCACCCGGTGGGAAGTGTTCGTCGGATTCACTTACCTGCTCCCGTGCAGAATCCTTCCGCGTTGATCAGCACACCGCGATCAGGTTTTCCATCCGCGCGGCGTCATCCTAAGCGCAGCCGCTTTTCAGGCGGAGCGAAGAGCCTGGCCTGAGCGAAGTCGAAGGGATCTGGCGTGCATCCTCACGTCTACTCAACACCACCGGTGAGTGCCTCAGTTCGGCAGATCCGCCTGTCCTCTGCGCACTCTGCGGCCGTTCTCCGCGGCCTTTGCGCTTCAAGCTTTTGATCCGATCTTGAAGCTGAGACACAACACACCCTACGCAATCCTCCCAGAACGAATTACACTAGTAGGTTAGCCTGCACTGCGCCGACGTCGTGCGCCCCGCAGCCACTTCCCAGGAAGGCCATCCTATGTCAGTCGACAGTCTCAAAAGCCGCTCCACTCTCCAAGTCGGCAAAAAAGAATACGAAATCTACCTTCTCGACGCCCTCGACAAGCAAGGCATCTCAACCGCGCACTTGCCCTTCTCCCTGCGCATCCTGCTCGAAAATCTCCTCCGCCACGAAGACGGCCGCAACGTCACCAAAGAAGTAATCGCCGCCCTAGCCGCCTGGAACAAGGATTCCAAGCCCGACCAGGAAATCGCTTTCACTCCCAGCCGCGTCCTCCTGCAGGACTTCACCGGCGTCCCCTGCGTCGTGGACCTGGCCGCCATGCGCGACGCCATGAAGCACCTCGGAGGCGACCCCACACTAATCAACCCGCTGCAACCCGTAGAACTGGTCATCGACCACTCCGTTCAAGTCGACGAATTCGGCACCCCCAACGCCTTCGACACGAACGCCCTGCTCGAATTCCAACGCAACAAAGAGCGCTACTCCTTCCTCCGCTGGGGACAAACCGGCTTCCGCAATTTAGCGATCGTCCCTCCCGACACAGGCATCGTTCACCAGGTAAATCTCGAATACCTGGCCCGCGTAGTCTTCGTGCAAGAGTCCCCGGGGAAGCGCGTAGCCTACCCCGACACCCTGGTAGGTACAGACAGTCACACGACGATGGTGAACGGTTTGGGAGTTTTAGGATGGGGCGTCGGAGGCATTGAAGCCGAAGCCGCCATGTTGGGGCAGCCGGTCTCGATGCTGATTCCGTTGGTTGTTGGTGTGAAGCTGACCGGGCGGCTGCGCGAGGGCGCTACTGCTACCGATCTCGTGCTGACGATTACGGAGATGCTGCGCAAGCATGGCGTTGTCGGGAAGTTTGTTGAGTACTTCGGGCCGGGACTGCGTGATCTGGCGCTGGCGGATCGGGCTACGATTGCGAATATGTCGCCGGAGTATGGGGCAACTTGCGGGATTTTTCCGATTGATAAGGAGACGCTGCGCTATCTGCGGCTCACCGGCAGAAGCGAGGAGCAGATTGCGCTGGTTGAGGCCTACGCGCGCGAGCAGGGGCTCTTCCATGACGAGAAGACTCCAGAGGCGGAGTACTCGGAGCTGCTCACGCTCGATCTCGCGACCGTGGAACCCAGTCTGGCGGGGCCGAAGCGGCCGCAGGATCGCGTGGTGCTGTCGCAGGCGGGAGAATCTTTCCTCAAGGCCCTGCCCTCGTTGTTCAAGCCGAAGTCCGCGGCCAAGACAGCGCCTCTGGCCGCGGCTTCGCCTACCAGTAACTCCGCTCGATGGGAGGCGGAAGGAGGCAATCCGGCTGCGGTCGGCGTGGAAGATCCCAACGTGCACGAACACGTTCCGGCGGATGTGAAGACCGCGCTCCGTCACGGCAGCGTTGTGATTGCTGCGATTACTTCCTGCACGAACACTTCGAATCCTTCCGTGCTCATCGGCGCAGGGCTTTTGGCGAAGAAAGCAGTCGAGAAGGGACTGTCGGTTCCTGCCTGGGTCAAGACGTCGCTCGCCCCGGGATCGAAAGTCGTCACCGATTATCTGGCGAAGGCCGGACTGACGCCGTATCTCGAGAAGCTGAGATTCCATCTTGTGGGATACGGATGCACGACCTGCATCGGCAACTCCGGCCCGCTTCCCGCCGAAGTATCGCAAGCCATCGACGAGAAGGAGTTGGTGGTCGCCTCCGTTCTCTCCGGCAATCGCAACTTTGAAGGCCGCATCAACTCCGAGGTTCGCGCGAATTACTTGATGTCGCCGCCGCTGGTGGTCGCCTTCGCGCTTGCCGGACGCATCGACACCGATCTGCGCAAGGATCCCATTGGCAAAGGCCGCGACGGCGCCGCCGTCTATCTTGCCGACATCTGGCCGACGCAGCGCGAGATCGAGGAAACGATTCAGCAGTCGATCTCCTCCGACATGTTCACCAAGAGTTACGGCGAAGTCTTTCAGGGCGACGAGCGCTGGCGCGGCCTCGCCGTGCCAAAGGGCGAAACCTACGCCTGGGAAAAAGATTCCACCTACATCCGCCGCGCTCCGTACTTCGAGGAGATGACGGTGAAACCGTCCCAGGTCGAGGAAATCAAGAAGGCCCGCGTGCTGGCCGTCCTTGGCGACAGCGTGACCACCGACCACATCTCTCCCGCCGGTTCCATCAAGAAAGATAGTCCCGCCGGAAAATACCTGCAGGAGCACGGCGTGAAGCCCGCCGACTTCAACTCCTACGGCTCGCGCCGCGGCAATCACGAAGTCATGGTGCGCGGAACCTTCGCCAACGTTCGGCTGCGCAACAAGCTGGTCAACGTCGAAGGCGGATTCACCCGGTACCTTCCCAGCGGAGAAGAAATGTCCATCTTCGACGCCGCGCAGAAATATCAGGCCGAAGGCACACCGCTCATTATTCTTGCCGGCAAGGAATACGGCTCCGGCTCATCGCGCGACTGGGCCGCGAAAGGCCCACGCCTGCTCGGCGTTGCGGCCGTCATCGCCGAAAGCTACGAACGTATCCACCGCTCGAATCTGGTCGGCATGGGAGTCCTGCCTCTGCAATTCCCCACCAGCGAAAACGCGGAATCGCTCAAGCTGACGGGCGAGGAAGTTTTGGAAATCACCGGCATCCGCAACGTAGTCGAGCACTTCGCCGCTGGACAAAAAGTCAAAGTTCGCGCCAAGGCAAGGGGGAAAGACCCGGTCGAGTTCGACGTCCTGGTGCGCATCGACACGCCTCAGGAAGCGCTCTACTACGCCAACGGCGGAATATTGCAGTACGTGCTGCGGCAGTTGCTGGCGGCGAAACCGAGTGCGCAGACGGTGGGAGTGTAAGCCGGGCTGGCAGGGCGCGCTGGAAGAAGGCTACAAAGAAAGGCGTTTAGCCTCTTGTGTACCTCGTGAGCGGGTACCATTGCGCGTGCCGCCCAATCTTTTTGCAAGTCTCGCATTCTGGCGCAACATCACCCGGCTTCAGGCTGATTGGCCAGGAATATCTATGTCGTATAGGTTGCAGCCTGCACATCGAAAGCTTGCCAGTCTCATGCTTGGCGGATGCTTCTAACGTCTCGCCCTCCGCGTACCCCCAAATTCGTCCCACGCTGCGATGAAACTTTTGCAGCATGTCATCTTGGCCATTCGCGTTGTGCTTGCGATACGCTTACTCAGTGGACACTGCTGGGGACGAACTGCCCGAATATCGGGCGGCACGGACAAATTCAAATCAAAGTCAAAAATCAACGTCAAAAGCAGCGGACAAGAGTGTCCGCCCCACACCTGCCTATTCGGACGCTACCAGGCATGCTGACGCGTCCTGAGGAACTGCGACCGCGCGGGCTGCGTCTTTACGACTTGCGCCGCGCTTGCCGAGCCACTGCTTTAGAAGCTTTCGCGCGGAGGGCGCCAGGCGCGAGAAGAAGAGTCCGGCACGGCCTTGATCGCTGGCCCAGACTACGTCGGCGTGGCCGTGCAGTTCGTGGTCGGTGCCCGGCAGGACGCAGCGGAAGGCTAGGTTCGAGAGCATCGGAACTGGCTCAGTCGCCTGCACCGCTAGGCCGTGCTCGCTGATGTCGATGCCGATCGCGGGCAGCGTGCCGGTTTCGAGCTCGAAGTAGACGACGGTCTTCATTTCGTGACGCGGAGCTTTGCGGCGATTTTTGGCGCGAAGCTTGCGGCTGATCTCAAACGCGTCTTTGATTTGCGTTGGGTCGAGCGGCTTGTAGAGAATGCGGTCGGCGCCGGACTGGAAGGCCTGTCCGGTGCCGGGCCAGGCGCGGCTGGCCACGGCGAGCAGCAGCGGCTTTTGCGGCGGCTCGAGCAGGGCGGCCATTTTCACGACCTCGCCGGCGCCGGGCAGATCGAAGTCGACGATCAGCGTGGAGCAGCGGCGGGCCATCACCAACTCCATGGCCTCCTGGCCGGAGTGGCAGGTTACCGGTTGAATTCCAAGGTCTTCCAGGACTGTCTTCAGTCCCTGACGGGTTGGAACGTCTTGACTCCACACCGCAGCCGAGCCACGCATGCACTCCAAAGTACGGGTCAGAAGAAGCTCCGTAAAGTCACAGCGGTAATCCGGCGCGCGATTACCGAAGCGTAGTTTTGAGCACGGAAAAACGCTTGCAATGGGTTGCCCTTCTCCGCGTACTCTGCGGCCGTTCTCGGCGACCTCTGCGATCTAAGGTGTTGAGAATGCTGATGCCAAATACCAACTTCTGAAGTCGCAGCGACCGCCGAGAACGGCCGCAGAGTACGAGGAGAAATTCGCCAGAGGCAAGCGGACTACCGTGCGGACGCTTGCTCGTGCATTCACGCTGCTATAATCGAGAATTGCGCTCATGACAACGAAGCGACTGATTCGATCGACGACCGTTTTGTCGGTACGCCGCAACGGCAGCGTGGTTCTGGCCGGCGACGGGCAGGTCACATTGGGCGAGTCGGTGATCAAGCACACCGCCAAGAAGATCCGCCGCCTGTACAACGACAAGATCCTTTCCGGATTCGCCGGATCCACGGCGGACGCGTTCACGCTGTTCAGCCGCTTCGAGGCCAAGCTGGAGCAGTATCACGGCAATCTGGGACGCGCCGCAGTCGAACTAGCGAAAGACTGGCGTACCGACAAGTTTCTGCGCCATCTGGAGGCGTTGCTCATCGTCTGCGACAAGGAGCAGACGTTTCTGCTCAGCGGGCAAGGCGATGTGATCGAGCCCGACAGCGGCATTGCCGCCATTGGCAGCGGAGGTCCATACGCGCAGGCGGCCGCACAGGCGTTGTCGGAGCACACGCAACTCAGCGCGCGCCAGGTCGCCGAAGAAGCCATGAAGATTGCCGGCAAGATGTGCATCTACACCAATGACAAGGTCACGATTGAAGAACTCTGAACTGCGGGCTTCGGCTTTCGGGCGTCGGGCTTCAGCAACCCCGGTCTCCGCCGCTGGATGTTTTTGCTGAAGCCTGACGCCCGAAGCCCGGAGCCCCGATTTTATGGCCATCTATCTCCCCAGCACCGCCGAAGAAGAACAGCTAGCCCTCGACGAACTCACTCCGCGTGAGATCGTCGCCGAACTCGACAAACACGTCATCGGCCAGAAAGACGCCAAGCGCGCGGTGGCCATCGCGCTGCGCAACCGCATGCGTCGCCAGAAACTAACCCCCGAGCTAGCCGAAGAAATCATCCCCAAAAACATAATCATGATCGGGCCTACAGGGGTGGGGAAGACGGAGATTGCGCGGCGGCTGGCGAAGCTGGCGAATTCGCCGTTTCTTAAGGTGGAGGCTTCGAAGTTTACGGAAGTGGGGTACGTGGGGCGGGAT
>QIAM01000048.1 GCA_003225555.1 Acidobacteriota bacterium | reverse complement strand
ACTTCCCCGCCGCCTTCACTCCAGAGGATCAGGAGCTCGTCCAGCACTGCGCCGCTCTGGTCGGCAAGAAACTGGAAAACTCGAAACAATGAGAGTTGAGAAGGGCAAAGTTCGCGCCCCGGAGATCGGTCGTGTCTGGCTGAATTCCACACCACTCAGTTTTCGCCAGCTGCGGGGACGGGTCGTCCTCGTGGACTTCTGGGACTACACCTGCGTCAACTGCATCCGTACACTTCCTTACGTGCAAGCCTGGCACCAGTGCTATGGCGATAAGGGTCTGACGGTAATCGGAGTCCACACGCCGGAGTTCGCCTTCGCGCAGTATGAATCGAACGTAGAGCGCGGCATCCGCGAGTTTGGCCTTACCTATCCCATCGTGATCGACAGTAACCGCGAAATCTGGAAAGCCTTTGCCAACCGGTACTGGCCTACGAAATACCTGCTCGACAAGGATGGCTATCTTCGTTACGGCCACTTCGGCGAAGGCGGCTATGGAGAATGTGAGCAGGTCATCCAGGAACTGCTGCGCGAGATGGATGCCAACATGAGTCTGCCGGTGTTGATGGATCCCTTGCGCGAAGAGGACCACGCCGGAGCCGTCTGTTACCGGGCTTCCGGCGAACTCTATCTCGGCCATCGCCGAGGGCGCATCGGCAATGAAGGCGGGTTCAAAGAAGATCAGATCGCTGACTACTCTTTCGCTGGCAAACTTGAAGAGAATTTCTTCTACGCCCAGGGCCGGTGGGCGTCGACCGGGGAGTATTTTGAAGCCGCCGAAGAAGGTCCACACGTCCTGAAGGTGAGGTATGAGGCCGCTGCCGTAAACTTGGTTATGGCCTCGCCGCGCGGCTCGTCTGCGGAAGTCATCGTCGTGCAGGACGGCAAGCCGCTCACCCGCAAACAAGCGACGCGTGACACCCGTTTCCGGAACCCTTCCCAAAGTGCTGGAGCGGAAGGGAGCTACTTGGTCGTCGACTCCGCCCGCATGTATTTCCTTGTCGATAACCACGACTTCGGTCAACACGAACTTGAACTTCACTGTTCCACCGGCATTGCGGCCTTCGCCTTCACCTTCACCAGTTGCGTTGACCCGGTTGCGAGCGCTCTGCAGGCTTCTGCGACTCCAGGCCTATGAAGCGCGTCGTCGCAGCCCTCATCGAAAAGGATGGCAAGCTCCTGGTTTGCCAGCGCACGCGACACCAGACCATGCCGCTCAAGTGGGAGTTCCCCGGCGGAAAGATCGAAGAGGGTGAGCAGCCTCGCGACGCGCTGCGCCGCGAATTGGAAGAAGAGCTCGGGATCATCGCCACGATCGGCGATGAGATCGCACGGATTCAGCACGAGTATCCCAATGGCGGAATGGTCGAACTCCGCTTCTACGTCGTCCGCGAGTATCAGGGAGAGATTGAGAACCGCATCTTCCGCGAAATCCAGTGGGCTGCGCCCAGCGATCTCACGAAGTACGATTTTCTTGAAGCCGACCTCACACTGGTGAAGGACCTCGCCGCCGGAAAACTGCTTTGAGTCACCCCCGAAGGTCTAACACCTGGCTTGTTCGGAAAACCCATCTGCGGACAATCCTGTATTGATCTCGCACGATCTCGTGGCATAATGCGCGCCATTGTGCCGGAGTGCTCCTGCCCGGAGCGTAGTTCAAGCCCAATCAAGAAAGGAATTCCCCCCAATGTTCAGAAAACTGCTGGTCTTGCCTGCTGTTTTGCTATTGGCCGGTCTCTCACTCGCCCAAAACGCCGACTCTTCTGCCACCCGCCAGGACTTATCATCACTCAACGGACAGCACGAACCGCCGATGCTCGGCATTCACTGGGCTCGCGGCTTTACGCCATTCGCTCGCCCCGCGAAAAGGAGCCCCAATATGACCTATCACGGCGGCGTAATCATGCCATCCACGGTGAGTCAGGCTATTTTTTGGGGACCAAGCTGGGCCAACTCCAGCTTGGTCGGCGACAAAATCACGGGCCTGGACTCCTGGTATACCGGGTTCAGCAACTCCAACTACGCCAAGGCCAGCGACGAATACACGGGTTCGAATGGTCAAGTCGGGCCGGTGGTCACTCACAATGGTCATCTGCTCGACCTCTCAACTGCGGCCAACGGAAGCTCCACCTCCGCCATCGTGGCTGAAGTTTGCAGAGAAATCACCAGTCCAGTCTCCAATGGCTACTACCCGGTCTATGTGGATGTGAAGCGCGGCAACGCCGGTTACTGTGCTTACCACACTTTTGGAACGTGCAGCGGCGTGACCGTGCAGGTTGCGTTCTTCTTCAACATAGATGGCGACGTGGGTTGCGATCCGGCGGATACCTCCGGGCTGCATTCTCAGGGTTTGGCCGCACTGTCAAATGTAAGCGGGCATGAACTCTCCGAAGCCCGAACCGATCCAGATTCTCCCGGCGCCTGGTATGACTCAAGAGGTCAGGAAAATGGCGACAAGTGCGCTTGGACTTTCAATGTGCCGTTGGTGACGTTCAGCAATGGCACCCAGTGGAAGATTCAGGGTGAGTGGTCGAACAGTGCCTACACCGCGGGTACGGGATACCCGAACAGTTCGGGACAAAAGGGCTGTCTCGACGGTCACTGATTATTCAAACGTATCTCTGAGACGCGAATGCCGAATCATCCCCACCGTTTTTGGATGGTTCGGCATTTCTCTTGGCGGGTATTAATCAACAGGCGAGATTCCTTATCACGAGCGCAAGGTCCAAAACCACACGACCGTCAGGACGATCATCAGCCCCGTCGTCGCCCAGGCAATCACATTGAATAACGGACGGTTCACGTACTCGCCCATCAGTTCCTTCTTGTTGATCAGCAGCAGCATGAAAATCAGAACGAACGGCAGCACCACGCCATTGACGACCTGAGACAACACAGCAATCTTGACTAGCGGCAAACCCGGAATGAGCACCACCGCTCCACCGGCCACAATCAGCAACGTGTAGAGCCAGTAAAATAGCGGCGCTTCGCCGAAGCGCCGGCCGACCCCGGACTCGAACCCCA
Source organism: Acidobacteriota bacterium (assembly GCA_003225555.1). Classification (GTDB taxonomy): domain Bacteria; phylum Acidobacteriota; class Terriglobia; order Terriglobales; family Acidobacteriaceae; genus Sulfotelmatobacter. Next base: position 13,472 of record QIAM01000048.1, on the reverse strand, counting down.
GGCCCTCGCACACGGTGTAGGCGGTCGAAAGCGGCAAGATCGAAGCTGCGAACAAGGAAGCATTGAACAATCCCACCGCAAACAGGATGTAAGCGTAATCCCCAGCCAGAGGGCGCAGCGCCTGCGCCGCATCCGCCGCATACTTGATATCGCGATATCCGTGCACGTACAACGTCGCTGCGCAGGCCACGATGATGAACCAGGCGACGATGTCGGTGAAGATGCATCCGGTCACCACATCCAGCCGAGAAGCCTTGAAGCCCCGCCTGGTTACGCCTTTTTCCACGATCGACGCCTGCAGGTAGAACTGCATCCACGGAGCTATCGTCGTTCCCACGACGCCGATCACCATGTAGAGATAAGCCTGATCGCGAAAGGCCTTCAACGCAGGAGGCTTCACGGTCGCGATCGTTGCGTCAATCCACGCCGGCTTCGCCAGTATTCCAGCAAAAATATAAGTCACATAGAAGAACGACGCCGCCAGGAAAACCTTCTCTACGCTCTTGTACTGGCCTTTGACCACGATCAACCATACGATGACCGCACACACAGGCACGGTCGCATATCGCGGAAGCCCGAACAACTCGAGGCTGGTAGCAATCCCGATAAACTCTGTCACCACATTGCCGAAATTGGTGATCAGAATCCCAAGCATCATCAGAAACGTGATACGCAGTCCGAATTCCTCGCGGATCAGGTCGCTCAGGCCCTTGCCGGTCACGGCCCCCATGCGGGCACACATCTCCTGCACCACGATCAGCGAGATCGTAATCGGGATCATGGTCCACAGCAGAAGATGTCCGAATTGCGCCCCGGCGGACGAATAGGTCAGGATGCCGCCGGCATCATTGTCGACGTTCGCGGTAATGAACCCCGGACCCACCACGGCAAAGAACAGCAGGATCCGGCTCTTCCAACCTCTCAGAAACCTCATGCGCACTTATCGCAGACATAGGGATGGAACAACTACACCCACAAAACGACCGAACAGGATAAACGCACTTCGCGAATCTGGCCAAAGAAAAACTGTGGGACACACTAAAAAAATGCACGGAAGGATGAAATCCTCGTGCTCGGATGCAACGGAAAGCTGAAGCCCGACAGCCGAAGCCCGAAGCCCGCTTTTACAGCTTCGCCCGCAACATGCTGATGACATCGTCAGAAGTAATCACGCCAGTGAGCCGGCTGCTCTCATCGACCACCGGCAGCATCATCAGGTTGTACTTGTCAAACAGTTCGGCAACTTCGTTATCGTTCACGCCCTGGTGGCTGAAGATCAGCGGCTCCTGGGTGAGAGAAAGGAGCGGCGTCGACTGCTCCGCCAGGACGATCTTTGCCAGCGGCACAGCCCCAACCAAGGTTCCATGCGAGTCCACCAGATAGATTGTGCTTAGGGTCTCAACTCCACCCTCGAACTCCCGCATCGTATCGATCGCATTCTTTACCGTCGCTTGGAGCGGCAGGGCCAGAAACTCCGTCGTCATGCGGCCCGCAGCCGTTTCTTCCTTGTGCTCGAGGAGTTCGACCACTTCCTGCCGCTCCTCGGGCTCCATCTGTACCAGGATCTGTTCGGTGCGCTCGTCGGGCAGGTCGCCCAGCAGGTCGGCGGCCGCATCGGGATCCATTTCTTCGACGATGTCCGCCGCCCGTTCAGAGTCCAGCGACTCAACGATCGCCTTCTGTACCCTGGGCTCGACTTCTTCCAGAGCCTCCGCGGCGGTTTCATGGTCCAGCGTCTCGAACACCGCTTCGCGCTCATCCGGAGCAAGGTTCTCAACGATGTCGGCAATATCAGCCGGGTGCAGCTTCGCCAGCCCTTCGTGCGAAATCTTGAGCTTCACCCGCCGGGCAGGATCGGTCTCGATCAGATCGACAAAGTTCCACGGAATGCTGCGTGGAGGAATCTTAGCGAGAAGAATTTGCAGCGCCGCCCGGGGGGCTATGCCGCGCAGCAGCCGGCGCACTGCTCCTCGAGCCCCAACATCGACGGAATGAACCCGCAGCACGGGGGGTGCTTTTCCAGCTTCCTTTTGCGGCTCAACCTGGAGTTCAACATCGTTGACGCGCACGACTTTCCGCCCATTGATGTCGATAACCTGCTGATCGAGAAGATCCCGCTCCAGCAGAAACAGCCCCTCAGTACCATTCGTTGGAGACCACTCGCCAACCACCGTTGCAGCGCGCACCCCGCCATTGATCGACGACACCGAGGCGAACGGCAGTACCCGGTTGCCCGACTTGGTCTTCACGATCAGCGAAGCGACTCTCGCCCGGTCCTCCTGGGGCGCTAAAGCCACTTCGCGCACACGTCCGCTTGCCGCGCCGGACGGCTCATACACCGTCGCGCCCAACAATTCGCTCAGGGCAAGGGTCGTCATCACGCTAGAGAATACTCAACTCACCACAGATTCGGAATGATTTTCTGGCGAAAGGCAGAGAAATAATCTCGGACTCAAGTCTCGGGAGTAGGAATTCCGGATAACTGATCCCGAGGTCCCACGTCCCAAGAACTGAGTGCCCGAAGGCCCGGTCCCGAAGCCCCTATAATGAATTAGTGCGCCTGATCCTCGACATCTTCGGCCAAACCCTTCGTACCCTGTGGGCGCACAAGCTGCGCTCGCTTCTGACCATGTTCGGAATCGCCTGGGGAGTCGGTTCCCTGCTCTTGCTGGTCGGCCTGGGGGAAGGCTTCCGCTCCGGCAACCGCAAGCAGTTCGACAGCCTCGGCGAGAACGTGATGTTCATCTGGTCCGGCCGTGCCCCGGTCATGCAAGGCAGCTTCACGGCCCTGAGACAGTATTACCTGACCTACCGCGACTATCAGGATGTTCTCCAGGAGTGTCCCAGCGTCGGTGCAGCCGCGCCCGCGATTTCCCGGGGCGATATCCGGTCCGTCAGCGATTTCTTCCAGGCCAGCGGCCAGGTCGTGGGAGTTCCGGCCATCTTCAACCAGATTCGCAACCTTCCGATCAGCGAAGGCCGCTGGATCAACGAGATGGACGATTCCCAGAAAAGGGCCGTGATCGTTATCGGAGACGAAGTCAACCGTACCCTGTTTCCCGGCAAGCCTGCCATCGGCAGTACCGTGCTGCTGAACGGGATTCGTTTCCAGGTGATTGGAGTCCTACAGAAGGTGGGACACGGCGACAACATGAATCTGAACCTGCGTAGCTTTGTTCCCTTCCACACCATGCAGCAGTACTTCCGGCCCTTCAACGTCGGCTCTGCACCCGACGTCATCTCCTTCATCAACTATCAGCCCAAATCGCGGGCCGTGCACGAAGCGGCCAAGCAAGAGGTGCATAAGATCATTGCCCGCAACCACGGCTTCGATCCGAATAATCCCGATTCCTTCGACGAATGGGACACCGTCAAGACGGTCGACCAAGTGGGTAAGATTTTTGATGCCATGAACCTTTTCCTGGGAAGCGTGGGGCTGGTAACGCTGGCGCTGGGCGCCATCGGCATCATTAACATCATGCTGGTGGCGGTTGCCGACCGCACCCGCGAAATCGGGCTGCGCAAAGCCGTGGGCGCGACAAACGGCAGCATCATGTTCCAATTCTTCGTGGAGGGAGCCTTCCTCACCCTGCTCAGCGGAGGCATCGGTATTGCCGCAGCCGCAGGCCTTATGGCTCCGTTCTCGGGCGTGGAACTCGGTCCGGGATTCGATGCCCCCAGACTCGTCCCCGCCACCGCCGCTCTCGCAGTGCTCTCGCTCGCGATTGCCGGAATCGCTGCTGGCCTGTACCCTGCCCGCCGCGCCGCTATGCTCGCACCAGTGGAAGCACTGCGCAAGGAATAACGAATAACGATGTCAGAACTTTCAAACGAAACAGGTACGGCGATGGTCGATGTGCCGGCCGCAGCGACGGTCGATGCGCCCCAACGCACAGTTACGCATCGTGAGCATCATTCCGTATCACCCGTATTCATCATGTATCGCGACCTGCTCCAGCAGGCCTACTCTGCCATGCGGCACGACCTTCGCCGCACCCTTCTCACTATGGCCGGGATGGCATGGGGCATCGCGACCGTCGTTCTCCTGCTCGCCTACGGCAACGGCTTTGGCCGCGCTATCCAGAACATCTTCGAAAGCTTCGGTGCCACCGCCGTGGGAGTTTTTCCCGGACGCACCTCGCAACAGGCTGGCGGCAACAAGGCCGGGGTCCAGATCCGCTTCACCAATGACGACATCGAAGTGCTCCGCAACAATATCCCGCTGGCCAAGCACATCGTTCGCATGCTGCAAAAGCAATCCACGGTCCAGAACAACAATCGTTCTTTCACTTTCCCGGTGATGGGACTCGACCCCGCAATCGAAGAAATCTGGAATCTCGATGTGGATGAGGGCCGCTTCCTCAATGACAAAGACAACATGCAGCACGGCCTGGTTGCCGTGCTGGGCTCCGAGGCGCGCGAGAAACTCTTTTCCGGCATGCCCGCAGTCGGCGAGTCGATTCGGGTTGACAGCGTCACGCTGGAGGTAATCGGCGTGCTCAAACCCCGCATGCAGGAAGGCGACAACGACGACAACCGCGTCGTCTACCTGCCTTACAACACCATGGACGTCGTCAAGGACAACCACTATCTCGACGGCATGTGGCTCGATTCCGCCGGACTCGACCACGACAAGATGGCGAGGACGGTGAAGGAATCTCTTGCCGTCGCCCACAATTTCAAGCCCGACGATCCTCGCGCCGTCTTCGTCTTCGACGCGCAGAAGCAACTCTCGCAGTTCGGCATCATCAGCATGGCCCTGAAGGTCCTTCTCGCATTCATCGGCACCATCACGCTTGGGATTGGCGGAGTCGGGCTGATGAACATCATGCTGGTCTCAGTGACGCAGCGCACGCGTGAGATCGGTGTGGAGAAAGCGCTGGGGGCCCGCCGTCGCGACATCCTTTTGCAATTTCTTTCCGAAGCAATGGTCATTACTGCCGTCGGCGGCGTGCTGGGCATCTTGCTTTCTTATGCCGTGTCCCTCTCGGTTGGGCGCCTGACTCTTTACAGCGCACTGGCGAAGCACGCTGAAGCCGGAGACATTCGCCTGATCGTCTCCCCGATGATCCTGGTGGTAGCGACCTCAATCCTCGCTGTCGTCGGCGTAATCAGCGGCATGGTCCCCGCCATGCGCGCTGCGAACTTCGACCCCATCGAAGCCCTCCGCTACGAATAAGTTTGCAGCATCTGTGGCGCGGACCTGCCCTGAGCGAAGCCGAAGGGGCCTCGCCCGCGGACTTTCGTTATCGTAAGTGCTTTGTGAGCCAAGCCGGGAATCCTTGGGCATAGAATCACTAAATCATCCATGTCCGAAAACATCCTCAACCTCCCGCCTCCGCCCGCCGACGCGCGAGTGACGTACGGCTCCGAACAAAATCAATTTCTAGACCTGCGCTTGCCCAAGACCAAGGCCCCACATCCACTTGTAATGAACATCCATGGCGGATTCTGGCGAGCCAAATACAATCTGGACCACGCCGGCCACCTCTGTGCCGCCCTCACCGCAAAGAGTATCGCCACGGCAAATGTCGAATATCGCCGTGTTGGCAACGAAGGCGGAGCCTGGCCCAACACCTTCGCCGACATCCGCGCTGCCTATCAATTTCTGAGACAACATGCAGCCGAGCACAAGGTCGACCCGCGCCGGATAGTCGTCATGGGTCACTCCGCGGGAGGTCAACTCGCCCTCTGCCTCGCCGCTCACGAGGCGACAGTTACCCGCGTCGTCTCTCTCGCCGGGGTTCTCGATCTGCACCGCACATACCAACTCCATCTTTCCAACGACGCTGTCGTGGAATTTCTCCGCGGCACTCCCGCCGAAGTCCCGGACCACTACCGTGAAGCCGATCCCATGCAGCTACCCATTCCCCAGGCCCGCCAATGGCTGGTTCACGGAACGGCGGACGACGTAATCCCTCCCGCGTTCAGCCGCGACTACGTCTCTGCAAAGCAAAAGCGCACCGGGAAAGAAAAAGAAGACGTCCACCTGCTGGAAATCTCTGGCGCCGACCACTTCGACGTAATCGATCCCCGCACCCCTACATGGAAAAAGATTGAAGAGATTGTCCTGCGCGAGGGCCAGGCCGTCAGCGCGACCGGCAAGCTTGAACAGCGGAAGTAGGCGAGTTCCGCAATTCCTTGTCATTCCGAACCGCCGCAGGCGGAGAGGAATCTGCTCCTTCTTACCAGACGTAAGAAACCTCGCGCGCCGCGAATCCCTTATAATCGTCCGTCGCATCCCGAGAGGAACCCTTGCCCTTCGACGACCTCCGCCAATGGATCGCTGCCCTCGACCGCGCCGGCGAGCTCAAGCGCATTCGAACCGAAGTCGACCCAATCCTGGAAGTCGCGGAAATTACCGATCGCGTCAGCAAAATGCACATGTTGGGGCAGCCCCTGTCGCCTGCCGGTCCGGACAAATCCTGGCAACCCGGCGGCCCCGCGCTCCTCTTCGAAAACGTCAAAGGCCACCCCGCCTCCCACCTCTTGATCAACCAGTTCGGCTCCGAGTCCCGCATGAAGCTAGCCCTCGGCGTTAATTTGCTTGATGAAGTCGCGGACCGTATCCGCATGTTCATGGACGTGAAGTCCCCCCAAGGCTTCCTGGACAAAATCAAAATGCTCCCCATGCTCGCTGAGATGGGTAAGTTCTTCCCCAAGACCGTTCCCACAGGCCCATGCAAGGAGGTCATCAAGCACGACAACTTCTCGTTGCTCGATTTCCCGGTCCTGCAATGCTGGCCGAAAGACGCCGGACGCTTCATCACGCTCCCTTGCGTCATCACCCGCGATCCGAAATCCGGTAAACGCAACGTAGGCATGTACCGAATGCAGGTCTACGACGAACGCACCGCTGGAATGCACTGGCAAAGACAGAAGGTGGGCGCCGAGCACTACCGTGAATCCCTTCGTCGTGCAGCAGCCAGCACGGCCCATGTAGAGACAGCCGGCTCAGCTGTCCAGCCGAGGCGAAGGGAGGCTGCTCCGACCACGGAAGCCGCCCGCGCCGCAGTCGACATCATGGCGCGGACCTCGGGAGGGTCGCAGTTGCCCGAAACTAATATGCCAGCAGGCAAGCTAGAAGTAGCCGTCGCCATCGGCACCGACCCCGCAGTAACTTTCTCAGCGATAGTCCCCGCCCCCCCTGACATCGAGGAATACCTGATCGCCGGCTTCCTTCGTGGAGCCCCGGTTGATCTGGTGAAGTGTGAGACGGTTGATCTCGAAGTTCCCGCCAGCAGCGAAATCGTTCTCGAAGGCTACGTCAATCTCGACGAACTCCGCACCGAAGGCCCCTTCGGCGACCACACCGGCTTCTATTCACTCGAAGACTTGTATCCGGTCTTCCACGTCGCGTGCATCACGCATCGCAAAGACCCGATCTACGCGACCACAATCGTCGGCAAGCCCCCGCAAGAAGACGCCTACATGGGCAAAGCGGTCGAGCGCATCTTCCTGCCGCTGATGAAGCTGACCATCCCGGAACTGGTCGACATCAATCTGCCAATCGAAGCTATCTTCCACAACCTGATGATCGTCTCCATCCGCAAGTCCTATCCCGGGCAGGCCCGCAAAGTCATGCACGCTATCTGGTCGCTCGGCCAGGCCATGTTCACCAAATGCGTGATCGTGGTCGACGAAGACGTCAATGTGCAGGATCTTGCGGAGGTCACGCTTAAGGTCTCCAACAACATCGACCCGGAGCGCGACATCCAGTTCACGCTCGGCCCGATCGACTCCCTCGACCACGCCAGCCGTCTGCCCAACTACGGGTCGAAGATGGGCATCGACGCCACCCGCAAGTGGTCCACCGAAGGCTTCACCCGTCCCTGGCCCGACGAGATCATCATGGATGCAAAAATCAAGGCTCTAGTGGACAGCAAGTGGAAGGCTCTGGCAAAAGAGCTGGGAGTGGATTGATCACAGCTGGTTCAGCAAGAAAATGCCACTCTTTAGTAGAACTGACGCCAGATCGCATTAAGATAGTGCGGCATGCAACTCTGGTTTGCGCGTGACAGTGAAGTCAGCATTCGCGAGCAGTTGGTCACACAATTCATCCTTGGCATTCTAAGTGACGATCTGGCGCCGGGCCAGCGGCTGCCCAGCACGCGAGAATTGGCGCGGCGTTTTCGGCTTCATCCCAACACAGTCAGTGCGGGCTATCGTCAGTTGCAGCGGGAATGATGGGTCGATTTCCGCCGTGGCAGCGGCGTGTACGTCCGGGCCAGCAAGCCAGAGGCTTCGCTATCGGCCGCGCTCGCGTTGGACGGGATAATCGCGAGCCTGTTTGCTTCTGCGAGAAAGCTGCGCGTTCCACTGCCGGATTTGCGAGCACGCCTGCGTCAGTGGATGGAAATGCAACCCCCCGATCGTTTCCTGCTGATCGAACCGGATGAAGAGTTGCGACGGATCTTACATGCAGAGATAGGGCGCGCCGTGAGCTTCCCTGTGATGAGTTGCGGGATCGACGATTGCTCGGAGACCGTGGACGGGGCGATTCCTGTTTTGCTCCCAAACCGGGTTGCGAAGGTACGGGAGCTACTTCCAGCCGGAACCGAGCTGCTTATTTTGCAAGTTCGGTCGGTACCATCGTCGCTGGGCGGGTGGCTGCCTGCACCTTCCGACGCCCTGGTGGGTATTGCTTCTCGCTCGGGGGATTTCTTGAAGTTAGCGCGCACAGTGCTGGCTGCCGCAGGCTTTCATCCCGACAGTCTAGTGCTTCGCGATGCACGCAAGGCGGACTGGCACCGCGGGCTAAAGCAGACGGCCGCGGTGGTATGCGATTCCCTAACCGCCTCGGAACTGCCTTCAGGTTGTCGCGCCATTCTCTTCGCTCTCCTGTCCGAGTCCTCGATCGCAGAGCTGCAAAGTTACGCCGAGTTCGTCAACCAACCGATCGAGTCACTGTGACATTCCGGAAAGTGTCACAATCCCCCATTTGCACCCGCATCGCTTACATTACGCTGTCCTCGTTCACACCTGAGGAGGCACAGCATGAAGCGAGCTACAGCCTGTTTCTTGATTCTCATCTTTTCTCTGTCGGCGTTCGCAGTCGAGGAGGGACAAGTGATGTACGTGGGTGGCACGGCGCCAGGCATGGCTCCCGGAGTTATCGGGCGACTGGACACCACGTCAGAGACGGCATTGATCTTCGAGTACTCGGGAAACAAACTCGTGATCCCTTACAATGCCATCGAGTCGTTCAAATACTCGAAGGAAGTTACGCGGCATCTGGGCGTAATGCCGGCGATTGCGATCGGGCTGATGAAGATGCGCCGACACAGTCATTTCTTCCGCATCTCGTATCGCGATCCTAATAACGTAGCGCAAGCGGCTGTTTTTGAGGTGCCCAAGCACATGCCGCGGACATTGCAGGCAGTGCTGGAGACGCGTGCTCCACGGACCTGCAAACCCTATCTGCCGTGCGCCGGCCGGAACTGACAGGGGCTTTGACAACTTCGCTATGCCCGTCGCGACAGGTCCAGAGCCCATCCCATCGATTCTTTACGCAACAAGAACGTCACATCCTGGACAGCGGACACATCGCCTGTAGAAATGCCGTAGTCTATCTACTCCCTCGGCCTCGGTCCTAGAGACAACTGGCCGTTTATTTGTGGACAGGAGGCAGGCATGAAGAAATTGCTGGCAGCGACCGCGGATCGGGCAGCGCGCTACGTGACGGCGATTGGCGATCGGCGGGTCGCACCGCTGCCCGATGACACTGCACGACTGGAAGCGCTGGGCGGGCCATTGCCGTCGGGCCCATGCGATCCCGAAGAAGTCTTGGCTCTGCTCGACGACATCGGATCTCCCGCGACCGTAGCGACGACTGGCGGCCGCTATTTCGGATTCGTCATCGGCGGCACGCTTCCGGCCGCGCTTGCGGCGAACTGGCTGGCGGGGGCGTGGGACCAGAACGCGGCGATGCAGGTCATGTCCCCGGTCGCGGCTAAGTTCGAAGAGATCGTGCTGGCCTGGACCGTCGATCTGCTCGGCTTACCTTCCACGAGCGGAGCCGGATTTGTCACCGGCACGACGATGGCGAATTTTTCCGCACTGGCAGCTGCCCGTACCGCCATCCTCAAGCGCTCTGGATGGAATGTCGAGGAAGACGGTCTGTTCGAGGCTCCGCCGATTCGGGTTGTGGTTGGCGAAGAAGTTCACATTTCTCTATTGAAGGCGTTGTCGATGCTGGGTCTCGGCCGTTCGCGCGTGATTACGGTACCGGCTGACGGGCAGGGACGAATGAGGGCTGACGCCTTGCCCGAACTCAATGAACAGACCGTGGTCTGCATCCAGGCCGGCAACGTCAACACCGGTGCGTTCGATCCGGCAAAGGAGATTTGTTCACGAGCCCGGGATGCTGGCGCATGGGTCCACGTCGATGGCGCTTTCGGACTCTGGGGCGCGGTCTCCCCGCTCTATGCACCCCTGCTCGAAGGCGTGAACGCCGCAGATTCCTGGGCGATCGATTGCCATAAGTGGCTCAACGTTCCGTATGACTCGGGGATCGCCGTTGTGCGGGAGTCTGAGCATCTGCGCAACGCCATGGCCTTAAGCGCAGCCTATCTGATTCCCAGCAAAGGTCGCGAGCCGTGGCACTACACGCCCGACGCCTCGCGGCGCGCTCGCGGAATTGAATTGTGGGCCGCGATGCGCTCGCTGGGACGAAGCGGGTTGCGAGAAATGATTGAGCGCAACTGCCGCCAGGCGAGACTTTTTGCCGACCGTCTGCGTGCCGCCGGCTTCGCGGTGCTGAACGACATTGTGCTGAATCAAGTGCTCGTATCCTTTGGCAGCCCGGAGGAGACTCGCCGGGTCATTGCCGGGATTCAGTCCGAAGGCACCTGCTGGTGCGGCGGCACCCAGTGGCACGGACACACCGCCATGCGTGTCTCCGTTTCCGGTTGGGCCACGACCGATGAAGATGTCGAACGCAGTGTGGCCGCGATCGTGAAGATCGCACAAGCGGTCAAGGCCGATCAGCAGAGCCCAAAATGACCCATTTTTAGCCTCGCCAGGAACCTTAGGCCATCCCCGTGCATCAGAAGAGGGTACCGTTTTCGGGCAAGTTACTACCGGTGACGAACCCGGTTCGGAAACGTCCAAACTGGTGATATACTGCCTGTATTCAGCGCAGTAGCTGGGTTCTTGTAACCTCAAACCGAAGGAAATCCACGATGGCACGTAGTTCTAGCCGGTCACTCTTCCTGGTAGTTTTTTTTCTTCTCGCCTGCGGCTTTCTGGGCATTCTGTTTGCCCAGCGCACGGGACAACAGTCATCGATCACCGGCGACACCGACGTCCGTGACAGCTTCAAGCAGTTCACCGACGTCTACTCGCTGGTCGAGGAGAACTACGCCGAGCCCGTGAATGCCGACAAGGCCATCTACAACGGGGCCATCCCCGGGATGCTACACGCGCTCGACCCGCACTCCAATTTCTTTGATCCCAAGTCCTACTCGCTGATGCGCGAAGACCAGCGCGGCAAGTACTACGGCGTGGGCATGACGGTAGGCCCGCGCAACAACAAAGTAATCGTGATCTTTCCCTTCGTGGGGACACCGGCATACAAGGCCGGAATTCATCCTGGAGACGTGATCATTGCGGTCGACGGCAAGTCGACCGAGAACATGAGCACCGGCGACGTGGCCGATCTGCTCAAGGGGCCCAGGGGGACGAGCGTTCATATCAGCATCGCGCGCGAAGGCGTCGAGAAGCCCATGGAGTTCACGCTGGTCCGCGACGAGATTCCTCGGTACAGCGTCGACGTACATTTCCTGCTCAAGCCGGGCGTCGGATACATGCACGTGACCGGATTCAACGAGACCACCGAACACGAAGTTGCTGAAGCGCTCGATCAGTTCGGCGATCTGAAGGGGTTGATCCTTGATCTCCGCGGCAATCCCGGCGGCCTGCTCAGCGAAGGCGTAGGCGTGGCCGACAAGTTCCTGAAAAAGGGACAGGTCATCGTTTCCCACCATGGCCGCGCCTCTGCGGAGAAGCGTTACGTGGCGCAGCACGGCAACGGTGGAAAGGAATATCCGGTGGTTGTGCTAGTCAACCGGCTCACGGCATCGGCTGCGGAAATTGTTTCGGGAGCGATTCAGGATCACGATCGCGGATTGATCGTAGGCGAGGTCACTTTCGGAAAGGGTCTGGTGCAGACCGTCTATCCGCTCTCGGAGAACACCGGACTCGCATTAACAACCGCCCGCTACTACACTCCGAGCGGCCGGCTTATTCAGCGCGATTACAGCAATGTTTCGCTCTACGACTACTACTACAACCGCGAAAACGAAACCAGCAACAACGCCAACCGCGAGGTGAAACTGACCGACAGCGGTCGCACGGTGTACGGCGGCGGCGGCATCTTGCCCGACGTACTCGTGCCAGCTCTCAAGAGCAATCATTTCCAGGACACACTGCTGCAGCACTATGCGTTCTTTAACTTCGCCAAGCGCTATGTCTTGAACCACCATCCCACGAAGGGCTTCGAGGTCGATGACGCGACCCTGCAGGAATTCCGCAAGTCGCTCGACGAAGCCAACATTGCCTACACCCAGGCCGATCTGATCGACAACAATGACTGGATCAAGTCCAACATCAAGTCTGAGGTCTTCGTCGACGCCTTCGGGCAGGACGAAGGCATGAAGGTGCGGGCCGAGTCCGATCCAGAAGTGGTCAAAGGCCTGGAATTGTTGCCCCAAGCCAAGGCCCTAGCCGAGAACGCAAAAAAGGTCGTAGCCGAGCACAACGCGGCTCCCGCGTTCAGCCGATAGAGAATCGGAATGGATTCAAAAGGCCTGGCGCTGCGTCAGGCCTTTTTCTTTGATGTCGTGTGGCAGGCAATCTGAGGTAATCCTTTCGCGTCGTACTTCACATTGACTTCGCCTGATGGCCATGTGAAAATCCGCGTGTCAGGCGGGTTTCGCCGCGCAGGCGAGTCCCGCGAGAGCGGGATACCCCCCAGTCGTTCTCCGAAAACAAGGAATGGATCTCCTCAATAGCAATACGAAGAACGCGCTGGGCCTGTTTGTTCAGCCCGGGTCGAGGGGCATTTGAGACCTGTAATCCTGACCGCGGCGGTGCTGTTGGCGCTCGTGGCCGGATGGACCGACTACAAAAGGCGGCGCATTCCGAACTGGCTAACGGTGCCGGGATTGGTGGTCGGAATTAGTCTGAACGCCACCGCCAGCGGATGGAGCGGGCTGAAGTTTTCACTGCTGGGTGCGGGACTGGGATTGCTCCTGTTGCTGCCTTTCGTGCTGTTGCGCAGCCTCGGGGCCGGGGACTGGAAGATGGCTGGGGCTTTAGGGGCGTTTGTGGGGGCAAGTGTGTTGCTGGACTTGCTGCTGGGATCAGTTTTTGTTGCCGGACTCCTGGCCCTTGCGCTGGTAATCTATAAGCGCCGGGTCCGCCAGACGCTGCGAAACATCGGCCGTCTGTTGGTTTCGTTGCTCACGTTT
>QIAM01000046.1 GCA_003225555.1 Acidobacteriota bacterium | reverse complement strand
TAATGCTGATAAACAAAGACCAGATGAACTCCCATGAAGTACAAATTGTGTTTCAAAACGCCGCGGAGACGACGCAACATTTCAGCGGGCCAGTCGACCGAATCACGTTCAGCAGTGAGCAATACCAGTGGCACCCTGCCCCTCTTCCCACAGGCGGATCAGCCGATCCGGATGGTCCGCCATCGAGGTCCAAAATTAGTGCCGGTGCCGGCACTGCGTATACTCTTCCGAAAGCGTCGATTACTGTATTGCGAGGAAAGACGTCGGATTAGTAAGGGCATCTAACTAGGCAAACACAAGCGTAGGTCAGAGTCAATCGACTGCTTTGTTCATAAAATGTTCGGAGATGCCGTATCTGTGCTGGAAAATGCGCCCCGCTTGTTGCGATTCGCGTGGCGAAGCGCTACGGACATATCGGGAACCGGGCTCTTCGTGAGGGGGCCCGACGTGCTCGTTCCATCAGAATGCTAGTGATGGATCAGCCCACACGCAAAGTCCGCAAATCAGAGAACAATCAAACACCTTCACACCTGCAACTTCCGCAAGTAGGGCACGCTCGCCCGCATCTTTTCCAGGTCCATCTCCACGAAGTAGTTTTTCACGCCGCCAGTTTTAGCGGCGGTGAAAATTTTCTTCCAGTCCAACGTGCCTTGACCTACAGCGACAATCTCTCTCGTGTTCGAATCCCAGCCTTGCACGTGCATGGAGATGAACCGGCCTGGATACTTCATGAAGTATTGTGCGGCGTCGTATCCGTCGGAGATAGTTGAGACCTGGAACTGGAGCTTCACCAGCTTGGGATCAAGCAGGCCAATGAGCACGTCGTAGGTGCGCTGGCCATCGACTTTCGAGAGCTCGAAATCTTCGTTGTGAAGGCCCTGCTGAATACCCGCTTGCGCGGCCTTTTCTCCCATCTTGTTGTATTCATCGGCCGAGCGTTTCAGGTCGTCGAGCGTCGGATTCTTCGGGCCATTGAGGCTTGGCACAAGCATTTGCGTCAGGCCGATGTCTTTCGCCCAGGCAATGCGGCCTTCATGATCTTTGCGCAGTTCCTCGATCCCGAAGTGTGAGCTGAAGCAAGTAACGCCGGCATTGCTGAGAACTTTTTTGAGCTCGCTGCCCTTGTATTTGGCAAGACCGGCGAATCCAGAATCGGCGTAACCAACGGGCGAGCAGAGTTCTACGGTTTGGAATCCCGCCTGTGCCAGCGTTTTAATCGTGCCAGGAAAGTCTTTGGCGATCATGTCGCGGACCGGCCAGGTCTGGCACCCGATGGGAAGGCCGAGCGCACTGGCATGAAGATCGAGCGCAGTGGCCAGCACAAGTCCTGCCGCGGCGGCGGTTGCGGTGGTTTTAACGAAGTCTCTGCGTGAAATTTCGGACATGATGCCTCCTGATTGATCGTTCGGTTACAACTCCCATCCTTTGCGCCGTTCCGGTTGCACAAACTTCTGTCCGTCGGCGGAGCTGACCTTTAGATTCGCGCGGTCCCAGTGCAGCCGCTCTCCCGTGCAGCTGGCTACGTTTCCCAGCAGCAAGGTCTCGGTGACCAGGCCTTCGAATTCGAAATTTCCGCCGGGCTTGGTCTTGCTACCTTTGCAGGCGTCGAGCCACTCGCGTTCATTGCCAGGAGAACGAGGCAGCGTCTTCGGCGGCGGCACGAAGCTACGCATCTTCTCCTCCGGAATCAGCCGTGGATTCTCGCCGTTGAATCCGCAGAAAATCTTGCCATGATCGCCGATGAACAGAAGCCCCTCGTCATTCTCGTTTCCGCCTTGGAAGGAAACATTTTCTGCGAGCTCCTCGGGGCGCGCCGGCATCAGGCCGCCGTCATACCACGTGAACCTGACGGGAGGCATGTCGCTTCTGGCTGGGAACTCGTAGCGCACAATCGAAGCCAGCGGATAAGTTTCTTCATAGCGATCGCTGGAGCTCGCTTCAACCGCCGATGGGGCCTCGAGCTTCAACACGCGGAAGATGGTGTCGAAGCTGTAGGAGCCCATGTCCCCGAGTGCGCCGCAACCGAAGTCGGTCCATCCGCGCCAGGAAAACGGCAGATAGATATGATTGAAGGGGCGTTCCGGCGCCGGGCCAAGCCACAGATCCCAATCCAGTCCGGCGGGCACGGGATCCTGCTCCTTCGGGCGCTCGACGCCTTGCAGCCAGAACGGGCGGCTCGACCAGTTCTGTACCTGCTGGACCGGGCCGATCACGCCCGCCCAGATCCACTCACAGAGCAGGCGCGTGTCTTCGGAAGCCTGGTTGGCGACGGCGATCTGTGTGGCGACTCCGGTTTGCTTCGCCACTTCCGCCATGCGCCGCGCTTCGTAGATCGTGTGGGTCAGCGGTTTCTGACAGAAAACGTGCTTGCCCTTCTTCATCGCGGCAATGGAAGCCACTGCGTGGAGATTATCGGTCGTGCAGACGACAACTGCGTCAAGGTCTTTCTGTTTTCCCAGCAGTTCGCGGAAGTCAACGTAAGCGGCGCATCCTTTGTATTGTCCCGAGCGCTGCTGTGTGGCGTAATACCCGTCCACGACTTTCTGCGCGGGTTCGCGTCCGGCCACACCGCTGGTCACGCGCAACGTATGGCTCAACGGAAGCGGCTGGTCGGGGCTAAGCCAATCCCAACCGGAATTGACGCCGAGCAATTTGCGGACTGATTTGCAGAATTCTTGCGTGTCCCATTGCGGATAATTCGCGGCACTCTGAGTCACATCGCAGACAGCGACGCCCTGCACGTCGGGCTCGCTCAGGAAGTGCAGCATCACGCGAAAGCCCTGGGCGCCCACGCCGATAAAAGCCATGTTGATCTTGTCGCTGGGAGAAACGTATCCCGGCCCGCCCAGCACGCGGCGCGGAACTATGGAGAGACCGACGGCAGCGGCCGTGCTTTGTGCAATAAATTTCCGTCGAGAAAGCAACTTACCTGAGGACTGAAGCTGATTGTTCACTTTGGCCTCCGGGTAAACTGGATACTGTAAATGAAACACCGCGAACTTGCCCTTCTTGCGCGACTTCCCGCTGAACCTGTCAGTAAGTGCTGCACGCGCGCTTCTGCGTCCCCGTTACGAAAGGCCGCCAACAATGTTGCGGTACTCCGCCTCATTGAATGCCTTCAGAGTTTCCGTGGTTATATTGCCGAGCGCCCCAACTGACAGCATGAACTTGGCACCCGCTTCATCATTGGGGAACTCTGAGATGAATACGGCGTCATACCGGCCCATGGTCAAGTACCATGCATGAATCTTTCCGCCAGCCTTTTCGGCGGCCCTTCTTGCGGCGTCGAGTCGTGCTGGGCTTTCCTTGATTTTCGAGATTCCTTGCTGCGTGTATCGGACTAACGTCACAAAGTGTCCATGATTTCCT
This sequence comes from Acidobacteriota bacterium, assembly GCA_003225555.1. Lineage (GTDB taxonomy): Bacteria > Acidobacteriota > Terriglobia > Terriglobales > Acidobacteriaceae > Sulfotelmatobacter. The sequence continues at coordinate 68,704 of QIAM01000046.1, read as the reverse complement.
CCCTCGGTAATTGGAGCACACAGTATGCGCTTCCGATTGGAGGAGTCAACTTCACAGATCGTCAGGGGTCAATGAGTTCTATAAAAAGGCATGTCAAGAAACAAGTTCCGCCTCGACCGGAGTCGAGATTTGTTTCTCGAGATCCAGCCCACTGTAGTTTCGGGTCGCTTGGGGAAGTTGGGCCGTTTGTCCATACTCATCTGCTCCGCCGGGGCCGGAACACCGAGCCCCTCGAAAACCTCGAAAGTTATCGCGCCGGAGCTTCACCTTCGTAACCAGTTTGCTGACGTCCACCAACGTCCTTGGCTTGAGACGGATTCGATCAAACGCAGCGCGGTTTCCAGCGCACAGTGATTTCATCAGCCGCTGTGTTGCTGATGTACTCCCACGCCATAGGAGACATGCGCTTGTGGGCCCGCTCTTCAAAATCGACCCAGTCTAGAAAGTTGGCAGATGAAAGCGTTCCGCGAATTCGGCCTCTTGGTCATCGTCGCACATTGGGGTGTCGTAGTGTGGCATCTGCTACTCGTGGCGAAGGTTCTGCCTTCTTTCACTACGCAACAGATCACCCTCGTGATCGGTTCACTGACGTTAGCGCATTTGGTCGTTTTTCTAGCGTGGTGGATCCGCCCCAACAGGTTCGGAGGCTTGCTTCTGCTCGTCTTCTTAACCGTAGCGTTGGCCGCCGGTATCTACGAGCATTTTTTGAGCAGCGGCCCGAACAATGTTTTCCGGATTGCGCCTGGCCAATGGACGACAGCCTTTCAGGCCAGCGTAGCGATGCTTCCCCCTCTGGAACTCTCGGGAATTTGGCTCGGCATCCGAACACTCAGACATTGACCAAAAGACAACCGGCACGCTGTCGGGCGAGGGTTCAGATCATTCCGGCACCAGCAGTAGGTGTCCGTCCGGCCGGTTGTCACCTTGGCGCCTGTGCGCGGACAAACGTACACTAACGTGGTCTGCCAGGTCCCAGTTTCCAGTTTGCCGAGCACTCCCTCACAATCGCCGCGTCTGCCGAGTACTGGTGGACGGTGATCTTGGTAAGACAGTCTTTCAGCTGGTTGCGTTTAACCTGCGTGGCGAGGTTGTGGTGCGCAAGAAGTTCTCGCGCACACAGCCGCTGCACTTCAGCGCGAAGGTACACGTCCAGTTGGCATCGAAGCCTGCGGGGGTGCACATTTTCTTGGCCGGGCTCTGCGAGAACAGGCCTCTCGATGCTACACGATTCCAGGTGCAGGTGAGGCGGCGGATTGGAGCACACTGGCCAGGCACTTCGCTGTCTGCCTGCTAGGTACATCCCGTGGCGGGAATTCCCCGGACAACTTCGTAGGCGGCCTATTCTCCCGCGTTGACAGTCGACATTCGCGCCGGACTTTACCAGCAACCGTTCTTGCGGAAGCTTGTTCAAAGCTTCCCGCCTTCCAAAACTGGCAGGAGTTACAGCTTGTAAGCAGTCCTGTTTACCTCGTCTGAGACAAGCACTTGTTCCGGCAGGACCCTTCTAATCGCATCAAGTTCAGGCTCGCCGGGTCCCAACGGAAGCTTGATCTGACCTCGCTGAACAACCGAGCGCAGGAGTCCCATGGCGATCTCAAAGCCTTCGTACGCGCTTTCCCCATTACAGGGGTGCACCTGATCATCACTGTCTAGCCAGCGGGCCATGTCTTCCACGTAAGGGGGCATATCCGAGTCATAGCTCATGCAGCCATCACCAGAAATGACTCCTTTCTGATCGCGAGTGACAGCCCGCCATCCGCCACCGGTTAGCACTTCAGCAAATCCCTCTGTGCCTTGCGCTCCGATTCTGCTCTTGCGCCACCAATAATCGACTTCGGGAACGTTGGGCGCTCCAGCGCCACACTCGATTGTTCCACGAACTCCATTGTCAAATTGAATGAAGCCCGCGAGGTAGTCGGGAGAAGGATGATTGTCTACCAGCTTACCCCGACCGGCGGCTTGTCCCATCACCCATTCAGCGCGTGCATTGTCGTTATACCACCGCATGTAATCGACCAAGTGCGAGCAGATGTGGAGCATCCACCCAACTGAGTGGCCGTAAACAGTGTGGACGCGCCCAATAGCACCACTGGAGATGATTCCTCTTACCTTCTGATAGTGCTTCCCGTAGCGATGCTGGTGACTCACCACAGTTTTGACACCAGCATCTTGCACGGCCTTTCGAATCTCAATGGCTTCGTTCATCGAGAGTGCCACGGGCTTTTCGTAGGCAATGAGCTGGGCGCCGGAATGTATTCCGACCTTAATGAAGATCCACGCGGACCTGAGGTGGCGTGCAAAAGCAAAATACGTCGGGGCGGATCTCTCTTGAGATTGCGAGCGGATCCGTCGACGTACTCGATACGCCCAACTCTGCCGCAGCCTTCGCTAAGTTGGCGGCATCGCGAGTGCAGATGCCTGCCAGTTCGAAACGAGGATTGTTCTTGAAAGCGAGGGCATGGTGTTTGCCTCGCTTCCCCATCCCGACGACGACAACTTTGTATACCTTGTTCGTGCTCACTGAGGGTCTTTCAGAGACTTAGCTTCTTCCAAACTGCCCATCCCACTCCACGACCTTTGCAATCGTGTAATCGACCTCTTCCTCGGTGAGTTCCGGGAACATTGGCAGAGAAAGACACTCGGCCGCATTTCTCTCGCTGTTCGGTACACCAGGTCCCAGGGCAACAGCCTTTCCCCAGGGGAAGCCTTCTTGCTGGTGAATGGCGATCGGATAGTGCATCTTCGAATCAATGCCCGCGTCGCGCAGGAACCGTTCGAGGTCGTCGCGCTTCGAGTGTTCCACCACGTAGAGGTGATAGAAAATCATGCCGCAGCCGTAGCGCTGAATTATTTCGCCTACAACTTCATCAAGATTCATCGTACACTTCGCACATCTCCGGCCATGGCCGCTGGTGTGACAGATCGGCTGTGGAGCGTAGAGGATTTGGTTGCTCTCTGGGAGTCTTACGAGCAGCGGAGGGCGGAAAGAGCGGCGTGAATGAGATGGTTTCGCATTAGAACCGCTGACATTACCCCTGAACATCGTGCCATGTTTGAACGACGCGGATTAGACACCCTAACTAAGAGCCTACGTGACAATACCTGAATTCCAAATGGACAGACTCGATGGAAGCAAGGCAACACACATCGAAATGCGCGTTCCGATGTTCGTATGGCTCAGAGAGCAGTACGACAGGCAGAGATTAGCGCTCAGGGTAGGCAAACATGATCGACGAGATGGACCGACATTGGAAGATGCCCGAGCACGTACCAACCGATCAGTATTCTCTGTGGGCTGTAGAGCGCGTTTGGGGTCGCCTATTCGGACAGTGCAACCAATCCCCGGATGGGTCAGTCGAACTGTCGGACGCAGCGAAGTTAGTCAGGGAAATCATGGAACCGATGAGGCGACGGGTGGAGGAACAGGGAGTCGACGGGTTCGATGCGTTCGCAGCGCGTCATCGTCAGCCTACCCCCGAGTTCGGTCCGCATCCGCTTCAACCGAGCTTGTCTGAGAGGGAAGCCGAGAATTGGTGGTCGTCCAAGACACCCACAGAACGCTTGGCTGCGCTGTCTGGAACCCATTCCGATTCGTGCCATAAAATTCCAGACACCGTTCTGGTTGGATTCGGGAAAATGGATGAACACGTTGCGGTGGTCTCAGTATCCAAGGACTGGGAAGAGTTTGACGATAGCAATCGAACCAAACTTCTTGCCAACATGCGGAAAGGGTGGGTCAACATGCCTGAGACAATCCGTTCCTCGTGAACCTGCTTTCACCATGCGTTTTTGCATGCCTGGAGCACAGGGGTCACTGTCGTCAACAGACGGCCCTTACACTCGACACTTTGCCTGCGAAGCGGACTTCCAAACAGGCCCAGAGCGTACTCCCGCGCCGGTTTGTGCATTCCGAGTACTAATTGGCCTCGGCTTGTTTCAGGACTACAGCGGCTTCGAGTTGCTTGAACGCAAGGGGCAGCGTGTTGTCGGTGCGATGCAGATAGAAAACCTCGGTGATTGCTTGCGTAGTGTGCCCAAGCGCTTCCTTCGGGGCGAGAGCCGTTCCTGTCAGGCCGGTCAGAAGTGTGCCGAGACAATGGCGACCAGCGTGATACCCCTTCCACTCAACACCAGCCTTTTCCAACACGGGCTTGATATTGTTCCGCGCTCGATCTCGCAAATTGATTGGCCGCGTGCCTCTTTCGTTCGGGAATAGCCAGCCCGTTGTTGAAGCGCCCGACTTCTGTCGCCACGCTTCCAGCAAGCGCCCTAGCGGAGCGATGATCGGCACTAGCCGCTTCGAGCTTTTCGACTTCAACGGTCCTTCGACATCCCGCACAAAGTTCCGCGAGAGATGAACTCTGTTGTCCCGAAAATCCTCCCACTTCAATCCGCGAATCTCGCTCTGCCGAAGGCCGGCGAAGCAAGCCAATGCCATCACTAGTTGGCAATCAAGGCGGCCTTCGAGTGCTCTGAGAACAGCGACCGCTTCTTGCAGCGTGTAGTGTGGTCGTTCGGCTGGCGCGTCCACCGTATCGAAAATCTTCAGCTTGCCGCGCCAGGGATTCATGACGATCAACCCTTTGATATCCTGCGCATGGCTGAACAGACCAGAGGCAAGCCATCGAACATGACTCAAGGTTCGCAGCCCAAATCTCTTGGTTCCATCCTTCCTCTTCTTGTTCATTAGGCTCAACAGAAATTCATTCCTGTGATGAGTTTGGTATTCCTGCAAGACCTTCCCGACGAAGTGCGGTTGCAGAACGCTCTCCCAAAGCTGCTCGTATCCTTTCGCGGTCGATGGGCGATGCTGCTCCCGCACATAAGGCAGGTATGTTTCGGTCCAATAATCATTGATGAGAACGCGCTGCGCTGGCCGGACGTCGGAATTTATCTGCCGCATGAATTTATCACGCAGATCTTTCACGGGCTTGCATTTTACGGAGTGATGCTTGTTGTCTTTCTCGCCAAGAAAACCCGATGCCTGTTTCGGTTTTCCGTTTTCGTCGCGGGTGTAATATCGAACGTAGAACGAGCCAGAACGCTCGTAGATTGTGCCCTTTTGGTTGCGGGGTCGGCGGCGCTTTATTGAATCCATGTGGTTAGCCTCTAGGACACACCTTACGCTAATATGCAGCTATTATGCACCATTACTTTAGTGCACTGTGTAAGTGTATGAAAACACAAACGGAAGCGCATGCGGTCCGGTGATCGTCCCGGTCTTCAAAACCGGCGGGCGGCGGGTCACCCCGTCGCCGGTGGGTTCGACCCCCACTCGCTTCCGCCATTTTTGCTGAGATTGATCGCATTACAGACCGGTCATTTTCTCCAAGCGTTCTGGATACCGAGCTCCTTCCACCTTGACCTTCGACGCGGCGGCATCGATGTCTCGCAGGTCTTCGGGCGTCAGTTGGATCGACACCGCTCCGATGTTCTCTTCCAGGCGGTTTAGCTTCGTCGTGCCGGGAATTGGAACAATCCAAGACTTTTGCGCGAGCAACCAGGAGAGTGCGATCTGTGCAGGAGTCGCGTTCTTGCGCTTCGCAATGCCGCCGAGCAGGTCGATCAGTGCCTGGTTCGCCGTGAGAGCCTCAGGCGTAAAGCGAGGCAGCGTGCTGCGGAAATCGGAGCTGTCGAATTTCGCATTTTCGTCGATCTTGCCCGTCAGGAAGCCCTTCCCCAGCGGGCTATAAGGCACGAAGCCAATTCCGAGTTCCTGGAGTGTGGGTATCACTTCCTGCTCCGGCTTCCTCCACCACAGCGAGTATTCGCTCTGCAGTGCGGTGAGCGGCTGGACCGCGTGGGCGCGGCGAATCGTCTTTACGCCTGCCTCGGAGAGTCCAAAGTACTTGACCTTACCCTGCTGCATCAGTTCCTTCACCGCGGCTGCCACGTCTTCTATGGGCACGTTCGGGTCAACACGGTGCTGATGCAACAGATCGATGGCATCAACCTTCAACCGCTTGAGCGACCCTTCGACGGCCTGCTTGATGTGCTCGGGCCGACTATTCAGACCTGCGGCTCCCGGCCGATTATCGCTGCCACTCAGATCGAAACCGAACTTGGTAGCAATCACCACTTTGCCGCGGTACGGAGCCAGCGCTTCACCCAAAAGCTCTTCATTCAGGAACGGGCCGTACACCTCCGCCGTGTCAAAGAATGTGATGCCGCGATCCACTGCGGCATGGAGAAGATCGGTCATCTCCTTCTTGTCTTTGGGCGGCCCGTAGGAAAAGCTCATTCCCATGCAGCCAAGGCCGATGGCAGAGACTTCAAAATTACTGTTTCCGAGTTTCCGTTTCTGCATTGTTTCTCATCCTTTCCACAAAGCTATGCATGCAATGATATGCGGAAGCTTATTTAGTAATGCTCCCTTTAAGCGGCAGTGCAGAAATACGGATCGCCCAATTTGGCGAAGGGCCGTCTCACCTACGGTTGTGCTGCCTGAGGATCAATCACGATCTTGGTGGCGTTTTGGTTTTTGTCGCGCCAGACCTTATACATTTCCGGAAGCGTTGCGCTCACGTTTCGCGACTAGGCGGCAGCAGGTGAGGACGTCTCTGGAATCGAACTCAAATCGTCCCTGGTGGAACTCTCAGAAATGGGCAGACGCGCGACTATTGCTGTACCCGTGTCGCTGGAGTTGATTTCCAAAGATCCCCCAAGTTGTCTGACCCTTTCTCTCATTCCCGTGATTCCTACTCCAGCAATACCCGCGGATGCCATTTGATGCAACTTCTCTGCTGGAATGCCATTGCCTTTGTCTTCCACCTCGACAACAACCTCATGGTCGGAGTGATGAAGGCGAATTTTGGCGGTCGCACTTCCAGAATGCCGGTGAATGTTGGTGAGGCACTCCTGCACGAGCCGAAAGATTGCAGTTTCCATCTCACGCGGCAGCCGACCGAAATCGTTAGGACAGTCAAGGTCGACTGCGATCTTGCTCCGCTGCGAAAACCCATCGACATACCAGCGGAGGGCCGAGGATAGTCCGGCTTCATCGAGCAATGGGGGATGAAGCAAATGCGAAATCGTGCGCACCTCCTTGCACATTTCCTGAACCAGGTCTTCGCTATCGGTGATTGCGACGGCGGTTTTCGTCAGGCGATTGAGATCGGCTTGCACTCCTGAGAGGTTCATGGAAAGGGCGGCTAACATTTGCCCAATGCTATCGTGCAGCTCACGAGCGATTCGACGCCTTTCCTCGTCCTGCAATTGAAGCAGACGCGCAGACATTCCGCGTAGGTTGTGGTTGGCCAAGTCGAGTTCTGCGGTGCGTTCCCGGACGCGATTTTCCAGTTCCCCTTGTGCGTTTCGTAGCCTCTCGTTATCGCGGCGACGCGCTTCTCCCAGAGCTACCATGACCGTAGAAGCAAACAGAAACGCAAGGGCACCGATCGATCGGGCCGGATTCGAGGTGTACAGAGAATGGTTAGGAGTCAGCCAATACATCGCTCCGCTCCAGGCGAGAACAATCGTCACGATTGATGGTCCAACGCCGCAGTACCAGGCAACAAAAGCAACCACAGGGAAAAGAATGATGTATGTGACGTTATCGCCGACGAACGGATTCAGCGAGCGGCAGGCCAAAAGAAAAATCAAGGTAGCAGTGATGGCGAGGATGTAGCGGAGCACCACATTCCGCGACGTTCGTGCAGAGAGCGCAACACCGGTCGGCATGGTCCTAACCTCGTTTCTCCTGGAAACAAGCACAAGAATGGAGAGCGCAATGACGTACTAGGCCGAGCTAATCATAGCAGGGCGGAATCACTCGCGAAAACAGTTGATGAATACGAAGTCCGCAGCCTGCTGCCTGGCTCCGGCCTTAGCACATAGTTCGCGAATCGAGTCGCGTCGTCTACCGCCACCACTTGGGCACGAGGTTACGGACATGGTCTTCGGGATGCGGCAAGGGCACGCGCAAGAGAAGGGTCACGAACGACAAGCATCGCAGGTACACAAGGCTGCCTGTGTTCGGTTAAGTCCTTTGTTTGGCGTTTGGAAGCGGTTTCCACCCCCTCTCATCCGCCATGTTTCACCAACTTACAGGCACGGACAGAATAGATTCGACTTTCACTCTGTCAAATTACTGTCAGACTGTCATGGCGCTGATGCAGGAATGAACAGCCAGGCGACAGCGCTGCTTGCTGCGGCCAAGGCCACGCAGAGCAGCATGATCAGCCGAAATCCGAAGACAAATGCTTGATTAATTGCGGTTCGAATCGCGGCCGAGGTGCCTGCATCCAGATTGGGAGGTAGGTCGAGACCCGCCAGCTTGATCTCCTGAGACCGAATTTCGTGGAGAACGTCGGAAGAGAGGCCAAGGTCAGCGAGCTCATGTTTCAAGGCGAACCCGAAAGCATTTACCATCACTATTCCAAAGATTGCAATGGCCAGCACGCCAGCAAGACGCGCCACTGCGTTGTTGATGCCGGAGGCGGCGCCGGCGTGATCCTGATCGACTGAACTCATGACCACCGTGGTCAGGGGAGCGACTGTGACCGCCATGCCAAAACCAAGCACGACCACGGCAGGCAAGAACGCTTTCCAGTAGCTGCTTCCGGTTGAAGGCACGGCGAACAGCGAGAATCCTGCCGCGACAATGAGGGGGCCGATCACCAACGGAACGCGGGGACCGTAACGCGCCACCAGACCTCCCGACCAGGGGGAAAGAACAAACATCAACAGAATGAGCGGCAGCACGGCTGCGCCGGTTGCGGTAGCCGAGTATCGCTGCACTTGAATCAGGTTCAAAGGAAGCAAGAAGAAGAAAATTCCAATGGCTGCATAGAGGAACAACGTGAGTAGATTGGCGCCGCTGAAGCTGCGCGATCGAAACAGCGTCAACGGAACCATCGGCGAACTTACGGTGGCCTCGACGAACACAAACACGACAAGCGTGGCGAGCCCGGCACTCAAGCTTCCGAAAACCAGCGGATTGCTCCAACCCAAGTTCGTCGATTCGACGAGTCCAAACACCAAGCCGCCTAACCCGAGAGTAATTATGAGGGCGCCCAGCCAGTCGATTCGGCGGGCAGCGACGCTACGACTTTCAGGAATGTGCCAGAGCGAAATACCGATGACAGCCGCCGCCAGCGGAAGGTTGATGAAGAATATCCAGCGCCACGAAGCATGTTGGACCAGCCAGCCGCCGACAACCGGCCCGACGGCGGTCGTGATCGCCGTGAAGCCGGACCAGGTGCCAATCGCCTTCCCGCGGGTCTTATCGTCGAATGAAGCACTGATGATGGCAAGACTGCCGGGAACCAAAAATGCAGCTCCCACGCCTTGAATACTTCTGGCTATGACCAGCTGGTGAATGCTCGAAGCGATGCCACAAGCCGCCGAAGCCGCTGCAAAAATTGCCACCCCCAATACGAACATCAGGCGGCGGCCAAACATGTCGCCGAACGATCCTCCAACCAGGATCAACGCTGCCAAGAAAAGTCCGTAAGACTCGACGACCCACTGCACGTCGACGATGGTGGCATGCAAGCTTGCTTGAAGGGCAGGCAGGGCGACATTGACCACCGTGCTATCGATGAACGCCAGGCTGGAGCCGAGAATGGTCGCTGCAAGGATCCAGGGTGCAGCTTCCGTTTTGCACGGAGACCCGGCCCTCCCCGACCGGACTGCCGCTTCGTCACATGGCGCTTTCATGCAGGCTCAGGCAAAACTCCAAACTAACTGCCTCGAGGTAACACCAGCCCCAAGTCTTCCCGGGCTCAATTGATCGTACAATAAGGCGCTTCGGCGCATGGAAGCGGACTTAGCGTCGACTGTATCTCAGCGAACCCGGCCAACATTTTCCCGGGGCTGCCTGTAATAAACCGCCCCTCCTGGCGTCTTTACATATGAAAACATCACAGGAGGCGTACCCTGCTGAGCGTACTAGAGGAACCGGCGATCGCGATTCCCGACGAACTCGAGCGAGCCTTTCGGGTCCATCACAGCCTTGTGTTCCGGACGGCGTGCCGGATTACCGGCAACGCAGGAGACGCGGAAGATGTGCTGCAAACCGTTTTCCTGCGCCTGCTTCGCCGGAGCAGGAATGCGGATCCGCTCGAAAACATCGAGAGCTATCTGCGCCGGGCGGCCATCAACGCCGCTTTGGATGTGATCCGCTCGAGGCAGTCCGACCAGACCGTTCCGCTTCCAGAAGAGTCTTCCGGCTTGCGGCCCATCGCACCGGCGCAAGCCGACGTCTCGGGCCTTCGGCAGGCCTTGAGCCGTGCCATGGCTCATTTGAAGCCGCGGCCGGCGGAGATTTTTGTGCTGCGCTTCATCGAGGGACTCAGCAACCGCGAGATTTCGCAAGCGCTAGGCATTTCACAAGTGCGGGTGGCGGTTATCGTCCATCGCACTCGACTACAGCTTCGCAAGGAGCTTCGTCCGTACCTAGGAGACAGATCATGAGCGACAAGAAATTCGACCGGTTACTCTCTGAGATTCGAAACGAGCACGTGGACGAACAAGTGGTTTCCCGCGCAGGTGAGCGTGTGTGGAGTTCGATCACCGCGTCTCCGGCTGCCGACCTCAGCATGCACACGCTGCGGAACTGTGAAGATTTTCAGATGCTCATTCCAGCTTATCTGGACAAAAATCTGCCGGAGGCTCGCCGGTTCCTGTTCGAAGACCACGTGCATGGGTGCGTCGCATGCCGTCACGCAGTGGAACAGGCCCGCAGCGGCGAACTGCAGCCCGTGTGGCAAATAACAAAGAGAGCGTCTTTCGGTTTTCCAGTGTGGCGGTGGGCTCTGGCCGCGACTGCGGTCATCGCCGTCGCCGTTGCGTCGCTCGCGCTGGTCAATGGCCTTTTCCCAGGGCAACATGCCGTGCGGGGCGCTGTGCAGAACGTGGATGGCTCACTTTATGCCGTTTCCGACGAGCAGGTCCGCGTGGTCCCGGCGGGCTATCAAATCCGGAATGGAGACGAGATCCGTACGGCAAAGGGCTCGAACGCTGTGGTGCTTCTGCTCGATGGCTCTCTGGTGGAGATGGATGAGCGCTCTGACCTTTCGGTGTCTCGTGGATGGAAGGGCACCACGATTCACCTGGATGGCGGCCACATCATCGTCCAGGCCGCGAAGCAGAAGACCGGCCGCCTGTACGTTGCGACCGACGATTGCCTGGTCTCGGTGAAAGGGACAATCTTTTCCGTCAACCACGGTACCAAGGGTTCTCGCGTGGCGGTTATCGAAGGCGTAGTTCGAGTAGCTTCAGGAGAACGGACCAGCGAGCTGCGCGCCGGCGATGAGGAGACTTCCGGTTCCAGCGTCTCCAAGGTATCCATCAAAGACGAGATTGCCTGGAGCCGTAATTCTGCAAAATATCTGGCTCTGCTGGGAGACTTCGCCGTCCTGCAAGAGCAGTTTGAGGCGATCCCCGGACCGGGGTTGCGCTACAGTTCCGACCTTCTGGCCTACGTTCCAGATCAGACGGCGATCTATGCCGCGATTCCCAATCTGGCGCCCACTCTGGCCGAAGCCAGCCAGCTTTTCCAGGACCGGTTGCAGCAAAGCCCGGCGCTGCGCAGCTGGTGGAAGGAACAGCAGCACGGGAAGGGACCGAAGCTCGAGGAAGTTATTGGCCAGTTGAAAACGTTCAGCAGCTATCTGGGAAACGAGATCGTATTCGCCGTGGACAGGGACGGCTCGACCTATAGTGCTCCGGTCGTGCTCGCCAGAGTTCGGCAGCCCGGGCTGGAAGCTTTCCTGCAAGGCGAGATGAAGCGGCTCAATACGGATCGAAGCCAAGCCGCGCTTCAGATTGTGCGAGATCCCTGGGCTATATCACCCTCGGCAGGCCGGCCGTTTCTGGTTTACGTGAACAACGACATGCTGGTCGCGAGTCCGGATGTCGCACAGCTGCAGCGCGCGGCGGCACGAATCCAACAGTCCAGCCCCAGTCATTTTGCCGAGACCCCGCTCTATCAGCAGGTGGTCCGTTCCTACCAGCAGGGTGCGGGCTGGCTGTTCTGCGCGGATATGGAACAAATTGTCGCGCACAACGTACCTGATGGAAGGAACAACCAGCTGCCTCCGGGCATAGGAGACGTCCGCTACCTGATGATGGAACGCCGCGAAGTCGGAGGCAAGACGGAGAATCGCGCGGCGCTGACGTTTGCTTCCGAGCGGCGCGGTGTAGCGTCCTGGCTGGCTGCGCCTGCGTCAATGGGTGCGCTGGATTTCATTTCGCCTGACGCGAGCATGGTGAATGCCGTGGTCATCAAGAATCCGAGGAGCATCATGGAAGAGCTGTTCCAGATTATCGGCAGCAGCGAGCCGAAGTTCCCCTCGGAGCTGTCAGAATTTGAAGCGAAAACCGGTGTGAGCGTGCTCGATGACATTACTGCACCCCTGGGCGGCGAGTTCACGTTCGCGTTTGATGGCCCGATGCTGCCTACGCCTCGGTGGAAGGCAGTCTTTGAAGTGTATGATCCGGCAACTTTGCAATCGACCATCGCCAAACTGGTCGACAGCTTCAATCGAGAGGCACACCATCCAGATGTGTCGCTCCAGCTTGCGAAGCAGCACGTTGGTTCCCAGATCTACTACACGCTTCGCAACCAGAAGGATGTGAACTTCGAAGTTGACTACACTTATGTGGACAGCTACCTGATCGCGGCTCCGGACATCGCCACGCTCTCGCGAGCCATTCGGGACCGCCAAGCGGGAAACACTCTGACGCATTCGCCAACGTTTCAGGCGCTTCTTCCCAGTGATGGATACACAAATTTCTCGGCGATTTTCTATCACAACATAGGCCCCGTGGTAGGCCCGTTAGTGGAGCAGATCAAATCAGTCGGGACACTTACCGCGCAGCAACAACAATCCATCGCGGCGCTGCAGGCAAACACTGCCCCCGGCTTGATCTACGTGTATGGCGAGCCCGAGCGGATCGTGGTTGCAAGTAACACTGGCTTCATGGGCTTCGACCTCGGTACTCTTATGACCATGGGCCACGGCGGCGCATTTCTACCGCAGATGTTTCTCGGGGGAACCCTGAGGCATCCCGGCCCGACCCAGTAATCTGTGGGCCCAGTAACCTGTATGAGTACGGCAATCCAAAGCGGAGCAGCGGCTGTCACGAATCAGCAAGCCGCTGCTGCTCCGCAAACTCCCGTCATTGACCTGCAGGGCCTCTCCGTCCGATTCGGCAGCCGCGAAATCCTGAAGGACCTGGTCTGCTCGCTACGCGGACGCGCGATTGGTTTGCTTGGTCCAAACGGGGCCGGCAAGTCTACCCTGATCAACACCCTTCTGGGCTTTTACAAGCCTTCTTCCGGGTCGGCCCGCGTACTTGGACACGACATCCGAACCGACACGAGGAGAATCCGTAGCCTGGTCGGCTACATGCCCGAGAATGATGCGTTCATCTCGAAGATGAGCGCTGTGTCATTTGTGCAAATGATGGCGGAGCTCTCAGGATTGCCCACGGAGGCGGCACTCGAACGGGCGCATGAAGCCTTGTTCTGCGTGGGCCTGGCCGAGGCGCGGTATCGGGAACTGGGAACTTATTCGCTTGGGATGAAACAGCTGGCGAAGCTGGCCCAGGCGATCGCGCACGGACCGAAGCTGCTGATTCTGGACGAACCGACCAACGGCCTCGATCCGTCGGCGCGGCAACGCATGATCCGCATGATCGGCGACATCCGCGACAGCAACCGGCTGCAGATCGTGCTGTGTTCGCATCTTCTGCGCGACGTCGAAGATACCTGCGAGGAAGTTTTGATCCTGAATCAGGGCCGAATTGCTCACTATTCGAACCTGGAGGAGGAGCGCAAGGCCAACAAGAGATTCCTCGAGCTGGAACTTTACGGCGCCAATGGCGACTTCACCGAGGCCGTCGAAAAGCTGGGATGCGAGTGTGCCACGACCGCGAACCGGCTGAAAATGATTCTTGCTGATGGGGTCGAGGTTCGTGACATTTATCGCATTGCCGCCGAGCGCGATGTGCGGATTCGCCGCCTCAATTTCCGTCGCGACACGCTGGAGGATATTTTTCTGAAAGCGATGGAAAGCTAATATGCGAGTTGCTATGCCAGTCGACATGCAGGATGTGAAATTGAGCGCTGTGGAAAAGCATCATGGCCGTCTATAGGCGCAGTTACACCTCGTACGCCGGGCTGCTGACTCCGGCATGGTCACGTAGCCTGGTGCTCTTTCGCTATTCCAGAAAGAAACTGTTCCGCTCGAAGCTCCAGACCGCACTCTTCGTGCTCTGCTTTTTCTACCCCTTGTTGTGCCTGATCCTAATCTACCTTGCTCATAACCTGAGCTTTCTTGAGAGACTCGAAGCCAATCAATCCATCAGCATCGACAACAGGTTCTTTTTCTTTTTCATCAACGTGCAGGGTGTGCTGGCGTTTGTACTCACCGCCTTCACCGGACCGGGATTGATCTCGCCCGACATCGCCAATGGCGCGCTGCCTCTTTATTTCTGCCGCCCGTTCTCACGGGCGGAATATGTGCTCGGCAAGGCTTCCGTTTTGGTGATCCTGCTCTCACAGATCACATGGATGCCCGGGCTGGTTTTGTTTGCCGTGCAATCGAGCCTCGCCGGAGCCCAGTGGACCTGGGATCATCTTTGGATTGCGGGCAGCCTCGTCCTGTCTTCGTTGATATGGATCGCAATACTATCTCTTCTCGCCATGGCCCTCTCGGCCTGGGTAAAGTGGAGAATCGTCGCTGGTGCGCTGCTGCTGGCCGTCCTGTTTTTCGGAGCCGGCTTCGCGGAGGCCATCAATGCGGTGATGCGCACGCAGTCCGGTCACTTCATCAATCTCGTCTTTCTGATGAAGACGATTTGGACGTACCTGTTTCGAATTGACACCGGACAATCGATGACGTCTGCGGAGGCGTGGACCGCTTTGCTCGTCTACTGCGGAATCTGCCTCGCGCTCCTGGTGCGAAAGGTACGAGCCTACGAGGTGGTCAAGTGAACGACCGCATCGTCTTTGAAGATGTCTCGAAGTTCTACGGCGAGATTCTTGGGGTGAACCGCGTCAACCTCTCGATTCCTCCCGGTGTGACCAGCCTGGTCGGCCCCAACGGGTCGGGAAAAACCACGTTGATGAACCTGATGACCGGTTTAGTGCGCCCTACACGCGGACGAATGCGCGTTTTGGACTACGATCCGGGCGAGCCCGAGAAACTTTTTAAAATCCTGGGCTATAGCACGCAGTTCGATTCCTTCCCCAAGGGCCTGACCGGGTTTCAGTTCGTTTATTCCTACCTTCGGTTGGGAGGCAGCGACTCGCAGAATGCGGAACAGTTGGCGTGGCGTGCCATTGAGCGCGTGAATCTCACCGATGCGGCAACGCGCAACGTCGCAGCTTACAGCAAAGGGATGCGGCAGCGAATCAGGCTTGCGCAAGCCTTGTGTCACAACCCGCGAGTGCTGGTTTTGGACGAGCCTCTGAACGGTCTCGACCCGCTGGCTCGTGCCGAGATGATCGCGCTCTTTCGCTCGGTCGCGGCGGATGGCTGTTATGTGATCATTTCGAGTCACATTCTTCACGAAGTCGATGCCATCTCCGATCAGGTCATCCTGTTGAGCAACGGGTATGTGGTAGCGGAGGGTCAAATCCACAGCGTGCGCGACGAAATCCGGGAGCATCCCGCGCAGATTCTCATTCGGTGCGATCGGCCGCGCCATCTTGCCGCCAAGATGATGGAGTCCGAGCACACCATCGAAGTTCGCATCCACAACGACGGGCGCGGCCTGTTGATCAAGACACGGGATGCGGACCGTTTCTATCTCATGCTGAATCACATTGCTTTGAACGGGATTGAAATTGAATCGGTCGCGCCCGCCGACGACGATGTGAACTCCGTCTACGAATATCTGATCGGAAACGAAGAGGTGGTGCGATGACAAAGCTCTGGTGGGCACAGGTCAAGGCTGTCATCCGCCTGGAAATGAAGAAGACGTTCTTCGCGCGGCGCGGCCTTTGGATCTACGTTCTGGCGCTGTTGCCCCTCCTGCTCTTCACAGCCCACACGGTGTTTACCTCTCGCGACAGGGAGAAAAGTCGTCAGATTGCCAGGCAGAGTGAGAAGGCTTTGACTCGTCAGGACCTGCTCGCGGTCAAGACGGGCATGACGAGCGAAGGGGTGATCGCGCTGCTGGGGAAACCGCCAGTACGTTTTCATTGGAACGAGCGACGGGCAATTCGGGTTACGAGCGCGGTCACCGGCACCGGCGGCTCCGGCACACCCGTGAACCTGGCCTCGGAGTACAACCTGAACGGCATCTACACTGACAGCACAAGCTTCACGAGCGATGGTCTGGACGGTGCAGGTTATGTGTATTCCTCGAATCTGCTGACCGCGAACCGGATCCTGAACGGCATCCAGTTCAACCTCGGCCCGGCGAATCAACTCGATGCCGTCTATGGCACCGGACAGCTGATTAAGCTGCCCGCTGGCCAGTTCGCGACATTGCGAGTATTGGCCGCTGCAATCTACGGGCCCGTGTTGCATCAGACCATCACCGTAACCTATACCGACAGCACCACCAGCACGTTCACGCAAAGCTTCAGCGATTGGTGCGGTTGCGTCGCGAATCCCGGGGAACAACCTGGCGAATCCCTCGCAGTGATGATGCCCTATCGCGTTTCACGCAATGGCACACAGGATGACCAAGAGTCCTATTTGTACGGCTACACCTTTGCTCTCAACCCCGCCAAGACCGTGCAAAGCCTAACCCTGCCCGACAATCGCAACGTGGTTCTTCTGGCGGCCACTTTGGCGACGCAGAGCCAGGGCACGAAGGCCGGTCCCTCTGGGCAAGTTTCGTTCGCGGACGTTTCTCACGAAAACTACCACTACTCCGACGGAAATAACGACCTGTATGTGGACCTTGCGGATGGAAAAGTTGTCGGCATACATATTCACGACGCGTACAACCTGCCCGAAGATGCCGTGGTTTTCGCCGGAGTATTCCAGTTTTTCTACTTACGCCTCGCGATCTTCTTCGGCTGCCTGGGAATCTTCATGAATCTGTTCCGCGGCGAGATTCTCGACAAGAGCCTCCACTTTTACTTTCTTGCGCCGATCCGGCGGGAAGTATTGATGGTGGGAAAATTCCTGGCCGGATTGCTGGCGACATGCGTCATTTTCGTGACCAGCGAAGTGCTTCAAATCATCGTCTTTACGGGGCAGTTCACTCCGAATGTGCGGGACCTCTACCTCTATCAGAACCACGGTCTGACGCAGGCTGCCGCTTATCTGGGTGTCACCGCGCTGGCTTGCCTCGGTTACGGAGCTTTCTTCCTGGCTGCTGGAATGTTGTTTCGAAATCCGATTCTGCCGGCAGCCGCGATCCTGGTGTGGGAAGGAATCAATCCGTTTCTGCCGGCTTTGCTCAAGAAGTTCAGCGTTATTTATTACCTGAAATCGTTGTGCCCCGTGGACATACCCAGTCCTCCGGGTACGCCGCCCCTGCTGTCACTGCTGGTATCCAATCCCGATCCCATCTCCGCTCCCGTCGCGATCATGGGCCTCTTGTTTGTGTCGCTGCTGGTCTTGTACGTTTCCAGCTTTCAAATTCGGCGCATGGAAATCAATTACACGACCGAGTGACATCAGATTGCCGGTCCCCTTGGCCCTGCCGTTAGGAAATCAAGTCCCGATTGGCCTAAAATGCTGGCCACTGCAGAGTGAGGCAGTCAGCTAGCACTGAGTCTAGGTATGGCAGCGACTTCCCGGGCCAACCAGGAGAGTGACGTCGAGTACGCGGGCAAGGCTGCGGGTCCCTGCGTCCTCGTGCTGTTCGGAGCCGCCGGGGACCTGACGAAGCGCAAGTTGATTCCAGCCCTTTTCAACCTGGTGAGAGCCAAGCTGTTGCCCGAAAGCCTTGCTGTGATGGGTGTTTCCGTCGACGACCTGAGCGTCGAAGACTTTCGCAATCAGGTCAGTGAATTTCTGCCTGCTGCAGCCGGCGGGACGGAAGACTTGCAATGGTTCCGCCAGCGTCTTTTCTACGAGCGCGGTGATTTTGCGGATCCGAACACGTTTTCAAAGCTCCAGGAGCGCCTCGGCAAGTTGGATCTCGAGTACCACAGCGAAGGCAACTATCTCTTTTAC
The DNA here is from genome assembly GCA_003225555.1 of Acidobacteriota bacterium. Taxonomy (GTDB): domain Bacteria; phylum Acidobacteriota; class Terriglobia; order Terriglobales; family Acidobacteriaceae; genus Sulfotelmatobacter. The sequence continues at coordinate 50,612 of QIAM01000046.1, read as the reverse complement.
ATGGCGACCGCTCCCAGGTTCTTTGGCCAAATTGTCCAGCAGCTGGGGAAGGCTGGTCTGGCGGTCCAGGACAAGCGCTGCTGGCGCCGGGTGGTGATTGAAAAGCCATTTGGACACGACCTGGAATCGGCGAAGGCCTTGAACCGCGAGATCAAGAGTGTGTTGCAGGAAAACCAGATCTATCGCATCGATCATTATCTGGGCAAGGAAACCGTGCAGAACATCATGGTGTTCCGCTTCGACAATGCCATCTTTGAGCCGATCTGGAACCGCCGTTACATTGACCACGTGCAGATCACTAACGCCGAAACCGTAGGCGTGGAGCGGCGTGGCGGCTACTTCGACACTGCCGGAACCCTGCGCGACATGGTTCCCAATCATGTCATGCAACTGCTTACCCTGACCGCGATGGAATCTCCGGTCTCTTTTCAGGCCGACGCCGTACGAAACGAGCAGGCTAAGGTTCTGCATTCCCTTCTGCATCTGAATTCCGAAGACGTGTTGCAGCGCAGCGTTCGCGGGCAATATGGAGAAGGGATGCTGGGCGGGGAACGAGTGCCGGGCTATCGGTCAGAATCAGGAGTCGCTCCCGAGTCGCGGACCGAAACGTTTGTAGCCATGAAACTCAACATCGACAACTGGCGCTGGGCGGGGGTGCCCTTCTATTTACGAACTGGGAAGCGCCTGGCGCAACGGCACACTGAGATCGCCATCCAGTTCAAACGCATGCCGTTTGAACTGTTCCGTAACGCGCCCTTTCACAAGCTGCACACCAACACTCTGGTCATACAGATTCAACCCGTGGAAGGAATCTCGCTAAGCTTTGGCGCCAAGATCCCCGGGCCGCTGCTGCGAGTAGGATCGGTGGACATGAGCTTTGAGTATTCCAAGTATTTTGGAGCGGATGCCTATACCGGCTACGAGGTTCTGCTGTATGACTGCATGATCGGCGACGCGACACTGTTCCAGAGGGCCGACATGGTGGAAGCTGGCTGGAGCGTAGTCGATCCGGTTCTGGACGTCTGGAGAGCACTGCCTCCGAGGAAATTCCCGAACTATGCATCCGGTACCTGGGGCCCAGCGGAGGCCGATCAATTAATGGAACTCGATGACCGGCAATGGAGGAAGATTGAGCCATGATTCTTGCGGGTGACATTGGCGCTACTCGGACCCGGCTCGCCGCCTTCGATACCGAAGGGAACCGGCTGCAATGTGTGGTCGAAAAAACCTACAAGAGCCAGGAGCACGACGGCCTCGCTGGGATTCTCTCCCAATTCATAAAAGAAGAAGGGATCCCGGTTCACAGCGCCTGCTTTGGCGTGGCTGGACCTGTGAGAGGCGGCCGGAGCAGGATTTCTAATCTGCCTTGGACCATCGATTCGCGTGAATTGTCCAAACAGCTCAAGCTCACTTCGGTTGGGTTGCTCAATGATCTGGAAGCTTATGCCTACGGTATCGATGCCCTTGAATCGAAGGATTTCATCAGCTTGAGTGAAGGCGCCGAGGACGCCGAAGGCAACCGGGCCGTAATCTCAGCTCGAACTGGACTGGGTGTCGCGGGAATGTATTGGGACGGCTTCCGCCATCATCCTTTTGCCTGCGAAGGCGGGCACGCCGACTTCGCACCCCGGGACGATCTGCAGATGCAGCTGCTGGCACATCTGCAGAAGAAATTCGGCCGAGTCAGTTGTGAGCGAATTCTTTCGGGACCTGGCATCAAGAATATTTACGAATTTCTTCGTGATACGCAGAAAGCGGACGAACCTCAATGGTTGCGAGACCAGATGGCTGCGGCAAAGGATCAGCCGGCGCTGATCTCCCAACTCGCTCTTGAAGGAAAAGCGGAGATTTGTGATCGGACCTTGTCGATTTTTGTCAGCGTGTTTGGCGCCGAGACCGGAAACTGCGCCTTACACTTCATGTCCACTGGAGGCATATTTATCGGCGGCAGCATTGCCGCGAAAATTGTCGCCAAGATGAAAGACCCCGCATTCATGCGAAGCTTCCTCGACAAAGGCCGCATGGAAGCGGTGCTCAAGGACATGCCGGTCAGGATTGTGCTCAATGATGACTGCGGAATAATCGGTGCAGCCCGATATACGCTCGTACAAAAAGCCTTCCGGACGGTAAGTCGTGCTACGGAAGCTGCGCTTTAGAGATCAGGTTGGAATCCGATTCGATCGAGAGCCGGCTTGATTTCCGAATTCGACATGAAGAGCTTCCAAACGAGGCCAGACCGGTGATTCTCCATCATCACCACAATGGGAGCCTGATTGAGTCCCATGTAAACGTCCTCAAACCAGTCTTCTGAAAGATTGAAGCCGTCCCGAAAGCCGTAGATTCCCCAAAGCCTTCCGCCCAGATCTCGATAGAAATGTTTCAGGGCCTTCATTGATTCGACCGGAGTGTACGGAAACGAAGCGAGCGCCGCCGTGCAGGTGATCGTTCCATTGTCATCCCGCGGGTAGGCGCGCCCACCGCCTGCATTGATGCCGGCGGAACGTCCCCACGAGTCATCCCCATAGCCCACATACTTTCCGGGGTTCGCGATGGCGTAAGCGTGGCTGATCAGCGCAATGTTGCGACTGTTCTTGAAATAGTTTGCGTAGGCGTCCTTCTTGTCGCGAGGGTCAAAGCCCAGAAAGGAGTAGTGGGTAAAGAAAAGTTCTGCCCCATTTCCCTCTCCGACATCGAGCTTGATACCGTAGTAAGTATTTCCATTGACGTAGTGATCGCCTTGAGTGGTGCGACTCCACCAGTGGCGGTATTGCACGGCCCGCTGCGACTGTCCTGCCCAGCCGCTGTAATACATAGCGGCCGGGATGGGATGAGTGGGCGATGCGATTGCGAGCAGATAGACAATCATGGTCTCATTCCACCCGATCAGCGGGTGATTCAGGTAAAAACCGTGATCCGGAGACCAGTGCCAGTACATAAAATTGCTGCTCGGGTCGCTGCGGTACCAGTCCCATTCGACCGCCCTCCACAGTGAGGTTATCGTCTTCTGGATTTCCTGTTCTGCGGCCGTATTCCGGGTGAAGTATTGCCGCGCCGCCAGAAGTCCCTGCATCAGGAAAGAGGTTTCGACGAGATCGCCCCCGTCGTCATATTTCCCGAAGCGCGCAATTAATTCTCCAGTTCGGCCGTCGAGGAAATGCGGGAATGCGCCATGGAATCGATCTGCCTTGGAGAGAAAGCGGGTGATCTTCAGCATTCTCTCAACCCCCTGCTCACGGGTGATGAAGCCGCGCTCGACACCGACCAGCAGCGCCATGATTCCGTGGCCGGAAGCTCCCACTGCTACCAGGTTTTCATCGCCAGGCAAGATTTCAATTGCCATACCTGCGACAGGGTGCGCACCCTCCCAGTAGTATCTGAAACATGCTTCCTGAACCATGGTGAGGAGTTCGTCATCACTCATGGTGCGTGTAGTCGTCTTTACTTCCGCGGACAGAGGCGACTCGTTGTAATTCATGGCGACGGAACTAATCTTGTAGAAGGAATCCTTGCCGCTTTCACCGAGAAAGTCCTCATACCGATTCGTACTCGCTCTCTGAATGCCGATCGGTGCGTATGTATTTCCGTCGAACGAGCGATAGATCTTGTAATATCGCAAATCAGCATTGCTGACGGGGATCCATGTCAGGTCAATGTGCCTCTCATATCCTTTCGCAACAAGACCGGAAGGTGCTGTGGGGACTTTGCGGTTGTCCGCAACCTCATCGCCAACTGTGATCTCATCGATATAGATCGTGTGTGCCTTCCCGTCGTCGAGTCCCTGACGGATGGTTATCCGTGCAAGGCGGTGAGGATCGAACTGCGGCGCCCGCGTTTCCCGGACAGGTCCCACGAAGGAATCGAATGGCAGCTTAACTCGGATCCACGTGTGCGCGGGCAGCTTCTCCAGGCTGCCAATGAGCCGGATGCTAGGCGTGCCTTCATCGTTCACATCTTTCAAGTAAATCAGCGGTGATGCATTTGGGGAGAGGTCGGTTTCCGAGTAGCACCAGAAAAACAGTGAACCGCCTGAAAAATCGGCGGTGCCATAGCGGGCCTTGACCTTCAGGCTGATCAGCCAGTCCCCACCGGTCTGCGACTGCCACTTCAGGCGTAGAGAGTTCGGCGGACTGACATAATGAGTTTCATCGGTGGGAACCTTGCCGTCGACAAGTTCCAGCTCGCTGGGGGAGACGAACAAAACGTCGCTATAGTAGAAAGATCGGTAACTCAAGCTGTTGTCAAAAGCTGTGCGATCAGACAGCCCAAGCGCGAGAGTCGCGACGGGCAATAGAAGTAAGGCCAGCAGAAGTCGACGTACTCGCATGGTTGGATCGGTTTCTCGCAATTCGCTGCGCACGGGCAACTATTTCACTTCGACCAGTGCCAGGCCGTACGAGGGCAACGTAACTGTGAGTTCGCCGTTCTTCAGCGCCCGGCTCTCGGGGGCTGGAAGGTCCGCGGCCTTCTTCAATTGCTCAATCTGCGCTTGGGTCGGATAGTGCGGAGCTCCCAGTTTTTCGTAGACTGCGTGGACGTCCCCATGCCCCGGATCGACTCGAGAGATCACGGCGTGTTTGAGTTTGGCATCTTTGAAGTGCAGCACGACCGTCTTGGGCGCGCCCGGCTGTTCCGGAGGCGCGTAATTCCATAGCGCCAGCACCAGCGACCCATCTTTTCGGCGGGTGAGCAACGCAGAGTCCGAGTCCAATTCGATGCGCTGATCGCCGAGTTGGTGCAACAGCTTGAACGCGTTGAAGGCTGGCTTCGGGATACCGTCCGCCGCGATCAGACCGTAGCCTCCGTAGAATGGAGTCTTCACGACGCCCTGTTCTTCGAAGACATCGGAAAAGCTCCAGTAGGACATCACGTCGACAAGGCCGTCACATTGGCGGATGGTGTCAGCCATCCAAGGGCCCATATAGGAGGCATCCGTGACGGCGGGCTCGTTCATATAGCTGGCATTGAACTCGCTCCAGATCAAAGGCAGACTGGGCTGGGAGGAAGCCTTGATCTGGTCGTGGACCTTTTTCACTGCGCGGCAGACCATCTGGTTGCGGGAAATATCTTCACTGGTTCCGAAAACATCCTGTGACTTGTCATTGCCATAAACGTGGGTCGAGACAAAGTCGACTGGAACGTGATTCTCAGAACAGTGGCGCAGAAAAACATCGGCCCACGCTGCCTGCGCCGTCGCGGGACCTCCTATGCGTAACCGCCCATTCACCCCTTTAACCGCGCGCGCCGTGTGATCGTACAGTTGCCAGTATGTTTCTTGCTTCGGATCGCCGGCCCAGAAGTCGATATTGGGTTCGTTCCAGACTTCGAAGTACCACTTGCTGACTTCGTCGATGCCATAGCGGTCGACGAGATGCTGCGTGAATTGTTTGATAAGTTCATCCCACCTGTTCCAATCTTTTGGCGGGGCCACGTTGGGCTTGTACCAGAACGCATGCAGGAGCTCTTTGGACGCCAGTTTCTTGGGCGTGAAGCTCAGCTCAACGAAAGGCCGTACGCCATTGGCCAGCAAGCCGTCGTAAATTTGATCGACGTAGGAAAAGTTATAGACGGGTTGGCCCTGCTGATCTTCGTCGTACAATCCCACTTCGTCATGAAAGATGGCGTGAAAGCGAACGTACTCGAAGCCCGTGATCTTTTTGACTTCCCGCAAGTCTTGCCGGTAGCTTTCGCGCAGACTAAGGACGGCACGTCCTGAGCCGAACATCTGCTCCCAGAAATGAGGGAAGGCGTGACTCAGTGCAGATGGGTCTATCGTGATCGCGGAGCTGTTCGGCTGTGCGCAGAGCAGCGCTGGCAGGAGGAGAACGAATGTGATGACTGGCAGTCTTCGCCGGAACTTGTCTTTCATGGAAAAAGTATCGCTTACTAAATCAGCTTAGTAAAGCCTCAGACGCATTGTTGCCCCTCAAGGCGTCTGGCATCATCGTTGGCCGGTATATCATTTCAAGAGGCGGTTTTGTAAATCCTCGCTAGTAAATCTGGAGTTTCGCAATGCCCACTTTACCGCTTGTCGTAAACGGACGCGATTTTAGTCTCGAAGTAGATCCCCAGACCAGCCTTCTCACCGTCTTGCGTGATCATCTGGACCTCACGGGCAGCAAATACGGGTGCGGGGAAGGGGTGTGCGGAGCGTGCACGGTCTTAATTGACGGGAAGGCGCAGCGATCATGCATCACGAGAGTTGGGAGCGTTTGGCCAAAGACGATCACAACCATTGAAGGGCTCACCAGTGGAGAGCAGCTTCATCCAGTGCAACAAGCGTTTCTCGATGAAAGTGCGATGCAGTGCGCCTATTGTACTTCGGGGATGATCATGTCCGCAGTCAGCCTGCTGAACGCGAACCACAATCCCACTGAGAGACAGATTATCGACTTCATGGATGGGAACGTCTGCCGTTGCGGAACCTACCCGCGCATCGTAAGCGCCATTCAGCGGGCGGCGAAGGTGATGGCCGGATCCCCCGTTGCGAGGGAGGCGAGCCGATGAACGAAAAACCCCAGGCTGCGATTGTTCTGGACCCCGAACGTTATGAGCTCTCGGCGGAGCCCCTGTACCACTTCGATGTGGATCGGCGCGAGTTCTTCAAGCTTCTGGGCGCCGGTGTTCTGGTGTACTCTGCCCTGAACCGCGCGGTTACACAGGAGTCGGGCGGAGCCGGGCACTCGTGGGGCGATTCTCTGCCCAAGGAAATCGATACATGGCTGCACATGGGCGAGAACGGCAGGGTCATCGTCTACACGGGGAAAGTTGAAGTTGGCCAGAACATCCGAACGTCCCTCAGCCAGGCAGTGGCTGAAGAACTGCACATTGCGATCGACAAAATCGAGATGGTGATGGGCGATACCCAGCTCACGCCGTTCGACATGGGCACGTTCGGAAGCCGCACCACGCCTACTATGAATCTGCAGTTGCGCAAGGTGGCGGCGGCAGCTCGCGATTTGCTGGTTGGACTTGCCGCGGCGCAATGGCAGGCCGATCGCACACGTCTTGTCGCGGCAGACGGCCGAGTCGGCGATCCGCAGACCAAACGATCTGTGGAATACGCGGCGCTGGTCAAGGGACAACAGCTCGCGGCCAGCATTCCCTTCGACGATCCACTGGTCTCCGCGACTGACTGGAAAATTGCCGGGCAGTCCGTGCATAAAGTGAACGGCCGCGACTTCGTTACAGGCAAGCATCGCTATCCCTCAGACCTGAAGTTGCCTGACATGCTGCACGGGAAAGTGCTACGTCCGCCATCCTTCGGAGCGGCACTCCTCTCATTGGACACGCAGAAAGCGGAGCAGATGGGTGTCACCGTGGTCCACGACGGCAACTTCGTCGGAGTCGCCGCACCGAGTACGCCCCTCGCGGAACGAGCCCTCAAGTCTCTCCATGCCGAATGGAAGTCGGAACGCCAGCCATCGCATGACGAACTTTTCCAATACCTGAAGAAGAACCCTGAGAACGGAAACGATCCCACGGGTGACGGCGACCGTTTCGCTGTTGGCAACGTCGACCAGGCTCTGACTTCCACGGATCACAAACTCCAGCAGACTTATTCGGTTTCTTACATCGCCCACGTTCCCCTGGAACCCCGCGCTGCGCTGGCGAAATGGGAGGGCGATAACTTGACCGTTTGGACCGGCACGCAACGTCCCTTCGGCGTTCGCGGGCAGCTTGCCGAGGCCTTCCGCATGCCGGAAGAAAGAGTGCGCGTGCTGATGCCCGACACAGGTTCGGGTTACGGTGGAAAGCATACTGGCGAAACTGCGATTGAGGCAGCACGCCTTGCCCGCGCCGCCAAGCGTCCGGTGAAAGTGGTGTGGACCCGCGAAGAAGAATTTAGTTGGGCGTATTTTCGTCCCGCAGGCGTGATCGACGTAACCAGCGCGGTGCACCGCGACGGTACTCTCACCGCCTGGGACTTTCACAATTACAACTCCGGCTCGGCGGGAATCCGCACGTACTATGAGATTCCCAACCAGCGCATCGTTTTCCACCCCACGAAATCTCCGCTGCGGCAGGGCTCGTATCGAGCTCTGGCTGCAACCGCCAATCACTTTGCGCGCGAGTCGCACATGGATGAAGTGGCCCACTCGCTCAAGATGGATCCGCTCGAATTCCGTCTCAAGAATCTGAAGAACGAACGGCTGCGCGCGGTCTTTGAGGCTGCGGCCAAGCGGTTCGGGTGGGAAAAGCCGAAGTCCGAGCCTGAACAAGGTTTCGGGATGGGCGGCGGCTACGAGAAGCTGGGGAACATCGCTACTTTCGTCGAGGTCCACGCTGATTTAAAGACTGGCGAAGTCAAAGTAGTGCGCGTCGTCTCCGCATTCGAATGCGGAGCTATCGTTAACCCGGACAATTTGCGCAACCAGATTGAAGGTTCCAACGTGCAGGGGCTTGGCGGCGCGCTTTTCGAAGCCATCGCCTTCGACAATGGAAAAATTCTCAACGGCAGAATGTCGGAATACCGCGTGCCACGCTTCAGCGATACGCCGGTCATCGAAACGGTACTGCTCGACCGAAAGGACCTTTCATCGGCGGGAGCGGGTGAGTGTCCTATGATTGGCCTGGCTCCCGCGATTGCAAACGCCATTTTTGATGCGACAGGCGTGCGGTTGCGATCGCTGCCCTTAATACCCAATGGCTTGAAGGCGAGCTAAACGAACTCGCATGAACGCTTTACCCCAACGGAGAGAGCGGTTCTACGACCACCGAACGCAATGTGGGTTGCCGTTGAGTGTTGGAGGCACTAACATATGAGACTCGCGAAATTATCAGAAGAAAGGCCGGGGTTCGTTCATTTTTCAATCCCGAGCAAGCCGGATCGTGTTTCCGGAAACATTCAAAAATCCCAGACCTGGAGAGGGCTAGAGTGCCTCCAAAATGCCGTAGGGGTTGTCTACATTACCTTGCACTTTTATTCGGCTCGTTTGCTCTTCTCGCTCTGGCGGGACCTGCCAGCGGCGAAAATGCATTTGATCTTACCGGGCCCAGGGTTCAGGTGCGCGTGCAGCGCGGCAAGGAGACTCTGCCTATCGCCGAGGTGCCGAATCTTCAAGCAGGAGACCGTCTGTGGGTGCATCCTGATCTGCCGGATAGCCAGTCAGTGCACTACTTGATGGTGGTGGCATTTCTCCGCGGAGCGACGAACCCTCCGCCAGATTCCTGGTTCACTCGCGTTGAGACCTGGAACAAGCCGGTGCACGAGGAAGGAATTTTCGTCACCGTCCCCGGAGAGGCAGAAGAAGCAGTCGTGTTTCTCGCCCCTGAAACGGGAGGCGCTTTCAGCACGTTACGCGCCGCGGTGCGAGGCAAGCCCGGCGCGTTTGTGCGTGCCGTCCAGGATCTTCAGCAGGCAAGTCTGGACCGCGCTCGCCTGGAGAAATACTTGGATGCGGTCCGCGAATCGTCTACCAGCGATCCTGACCAACTGAAGACGCGGACCACGCTGCTGGCTCGCACCTTGAACATTCGTCTTGACCAGCAATGCTTCGACAAGCCCTCTGCCCAGCAGGTGCCTTGCCTAACGCAGAACACAGACCAGTTGGTACTCGACGATGCGCACAGTCAGACCATGGTGGCGGCATTGACTTCGGGTACCTCCTCCGATTTGCTGGCGCAGATCAGCGCCACACCCACCGCCCGCGGCGGCTATTACAGTCCCTACATCGGAGCGGTCGTAGATGTCGCGCGCATTCTGAGCACCACGCATACCGCACAGTATCAGTACATTCCGGCGCTGGCGTTGCCCAAGCAGGATGAACTCAACCTGCATCTGAACAATCCGCCTTCATTCCGCAATCCGAAATCCGTGCTGGTGATCGGTCTGCCGCCGGTGCATCCAGCGCCTGCACCTCCGCTGCACACGGCCGACGCAAACCAGGTGCTCTGTGTGGACAAACCGGCCCTCGTGTTGCCTGCCGACGGTGCGCCGCTGGTTTTCGCAACCGACCTGGCGCACAACTTTGTGCTCCATATTGAGCCCAAGTCCGGTGCGAGCATTGATCTTCCCGCCAAGGCTGACCCGTCGCGCGGGGGATTCATCCTTGAGACCGAGGGCGTACACTCAGCCGATCTGGACGGTGAAACCAGCGGGATCCTGCGCGGAGTGTGGGGATTCCGTTCCTTCGACGGCCCGCGTTTCCGGCTGCGGACATCGCATCCCGGTCAATGGATCGTTGCCTCCAAAGATGCCAGCGCGCTGGTCGTGGGCCGCGAAGATACTCTGCATCTGCAATCTGCTGATGCCTGCTGCGTCAGCGAAGTGCTGCTCAAAGACGAGCGAGGAACGATTCTCAAGACGGAGTGGAAAGCGGCGAAGCCCGATGAACTCGAAGTCAAGGTACCGCTGCAGAACGCCAGTGCCGGCACGGTAAAGATGCTGGTGAAAAAGTTCGGCCTGCGTGATCCGGACGAAATTCCGCTCCATACCTATGCCGAGGCAGGCCGCCTCGATGGTTTCAGCATTCATGCCGGCGACGCCGACGGTGTGCTGAAAGGAACGCGGCTCGACCAGGTCACATCCCTGGAGGTCAGCGGCATTCATTTCCATCCGCAGACTCTATCGCGCTCCAACCAGCAAGACGAATTGAAGCTGCTGACCAGCGATGCCGGGGCCGATTCGAAGTTGCACCCAGGAGATGCGATTGCGGTTCATGCTACCCTCAAGGATGGCCGGGTGCTCGATCTGAAAACCACGGTAGAGGCCCAGCGTCCGAAGCTCAGCGTGCTCAGCAAGAGCGTCCAACTGGACGAAACAGTTGCCCCAGCCATGATTCACTTGGGCAATCAGGATGAGCTTCCGCAGGACGCACGGCTGAATTTCTTTCTCAAAACGCAGGTGCCGGAGACATTCCCGCCCACGGAGAATATTGAAGTTGCCACCGCCGACGAGTCCTTTCGCATCCTGTTGAGCTTCAAAGACGGCAACCTGACGCTGCAAGACTCGAAGACGGTGTTCGCTGTCCTCGATCCCATGAAGTTGCTCGGACCTTCGGCCTTCGGGCCGTTGAAACTTCGTCCGGTGAGTGCCGACGGCATCGATGGAGACTGGCAACCGCTGGTGAATGTTGTACGGATCCCCACGCTCAAAGGAGTTCATTGCGTCAACGGAGCTGAGAAGCAGTGCACGCTCAACGGCGATAAGCTTTTCCTGATCGATGCCGTGAGCTCCGATCCTGACTTTACCAATCCGGTCACGGTTCCGGACGGTTTCGTGGAAGCTGCGCTGACGATTCCCTTCCCGAAAGGCAAGACGCTATACATCAAGCTGAGAGACGACCCGTCCACGGTTAACACCGTGGCTATTCCCTAACTACGAACTCTTGAAATGGGTTGGCCGTATCAAGTCTCGGGCGCCGCCAAAGCAGGGAACGTCTATGCTTAAGGTATACTCGCGCCTTCGATGGCCAACATTCTTTATGGAGTGAACGGCGAGGGTGCGGGGCACTCGACCCGCGCCAAAGAGGTGCTCTCTCATCTCGTTGCGCAGGGTCACACAGTGCACGTGGCCTCCTTCGACCGCGGCCTTCAGAACCTGAGCAAGCACTTCGACGTTACCGAAATCTACGGCTTCCGATTCGCTTACGTGAACAATCGCGTTCGCTACAAGCGAACGATCGCGAAGAATCTCATCACCGTGCCCCAGGCGGCTCGCAGCCTCGCGCGTCTCAAAAGCCTCGTCGACGAGTGGAAGATCAACCTCGTCATCACTGACTTTGAGCCCCTGGCCTGCCATGTGGGACACAAGAAGCGGCTGCCCGTCATCTCCATCGACAACCAGCATTGCCTGACCAACGCTGTCGTTTCGTATCCTCGTCAGTACCGGCGTGACGCCGCAGCCGCCAAGTTGGTGACGCGTATGATGACTCCTCACGCCGATGCCTACCTGGTGATCTCCTTCTTCACCGCGCCGGTGAAAAAGCGAAACACGTTTCTATTCCCGCCGCTTCTGCGACAGGAAATTCTCAATGCTACTCCGACGCAAGGAGAGCACGTCCTGGTCTATGTAACCTCTCCGGCCCCGGCGCTGGCCGTATTGCTAGGTTCCATCCGCTGTCAATTTGTGGCGTATGGCTTTGGCCGCGAAGGCAAGGAAGAAAACATCACCTACAAGAAACCATCGTTGGACGGATTCTTCACCGACCTGACCAGCGCAAAGGCAATCGTGGCCAACTCCGGATTCTCGCTGGTAACGGAAGCCCTGCATCTCGGCAAGCCGTATCTCGCCGTCCCTGTGCTGCATCAGTTCGAACAGATTTTCAATGCGCACTGGCTCGACAAGGCTGGTTACGGCGCGTACTGGGAAGCATTGAACAAGGAAAGGGTGGAGTCCTTCCTCTACAACCTTCCCCATTACTGCGAAAAGCTGACACACTATCCCAGGCAGGGCAACGCCGCTCTTCTGGGGAAGCTTGACTCGCTGATAGCATCTCTTACTGGGTCGTAACTCAAGATTTTTACAAGAGCTACGGCTAGATTCCATAAACCACACCGGGAGACGAGATCGTCAATCATGATTTCCTCAGTGGAAGAATTCATTCTGCTCCTGAAGAAGTGGAACAGTGAATCGGCCAGAGTTCGGCTGGTTGCCTCGTTTGTGGACGCGCAGATCGCCACATGCCGAGGCGTACTCCGACTCAGTGGCCCCATCACCGGGATCGATGAGCAGACCAAGGTCTTCCGCATAGGGGATCAAGACCAGTTCGCGATGATCGCCTTTGCCGGATGCCGCCTTGGTTATGGCACCGGCGACGACGTCGAACTCTCCTCTCAATTGGGCGATGCGGAAAAGCTGGAAGACCTCGTCTGCCTTGTAACGCCTTCTGCGGTGAGCATTTGCATCTATACGGTGAAATGAGCGGGTGGTTCCTCAAGGTGACCATCGCTACCTGATGTCGTGCACGATGGTAACCTCGGATGGACCACCATTCAGCGTTACCATGTTCCTTAAGCAGCCGTTCCTCCCTCGCGGATTGCTGGGGAGGCTCTCATGCGGCCAGATTGTCGAGTCGTAATCCTTTGTTCCGCGGCTTTCTTATTGGCGCTGCCCGCGAATGCCCAGGACTCTCAATCGTTGGGGGATGCCGCACGGCAAGCCCGCCAGCAGAAACAGACGAAGACCTCGCAACCTCAGACGAAAGAGGCGGTGCCATCCAAGCCGGCGAAGGTCATCACTAATGACGAGATTCCACAGAGCTTCAAGCCCGTCGCAAAGACGTCGATCGTTGGCGCGGACCGGGATGCGGACACCGCAGGCCGCTCAGGAGAACAGGCGAAGATGTCGGCCGAACAATGGAAGTCGCAGATCGAAGTAGAGAAACATCAGGTCAGCTCTCTGCAAAGCCAGATCGACCAGTTGAGTGAATCCATCCGTTTTGCCCCGGCGAATTGCGTTGCCAATTGCGTGCAATGGAATGAGCGCCAGCGTGAAAAACAGCAGCAAGTCGAGCAAATGAAGTCGCAACTGGAGGACCTGAAAAAGCGGCTGGAAGACATGCAGGAGCAGGCTCGCCAGCAAGGCTATGGCAGTTCCGTCTACGATCCGGACTGACTTGGGGTCCCTTGGTAAATACGCTTTCTGTTGTTTCCCAAAACGGTTTAATCATGCGAAATTAGTTTCATGCCTCTGGTGGTTCGGCCTTCCCCCATTCATTCGGTTGGAGTTTACACTTCAACCCCAATCCGCAACGGAACTCGCGTCGTGGAATACGCTGGACCCCGCATCACTCCAGAGGAAGCCGACCGCCGCTATGACGGCATTGTTCGCACCTACTTGTATGGCCTGGAAGACGGAAAAACCATCATTGACGGCGAAGGACTGGGCGCATTCCTGAATCACTCCTGCGATCCCAACTGCGAGGTCGATGAGATCAAAGGCCGGGTCTGGATATTTGCCGTGCGCGATATCGCCGCCGGCGAAGAGTTGGTCTGGGATTACAACCTATACGACGACGAAGAACCTGCCCCCTGCCACTGTGGCGCGAAAAATTGCCGCGGCACTATGTACTCCCAGGAATGGATCGCGAAGATGCGCCGCCGCGCTAAGGCAAAACGGCGTCGGGCACCGATACGAGCCGACAAGGCACGGACCTCGGGTCGCAAATAAGACTCAAAACCTCCGACACAAACGCAGTGCGTCTTCATTAAAGAGCATGTTTCGTAAATAGCTTTGAAAGGGCACGGCTTCCAGCCGTGCCGCAAAAAACACGAAAAAGACACGGCTTTAGCCCCTGAGGCTGACCAATAAACCGTCAGTAGCGTCGCAAAACACGCTCCTAGGGCTTCTCCTTGCAGTATTCTTTTTCCTCCGGCGGATCCGTGCGCCGATTGTCCGCAAAACAAGTGTCGCTCACGAACCGCTCGGTGTAATGATTGCTGACGTCCTGTGGAACATCACTAACCTTCAACTCGGTGAACTCGAAGTCGATCCTTCCGTCGGCGAACACTCGCCCCAGCAAATATCCGTAAACATTTGTTCTGGATTTTGCCAGGTCCGCCGATTTCGGCAACGGATAGCGTTGAGCCCCCGCTGTGCCCACGATCCAGCCCGGCAGGACCCCTGCATTCTTGCCGGTGCCCCAGTGCTTTGTATTGAAGATGTCTTTCATGTAGAAGTGCGAATGGCTGGCGAGCACGTAAACTTTCTTGCCTTTTTGCTGCAGACCCAGCAGCGACTGGTAAACTCTGACGCCGCTTTCGATGCCCGTCGGCGACTCATTCATGCTGTGATCGCAGGAAACGCTCCAGGGCAGAGCCTTGTGCATGCCGACGACGATGGTCTGAGTCTCCTTGCTGTCCCCGTCTTCTTTGATCACTCCGTCGAACCACGTCAGCTGTTTCTCGTCGAACTGATCATTGGTAGCGTTGTCCAGGTAGATAAAGTCCACTCCACTCTTCACCCAGTGATAGTAGGTCTTGGACTCCGAGGGCTCGCAATCCTCACAGCCCTTGACACAGGCTTTCAATGTGTCGGAGCCGGTTTCCGCAGCGTTGCCTGTCGTTCCCTTGGAGCCGGTTGGTTTCGTCCCAGTCGGTGCGCTCTGGTTCGGGATAGCGCTTTTTCCGCCTTGCAACTCCGGCTTGTCAAGCAATGCGGAGAACCGTTTCGCAAACTCGCAACGGGTCTTTGGAGAAATGGTCTCGTGGTTCCCAATTCCGAGATAGAACGGAGTGTTCTCAAACGGCACAAGCTGGTGTTTGTAGAAGTCGTCCCAGGCATTTTTTTCATAGCCGCTAATAGTTAAGTGCGTGTTTGCGACCTTCGACTCTTGCAGCATGTCGTCATCGAAGTCGTAGATAGCCCGCAGGTCTCCCAGGTGCCAGTAGAATTGCGCGTTGTCCGAATTGGCGCAGGTCGCAATGGCCGGCATAACCACGTCTCCGCAGTTGCGCGAATCGCCGGAAACCACAAACCGCCACGCTTCGCCCTTGCCGGAAGGATCTTGTCTACAACTTCGAAACGGAGCGGAGCCAATTGCGGGATTCTTATCGGCGCAAAGGCAACTGCAGCTCACCATCACGGCCAGAGCGAACAGCGCCAGATTGCCCGCCAGGAGACGCCACAATGACCTCTTCATTTCCTCCTCCAACGTCGGAAGATTTCCCAGCAAAACTGCATTTCAAAAGCATCAACTACTGATTTTCGGTGCCCAGAACACTCGTCGTTGAGGTCGTGCAGGAGAGCAGTCACCTACCGCAACGTCACAACTTGGCGAGAGGAATTGTGTGACTTCGGAAGGCAGGAATCAAGTCAAAACAAGCTGGGAAAGCAGTCTTGTTTCCATGACAGGAAATCTTACGGCTGTTCTGGGGCCTTCCCTCGTTCCCGCCACCCCTCGATGATGAGATAAAGCACGGGAATGAAGAACAGATTTAGAATGGTAGACATAATCATGCCCCCGAAAACGGTCGTTCCCACAGAATGGCGTCCGTTCTCGCCCGCGCCGGTGGCCACGACCAACGGCACTACGCCGAGAATAAATGCCAGCGAGGTCATTAGAATCGGCCGCAGCCGGATGGTCGCTGCCTGCACGGCTGCGTCTATCAGCGGCAGTCCGCGCTCACGCAACTGTTCGGAAAACTCAACGATCAGAATTGCGTTCTTGCTCGACAAGCCTACCAGCATGACGAGTCCCACCTGGCAGAACACATCGTTCTGCAGTCCGCGCAGCCATTGCGCCCCCAGTGCTCCAAGTAACGCCATGGGTACTGCCAGCAACACGATGAACGGAAGCACGAAGCTCTCGTACTGCGCGGAAAGCGTCAGGTAGACGACCAGAGTTCCCAGTCCAAACAGGATCAGTGAAGTGCCGCCTGCCTGAAGTTCCTCGAGCGATAGTCCTGTCCAGCTATAAGTAAAGCCCTGTGGCAGCTTCCTCGCCAGGTCCTCCATTGCAGCGATTGCCTGCCCCGAGCTGTATCCCGGTGGAGCCGAGCCATCGATTTCCGCCGACCGGAACAGGTTGTAATGGCTGATCACCTGTGGCGTTGTCGTCTGATCGGTCGCGATCAGATTATCCAGCGGCACCATGGCACCGGCGTCGGAACGAACATAGAACTGCTTCATGTCTTTGGCTTCCGAACGGAATTGCCGGTCAGCCTGCACGTAGACGCGATAAGAACGGTTATTGAAATTGAAATCGTTCACGTAGGCCGAGCCCATGTACACGCCCAGCGTGTCGGTGATCTGCGAAAGGGGCACGTGCAGACTCTTCGCCTTTTCGCGGTCGATAGTCACCAGGTACTGCGGATCGTTCGCCGTAAACGGAGTGTAGAGTCCCACCAATTCTTTATGTTGTCCCGCCTGCTGCATCAATCCATGCGTCGCGGCGGCCAGCTCTTCCAACTTGTGCGAGCCCTGGTCTTGGACGACAAACTGGAAGCCGCCGAATTGCCCTAGTCCCTGCACAGCCGGAGGCAGCGTCGCAAAAACAATCGCCCCCGAGATCCCAAACAATCTCGGACGAACCCGATTCACAATCGCCTTAGCCGTATGTGCGTCGCCCTTGCGTTGCGAATACGGTTTCAGCGGAACGAAGATCAGCCCCTGGTTGGCAGCCGCTCCGGCAAAGCTGAATCCCGCCACGGAGAAGGTTCCCTCAGACTCGGGCACGTTGGCCAGCATGTCGGAAACCTGTTTTCCGATCGCTGTCGTGTATTCGAGAGACGCGCCAGATGGAGCCTGGATAACGATGATGAAATATCCCTGATCCTCGTCCGGCACGAAGCTCCTCGGTACGGTGGTGAATACAAAATAAGTGAGCCCCAAACCGGCGAAAAACAGCACCACCATGATCAGCTTGTAGTCCAACGCGTGGTGCAGCAGGCTACGGTACCCGCGGGTGAGGAGAGCGACGCCGTCGTCAAATTTTCGCAGCCACCACCACTTTTGCCGGTGCGAGTCGCGCAGAAAAATAGCCGCCAGCACCGGAGCCAGGGTGAGCGCGTTGAAGGCGGAAATGGCAATGGAAAATGCGATGGTCAGTGCAAACTGGCGAAACAGAATGCCGGTCGTCCCGGGAAAGAACGCCACGGGAACAAACACGGCAACCAGCACCAGGGAGGTGGCGATGACGGCGCTGGTAATCTCAGCGGTGGCCGCTGCCGCCGCCTTGCGGGAGTCGCGTTCGCCCTCAGCGATATGGCGCTCAATGTTTTCAATCACAACGATGGCGTCGTCGACGACCAGGCCGGTGGCGAGGGTGATCCCGAACAACGTCAGCGTGTTGATGGAGAAACCGAGTAACTTCACAAAAGTGAAGGTGCCGATCAGCGAAACCGGAGTAGCGATAAAGTGAATCATCGTGGTCCGCCAGTCTCCGAGAAAGATAAAGATCACCAGGATGACCAGCAGGATCGCCGAACCCACAGTGAAGACCACGTCGCGGATCGACTCGCTCACGGCGTCCGTCGTGTCGAACGCCAGCTTATAGTGCATCCCGGGAGGGAAGCTCTTCGACAACCGATCCAGTTCAGCAATGGCGCGCCGGTCCACGTCCAGCGCATTCGCCGTGGAAAGCTGCGTCACGGCAATGCCGACAGCATCCTGCCCGTTGAACTTCAAATCGGAGGCGTAATTCTCGGCTCCGAGCTCCGCTCTCCCCACATCCTTCAAGCGGACCAACGTTCCGTCAGCGTTGGTCTTGAGGATGATGTTGTCAAACTGCGCAGCCTCACTGAGTCGCCCCACGGCGCGCACGCTCACCTGGTACTGCTGTCCGGGCCTGGCCGGCTGCTGGCCGACTTGGCCGGCCGCAACTTCTACGTTCTGCTCAGCAAGCGCATTTACGACATCAGGCGCGGTAAGACCGCGTCCCGCCATGCGTACCGGATCGAGCCAAAGCCGCATCGAGTACTTGCGCTCCCCGAACACGAGAACATCAGCCACTCCCGGGATGCGCTTGAGCGAGTCCCTGACGTACACGTCAAGGTAGTTGCTCATGAACAGGGTGGAGTATTTGTTGTTGTCAGCGGTGACGGCCGCGCCAAAAACGAAATTCTGAGAAGTCTTGATCGTCGTGATCCCGACATTCTTGACCGCCGCTGGGAGGCGGCCCAATGCCGTATTGACGCGATTCTGTATGTCGACGGTCGCGATGTCGGGATCGCGATTCAGATCAAAGGTCACCCTGATGCCGCTCGATCCGTCGTTGCCACTGGTCGAGGTCACGTACTTCATTCCCTCGGCGCCGTTGATTTGCTGCTCCAGCGGAATCGTGACCGCGCTTTCTACCGTCTGCGCGCTCGCACCAATGTAGAAGCTGGAAATGCCCACCTGCGGCGGAGCCAGGTTGGGAAATTGCGCAATCGGCAGCGTGGGAATCACCGCTGCGCCCGCCAGAATAATCAGCAGCGCGCATACCGAAGCAAAGACCGGACGCTGTATGAAGAAGTTAACGAACATAAGAAACCGGGCTTCGGGCTTCAGCCGTCAGGCTTCGGCTAAACACTTTGCCTACGATCTTTGAAGCGGCATCGCCCTCACGCTCCTCAGCGGCAGCAATGCTAAACACTCTTAATTGAAAAACCGCGACTTATAAGCTGAAGCCCGAAGCCCGCTCTTAACTCTGCGGAATCACCGGCGCACCATCGAGCAGAAACTGCGTCCCAGAGATGATGACCTTATCTCCAGGCTTGATGCCGTCCTGGACTTCGTAGTCGTTGCCGATGGTCTGTCCGATTTTGAGCGGCTTCTGCTTCGCCAGGTACGAGCCGCCATTCTGGGGCTCGGCTACGAATGCGAAATACTGTCCCGCCAGGCGCGACACGGCTAGAATCGGAACTTTCGGATTCTGATGTGTGCCCCAAATGATTCGCGCCCGTATGAACTGCGACTGCCGCAACGCATCGTTGCTATTGCGTACCCGAGCCTTGACCAAGACCGTCTGAGTGGTGTTATCGACCTGTGGAGAAATGAAGCTCACGCGCGTGCTGGCCAGCGTCTTTCCCTCACTGTCGACCACGTGCACCGGCAAATTCATCTTCAGCTGCGTCGAGTGTTCAATCGGCACATAGACGTAGACTTCAAGGCTCCCTGGTTGGTCCACGGTTGTCAGTTGCGTGGAGGTCGTCACTCGATCCCCCACGTGCACCGGGACGTCTCCTACAATCCCAGCTCGCGGGGCAGCCACTTTGTAGTAGTGGAGCTGCACTTGCTGCTCGCGCACCTGTGCATCGAGCGCGTCCATCTGCGCCTGTGCCGCATCCTGGGCGGCTCTGGCCTGATCCAGATCCTGTTTGCTGACCACTCCTGCTGTAAAGAGTCCCTGCGCGCGCTCATACTGCTGCTTCGACCAACTTAGGGTTGCCTGTTGTGCCGCCCGCGCACTCTCCTGGCTCTTCACCGTGGCCTCTTGTTTCAATGGATCAATCTCGATCAGAGCCGCGCCGGCCGCAACCCGGTCCCCTGAGTGCACGTGGATTTGGACAATCTGGCCTTCCACCTGCGGCATGATAACGGCTGAATCGCGGGACTTTACGGTGGCAACATAGTCGGTAGCGTCGTTCACCGGTACGGCGCGCGCCTCCTGCACTTTCACCGGCATGGCGGGAGGCCCGCCGGCCTGTGCTTTCTGTGCCGTATTGCTCGAGCAGCCGAAGGCT
Organism: Acidobacteriota bacterium; assembly: GCA_003225555.1. Classification (GTDB taxonomy): domain Bacteria; phylum Acidobacteriota; class Terriglobia; order Terriglobales; family Acidobacteriaceae; genus Sulfotelmatobacter. The sequence goes on along the minus strand of QIAM01000046.1, from coordinate 30,506 downwards.
GTGCTTAACACAGCCACCCCCGTAAGCAGCATGGTGCATCCCAGATGTTTTGAACCGTCTGTCATGACTTTCATTCTGTTGGGGCCGTTGTTGGCCCCCGTTACTTTAACCCAGTGGCTGGCCGTATGAAAGCATCCTGAACATTATTGGACCGGCAAACGTCTGTCCTGTTAGCACTCCTCTAAGGCCTTGCAGTTGACGACAAATAGCCATTTTGGCACCCTGCGAGTTGCAAACCCCTGCACACTACGCGCTGGTGGGCCGCATTCTGCTACATTGTTGCGCTATATGCAGCCAGCATTGACCAAGCCCTCTCGCAGCTTTGCCAGCGACAACAATGCCGGCGTACATCCCGAAGTTCTCGAGGCGATCACCCGCGCGAATCAGGGTCACGTGGTTGCCTATGGGGACGACCCACACACTCGCTCAGCGGTTCAAAAATTCGAGGAGCACTTCGGTCCCGACATCGACGTTTTCTTCACCTTCAACGGCACTGGCGCCAACGTTCTCGGCCTGCAGGCCCTCAATCGCAGCTACCACGCTGTCCTCTGCAGTGACTACGCGCACATCTATACCGACGAATGCGGCGCCCCCGAAAAGCACACCGGCTGCAAGCTGATCCCCTTGCCGCATCAGGACGGCGAAATCACGCTCGATGCAGTCCGCCACGCCTACCACGGCATCGGCGACCAGCACCACGTGCAGGCACGCGTGATCTCGATAACCCAGTCAACCGAGATGGGCACGGTTTACAAACCCCAAGAAATCCAGGCGCTGGCCCGCTTCGCCCACGAACGGGAGATGTTCCTGCACATGGACGGAGCCCGCATCGCCAACGCTGCCGTCAGCCTGGGCCAGACCTTGCGCCAGGCCACGCGCGACCTGGGCGTGGACGTGCTCTCCTTCGGAGGTACCAAGAACGGAATTATGGGCGGAGAAGCTGTCGTCTTCTTCGACCGCCAGCTGAGTACGGACTTCCTCTACTTACGCAAGCAAGGCATGCAACTCGCCTCTAAGATGCGCTTCATCGCCGTGCAATTCGAGGCGCTGCTCACCAACGATCTCTGGCGCCGCAGCGCCGAGCAAGCGAACCGCATGGCCCGCCTGCTCGAAAGAGAAATTAGCCGGATCCCTGGAGTGAAGATCGTGTGGAAGGTCGAAGCCAACGGCGTCTTCGCCAAGATTCCTTCCCACGCCATCGAAAAGATCAAAGAACGCTACTTCTTCTACATGTGGATTGCAGAGGAAAACATAGTCCGCTGGATGTGCTCCTTCGACACCACTGAAGAGGACGTGAAGGAGTTCGCGAAATTCGTGACCGAAGCAGTGACCACGTAGCGACAGCCGCCTCGGCTGTCCCGCCCAGCGAGGCAAGGCGGCATCACCACAAGCCCCAAACCCAGCCAGCAAGAGCCTCTCCGAGGCTTGCATTTTGGCCCACCATTGACTAAATTGACCCTTCCCCCGCCGAGGGTTCGTCCGGGCCGAAAACCCAGGAGCTGTGTATGAACGGGAAGTATTTCAGCATCGCCGCCCTTGTCGCCGCCGCCATCCTTTTGCTTAGCTTCTTCGGTTGCGGCCACAACCAGCACTTGGCGTCGATTCAGGTCCAGCCCGCCGCGGGCGGCACTTTCTTTACGGCTGACCCCACCCTGTTTTTTGACTTTAAGGCTTTCGGAAGTTACATACATCCTCCCCAAACGAAGGACATTACCACTCAGGTCACCTGGCAGTCGGACAACCCGCAGGTGGTTCAGGTTACGAGCGCGGGTGTGGTCTCGCCGAACGTGGGCTGCGGCCGCGGCAATGTTTTCGCCACCTTCAAAGACGGGTCAAACTTGGTGATAAGTAATTCCGTCCCAGTCACTGTGGACGGCCCCGCCAGTTCCGGCTGTCCGCAGGGCGGGGCCCTGAATACGTTAGCGGTGATTAGAAGTGGGAACGGACAAGGGACAGTGTCGAGCTCTCCAGCGGGCATCAATTGCGGAACGACTTGCAGCGCCCAGTTTTCGACGGGAACAACAGTGACGCTGACGGCCACTCCCACCAGTCCGTCCACGGTCGGTAGTTGGGCGAATTGCGATTCCCCTGCGAATACGAACCCATGTACCGTCTTGCTGAATGCGGACCGCTCCGTGACGGTCACTTTCAACTAATTACTGTTTTCGCCGTGCACTATTCTGTTTCGGCTAAGAATTTGCCCAGCGTAGGTTTGTGCTTCTCCGGCTTCTTCTTTTTCTCCAAAACCACCTTCCCCGCGGGAGGCGTACCAACACGCTCCCGCGCCAATTCCTTGACCGCAGTCACCGCCCGAAACCGCTTCACCTTCTTTTTTCGCCCCATCACCTCCATGTTGCCATAGCTTGTAGCTCATAAAACTGTAATAATCATTCTTCGCGGTCCGAATCGACGGCCAGCCGGAACAGCTGCCAACGACCAACGACTAGCGGCTAACGACTGTCTATGGAAGAACGCGACTTTTTCGACGAGCGCCAGGAGAAGAAACCAGCAACTCTTAACTGTCCCCACTGCCAACAGCCCGGGGAGTACGAGGTCACGTGGGTGGTCCGCACCAAAAAGCGTCAGCTTCCCGGACGCGCCGACGAGCGCGACCGCGCCCGCTTCGTCAAAGCCCGTTCCTACATGCTCCGCAGAGATGACATGATGGCCTGCAAGAACATGCGCTGCCGTAAACGCTTCGAAATCTCCGGCGTGCAATCCGTGGTCTTCACCGAGTAGCAGGCGGGCTGCCAATCGGGAGTCCCCCACATTCTCTCCCGCTCGTTTATACTGACCAGTTTCCCTGTGGCTTCCGGAAGCGATAGGGGCAAGGAGTCACGCTTTGAAAATCCTGGTCTGCATGAAGCAGGTGCCGCAGAAAGACGCACCGCTCAAGCTCAACGAAACCGGCGCCTGGATCCGCGAAGACGTCTCGTACGAAGTCAACGAGCCCGACGCCTTCGCATTAGAAGAGGCGCTCCGCCAGAAAGAGAAGCATGGCGGAGAAGTCGTCGCCATCACCTCCGGTCCCGCCCGGGCCCAGCAAGTGCTGCGCGAGGCGCTGGCTAAGGGCGCTGACCGCGCCATCCACCTCGAAGATAATGCCTTCGTCGGCCTCGACGCCTTCAACACCGCCAAGGCCTTCGCCGCCGCCATCAAAGACGAAAAGTTCGACCTGATCTTCACCGGCCTGCAATCGGACGACTACGGCTACGCGCAAACCGGCGTCATCCTGGCCGAATTGCTGGGCTGGCCCCACGCAACCATCATCATGCAAATCGAAAAGAACGACGCCGGAATCCGAGTGAAGCGCGAGCTCGAAGCGGGATACTTCCAGTTCGTCGACATGCCGCTGCCGGCAGTGCTGACGATCCAGTCCGGCATCAACAAACTGCGCTACGCCACGCTGGTCGGTATCAAGCAAGCCAAGAACAAGCCGCTGCGGAAAGTACCGATGGCGGAAGTGCAATCCGCGATCGGCGAAAATCTGCAGAAGATCGAACGTCTCTACGTCCCGCAAAAAACAAAGAAGACGGAGCACATCGAAGGCCCACCAGCCGAAATCGCGAAAAAGCTGGTAGACAAACTGCGCAACGAACTGCGCGTGCTGTGAATGGTCATGTAGGGACAGCCGCCTCGGCTGGACAGCCGAGCGCAGCGAGGCAGAAAGATTTGTGAGTAGTGTCGCTGTAGACGAGCTAGAGATCCAGCCCGAAGGGCGGCATTCGTTAGCCCAGGACGTAAGTCCTGGATAAGGTCGAGATAGGAGCGAGTCCCGTTAGGGACGGCACCGGAACTACCGTCCGCCAAGGAATCATAATGTCGGAAACAATCCTCGTAGTAGTCGAACAACGCGCAGGCAAACTCAACCGCGTCTCCTGGGAGACCATCACCGCCGGCCAGGCCATCGCCACTGCCACCGGATGGCCTCTCGAAGCCGCAGTAGTCGGCGCCAGCCCCGCACCCATCGCCGCCGAAGTCGCCGCAAAAAAGCTCGCCAAGGTCTACGCCGTCGGATCACCGAAACTCGATCCCTACACCCCCGACGCATTCGCTGCCGCCTTAAAACAATTCCTGGCTAGCAGGCAGCCGAAGCTGGTCCTAATGCCGCACACCTACCAGGTGCGCGACTTCGTCCCCAAACTCGCCACCGCCATGGGACGCACCGTCATCAGCGACTGCGTCGGCTTCAAGCACGAGAACGGCAAACTCGTCTTCACTCGCCAGATGTTCCAGGGCAAACTCGCCGCCGATGTAAGCTTCACCGGCGACGCCCCGTGGTTCGCCACCTTCCAGAACGGTTCCTTTCGCGGTGACAAGGCGGAAGCAGGAGCATCCGCGGCTCCAGTAGAAACGGTGGCTGCCGACATCGCTGACAACATTAACCGCACCAAGCCGCAGGAAGTCTTCAAAGAAGCCAAGCAGGCCGTAGATCTGACGCAAGCCGAGATCATCGTCGCGGTAGGCCGCGGTATCAAAGAGCAGAAAAACATCGAGATCGCCAAGCAACTCGCCGACGCACTCGGCGCTGACCTCGCTGCCTCGCGCCCCATCTGCGACAACGGCTGGCTCCCCATGGACCGCCAGATCGGCTCCTCCGGCCAGACCGTCGCTCCCAAACTCTATCTCGCCCTCGGCATCAGCGGCGCAATTCAGCACATCGTCGGCATGAAAGGCGCGCGCACCATCATCGCGGTCAATAAAGATTCCGAAGCGCCAATCTTCGAAATCGCCGACTACGCCATCGTAGGAAATTTGTTCGACATCGTGCCGCCCTTGACTGAGGAAGTGAAGAAGGCGAAGGCCGGAGGCTAGAATCCGCTATTGACCATATTATTGACCATAGGTAAAATAATGGACATGAAGGACGTTCCTATCTCCAAGTTTAAAGCGAAGTGTCTGGGGCTGATTGAACAAGTTCATAAGACGCGGCAGCCGTTGCGCATCACGCGCCACGGGCTTCCTGTGGCAGAGGTGATTCCGGCAGGACCCGACCGCAGTCGAAAGTTCATCGGAGACATGATCGGAACAGCCAAGATCGTCGGAGATATTGTTTCGCCGATCATTGACGTCGACGAGATTGAGGCTTACCGCGATTGAACCTGCTCCTCGACACCCACATCTGGATTTGGAGCAAATCTGATCCGAAGCGGCTCGGCCGTCGTGCTGTGGAAGAGTTATCGAACAGCACGAATGAGCTTTGGTTGTCTCCAGTGAGTGTTTGGGAGGCCCTGATACTTATGCAGAAAGGGCGCATTCGCGTAGAGGATCCCTTTGCGTGGGTCGAGCGTGCGGCTGATCAGCTGAGGGAGGCGCCTCTAACTCACGAGATCGTTCGCACTGGCTTGGCGCTGCCCCTTGCCCATGCTGACCCCGCCGATCGCTTTCTGGCCGCGACTGCCAAGGTGTTGAAGTTGACGTTAGTGACTGCGGACCAAAGACTGCTCGGTCTGGGCGAGATTACCAGTTTGGCCAACCGCTAGCGTCGCCTTTACCATCACCAAGATGCTGATCTTCCGCAAACCGATCGAAGGCATTGAACGCCCGCAGATGCCGGCAGATGTCGTCATCGTCGGCGGCGGGCCTGCGGGCATGGCGTGCGCGCTGCGCATTGCGCAACTCATCGACGAGCACAACGCAAGGAATCCCGACTCCCAGCTCAACAAAGAAAACATCTACGTTCTGGAGAAAGCTCGCGAGGTTGGCCAACACTGCCTCTCGGGTGCCTTGCTCGACCCGCGATCCATGCGCGAACTGCTCCCCGGATTCGAGAAGGAAGCCCCTCTCGACGCAGAAGTTACCAAGGAAGCCGTCTACTTCCTTACGCCCAAGGGTAAATTCAAGCTTCCCATCACGCCGCCGCCGCTGCGCGACCACGGCAACTACGTCATCTCGCTCAACCGCTTCGTGAAGTGGCTGGGCAGCAAGGTCGAAGAGACTGGCATCACCATCTTCACCGGATTTGCCGGCTCCGAACTGCTTTTCGACGGCGACCGCGTCACCGGCGTCCGCACCGACGACAAGGGCGTCAACAAAGAAGGCCGTCCAAAATCCAATTTCGAGCCTGGATACGATCTGCAAGCCAAAGTCGTGATCCTGGCGGAAGGTCCGCGCGGATCGTTGACGAAACAGCTCATCCAGAAGTTCGATCTCGCGCGAAATTCGAATCCACAGACCTACGGCGTCGGCGTGAAAGAACTCTGGGAAGTTCCCTCCGGCCGCATCGCTCCGGGCGAAGTGATGTACAGCCTGGGCTGGCCGCTTACGTCGAAGGAATACGGCGGTGCGTGGATTTACGGTTCGCAAAACGACATCGTCTCGCTCGGCTTCGTGATCGGACTCGATTACCCCGACCCGCGCATTGATCCGCAGCACGTGCTGCAGGAATTCAAGAAGCATCCGTTTGTCGCGAAGCTGCTCGCAGGCGGCAAGATGATTCGCTACGGCGCCAAGGCGATGCCTTACGGCGGCTGGTGGGCGATTCCACCGATTGCCGGCAACGGATGGATGATCCTCGGCGACTCCGCCGGCTTCGTCAACTCGGCGCGGCTCAAGGGAATTCACCTCGCCATCAAGAGCGGAATGCTGGCCGCCGAAACCGCCTTCGAAGCACTGACGAAAGATGATTCGTCCGTCGCGACCCTGGGAATCTTCCAGAGGAAAGTCGAATCCAGCTGGATCAAAGACGAACTCTGGAAAGTCCGCAACATGCACCAGGGATTCGAGCACGGACTCTACGCCGGCATGTTCCACACCGCCCTGCAGATGATCACCGGCGGACGCGGCCTGCGCAACCGCTATCCCGCGAAAGACGGCCACGAGCACATGGGCAAGCTGTCCGAACTTCCTCCCGACGGAGGCGCCGAAGCCCACCTGCTCGGCCCCGCCAAAGGCGACGGCAAGCTCACCTTCGACAAGCTCACCGACCTCTACCACTCCGGTACCAAGCACGAAGAAGACCAGCCCGCGCACCTGGTCATCCACGACACCAACATCTGCAACACCCGCTGCGTGAAAGAGTACGGCAGCCCCTGCCAGAATTTCTGTCCTGCCAACGTCTACGAATTGGTCGACGACGCCAGCCAGCCCAGCGGCAAACGGATCAGCCTGAACCCGTCCAACTGCGTCCACTGCAAAACCTGCGACATCGCCGACCCATACCAGATCATCACCTGGGTCCCGCCCGAAGGCGGGGGCGGACCGAATTACGACGGAATGTGACCATAGAGACTCATGTGGGAACAGTCGCCCTCGGCTGTCCATTCGAGCCAAGCTCGACGGTGCGTAATGCCGCCAGATAAAAAACTTCTTTGCCACGGATTCACGCGGATTTGCACGGATCACCTCCAAGGAATTGTCGTTGCGAGCAAAGGTGGAATCCGCTGGCTGTTTCCAGCTGTACTGTCGGAGCGCTATTCTCTTATCGGAGAGACACACGTATGGTTTCATTTCGCAAACTAACCCAATCAGCATCCGTCCTGCTCCTCTCCCTCACCGCTCTCGCCCAGCAGCCCGCGCCGCCCAGCATCCCCTCCACCGGCTTCCCCGGGCTGGACCAATACCGCGCCTCGCGCATAGCAGTCTTCACCGACGATTTCGGCCAACTTGCTCGCTACCGCGACGCCAACACCGCCCTCAAGCCGCCTGCGCCCGGCGAGAACCGCGTCGTGTTCTTCGGCGACTCCATCACCGACATCTGGCACATCGACGAATATTTTCCCGGCAAGCCCTACATCAACCGCGGCATCGGAGGCCAGACCACGCCGCAGATGCTGGTCCGCTTCCGCCAGGATGTCATCGACCTGCAACCCAAAGCGGCCGTGATCCTGGCGGGCACCAATGACATTGCCGGCAATACCGGGCCAATGCGGCTGGAGGACATCGAAGCCAACTTCGCCTCGCTCGCCGAACTCGCCCGCGCGCACGACATCAAGGTGATCTACGCTTCGATCCTGCCGGTGCACAACTACACTCCGCGCTCGCAGGATTTCTTCGCGCAACGGTCTGCGGCGAAGATTCTGGAACTCAACCGCTGGCTGAAGAACTATTGCGGGTCTCCAGCGAACAGCTGCGTGTATCTCGACTATTTCAGTGCCTTGGCCGACGACACGGGCCTCCTGAAGAAAGAGCTCGCCGAGGACGGCCTCCACCCCAACGCCGCCGGATACAAGATCATGGCCCCGCTGGCCGAGGCGGCGATCGAGAAGACACTCGCGAACCAAAAACCATGAATCCTATTTTCGTCGCCGAACGTCCTATAATGTGAAAGTTAGGTTTCCGACCGCCGCAGCCTTCGGGCATACTCAGGCTGCCGACGGCGAGGGACGTAGCGCCGGCATCTTGCCGGCTGTGCTGAGGGCGTCTCGCCCTCAGAGTGGGAGCGAGGACGCTCCACGACAGCCGCCGAGACGGCGGCGCTACAACCCGAGGGTGCCGGTGGAAACGCCGGCGCCTCCCGCGCTCCCTAAGGAGCGCATTGGAAAGGAAACAGCCGCCGGGAATGTCCCGCCTGTTTGTTTCCCTTTCTAAAACCGGCTCTTGGCTTTTGGCTCTTAGCTTTTGGCGCAACCGAAGCTAGGATGCCACCGCGGTTGAGCTAAGAGCTAAAGGCTAAGAGCCAAGAGCTTGTTTCTTCACGACAAATTCGGCCGCGCCATCACTGATCTGCGGATTTCCATCACTGATCGCTGCAACTACAAGTGTGTCTACTGCCGCACGGGGAACGAAGGTGCGCTTTATGGCGACCTGCCCTTTGCTGACTACCTGCGGATGGCACGGGTGCTCGTCGGAATGGGAGTCACGAAGGTTCGCCTGACCGGAGGCGAGCCCCTTCTGCGCAATGGCGTCGTCGACTTCGTACGGGAGTTGGCGAAGCTGCACCCTCAGGGGCTAAAGCCCTCATCTTTCTTAGGTCCTGACGGCGCGGCTGTAAGCCGCGCTCTTTCAAAGCGGAGTGCGGGACCAAGCTTTGATTCCGCCCCGCTCGACATCGCACTTACCAGCAATGGACATCTGCTCTCTGATCTCGCCCAGCCGTTGAAGGATGCCGGCCTGACCCGCGTTACCGTCTCCATGGACGCGGTCGATCCGGACCGCTTCGCACGCATCACCCGCGTGTCCAACGGATATGACCACGTTCTGGCCGGCATCCGCGCCGCCCGCCGCGCCGGACTCTGGCCGCTGAAAGTGAATTGCGTTCTGATGCGCGGCTTCAACGAAGACCAGATCATCCCCTTCGGCATGTTCGCCCGCGAAGAAGGTGTAACCGTGCGGTTCATCGAATTCATGCCGCTCGAAGAAGGGCGCACGTGGTCGCCAGATACCGTCGTCACCCTTGACGAAATTCTGGCACGCATGGCCGAGTACAGGCCGTTGGTGGAGATTCCGCACGCCCGCTCGGAAACTGCGCGCCGCTACCGCTTCGACGACGGCGTCGGCGAAATCGGCATCATCGCCCCGGTCTCGCACCCGTTCTGCGGACACTGCAGCCGCATCCGCATCACCAGCGACGGAAAAATCCGCACCTGCCTGTTTTCCGTGTGGGACCATGACCTCCACGCCCAGATGCGCCGCGGAGCCAGCGACGAAGAAATGGCCGACTTCATCCGCAGCGTCGTGGCGAAAAAAGAAGAGCGCCACCACATCGGCGAACCGGATTTTGTGCCCGCATCAAGGACGATGGTGCACATCGGGGGATAACTCAGGCCCAGCAAGAACCGGGAAGGGCACGACTTTCCAGTCGTGCCGATTGGGCACTCGAGCGACGAGGGAGCGTAGCGTTATAATGCCCCCAACGCAAATGCCATCAATCCTTGATCCTCAACTCCGTCGCGCACTCGTCGAGCGGATGCGTTATTACAACGAGATGGGTATCTATGATTTCTATCAACGAGGCCCGGCCAGTTTCGAGCCACCCGAAGGTCCACGGGACGAGGTCCGGGCCGACGCGTCGTCCTTAATTCCCACACTCCAAACAGAATTGCGAGAGGAAATGCCCGCCAGAAAATCCGCCGTTGTCGCGACAGTCGCCGAGGAAAACGTCTTCGAAATCGTCACGCCCAAGCCAGAGTACGGCACCTCTGATCCCGTAGCGGCCCTCAAGCTTATTCGTGAAGATCTGGGCGACTGCACCCGCTGCAAACTCCATAAGCAGGGCCGCAAGCAGATCGTTTTTGGCGTGGGCAATCCAAACGCGGAGCTGATGTTTGTGGGCGAAGGCCCTGGAGCTGACGAAGACGCGCAAGGCGAGCCCTTCGTCGGACGCGCCGGCCAACTGCTCAACAACATGATCAAGGCCATGGGCCTGCAGCGCGAGGACGTTTACATTGCGAACATCGTCAAATGCCGTCCGCCAGGCAATCGCACGCCGGAGAGGGACGAGTGCGATACCTGCTCGCCATTTCTGATGCGGCAGATTGCAGTGATCAAGCCCAAAGTGATTGTCGCTCTGGGCGCCGTCGCGGCCAAGAATCTTCTTGCCATCAATGCACCGATGTCGGAGTTGCGCGGGCGGTGGTATGACTTCAAACCCGCCGGTGTGCGCAGCGATCCCACGTGGGCTGGGGCCCGCCTGGCCGTGACTTATCATCCGGCGTTCCTTCTGCGCGATCCGCGTCAGAAAGGGGAAGCGTGGAAAGATCTGCAGAGGGTGATGAAGTACCTCGACCTCAAGCCTCCCCAAAAAACCGAGTAAGGGCCGCGTCGGAATGAATGCACCCTGCAGAGTGTCATGCTGAGCGGAGTTGATCGTTCGCGAAAGCGAATGGTCAACGGAGTCGAAGCATCCCTGCCCGAGCAACGGCCTGCGCTGAACTAGCGGACTCCTGGGTTACACGGGACCGCGTAGTTTATCCTTCCAACCAATGCCCGAATTCTGCGACGTTGCCCTCGCTGTGCCGCTGGACATGGCCTTCACCTATCGCGTTCCCGCGGACGCCGCGCCGGTCGTGGGCGGGCGGGTGCTGGTGCCGTTTCGCCAGCAGCGCATGACGGGCATCATCGTTGAGTTACATGACCGCAAGCCTTCGGTCCAAACCAAGTCCGTCCTCAGTGTGCTTGATCCTGCGCCCGTGCTCGACGAGCAACTGCTGCGCCTCGGCCGCTGGATTGCGGACTACTATCTCGCTCCCATCGGAGAAGTCTTCCGAACCATGCTCCCTCTCAGCGCGGAGTTCAAGCGCTCCATCGGCTATCGCATCACCGAGGACGGACAGATGGCGCTGCATCTGGCCGGCATGTCGGGATCATCGGCCCGCTCGCGCCGCACGCCGGAGGAGCAGGCGGCGGAGTTCCGTGTCCTGGACTATCTGGCTGGCCGGGACTCCCCTGAAGCGGCGCCTCTCGTGCGGGAAGCGACGCTACGGTCCGCAGTTGGCATCTCCAAGTCCATTCTCGCAGGGATGGTTCGCAAGAAGTGGCTGATTCGGGAGGACACTTCGGCGGCCCGTGAGGCTACGCGCACCATCAAGGTCGCGGTGCTCAAGTCGGCGCAAGGCAAACTGAATGACAATCAGCGCAATCTCATCGACACGCTCGCCGCCTCCGGAGGCAGAGCGCTTCTAGAAACCCTGCAAGCCCACGAAATCCCGCGCACAACGCTCAGCACACTCGTACGCCGGGAGTTGATCGAAATTCAGGAAGAACCTGCGACGTTCACCGTCTCCCGGAGCAAGCCCCGCCCTTCGCGATTGGAGTTTGACTTCAACTCGGCACAGCAATCCGCGCTTAAAAGCATGCGCGAAGCGGTCGATACGCGCAAGTTCACGGGCACGCTGCTGCACGGCGTGACCGGATCGGGCAAAACCGCCGTATACCTCGCAGGCATGCGCTCGGTGCTCGAAGCGGGCCGCTCTGCCATTCTGCTCGTCCCCGAAATCGGCCTGACTCCCGCCGTCGCGGCCGACTTGCATCAGATCTTCGGCGACGAAGTTGCCATCCTGCACTCCGCACTGTCCGATCAGGAGCGCGCCGAGCAATGGCATCGCATCAAGCGTGGGGAGGCGCGCATGGTCGTGGGCACTCGCTCCGCCGTGTTCGCTCCAGTCGCCGATCTCGCGTTGATTATCGTCGACGAAGAGCACGATTCCTCCTACAAGCAGGAAGAAGCGCCGCGCTACCACGCACGCGACACTGCCGTGATGCGCGCCAAGATGGCGAATGCTGTCGTGGTGCTGGGCTCCGCAACGCCGTCGCTCGAGTCCTATTTCAACGCAAAGAAAAACAAATATGCGCTGATCGAATTGCCCGACCGCGTCGAGCAACGGCCTCTGCCGGAAGTCGAGATTATCGATATGCGCCAGGAATTTCAGGAAACCGGCCAGGAGCAGGTCGTATCGCGCAAACTCGCGGCGGAGATCAAAGACCGCTTCGAGCGCAAGGAGCAGGTCATGGTCCTGCTCAATCGCCGTGGATACTCTCCGGTAGTGCTTTGCCGCACGTGCGGCAAGACACTCGAATGCAGGAATTGCGCCATCGCGCTTACCCACCACAAGCGCGAGCACAAAATGGTTTGCCACTACTGTGGATATACCGCTCCAGTGCCGAAGTCCTGCATCCACTGCGGCAGCGAGTATGTCTATTTCCTGGGGACGGGCTCAGAAAAACTGGAAGAACTGCTGCATGCAATGTTTCCGCAAGCCCGCATTGCCCGCCTCGATCGCGATACCGTCCGCGGACACGAAGATTTCGAGCGCACGCTCAACGCGCTCAATGAAGGCGAACTAGACTTGCTCGTCGGGACGCAGATGATCGCCAAGGGCCACGACATCCACGGCGTGACGCTGGTCGGCGTGGTGGGGGCCGATGTCGCTCTCGGGTTCCCCGACTTTCGCGCTGCCGAGCGCACCTTCCAACTACTCACCCAGGTTGCCGGGCGCGCCGGACGCGGCCAGTCTCCCGGTAAGGTCATCCTGCAGACTTACTTCCAGGATCACTATGCGGTCCAGTACGCGGCCCAGCATGACTTTGCCGGTTTCTACGACAAAGAACTCCGCTTTCGCAGCTGGATGCACTACCCGCCCTACTCTGCGTTGGCGAACGTACTCATACGCAGCGACCAGCTTGACCATGCCTTGCAATGGTCAGGGCTGTTGGGGAAATGGTTCGACAAGACTCGTCACGAGGGGGTACGTGTGCTCGGTCCTGCGGCAGCTCCAATCCTGCGCCTCAAGCGCGACTACCGCTACCATTTCGTGCTCAAGTCGCCGAGCCGGGAAAAGTTGCATACGACGCTGCGCGCCATGTTGGCCTATGCTGCACAAGAGAAGATCCCACGCACGCAACTTATTGTCGATGTCGACGCCTTGTGGCTGATGTAACCAGCATTTCCACCAGCGCTCAGCGGTTCATTACCCTCCTCCCGAAACGCACGCAGCTTTTCTACGTGCCCTTCTTCATGCAGCCGGTTACAATGCGACGCGGCAAACTAGGAGGACAATACTTGTCCGATCTGCTCGCAACCAAACCAATCGATCAGCTACTGGCTGAATCGCGCGACGAAAGTGAAAGTGGCCTGCGCCGCGTGCTCGGCCCGGTCAACCTCGTCACGCTCGGCATCGGCGCCATTATCGGTGCAGGAATTTTCGTCCTCACCGGAACCGTCGCCGCAACCTTCACCGGGCCAGCGATTGTGATCTCATTCATCCTCGCGGCAACCGGTTGCATCTTCGCGGGACTTTGCTATGCCGAATTCGCCTCGCTGATCCCAATCGCCGGCTCCGCCTATACCTACGGCTATGCGACGCTCGGAGAAATCTTTGCCTGGATCATCGGATGGGACCTCATCATCGAGTACGCGTTCGGCGCCGCGTCCGTCGCCGTGGGTTGGAGCGGCAATCTGGTCGCGCTGTTTCAGAGCTTCGGCATTCAAATTCCACCCCAGATGACCGCTCCCCCGGGCACTTTGCTGGTTCTCTATAACGGACAGTGGTTACGCCTCGCGACGATCGGACCAACCCTGGCGAGCGCCGGCATCGATTCGGCGAAGCTGCCCTCCGCTCACGGCGTTCTCGACCTTCCGGCGTATCTCGTAATTGCGGCGATGACCGCCATCCTGGTCATCGGAGTGCGCGAGTCGGCGAATTTCAATTCGCTGATCGTCTTCATTAAAGTCGGTACCGTTCTCACCTTCATTGGAATCGTCGGAGCCTATCTTCTTCGTCATCCTGATATCGCGGCCCGAAACTGGCATCCCTTCATTCCTCCGAATGAGGGATCGTTCGGAGCCTTTGGATGGTCCGGCATCGCCCGCGGCGCCGGAGTAATCTTTTTCGCCTACATTGGTTTCGACGCCGTCTCAACCGCCGCGCAAGAAGCCAGAAATCCGCAGCGCGACATGCCCATCGGGATACTCGGCTCCCTCGCCATCTGCACCGTGCTCTATGTCTCACTAGGCGCGACGCTCACGGGGATCGTCAACTACAAGCTGCTTAACACCGCGGCTCCGGTTGCGCTCGGTATTCAGGCCACGGGCGTTCGCTGGGGAAGCATCGTCGTCATGCTGGGCACGTTCGCCGGCCTAACCACCACCATGCTGGTCATGCTGCTCGGACAGTCCCGCGTGTTCTTCTCCATGGCGCGGGACGGTCTCCTGCCGGAATGGGCGGGCCGCGTTCACCCGCGCTTCCGCACGCCCTGGATTTCGTCGATCGTTGTCGGATTCTTTGTTGCCATCATTGCGGGACTACTCCCGATCAACGTGCTCAGCCAACTCACCTCCATCGGCACGCTGCTCGCATTCGTAATCGTCTCCGCCGGAGTCTGGGCCCTACGCGTCAAGCGCCCGGACTTGCCGCGCCCATTCAAGGCCCCGCTGATCTGGAAAAGTCTGCCGCTGACCCCGCTTCTCGGGATGGGCATATCCCTCGGCCTGATGGCCAGCCTGCCCTGGAGCACTTGGCTGCGCCTGATCGCCTGGCTGATTGTCGGAATGCTGATCTATTTCGGCTACGGCCGCAGCCACAGCAAGCTGCGGACCTTGACACCCAAATAATGCTGAGCCGGCATCAACTTACAATGCCACGGCCCTATTTGTCGTCCTGCAGCGGAGCCCCGAAGGGGCGGCATGTGAAAGCCCGGCACGGCAGTGCCGGGGAGCCCGAAGAAATGGAGCGAGTCCTGCAGGGGCGGCACGAATTTCCTCTAAGACCCGATTACCTTCCTCAAACGTGCTGTAGCCAACCCCGCATAGCCTGAAAAAAGTATTCCACCAACTCGAGCAGATCCCGCAGCGCCTGCGGCAGAGTGTGATTCCGAATCGGCGCGGTACTCAACGTAAGCGCGAGCATGAGCAACGCAAAAAGAGCCCACAACATCCGTCCTCCCGATACTCGCGGCCACTCCGCGACATTTGGGTGCCGGAAACTACTCAACTGCAAAAGCACTGCCCACACGATCCAGCCCGTCCAATAGAACCAAGCCATCGGCAACAGAATCAGAATCGTCGCGCGCGATACAAACCGGTGCGCTCGCGGCGACATCGAATACAAAATGTGACCGCCATCCAGCTGTCCGCCCGGCAGCAAATTAAGCGAGGTCGCAAGCATTCCCACCCAGGCCGCGATAGCAATGGGATGAAGCAGCAGGCGATTCAACGGTAAAGTTCCAACCATGCTCCCGGAATTTACCAGAGCCAGGGAACCGTGGATCAACTTGAATATCAAAGGATACCCCAGCGGGATGTCAGCCGGGTCGGTTGGAACCGACAGCGGCCTCGACCACCCCAATCCAACGACAAGCGCAAGCACGGCCACAACGAATCCGGCAATGGGCCCTGCAATTCCGATATCAAACAACGCCCTACGGGAGCGTATCGGCGAGCGGATCACGATCACCGCGCCCATCGTTCCGATCAGCGTTGGCATGGGAATGAAGAAGGGAAGCGTCGCGTAAATGCCGTAGCGGCGGCAATACAAGTAATGCCCCATCTCATGCGATAGGAAGAAAAGCATTACCGTGATGGCAAAAGGCAGCCCTGCAACGATGCGGTCCGGATACAGGTACAGCCATGTGACAGGAAAATACGGAACCGACTCATCAGCTAACGACAGCGCCGGATGACCGTGCAGGAAGTTGAACTCCATGCGTGCTCCCACCACCAGCGTGGTGAAGCAAGTCAGCAGCAGCAGCAATCCGTGCAGCCAATAACGCTGCCGGGGCACGTGCGCGACCCAAACCGGCATCGGCCGGTAATCGTCGGTGGTGGAAGACGTTACAGGAGGGATCGGTTCCGACATGCGAGCCTTCGGCCCCGACTTTCCGCTCAAGGCCTGTCTTTGATGCTACTACGAAGGATGCTATTACGAGTCGAACAGACGGTGCCGCACGATGCTGCCAGTTGTTGATTTTGTGCTGGAGAGAGACTTGCCGAAGCCCGAAAGCCGAAGCCCGTTCTTAATCAATCGACTGCAGCTCTTTTCCCGGCTTGAATCGCACTGCCTTCCCCGGTGGGATCGAGACCTCGGCACCGGTGCGCGGGTTGCGCCCAATTCCGGTCTTGCGCGGACGCACATTAAACACGCCAAACCCTCGCAGCTCAATGCGATCACCGTGGGCCAAGGCCTTCTTCATGCTCTCAAACACGGTTTCCACGGCCAATTCCGCCTTGGTCTTGGTGATGCCTGTTTTGCCCACCACTTCGTTGATGATGTCGAGCTTAATCACGAGGGGCTCCCGAACACACGGTCAAGATGTGCCTCAAGTGATTGATGCTAAGGGAGATATCAGAGATTGTCAACGGGAGCATCTCTCCCGTAAACTGGCAAGCACCTTCGGCAACGCCAGTGGCAGCAGCCAGCCAACAGTTTGATTGAACCATGGTGTAACTGGATATTTACGTGTTTCTTCAAAGAGTTGTGCCACGTCCCCAAGGAGCTCCATGATCAAGAGTGACCGCTGGATCCGCAAGATGGCCCTAGAGCACGAGATGATTAACCCCTTCTCCGAGAAGCAGGTACGCGAAGGCGTGGTCTCTTACGGATTGTCGTCTTACGGCTACGATCTGCGCGTGGCCGACGAGTTCAAAATCTTCACCAACGTTAACTCGACCATCGTCGACCCCAAGAAGTTTGACGAGAAGTCCTTTGTGACGATCCGGACGGACATTTGCATCGTGCCTCCGAACTCATTTGCGCTGGCCCGCTCAGTCGAATACTTCAAAATACCGCGTGACGTGCTCACCATCTGCGTGGGCAAGAGCACCTACGCGCGCTGCGGCATCATCGTCAATGTCACGCCTTTCGAGCCCGAGTGGGAAGGCTTCGTCACCCTCGAAATCTCCAACACGACTCCTCTCCCAGCGCGCATCTACGCCAACGAGGGTCTGTGCCAAATCCTGTTTTTTCAATCAGATGAGGTCTGCGAGACCAGCTACGCCGACCGCAAGGGAAAATATCAAGCCCAAAAGGGGATCGTTCTGCCCAAGCTGTAGGCCGCGGATCGACTGAAGTGCAGTTCAACACAGGTTTTTGCTGTATTGGTCTCCATCAAGGCCACACGGTGACGTAATTGCGCGCAGGCGAGGCGCTGCCCCAACGTTGGTACCGGCATCACTGGAATGCGGGAACGGGCCAGGGAACTTAGAGGGACGGTACGCGTTCAGTCGGATAAGACGGGAACGGTAGTCTCCCTGTCATTGCCTCTGACTCCTGAGGCGACACAGGATAAGCAGAATTAGCCCGCTCTAACTTCCTTCGCCTTCCTTGTACATGTACTTGATAGCGGGCTTGTAGATCATCAGGTTGGCTTCGCCATTTTCGCGGTTTACCTTGATGCACTGCTTGTCATACCACTCGATGATGCCGTGCACCTCTTCGCCATCCCGCAGCACGATCACCATCGGGGTCCGCGACTGCATCTGCTTCTGGTAATAGAAGTTCTCCGCGTTGGTTTGTTCGGGGGGCGCCGCCCTCTTCCCCATGCCCATGCCGCGGTCACCTCGTTCGCCGCGGTCATGCCGCTCATGTCGTTCCGTGCGATCGCGACGCTCGCCGGATTGCGGCGCGGCCGAGTTGTGATTTCCATCGTTCTCGACCCGCGGCAACGTTGGCCGGATCAGCTTACGGTTCGCGAAGTTTTCTTTCTCGCTGGACTCGCCCGCCGTCATAGGATCCATGGTTTCTCTCATAAGTGGCGCACCTCATGGACACGCATTCGCGGCAAAACACAGCATCCTTGGACCCAGGGAAGATTTACGAAGGCGTGAAATTTAACTAAACCGTACCACAGGAAAGTCCCCCTGACAATCCTTCCGTTAGGCCAGGTCGAGAGAGTGTGCCGAATCTTGCATACCCCTAAAATATCGTTGTTGTTTAACCCGCATTCCTGTTCGTGTCCGACAAATCCGCTCCCCTGCGTTCCCGTCCAATCCATGTAACCACGGACACCAGGCTCGCCACGATCAACACGGTCCACGCGAGCACCGGCGGATAATTGCCGCCATAGCTCCGCTCGGCAACTTTCGCTTGCAGCACCGCGTTTCGGGAGGACAGCAGATTACCCAACTGGTAAGCGAACCCCGGAAAAGTCCCCCGCACCGAAGGCGGCGATAGTTCATTCAGGTGCGCGGGAATCACTCCCCATGCCCCCTGCACCATGAACTGCATAAGAAACCCGCCAAGCGCAAGCATCGGCACGCTATGCGAGTATGCCCACAGAGGAATCATCGGGATCGATAGCAGCGCCGCAATGACAATGGCATGCCGCCGCCCGATGCGCTCTGACCATGCCCCGAAGACAATTCCACCAAGCAATGCGCCCACGTTGTAAATGATGGCGACCAGGCCCACCGCGTGCGGATTGAACTGGAGATTCTTCTGCAGAAATGTCGGATACAGGTCTTGGGTTCCATGACTGAACGAATTGAACGCAAACATCAGCACCACAAGAAAAAGAAAACTGCCCAAATGGGCAAGAATGTCCTTGCCCAGATGACTCTCTGCTTTTCTCGACACGCGCCCTTGCAGCCACGCCGGTGATTCATCCACCTTGGTCCGAATGTAGATCACGAGGAACGCCGGCAGCGCCCCCATCACGAACATCCCGCGCCAGCCCACGATCGGAAAAAGTATGCCGTAAACTAGGGCCGCCATCAGGTAACCAACGACGTATCCTTCCTGGAGGAGACCGGAAAAAAATCCCCGGCCCTTGGTCGGCAGCGTCTCGAACGCCAAAGCTGCGCCAACGCCCCACTCTCCCCCCATCGCGATTCCAAACAGCGCTCGCATGACGAGAAATACTTTCAGCGATGGCGCAAAAGCAGACGCAAGCTCGAACACCGAATACGCGATGATGTCCACCATCAACGTCGGCCGTCGCCCGAAACGATCGGCCATCAGCCCAAACAGAAACGCCCCCACCGGACGCATCGCCAGCGTCCAGAAAATTGCCTCAGTGATGTCGGAAACCTTGGCGTGAAATTGAGCCGCCAGAGCATTCACGCAGAAGATCAGGATGAAAAAGTCAAAAGCATCCAGCGACCATCCCAGAAAGCAGGCAATGAAAGTGTTCCGTTGTATCGGGGTAAGCCTGCGAAAGTGCCCGAGAGTGTCCATAGGTGTCGTTAGCACGAACCCGGAAGGGCGCGACTTCCAGAGGTTGCGGAAAAAGTCGCTGCGACGCCTCTTTGAAAGGGGGCGGCTTCAGGCCGCGCCGCTACGGTCCAAAGTATCATCGCGGCTTTTAGCCGCTGAGGGACTCTGGCCAGCCGTGCAAAGTGAGTTGTTTCCGCTTCCAGTCGTGCCGCCATGGAGCCCCAGTTCCAGGGCCTTGGCCCCTGAGGTAACCACTGCCTGCCAGGTCCGACGGATGCTAGCATAGGTCTTTCAATCAACAACCAAAAATCAACGATCAACCACTTTATTGATTCCCATGCTCGACCTCGAATCCCCGCAGCGCCAAACTCCCGACTCGCTCATGCTCACCGGCTTCTGGTACCGCGCCCTCCCCGCCGACCACGTGCATCGACACGGCCTGCATAAAGCGACGCTGCTCGAGATCCCGCTGGTCATAGGCCGCGACCGTCAGGGACATCCCTTTGCTCTACGCGACAGCTGCCCTCACCGCGGCATGCCCCTGAATTCCGGAAAGTTCGACGGCGAAAATCTCGAGTGCCCGTATCACGGCTGGCAGTTCGACGTGCATGACGGACAATGCCAGCTCATCCCCTCGCTTACCTCGGATCAGACGATGCGAGTGGACCGCATCTACGCCGGCAGCTATCCCTGCGAAGAGCAGGACGAATTCATCTGGGCCTACATCTCCGACCCGAGCCCGCAAGGCGCGGGATTCACCAAACCAACCGAAGCTCCCGAGCCCGCGCCCCAGATCGAAAAGTTCAGCGACAAATATAAGCTCGCCTATCTCACTGCTGAAATGCCCGTAAGCGTAGACCACGGAATCATCGGCCTGATGGATCCCGCCCACGGACCCTTCGTCCACCAAGCCTGGTGGTGGCGCAGTCGCCACAGCATTCACGAGAAGCGAAAAAACTTCGAACCCATCCCCAACGGTTTTCGCATGAGCGCGCACACCCCTAGCTCGAACTCCGCGCCCTACAAGCTGTTGCGCCTCTACGCCGACGCCGAGTCGATCACCACCACGATCGACTTCGTCCTGCCAAATATTCGCACCGAAGTGATCCGCGCCGGCAAGTACTGGTTCTCCAGCCTGACCACAGTCACGCCCATCACGCGAAATCACTGCCGCATCGACGTAGTCGCCGCCTGGAACCTCTTCCGCTGGCTGCCCTTCGGTCCGCAATTATTGAAATTCGTTTTCTCGAAGTTCGTCGAGCAAGACCGCCGCACCATGGAGAAGCAAGCCGAAGGCCTGAAACACAACCCACATCTGATGCTGATCGACGACGCCGATCGTCCCGCGAAATGGTACTTCCAGCTAAAGGCCGCGCATCTGGAAGCCAAGCGGACCGGAGGCAGGATGAAGCACCCGATGCAGAGCGCAGTAACGCTACGCTGGCGAAGTTAGTCCATCGGACGATGTAGCATGCTGCGGAAAGACTGTGGCGCGTCGTTGTTTTGAAAAAGTGGGGGCGCTGTTTTTGCAAGAGTGCGGCGTTGCTTTGAAAGGGCACGGCTTCCAGCCGTGCCGCTAAGCGCCACGAAATGATCCGGCTTTAGCCGCTGGGGACGCCAAGCACAAAGTCAGTTTCCCCGCAGCCTGCTAAACTAATCCTTGACCAGCCAATCCATGGCTTCTTCCCTGGTCTGAAACGTCGGCAGGTCCCGCCGCGAGAAACTCTTGATATGCTCATAGAAGACGTTGGGAAGCTTGTCGATTCCTACCCAGGCTGAGCGCTTCAAATGGGGCCGGTCGAAGACGGCGCTTTCCTTAAGGCGATCGATAGCGACGCGGCTGAATTCCGCGCCCGTGAAATCGGCCAGCAGCCGTACCGAGCCCAGGGCTTCGCTGGTGACGTAGGAAGGAACCAGTCGGGCCAGCGTTTCAACTTCGCGAGCCGAGCACTTGGAAACGTCCACCAGCAGTATCTGTTTGCCCGAGTGTTCGATGAAGCGGATGCGATCTTCCATAGAGATTAGCGCACGTTCCGGCACCTATCCGAGCAGCGCTTCCACCACCCCGTAAGCCTCAGCCAGCGCGGAGTCCAGAGCCGCCGCATCTTTCCCTCCGGCTTCCGCCAGGTCCGGACGCCCGCCTCCCTTGCCGCCGACCTTTTGTGCAACCGGACCAATCACCTTCCCGGCCTGCACCCGCGAAGTCAGATCCTTGGTGACGCCCACGATGAGCGAAACGTTGCCATTCGAAGCCGAACCCAGCACGACGACACCCGAGCCCAGCTTGTCGCGAAGCTGATCGACCAGCGTGCGCATCTGCGGACGCTCCAGATTGTCTACCCGATGCGCCAGCACTTTCACGCCGCGCACATCTTTGATCTTGTCGCCGATGTTCGCCGTGCCGATGGACGCCGATGCCGACTTCATCCGCGCCTGATCGAGTTCGCGCGCCAGCCGCTTGATCTCCGCATCTTTCTTATCGAGTTCGATCCTCAAAGCCTCAGCTAGAGATGCCGAACCCTCCTCGGAAGAGGGTGCCCCATCCTTGCGCGTTTTTTGCGCAAAGGTGGGTGAAACGAAGCTCAACACCACTCCTTCCAACTCATGATCCTTCCGGAAGTGCGCGAGCGATCCTTCCCCCGTAACCGCCTCCACGCGCCGCACACCCGAAGCCACGCTGCCTTCCTTCAGAATCTTGATCAGCCCAATCTCCCCGGTCGCCCCGGTGTGCGTGCCCCCGCAGAGTTCAGTGGAGAAGTCGCCGATCTTGATCACCCGAACCTTGTCGCCATACTTTTCGCCAAACAGCGCCATGGCGTGATACTCGTTGATCGCCACGTCGATCGGCACGTCCGCAATAGTCTCGACCTTCTGATTGCGCAGCACTTCCTTATTGATGATGTCCTCGATGTCCTGCAACTCTTCATCTTCGACCGCAGTGAAATGCGAAAAGTCAAAGCGCAGATGATTCGGCGCCACCAGCGACCCCGCCTGCTTCACATGCTTACCCAGCACCTCGCGCAGTCCGGCGTGAAGCAAATGCGTCGCCGTATGATTGCGCATGGTGGACTGACGAATGTCGGTGTCGACCACCGCATCAACCTTGTCCCCGACCTTGAGGGTACCCCACCCTACGCGGTTTTCGTAGGGTGGGGATTTTGCTAAAACCTGATGCGCGCGCACACCTTGAATCGGGTAGTAGCATCCCTTAACTTCGGCAACGATCGTGTTGTGATCGTCGGAGTAGAGCCATCCGCGGTCACCGACTTGCCCGCCGGATTCAGCATAGAAAGGGGTGTGGTCGAGAATGACCTCGCCCTCTTCGCCGGGCTTAAGCTCCTCGGTTCCCTGGCCGTTGCGGATGATCGCAAGCACTTCGCAGTGTTCCGAGCGAGTCTGGCGGTAACCTTCGAAGGCGGATTTCGGAAGCTGCTGATAAGCGGGATTGGCAGTCTGCTGCGCCGCACCCTTCCATGAAGCACGAGCGCGTGACTTCTGCTCCTGCATCGACCGGTCAAACCCAGCCTGGTCGAACGCAATACCCTGATCACGCGCCGCATCCTGCATGAAATCCAGCGGCATCCCGAATGTGTCGTAGAGTTTGAAGGCTGCTTCGCCCGGCAGCATCCCGGATGATCGTTGGAGCAACTCCTCAAGCTTTTCGAGTCCAATGTCCAGCGTGTGTGCGAAGCGCGTTTCCTCGATCAGCACGGTCTTCGACACGCGGTCTGCGGTTTCATTGAGCTCCGGGTACGCATCCTGCATCAGGTCACGGACTGCGAAGACCATGTCGTGCAGGAACGGCTCTGTCTGTCCGAGCAACCGTCCATGTGTAATGGCCCTGCGGATGATCTTGCGCAGCACATAGCCGCGGCCTTCGTTCGAGGGCAGAACTCCGTCGGAGATCAGGAACGTTGCTGCTCGCGAGTGGTCGGCGATGACCCGCAGGGAAGCTGCGGACTTGTGGCTGGAAAGTCCAGCGGAGCTTCGCTCCGCACCGACAGCCGAGGCGGCTGTCGCCACATGACCTGGGCCCGGCCCAGAAGCCGCCACAGTTTCTGCTCGGGTGGGGAGAGCCGCCCTCGGCTGTCCGGCGGAGCCAAGCTCGGCAGTTCTGGTCCCCGTACCCAAAGTCAATTCAGCGGCGCGCTTGATCAGCGGTGTGAACAGATCTGTTTCGTAATTCGAAATTACGCGCTGTAAGACAGAAGTCACCCGCTCCAGCCCCATCCCAGTATCAATCGAGGGTTTGGGCAGCGGATTCAACTTCCCGCTGGCATCGCGGTCAAACTGCATGAACACCAGATTCCAGATCTCGACATACCGTCCGCAGTCACATCCAAACTCGCAATCCGTGTATCCCTGATCGGAAGCCGCCGGACCCATGTCGTAATGAATCTCGCTGCACGGCCCGCAAGGGCCGGTATCGCCCATCTGCCAGAAGTTGTCTTTCAATCCCATCTCGTAGATGCGATCCTTCGGCACACCTTGTCCCAGCCACAACTCATACGCCTCGGCATCCCGCTCGATGCCGGCTTCTCCTTTGAAAATCGTCACGTAGAGCTTGTCCTTCGAAATCCCGAACCACTGCGGCGACGTAATCAATTCCCACGCGTACGCAATCGCATCCTTCTTGAAGTAATCACCAAAAGAAAAATTCCCCAGCATCTCAAAGAACGTGTGATGCCGGTTGGTGAAGCCGACGTTCTCCAGATCGTTGTGCTTGCCACCGGCCCGCACGCACTTCTGCGAGGTGGTGGCGCGCGTATAGTCGCGCTTTTCCAGGCCAAGGAAGACGTCTTTGAACTGGTTCATCCCCGCGTTGGTGAACAGCAGCGTAGGATCGTTCTGCGGAACGAGCGACGACGAATGCACTTCCCTGTGTCCTTCTTGCACAAAGAAGTCCAAAAATTTGCGCCGAATTTCAGAACCGGTCAGCATGTTGCAGGCAAACTTTAATTCTAGCATCGCCAAAAATCAAAACCACAGTGGACACCGCGAGCACGGAGCAATCGACTGCCTGCGCTCCTCCGTGCTCGCGGTGCCCTCTGTGGTTAATCGACCTGCTGCCCGCCGCTACTTCACTGCGTCTACGGTTTTCTCTGTACCTTTCTTGACCCCGTGGCCGACGCCCTTCACGCCTTTCTTTACGCCGCTGCCGGTCTTATTCGCTGCCTTCTCGGTCGCTGTCGCGGTTTTGTCGGCAGCTTTCTCGGTGCCCTTCGCCGTGGCCTTGGCACCCTTCTCGGTGTCTTTGGCTGTCGTCTTGGCGGCGCTCTTGGTGACGGGGCCGGTTTTCTTTGCGGCCTTCTCGGTTGCCGAGGCCGTTTTGTCGGCGGCTTTTTCCGTGTCCTTGGCCGTCGTCTTGGCCGCCTTCTTTACTGGGTTGGTATGGGTCGTCTTCTCTTTGCTCGTGCTGTCGGCATCCTGTGCGCACACAAATGATGCGGCACAGAGCACCGTTGCCACAAACACTGCCACCAGCTTCACCTTCATATTGCCCTCCTTGAATGGTGGCCGGAATCGGTGTCGAGTATGGCGCACGCGAGGCCCGAAGGCAAATGGCACTTACCTTTCACTTGCAGTTCGAACTCATGCAGACTCGCTTTCCAGCGCGCTCAAGGTCTCGTCGTCTACATCCCACTTCTTCAAGATTGCCATGATCGTTTTGGTGCGAAAACCGGCGCGGGTCAGCTGCCGAAAGATGCGAGCCACATGCCTCTGATCCTTCGGCTTCTCCAACCGCTTTTTCCGCAGATACTCGCGAGCCTGCTTCTCTTCGTTTACGCCTTCGTAGGCGGCTTCTACAGCCTTCTCGATCACGTCGCCGTGCACGCCGCGGGTTTTCAATTCCGTGACAACCCGCATGCCGCCGAGCTTCTGATTGTCGCGTCGCAACGATGAATAAGCCGCCGCATATTGCGAATCGTTGAGATATCCCTGATCTTTGAGTCGCCGGATCACAAGTTCGATCAGCGTTTGCCCGTACTCGCTCTCCGCCTCTTCGACGCGTGCCCGCATCAGCCGCTTCAGTTCGGCCACCGTCCGCATGCGCCGGCCCAAGGCGCCGACAGCGTACTCGTACAGCTCCACCTCGGAATAGCTCTTCTTCTTGGGGCGCGAGAACGCCATACAAGTGACGATAGCGCAACCGCACACAAGATGCGAATGGTTCAGTCGAAAGAGGTCCGGCACTTCTCCGCGCCCTCTGCGACTCAAGTTTTTCTTTTCTTCCCAAGCGAAGAAATCATCCCGATCCCCCCGCGTACTCAGCATGCCGCGCGGGAGCCCGCCGGTGCACTTCTACCGAAAGCTTCCGCAGCCACCGCAACTCGGTGCGAAATTGCTCGATCACCAGGCTCACCATCCAGACCGCCTCGTGGAAGCGATGGCCGACCTCGTCCCGAATGGATCGCAGCACCTCCGCTTCCCGCGTCAGTTCTCTTTCCAGGAATGCTTGCCGGCGGCGCAGCTGCTGTTCGAAGACTCCAGGCCGAGCCTGCCACGACAGCGCGACCCAGGTCAGAAACGGAGGCCGCTCCCGCTGCATGGTCCAATCCGCTCGCTCCAGTGCATCCGCGAGTGCCGCCCGTCCTCTTGCCGTGGTCGCAAAGACAGTACGCTCGGGACCGGCCGCCGGCTCGTCACTCTTGTTCGTTCGAACCAAGCCACGACGCGCGAGTTTCTCCAACGAGTAATAGACTTGCGGCCGCGAGATCCCCGCCCAGTCCCGGACCTCCCGCCGCTCCAGTTCCAGGTTTGCCTGGTAGCCGTGCATGGGCCGTTCCGCCAACAGGCTCAGCAGGACCAGGTCCGGCGTCGTCAGCTCGCGCTTCCTAACCGCGGGCATCGTCCGCTTTCCGCTGCCGGCTCCAGTACCACCACTGGCATTGCTCGATCGGCAGGAGTGGATTCCGTGCCTGCGCCACGGCGGCGCGGAAAACGTCGAGACAACAGACGTCCTGCGGCTGTCCGGTCACGCGGCACAGCCCCTCATAGAGCCGTTCGGGATTTCTGCGAGCCAGTTGCGCCACACTGCGCACCCCAAGCAATTCCAAGTCGTGGGCGATGGCCGGCCCCATCGAAATCAGGCCCTGCAGTCGGCGTGCTGCGGTTGACATAAAGGTCCGCCTTGACATGGATATTGGACTACAGTATGATCTCGCTAGTCTAATTAAGACTACTACGGCTTGACAAGGACAAAAATTAGAGAATCGCAGCCCCCTTTCACTACTCACAACCTGCCTCTGGGGCAGCCGAAGGCCGAGGAGAAGACACAGCCATGAGCGTGAAGAAACTTACTCCAGTGCTTTTCGTGGAAGACGTAGAACCTTGCGTGAAGTTCTGGGTGGAACAGCTCGGTTTCCAGAAGACCACCGAAGTGCCCGACGGCAACAAGCTGGCCTTCGCCATGCTGCAAAAGAGCAATGTCGAACTGATGTACCAAAGCTACGCCAGCGCTGACAAAGACGTCGGCGCGATCTCCAAACTGGTCCGCAAGGGCCCCACGTTCCTCTATGTCGAAGTCGACAACTTGGACGAAACCATGGCCGCCATCAACGGCGCAGAAGTCGTCATGCCCGTACGCACAACGTTCTACGGAGCCAGGGAGATCGGCATCAAGGACCCCGCCGGACACTTCATCACCTTCGCGCAGTTCGGAAACGCACCACAACACTGAGCTCTGCGGCAGGAACTGGTCCGGGGTCGTGCCGGAAAAAAAGGGGCGCGCTCAATGCGCGCCCATCAAAGAGGCAACTCAGTACAGAAGACGAATCTCAAATCCCCGAAGCCCGACTACTTACTTCCAAATCCCGCAGCCTGCATCGACTGCCGCGAAATGTCGGCGGTCGAAGCAATGCCCTGCATACGCAGCTTGAAGTCGTCGGCGTTAGAAGCATTCTCCAGCGCCGTTTCGTAGTTCACTAAGCCAGCCTGGAACAGATCCCACAAGGACTGGTCAAAAGTCTGCATGCCGTACTGCGACGTGCCCGCCGCAATGGCGTCCCGAATAGACCGAGTTTTTTCCGGCACCAGAACGCATTCGCGGATGAAGGCCGTATTGATCATGATCTCGACTGCCGGCACGCGACCTTCGGCATCGCAGCGCCGAACCAGGCGTTGACTGACGATGGCCCGCAGCACAGCCGCCAGTTGCATACGAATCTGCTTTTGCTCTGGAGGCGGGAAGATGGAGATGATTCGGTTGACGGTTTCCACCGCGTCCAGCGTGTGCAACGTAGAGAACACCATGTGGCCGGTTTCGGCGGCGTGCAGCGCGGTCGAAATCGTTTCCAGGTCTCGCATTTCGCCCACCAGAATCACGTCCGGATCCTGACGGAGCGAGGCCCGCAGCGCCGCGCCGAACGAAGGTGTATCCACCTGGACTTCGCGCTGGTTGACGTAGCCTTTCTTGTCCCGATGCAGAAATTCGATAGGATCCTCGATCGTAACAATGTGTTCCGCACGCGACGAATTCACCCGATCCACCATGGCCGCAAGCGTTGTCGACTTACCGGAACCAGTCACGCCCGTCACCAGCACCAGCCCACGAGGCATATCGCAAATCTGCTCGACCACCTTGGGCAGGAAAAGTTCGTCCAGCGCGCGAATTTTGGTGGGAATGACGCGGAGGACGAGTCCCACATTGCCGCGCTGCTGAAAGATGTTCACACGGAAGCGTCCCAGTCCGGCGACGCCATACGCCATATCGATTTCAGTGGTCTCTTTGAATTTTTGCTTCTGGCGGGCCGACATCATGCTGAACGCCATGGTCAGCATGTCTTCCGCGCTAATGCGGGGCTGGTCGGTCAAGGGCTGCAGCTCGCCGTCCACGCGCAGGTGAGGATAGTTCCCCACCTTCAAATGCAAGTCCGAGGCTCGCCGTTCCGTCGCAATCCGCAGCAGGTCATCAATATTCATGAAGGGTTTCCGTCGAAGCTCTTCGTATGATGACGCGAACCGTCACCTTCCCCAAGATGACCTAGGTAATGGCTGCCATCTGGCGGTTGGACAACGTCTTAAGTTCGCTGGAGTGATTGCAGAAAAGCCATCCCATAGGGGCGCATAGAGCGCCCCCAGTTTAAAAATCGCGTGCGAACTAAACGCTGACCGGCTGCTTGCTGCGTACCGGGACCGCCGTGAACCAATTGTGGCGGTCGGGCTTCTCGCCGCGCACGAGGGCGTAGAACTCCTTCTGAATCGCCTTGGTGATGGGTCCCGTAACGCCCTTGCCCACGTTGATCTTGTCGACGGAGCGGATGGGCGTAACTTCCGCGGCAGTCCCGGTAAAGAAGGCCTCATCGGCAAGGTAGAGCATCTCGCGCGGAATCACCTGCTCGACGATGGAAACGTTCAAGTCGCGCGCGATCTGCAGCACCGAGTCGCGGGTGATGCCCGGCAGAACGGAATTGCCGAGCGGCGCTGTAATCAGCTTGTCGCGATGCACCAGGAATAGGTTCTCCCCCGAACCTTCGCTGACGAATCCGTTGATATCGAGCGCGATGCCTTCCACGTAGCCGTTGACGATGGCCTCCATCTTGATGAGCTGCGAGTTCATGTAGTTCGCGCCCGCCTTGGCCATCGCCGGCAAAGTGTTCGGCGCCAGCCGCGTCCACGACGAGACGTAAACGTCGCAGCCTTCCACTTCGCCACCCAGATATTTTCCCCACGGATAGTTAATGATGTAGACCTCAGTCGGCGAGTTGAACGGATTCACGCCCGCCTCACCATATCCACGAAGAATGATGGGCCGCACGTAGCAGGGCCACGCCCCGTTGTGCCCGACAGTTTCAAGCATACCCTTGACGATCTCCTCGCGAGTAAACGGAACCTCGATGCGGTAAACCTTGGCCGAATCCACCAGCCGCTGGATGTGTTCGTTGGCACGAAAGATCGCCGGCCCCGAAGGCAGCGCGTAGCAGCGGATGCCTTCAAACACCGAAGAGCCGTAGTGGATGACGTGCGACATCACGTGAATGGTGGCTTCATCCCAGTTGATGAGCTTGCCGTTGTGCCAGATCTTGTCGGTCTTCTCGATGGCCATGCGAACTCCTGTGCTCGGGTGATCGGCAACGAGGCGGAAATCGATCCTCAAGGCGGGGGACTCGAAGCGCGAACATCCCAACCAGCGTTACAGGACATTATAGCCGAGGCGTAGTTGAAGGAGCCCGGGCATCCTTACCGGGTGAGGACGATGAACTTTCGTTTGCCACGGTAAGGTGATAAATGTGTCGCCCCTGCCCAACAGCCTGCACAATATTTTTCGTCCGGATACCCTGTGTCTCTCCGGCCGTAGGTAACCTCAGTCTTCAGTATTCACTTTCGTAGGAGCAGATTCCATGACTGTCAAGCAACGTTGCATAACTCTTTCTCGCTCTCTGGCGATTGCCGTTGTGACCGTGATGTTAGCCGGCACCGCGCTAGCCCAAACCGAGACCGTACTCCACAACTTCCAGGGCAATAGCGACGGAGCCACTCCAATGAGCGGCCTGGTTGCAGACAAGGCGGGGAATCTCTACGGCACGACGCATTTCGGCGGCGGCAGCAACGCGCTGTGTGGTGCGGGGTGCGGCACGGTGTTCGAATTGACGCCCCCGAGCGGGACCGGCGGACACTGAACATAGAGCATCCTTTACCGGTTCGGACAAAGCTCCGCTGACGGAGTCTTCCCTCAGTGGCCCCTGATCCTCGACGCCGCTGGCAATCTCTACGGCTCGACACTGGGTAGCGCAACGGTGGGTTCTGGGACAGTTTTTGAGTTGTCTCCGCCAGCAGTGCAGGGTGGCCCCTGGAGGGAAAAAATCCTTCACGATTTCCCCACCCCTGACGAGGCAATCGCCGAAAGCTCACCTTTGCTTTTGGATTCAAAGGGAAACCTGTACGGCGAGAGCCAGGGCGTGCTCAACGGCCTCGGCAGCATCTTCGAGCTTAGCCCTCCTCCGGCGCCGGGCGGCGACTGGATTTACAAGATCCTCTTTG
>QIAM01000045.1 GCA_003225555.1 Acidobacteriota bacterium | reverse complement strand
AGTAGAACGTCGAACTCATGGGTGGCCATGCGCCAGCCAATCAGCCTCGGCTGAGCTGTACCGGTTCAGAAGACGGTGAAGCCGAAACGGAACCCGGTAGAGCGGCGAAGCCCCTGCGGCGAACGACGATTTGAACCTCACGACCTTTGCGGGCTTAACTTACTGAACCGCCGTATGCGGACCCGCCTGTACGGTGGTGTGGGAGGGGCGAGCGGGTGACCGCTCCCCCTATCCCGATTGTCTGACGCCGTTGCGATGTCGCTGGAACCAAGCTAGGCAAGAATCCACTTCGTAATCGGTGGGAAAAAGCAATCCGAAAGATGTGCTGAGGGGCATAGAGGGCATTCGAGTCTTGCAAGAGTGGGAATTACCGAACTCGGCGTGTTCGGAGTGAGCCGCGAACCAGCAAAGTAAGAGTGGAGCGCAGAGGTTCGTCTGATCCAACTCTTCTTGTGCGATGTGACCACCAAGGAGAGATTGGCAGGCCGCCGGTGGGAGGGGAGTGGGAATCCGCGACTCTGCCAGAGCATTGACCATCCCGGCTGGCGCGGGCCAGGCGCCCGCGCCACACTGGGCTGGTTACTCTCCACCTAGGCGGAAGCGGAGTCCGGCGCGGAAGGTGATGGGCAGGGCTGGGTAGCCTACGACTTCGTTGTAGTGGCGGTCAAGGGCGTTCTCGATATTCAGATAGGCGGTGATTCGGGGATGCAGGGCGTACCAGCCACCGAGATCCGTGCGGATGTAGCCGGCGGCGTGAGTGATTCCGAATCCGAGGAAGTCGGAATCGGGACGACGCCCGACGAAGCTCGCCCCGAGGTTTCCGCCCCAGCGGGTGCCGAGGTAGTTCAGCAGCGCGGTGGCCGAATGTTTGGGACGGCGCAGGAGGGGCGAGCCGGGACTAACCGCGGGATCAAAGGGAGCTGGATTTTCGAGAACCTGGGTGGACGTGTACGTATAGGCCGCATTCATCAGAAGACGAGAGCGTAGCTTGGCCTGCAGTTCGACCTCGGCTCCATGCGCCAAGGCCTGATTGAGGTTTACGTACTGACCGATGAAGTTGTTGGGGTCAACGATGACGTAGTTGATCTGGTCGTGGAACAGGTTATTGAAGTAGGTGGTGTTGAGAACGTATCGGCTGTTGAAGAAATTTTGCTGGATGCCGGCTTCGAAGGCGCGCACGCGCTCGGGCTTCAGAGCGGGATTGGGATTGGAAAAGGGAGGGCCGGCGAACGTTTCCTCCAGACGCGGCTCTTTGAATCCAGTGGCGTAGGAAAAACGCAGACGTGTGCCTGAAAAGGTCTCGTTCCCGCGGACACCCTGATAAGACAGAGCCACCCGAGGCACGCCGGTGTTGCCGAACGCGCTGTTATGGGCGAAGCGGGCTCCTGCGATGACTGAGAGGCGACCTAGGATGAGTTGCTGTTGCGCGTAAGCGTCATTGTTCAGGCGCTGCCCGTGGGCCTGGCCGAAACCGAGGTCTCCGACAAAGCCGTTTTCGTTTTCTACACGGTAACCGAACGTGGTATGGGCCCAGGTGCGCTCGGAGTAGTCTCCCTGATATTCGAAGCCAACGCAGTTGATGTGGTCGACTTCGTGAGTGGGAAAGTCGAATTGGCCAAAGATGGGACTTACGCGATTCGGATCGCCGTTGGGATTTAGTTCTTCGTAGCGATAGCTGTAGTCGAAGGCGGTCGCGTGGTGCTGCCATCCTGAGGGAGCGGCGAGAGCAAGTTCGAGAGGCTGGGTTGCTTCGTTCACGTCTACCAGGGGGACGAAGCCGTTGAAATTCCATTCACCGGGAATGCCGACGTGGCTGTTTGAATGGCGCACGCGAGCACGAAGAGACGCGGTCTGGCTTAGAACTACTCCAGCGTTCGCCCCGGTTAGAGTGTCGGTGAAGTGGTTGTTGGTGCCGGAGCCATTGGTATTGAACTGATCTGCGAAGGCGTTGTAGTCGAAGCGGCCGCGGGCTCCGGCTAGAGAGCCGTAGCCGCTGGCGGTCGAGAAGTTGCCTCCGTCGGCGCCGAAGCGGAGTTCAGGCGTGCGCGTGGTTCCACTGCGCGTCCAGACTTGTACCAGGCTGGTCATGGCGTCGGAGCCGTACAGCGTGCTCTGGGTGCCACGAACTAGCTCGAGCCGATCGGCTTGGACGAGGGGCAAGGTGCCGGCATCGAAGGTGCCGCCGGGTTCGTTTACCGTAACGCCGTCGACGATGACCTTGTTGTAACGGGATTCGCCACCTCGCACGAAAATCGAGGAGAGGCCTCCGCGCTGTCCGGCGGTGTTGACGATCACGCCGGGCAGGAAGCGTACGCCATCGTTGGCGGCGATGGGCTGGATGAGGTTGAGTTGTGCGGGGTTGAGCGCGGCGACACTTGCGCCGGAGGTCTCGCCTTCAACTGGAGTGCGCGTGGCACTGACGACAACCGTTTCCGAGGTGGGGGCGAGGCGGAGGGTGACGGTTATCTCTGTCTGTTGCGGCGCGACTTCGAGCGTTTCGGGGGCAAAGCCGGGGGCCAGGATTTTGACTTGATAGCTTTCAGTGGCAGGCTCGCGGAAGGTGGCGACTCCTTCGGCGGTCGTGGTTTGCGTTGCTAGTACTCTGGTCTGCCCTACGCGAGTGAGAGAGACGTTTGCGCCGGCTACTGCGGCGGATTGAGGGTCGAGGACTTTGACTTTGAGGTCGGCGCCGAAGGCTGCAGAGACAACTGCTAGAAATATGAATACGGCGCGGGATACGCGCATACCATCCTCCTTTTCACGCGAAAGGGGTTGCGGTGGACGGATTGCGCCGGTCTCCTGGCTCGCGAGTAAGGATGTTGTGCATCCGGATCGGCAGGCGGCCTTCCCAGAGTTCTTCTGGTGGCCGGCTGCGGTGTCCTCGCTTACAGTTGCGCGGCAGCGCGGGAGTTGCACCCGCTTCCCAGTCTTTGTCGAAGGGCAAAGACGCGCAGTCCGAAGGATTTGGGAAAGAGCGAAAGAACCGTGTGAGGAATTTAGCGGGTGGGGTGGGTGGAAGTCAAACGGGCTCGCCTCAGTCGGCTTGTGATAGTGCGCGCGAGATGCTTCACTCCGCCTGGAGGGCGGCTGCGTTCAGCATGACGCCTGCTCGCTGGACCGGCGGGATTTTTGGCGCTATTTGGTTCAATGCGCGGCCGAGCCTTGCTCGGCGGGGACAGCCGATGCGGCTGTCCCTACGTGGATCGTTTGTAGTACGGGAATTCGGGGGTGCCGGCTTTGTGAACGTTTGCTTCGGAGAATTCTTTGACGCGATCGAGGGAGGCTTGCAGTTCGGCGGTGTAGCGCTGGAGGTCTTCGTCGGTTGCGTCTGTGGGGATGTGGATCAGTTTCCCGATTCGCATGAGGACTCGGGAGAAGGGCATGGGGATCATCAGGCGGTCCCAGGTGTTGAGGGTCCAGGCTTTGTCGACAGCCACATGGAACATGGCCAACGGAACGCCGGAGGAACGCCCTAGGGCTACGGGGCCGGGCTTCACCTTGTGGCGGGGGCCGCGAGGGCCGTCGAGGGTGAAGGCGACGGTCCAGCCTTCGTCTAGGGCGCGGCGCAGGCCGAGCAGGGCGCGGACGGCGTTGCGGGTGCTTGATCCCTTGACGGCGACGAAGCCGAATTTGCGGATGATGCGTCCGGTGTATTCACCGTCGTAGCTGTTGCTACTCATCACACGAATGCCGTAGTCGCGGAAGATGTAGGTGGCAGGGATGATGCCGCTGTGCCAGAACGAGGCGACCAGAGGGCGAGTGCCGGGGCCTGCGGGACCTCCTTCTTCGCGGGAGACAGCGATGCGAAGGGTGGGGCCGATCAGGCGGATGAACCAGCATCCGCCCCAGATGATGATGCGGAGGATGATTCGCTGGCGGAGGGTGAAGCGACGCGGGCCGGCGACAGGTGCGGGGGATGGGGCTTCGCGCGTGGATACTTCGGGCACATGGTCATTGTAACGGGAGCACTGTGGGGTGGTGGCGCAGTTTGAGAGTTGGCGTCATCCTGAGTGCAGCCGTTTTTCAGGCGGAGCGAAGGACCTCGCGCGTATCGCCACCGCACTTGACTGCACCACACACTGAGGCCCAGATCTGGCCTTGATTGGGTACCTCTGACAGAGTTTGCGCGAGGACAGAGCGCGCGGGCGAGGCGCCCGCGCCACATTTGATTCTTGCTAGCATTCCAGGTAGCCGTCGATCCAGTGTTTCAGTCTTAGGCGGCGTTCGTCGGTGTTGTCGAAGCGGACGCCGAAGGATTTGCCTCTGCGCCAGGTGACGGCGCCCTTGACTCGCACGCGAGGGAGCGTCAGCAGGGCAAAGGAGATCTCGACATTTGCCCCCGCGGCTACATCTTCGGCGCTCTTCAGTGACATTCCGCCGGAGCTCACCTCGATACTGCTGGCGTTGAAGCGGTGGCGGTCCGCCTTGGTTACCGCGACCTCGGTCATGATCGGCACCCGCGCGTAGCGGCGGAATTCGTGCAGCACCAGCATTTGCGTGGCTCGCACCAGTTTGAGGGCGGCGGACCGTTCCAGGGGCTCGTGAAACATGGCATTGATTCCGTACCTGGAATAACGCATGGCTTCCTGCGCGTTGCCGCCCACGCCGTAGATCACGCAACGGCTGTTGGAGCGCGAAGTTCGGGCGGCCTCCATCACAGCTTCCGCGCCGTTGTTCAAGGGCAGGACGCAGGCTTCGAATTTCTCGGTGCGCATGCGTTCGGCGGCATTCGACGTCATGACGACAGTTTCGACGCCGAACTGGCGGAAGCAGTCAACCAGCAGGGCGCGAGAGGACTCGTTCAAGTCGATCAGCGCGGTGCGGGCGACAGACTTCCGGGGAGGGATGGGAGCGATGGCGGACGCGAAGGATTTTTCCATGTCGAGGGGACGACCTTCATCCTTAAAGCCCATTCTGGCGCGGGTTTCGGCGGATGAAAAGGCACAAAGGACCAACGCGCGGGGTAGGAAAACGGACATTGCCCGGATGGACCGGTGGGGAACGGCGGGGATGTGCCGGGGATTGAAGGGGTCGCGGGGGTTGGCAGGGCCCCTCAGGGGCCGACGCCCCGTTCTGTTTGTTGCAGCTGCGGCGCGGCTGGAAGCCGCACCCTTTCAAATCTACTGAAGAATGCTTCCTTGTTGGCCTACTCGGTCCAGCGGCGGAAAAGGAGGGCGCCGTTGGTACCGCCGAAGCCGAAGGAATTCGACATGGCGTATTCGATATCGGCTTTGCGGGCTTGGTTGGGGACGAAATCCATCGAGCCGGTTCCGGGATCCTGGTTTTCGAGATTTACGGTTGGAGGCAGGATCTGGTCGCGGAGGGCGAGAACGGTGATGCCGGCTTCGAGGCCGCCGGCTCCGCCGAGAAGGTGGCCGGTCATCGACTTGGTGGAGCTGACTGCGATTTTGCGGTCGCCGAAGAAGTTGCGGATGGCGTGGGCTTCGAGGGTGTCGCCGATCGGAGTTGAGGTGCCGTGAGCGTTGACGTATCCCACGACATCGGGAGTGACACCGGCATCGCGCACGGCGTTGCGCATCACGCGGAATCCGCCTTCGTGTTCGGGGGCGGGTTGAGTCATGTGGTAGGCGTCGCCGGACATGCCGTAGCCAGCGATCTCGGCGAGAATAGGCGCGCCGCGTTTGCGGGCGTACTCAAGCTCTTCGAGAATCACGATGCCTGCGCCTTCGCCGATCACGAAGCCGTCGCGATCTCTGTCCCAGGGGCGGCTGGCTTTTTCCGGTGCGTCGTTGCGGGTGGAGAGCGCGCGCATAGCGGCGAATCCGCCGACGCCCATGGGAGTGATGGCGGCCTCGGAGCCCCCGGCGATCATTACGTCGGCGTCGTTGTGCTGGATAATGCGGAAAGAATCGCCGATGGAGTGGGCGCTGGTGGTGCAAGCGGTGGCGGTGGCTTCGTTCGGTCCCTTGGCGCCGTAGCGCATGGAGACCTGTCCGGCCGCAAGATTGATGATCGCCGCAGGAATGAAGAAAGGTGAGATCTTGCGCGGCCCGCCTTCCATCAGCGAAGTGTGCTCGCGTTCGATGATGTCGAATCCGCCGATGCCGGAGCCGATGTGGACGCCGACGCGCTCGTCGTTCTCAGGAGTGATCTTCAGGCTCGACATCTTCATGGCTTCATCGGAGGCGGCGATGGCCAGGTGGATGAAGCGGGCCATCTTCTTCATCTCTTTTCGCTCGATGAAGTTCAGCGGGTCGAAGTTCCGGACCTCGGCTGCAATCTGGCAGGCGAAGTTGGTGGCATCGAAGCCGGTGATGCGCTGGACTCCGCTTTGGCCCGCGAGCAGGGCCTTCCAGACCTGCTCGGTGGTGTTGCCCACGCCGCAGATCAGGCCGATGCCTGTGACTACGACCCTGCGTCCCAATTGTTACTTCCCCGCTTTCGCGTGCTTGCCGATGTAATCGACGGCGTCCTGCACGGTGCGGATCTTTTCGGCATCCTCGTCGGGAATTTCGATATCGAAAGCCTCTTCGAACGCCATGACGAGCTCGACTGTGTCCAGGGAATCCGCGCCCAGATCGTCGACGAATGAGGCGCTGGACGTGACCTCGCCTTCATCCACTCCCAACTGCTCCACGATGATCTGCTTTACCTTGTCGTCTACGGCTGCCATGTTTTTCCTCGCTTGCCTCGATTAGATTTGAATTCGGTGCCCGCAGTGCGGAATTGGTTTGAGCTCCTGTGCCGGGTCACTCTTGATTTGTTTAACTCGATTTGCGTAACCTCGGCCTGTTCTCAAGCGCGGCTACGCCGAAAAACGCAAACGTGTAGTTTAATGGTCCGGGTGAATTACTGTAAAGAAAAGGGCCTGAAGCACCGGACAGGACCTCTGACGAATGTGATGCAACACTCTTGAATCCTAACGGGTGGATGTTGCCGGGGTCAAACGGGGCGGAGACGCGCAAGGAGCTCCAATTCTGATGCGTGCCGTGGTACAGCGGGTGAGCCGGGCGAGAGTTACGGTGAATCGAGAGATCACCGGCGAGATCGGGCTCGGGCTGCTGGTCCTGCTGGGCGTGGGGCAAGCTGATACTGAGGTGGACGCCATTTACCTCGCTGAGAAAATTTGCGGCTTGCGAGTTTTCGAAGATGCCCAGGAAAAAATGAATCGCAGCGTGCAGGATGTTGGCGGCAGCGTGCTCGCTGTCTCGCAGTTCACTCTCTATGGAGATGTGAGGCGGGGCAAGAGGCCGTCATTCGATGCAGCTGCGGCGCCGGAAAAGGCGCGGGTGTTGTATGAGGTTTTTGTCCAGCACCTACGGTCGGCGGGACTGCCCTGCGAGACCGGGCGCTTCCGGGAGATGATGAAAGTAGAATCGTTGAATGAGGGTCCGGTGACGATCCTGCTGGACTCGGCGAAGACGTTCTAGGAACGGACTTGATTGGAGGTCGCGTATCGAGTTCGCCAGGATCATTCTCAACTTGTTTGTAGGGCCGTCTCCCTGGGATGAGGAAGACTTCGAGCACCTGAGGTCCCAGGGCATCACGGTGATTCTCAGCCTGCAGACGGTCGAAGACGTGGGGGAGCGAGGACTCGAAGCGGAAGCGTCAACGGCGAAGGCGGCAAAAGTCCGATTTCGTAACGCGCCCGTCGCAGACTTTGATTCCGACGATCTCTGCCGGCAATTGCCCGCGTGCGTAACGAAACTCAAGCGCCTGATGGACGACGGACAGACCGTCTACCTTCATTGCACTGCCGGGGTGAACCGCTCTCCCACAGTCGCTGTGGCTTACCTGCACTGGTGCCTGGGGTGGCCGCTGGAGCAGGCGCTGACAAGAATGCAGGAAGCACGAGAATGCTGTCCCCTGCCAGATGTAATTCGCCGCGCGCACTGGTCGCCGTGAGGCGCGTTCAGCGGGCTTGCATAATCGCGTCGGCGATGCGGGCGGCTTCGACCGCCGGTTTCACGTCATGCGTGCGCAGGATGTGCGCTCCTTTAAGGATCAGCGCAGTCTGAGTGGCGAGCGTTCCGTAGAGACGATCCTGGGGCGGGGCGTCCTTGCCGTCTTTTGCGAGAGTGCGTCCGATGAAGGATTTTCGCGAGGTGCCGACCAGCAGAGGAAATCCGGCCGCCTGCAGTTCGTGGAACCGTGACAGCAGCGGGTAATTTTCGTCGAAGCTTTTTCCGAAGCCGAAGCCGGGATCGATGGCGATGCGTTCGCGGCGGACGCCGGAAACGATGGCGGCTTCCGCCCACTGCTTGAGTTCGCGCTTGACCAGCAGCACGACGTCGACGGGCGGTGGCAAGGTGCGCCACTCTTCGGGGCGTCCGCGCATGTGCATGAGGATTGCTCCGCATTTCAGTTCAGCTACCGTCTTCGCCATTTGCGGATCCCAACGAAAGCCGCTGACGTCGTTGACGATTTCGGCTCCGGCGCTAGTGGCGGCGCGAGCGACCCCGGCCTTGTAGGTGTCGACGGACACGACAACGGTGGGATGCCGCTTTTTCAGCTCCGCGATGACGGGGAGAACACGCTTCAGTTCTTCGGCGGCAGTGACTGCGGCTTTGGGATTCTGCGTGGCATTCTGACTCGCGTCTGCAGGCTGTGGTCGGGCACCTACGTCGACGTGCGCTCCCGGGCGAGTGGATTCTCCACCGATGTCAAGGATGTCGGCACCCTCGTCCAGCAGACGCTGGGCTTGCTCGAGCGCCTGGTCGCGATCGAGGTAAGCGCCACCGTCGGAGAAGGAATCAGGGGTGAGGTTGATGATGCCCATGATCAGCGTGCGCTTGCCGAGTTCCAGCGCGCGTGTGCCCAGGTTCCAGTGGAAGACGGTCCGCATCCAGGAACGATTCTAACTTAGCCGGACGCCTAGTCTGTGGCGATTGCTAGACAAACCTTGAATCGCAGAGGCCGCTGAGAAATTCCGCAGAGGTCGCGGAGGGCCAGTGCCGCGCCGAAGTAGCGCCGCCGTCCCGGCGGCTGTCCGGCGGGCGTCCGCGCCCGCCGCTCCGAGGGCGAGACGCCCTCGGGACAGCCGGCAAGATGCCGGCGCTACTCTTGTTGCGCGACGGAGGTTCATGAATTCGCTTCACCGGCGACAGTCATGGGCTTCTTCTATTATTGTAAGGCTGGAATCGCGGAGGCAATTTGTTTTGGGACCGGCGGCGGGTCGTGGAAGTTACGGGACTGATCGTATGGCTGATCGTGGTCATGCTCTCAGGTTGCGACGTGCAGCGGCGGAAGTCGGATGCGGAACTTGGACTCAATCCGCAGCAGGTTGCCGGGCGAAAAATTTATGACTCGCACTGCGACCGTTGCCATGAACCGTACTCGACGCGGGGCAAAAAGGGTCCGGGACTGCAAGGCGTTTTCAAGCACCAGTACCTGTCGCTGAGCGGGCTTCCGGCGAATGACGATCGTGTCACGGACATTATTCGCGGGGGACGCAACGAGATGCCGGGCTACAGCCAGACGCTCAGTCAACAAGACATTCAGGACCTGCTGGCCTACATGCACAAGCTGTAGATCAAGGCTGTTCTGACGCGCGAGCGGGTTTCCTTCGTGTTTCATGGGATAATTTTGCCGTGAAGAGCATTGGCAAAGCTGAGCTTTTTCGACGGCTGCCGTCGGTGGACGAGATTGTGCGGACCCCAGCCGTGGGGGAACTCACAGCGGTTTCGGGGTCTGCTGCCGTGACGGATGCTGCGCGGGGTGTCTTGGGCAGGATGCGCGATGAGATTGCTTCCGGCCTGCTTGACGAGCAGGCCTTGGACCTGGCACTCTCCGGAATCCCGAGCGCGATCGAGCAGCAACTGCGCCGGACGCTCGGTTATTCGCTGCGTGGCGTCATCAACGCGACCGGCGTCATCCTGCACACCAATCTTGGACGGGCCCCGCTGGCTGTTACTGCGATCGAGCATATTCGTAACGCGTCGGCGGGATATTCAAATCTGGAGTTCGAGTTGGAGGCTGGAGAGCGCGGCAAGCGGGATGTGCATGTGGAACGCTTGTTCCGGAAGCTGCTGTCGGAAGATGACACGGTTGCAGGGACCGGCGGGCTTCGCCCAGCCGGGACCGCCGAGGCGGCTGTCGCTACCCGAGCGGATGTTTCTACCATCACTGTGAATAACAATGCTGCGGCGGTGCTGCTGGCGCTCAATAGTCTGGCCGAGAGTGGCGAGGTTGTGGTTTCGCGGGGAGAACTGGTTGAGATTGGGGGCTCGTTCCGGATTCCGGATGTGATGACGAAGTCCGGGGCGATTCTGTGCGAAGTCGGGACCACGAATCGCACGCGGGTTGCCGACTATGAGCGAGCGATCAATGAGCGCACGCGGCTGTTGTTGCGGGTTCACCGTTCGAATTTCGAGATCACAGGATTCACGGAGCAGGCTTCTATTGAGGAACTTGTAGAGTTGGCTCGAAGGCGCGGGTTGCCACTGATGGAAGATCTGGGCAGCGGAGCGTTGGTAAATTTGCAGGCATTTGGAATCAGCGGCGAACCGAGCGTGCTCGACCGTTTGCGCACCGGGGTGGATGTGGTCACCTACAGCGGGGACAAGTTGCTGGGCGGTCCGCAGGCGGGACTGATCAGCGGGCGTCGTGAGCTGGTTTCGCGGATGCGCTCGAATTCCCTGTTTCGGGCTTTGCGCGTTGACAAGCTTACCTACGCGGCGCTGGAGGCGACACTTCTGGCTTACGTGAAGCGCGATCACGATGCGATTCCAACATTGCGCATGATGCGGCGGACCAAGGAGGAGATTGGGCAGCGTGCCCAGGCGATCGCACGGCAAGTCAGCGGGTCCAAGTGGAATGTTGAACTGATCGATGGCGAATCGGTGATTGGCGGCGGCGCGGCGCCGTCTTCGGTGCTACCGACGCGGCTCTTGTCGTTACGCTGCGAAGGTCTGGGAGCAGACGAAGTGGCTACACGGCTCCGAGCCTCGGATCCACCGGTCATTCCGCGGGTCGAGGACGGGCGGGTCCTGCTCGACCTGCGAACAGTGTTTCCCGCGCAGGATGAAATGATTGCAGCCGTGCTTCATCGGATCTCTGCTTAAACGCATCGAAAGACCGTGGCCGTTCTCTACACCATTGGGCATTCCACGCGCACGCTGGAGGAACTGATCGCGGCGCTGCAGGCCCACAAGATCCAGAGGTTGGTGGATATCCGGGCATTTCCCATGTCGCGCCGCCTGCCGCAGTTTAATCGCGAGTCACTGGAGAAAAGTCTTCCTCCGGCTGGAATTTCTTATGTCTGGATAAAAGAGTTGGGAGGATATCGCAAGAAGATTCTCGAAGAGTCGCCCAACATCGCCCTCCGGAATGAGAGTTTCCGCAATTACGCCGATTACATGCTCACGCCGGAGTTCGGGAGCACCATCGTTCAACTGCTTGTTTTGGCAGAAAAGACGCGAACGGCGTATATGTGCGCAGAGCGTGTGTACTTTCGTTGTCATCGCATGTTGGTGTCGGACTGGCTGGTCGCACACGGGCACGAAGTGGAGCACATCGATGATGTTCGACCTACTAAGCCTCACCGGCTCACCTCTAAGGCGCGCATGATCGACGGGCAAATGATCTACCGTGGAGATCGGCTGTTGTAGGTTGCCGATTGGAATTCCTATGATCGTTGGCACTGGCATCGACATCGCCGAGGTTCCGCGCATTCGCCACGCCATTCAGCGCTTCGGAGATCGCTTTGTGCGGCGCATCTTTACCGAGGGCGAGATTCGCTATTGCGATTCCAAGGCAAATCGCGTGGAACGCTATGCGGCGCGATTTGCGGCCAAGGAAGCGGCGATGAAGGCGCTGGGCACGGGATGGAATCACGGGGTGCGCTGGCGCGATTGTGAAGTGATTCGGATGCCAGGAGGGCGTCCGACGATGAGCTTTCATCGGCGCGCGGGAGAGTTTGCGTCGCAGCTAGGGGTGAAGAACACGGCATTGTCGCTTTCGCACACCGCGGAGCAGGCGATTGCGCAGGTGATTCTGGAAAGTTAGAGATCAAAGTACGGACGGTACCCGTGCCGTCGCTCCGCGACTCGTCGTGTTTGCGCACTCAACCCGGCACTTCCGTGCCGGGCTTTCACATGCCGCCGCTACGCGGCTGGGTTGAGGGGCTTTCTTCGCCATATTGCTGACAGTCCTTCTGCTAGACTGTCGCCGCGAACCAAAATCATGTCTGTTACTACTCCGACTCCTACTCCAACTTTCAGCGGGAGCGATATTCCTGAGAAGACCCTGCTGGCGGGACTGGCGCTGGCCAGTTTCTCCGCCTTGTCCCTGGAGCTTGCGCTGACGCGATTGTTTTCTGTCGTGCTGTTTTATCACTTCGCGTTTCTGTCGATCTCGATCGCGTTGTTGGGCCTGGGCGCTGGAGGAGTGTTCGCATATCTCTGGAAAGAAAAGTTGGCTGGCATCGACACGCGGAAGCTAGCCACGCGGATATGCCTGGCAAATTCTGTTGCCGTGGTGCTGGTGTTGGAAGTGGTGTTGCACGTGCCGGTGGCGCTGGAAGTTTCGGGCAGGAATTTCCTTCGGCTCACGGTGCTGTATCTGGCCGCCGCTGTGCCATTTTTCTTGACAGGACTTCTCTTTTCCGTCGTCTTTGCCCGTGAGTCGCGGCGCATTCCCCGGCTTTACGGAGCTGACCTTTGCGGAGGAGCGATAGCGTGTATTGCTGTCGTGTTGCTCCTGAACTGGCTGGGAGGACCGAACACCATTCTTTTCGCCGCCGTGACGATGGCGGCGGTGGGCGCGATTTGGGCGGAATCCCGCAAGGCCCGACAAACTACGGGATTGTTCGTCGTGGGTCTGCTGGCGCTGATTGCGGCGAATGACTCGGGCCGGCTCATCGACGTGGTCTATGCCAAAGGAATGTTCCGCGATCCGGCGTGGGTGGAGTTCGCCCAGTGGAACGCGCTCTCACGGATCGAAGTAGACCGCCTGGGTCCGGCGACCAAGGTCATCGTGATCGATGCGGACGCATCCACCTACATCATGAACGCCGATGTGGCACACTGGCACGACACGGCATGGGAAGCGGCCTTGATGTCGGCTCCGCCTGCGGTAGCCAACGTTCTGCGGCCCCGCGGAGAGTTCGCGATTATCGGCCCGGGCGGAGGGGTGGACGTGCTGCGCGCGGTCGCCAACGGCAGCCCCAACGTGACCGGAATCGAAATCAATCCCATCATCGCCAATACCATCATGCGCGGTCGCTATGCGGCCTACTCCAAGCATCTCTACCAGCGGCCGGAAGTCCACATCCAGGTGACCGACGGGCGCTCGTTCCTGCGGTCGACACCGCAGCAGTTCGATGTGGTGCAGATGACGCTGGTTGACACGTGGGCATCGACCGCTGCGGGTGCGTTCGCGCTCAGCGAGAACAATCTCTATACGGTGGAGGCCTTTCGCGAATATTTTGACCATCTGAAGCCTGACGGCATGATTGCCATCACGCGCTGGGAATTCCGGCATCCGCGAGAGGCCTTGCGGGTGGTCGCAGTCGCGATGGAGGCCCTGCACCGGTTGGGAGTGGCCAATCCGGCGCGCCATTTCATCGTCGCGTCGCAAGGGGCGCTCAACGAGGACGGCATTCCAGTCGTGGTGCTGGCGAAGAAGAGCCCGTTCACGGCGGAGGAAGAAAATGCGGTAAGGGCTCATCTGAAGGTTTATCCGATCCTGACGGCGTTGTATCTGCCTTCACAGCCCGGCCTGAATCCTTTTTCCGAGCTCATTGCCGGCAATGATCCTTACGTGTTTGCTCGCGACTATGCTTACAACGTCGCACCGGTTACGGACAATGCACCGTTTTTCTTTTTCACGCTCAAGCCGGGGCAGATTCTAGAGAAGGGATTGCGGCATGGAGTGGACTGGAAAGTGAACCTTGGCGTTCTGGTCCTGCTTCTCGTCCTGGTGATTTCGTTCGTGGCCGTGTTGGTCTTTCTGGTTCTGCCTCTGGCGCTTAAGAAGAAGAAAGGCGGAGGA
The DNA here is from genome assembly GCA_003225555.1 of Acidobacteriota bacterium. Taxonomy (GTDB): domain Bacteria; phylum Acidobacteriota; class Terriglobia; order Terriglobales; family Acidobacteriaceae; genus Sulfotelmatobacter. The sequence continues at coordinate 15,995 of QIAM01000045.1, read as the reverse complement.
CAGCAATCGCTGGTGGCGCTCCTCTATTTTGTGGCGGTCGGGCTCGGATACATCTTGGTGGAAATTGCGTTCATCCAGCGATTCGTACTTTTCCTTGGACATCCTACCTACGCGCTCACGGTGGTGATCTTTCTGCTGATGTTGTCGAGCGGCGCTGGCAGCCTGTTCTCGCGGCTATGGTTGCCGCGGACGGAACTGGCCTGGGTGCCGCTGGTGCTGGTGATTGTGACGCTCCTCGCGGATGTGTTTTTTCTGCCTGGCCGTTTGGCGTCATTGGTCGGACTGGGACTGGGCTACAGATTCCTGGTGAGCGCGGTAATTCTTGTTCCGTTGGGCTTCGTGATGGGAATGCCGTTTCCGACGGGGCTGCGGGCGCTGGCTTCGGCTCCGGTGCCGGAATTTCCCGCCGGGCAGGCATCCGAGGATAACGCCGTGGAGTGGGCCTGGGCGATGAACGCGGCTGCCAGCGTGCTCGGCTCGGTGCTGGCTATGGTGATTGCCATTCAGTTTGGGCTAACGGTGACGCTGGCTTGCGGAGGGGCTGCCTATCTTCTGGCGCTGTTACTCACTTCTGCACTGCGCGTCAAAGCTGCTTAAGCGGGGGCCTTGCGTTTGCTATCATGCTGCTTGGGGGCTGGTCACGAGTCAGAGCTGTTGGCGTGGCTGGCAGGGAAAACACGGCAGACTGGCGCGATGAGGGAATCTTTTGCCTAGCCAGAAGCAGCTCAAATGGTCGCAACTGCGCGTCGGCCTTACGGTGATCTTCGCCAGCGTGACGCTGGCATTACTGCTGTTTTTGATGACGGGGACGGGCGGTCTCTTCACCAAACATATCACCCTCAAATCCTATTTCGACAATGCGAGCGGTATACGCGTGGGCGCCCCTGTGCGCCTGAGTGGCGTCGATATCGGCAACGTGGTGAAAATCCAGATTGTGCCGGACAAAGACAAGCAACTCACTCCGGTCGAAGTCCGGATGAAGGTGAGCACGAAATACGCCTTCAACCTGCGTCGCGACTCGGTGACCTCGCTCGAAACCGCCGGGGTGCTGGGCGAGACCTACATCGATATCGACAGCGCGCAGGCCGTCGCTCCTCCCGTCCACGATGGGGATACGCTCGCGACCCGCGTGCATCCTGACTTCAACGAAGTGGTGCGCTCCAGCCAAAGTACTCTGCAGAACATGGATGCACTGCTGAAGCGGGCGGACAGGATCCTGGCATTCGCGGAAAGCGGGAAGGGATCGCTGGGAAAACTGATCTACGATCCAACGCTTTACAACCGGTTTTCTGCAACCGTCGGAGAGTTTCAGAAGATCGTCGAGCAGATCGCCAGCGGAGAAGGCAGCCTGGGTGCATTGATCAGCAGCGATGAGGCCTACAAGAAGTTTCTGGCCACGCTCGACAAGATGAATGCCGTGGTTGACGACCTGCAGCAGGGAAAGGGGACGGCGGGAAAGTTCATGAAAGATCCCTCACTCTACAACAACGCGAACGACGCGATTGCGAACCTGAAGAAGTTCACCGAGGACATCAATGCCGGCAAGGGTACGCTCGGAAAGCTGAGCAAGGATGAAGAACTTGCGCGCAAGCTGGATAACACGATCAGCAAGCTCTCGGCATTGACGACGGAATTGGAGGCCGGACAGGGAACCGCTGGGCGGCTCATCAAGGATGAATCGCTATACAACACCGCGAACCAGATGCTGGGCGAGACGCGGGATCTGGTGAAGGCGATTCGGCAAGATCCGAAGAAGTATCTAAGCATCAAGCTGCACGTGTTCTAGAGCTGTGCCCAATAGCGCCGGCATCTTGCCGGCTGTCTCGAGAGCCTGCCCTGAGTTTGTCGAAGGGGCGTCTCGCCCTCGACGCGGCGGGCGAGGACGCCCGCCGGACAGCCGTTGGGACGGCGGCGCTACGACCCATCGGAGGATTCAACGTGTGTCCGAGGCTTCCCGCATTGCCGACCAGCTTCGTCGCGCCTTTGACGGCAGCGCCTGGCACGGCCCCGCGTTGCTCGAACTGCTCGAGGATGTGAATGCCGCGACGGCAGCTGCCAAGCCTCTGCGAAACGTCCACAGCATCTGGGAACTGACCATGCACATCGCCGCGTGGGATGGCGCGGTGTTACGCCGCCTGGCCGGAGAGAAGCTTCAGCTTTCAGGATCGCAGAATTTTCCGCGGGTAGAAAAGCCGCGCGAATCGGCATGGCGAAAATCCGTGGCCGACCTCAAACGAACCCACGACACGCTGGTCAAGACTGTGGCGGCGTTGCCGGACTCGCGGTTATGGGATCGCGTTCCAGGCAAGCGATATACCTTCTACTTCATGCTGCACGGAGTCACCCAGCACGAGCTGTATCATGCCGGACAGATTGCCATCCTCAAGAAAGCGTTATCCACGACGCGGCGCTGATATCTGGCACCTCACCACTGCTTGAAGATCACGCCGACCGGGCGACGATCATCGCGAAGCCTACCGCGTGATTCCAGCGCACCGGCCTGCTGGTTTAACGAGATGCTCTTTCTACGGTTTGCGTTACAATCCTTGCCGGCACTCAGCCATCGAGATTTTTTCTGCCATCGCAAGAGCAGATTCCTGTCGCAGTCGTCGGCGTCGGCGTTTTCGGACGCAATCATGCCCGCGTTTGCAAGGAACTCGAACAGCAAGGCGAAGCCGTGCGCCTGGTCGGAGTCGTCGATCCGGATCTGAATCGCGCGGATGCGGTAGCCCGGGAATTTGGCTGCCGCGGCTTTGGCTCGATTCGCCAGATGCTGACCACTCACAGCGAGGTGCGCGCCGCGAGCGTGGCATCTCCTACGCAGCATCACTTTGCGGTGGCCCGCGACCTTATGGAGGCCGGGATCGACGTTCTGATCGAAAAGCCCGTGACGGCAACGCTCGAAGAGGCCGATGAACTGGTCAAGTTGGCAGCGGCACGCAAGCGCATCGCCCAGGCCGGACATCTCGAGCGTTTCAACCCCGCGGTACGCGCAACCATCCCCTTGCTGACTCAACCAATGTTCTTCGAGGTTCACCGGCTCAGCGTCTTCACCCCGCGCTCGCTGGACGTAGATGTCGTGCTGGACCTGATGATTCACGACCTCGACATCGTGCTGTCGTTCGCGAATTCGCCGGTCAAGGAAGTTCGGGCGGTCGGGTTGCCGATACTTTCGGGCAAGGTCGATATCGCCAACGTTCGCCTGGAGCTCGAATCCGGATGCATCGCCAACTTTACCGCCAGCCGTGTTTCCACCGAGCGGGTGCGTAAGCTGCGATTCTTCCAGCCGCGGCAGTATGTGTCACTCGACTATGGACGCCAGGAGGTTCTGGTGTTTACTGTTGGTCAGGACGGCAGTATTCAAGGCGCGCCCTCGGTAAATCCCCAGATCGGCGTGACCAAGCCGCCTGTTGCTGTAGAAGAGCCGCTGCACGCGGAATTGAAATCCTTTCTGCACGCGGTTCGAAACCGCTCTACGTCAATTGTTCCTCTCGAAGATGGCCGCCGCGCGCTGGCGCTGGCGCTCGAAATTGTGGCTGCGATTCGCGAGCATGGAACCAAGGTTGGTCTTGCTGGCATGAATTAGGACACCCACCCCAAATCTCACCTGAATATGGCCGCGTTTACGCGTTTTTACACATGTTTACATCGCAAAGTTGCATACAGTTTCACTGAGCAGAATCCCGCGAAAGATGCGAAAATAGAAATAACTCAGTCGTGCCGCCAGCTTGCATCTCAAAAGAGTCCCGGATGCAACGTAGCGACTGCATTTCGTGTCTAATGAGCCAAGCGGACTAGCCTAGCGCATGCCGATCACACAAATTCCATTCCAGAATCCGGTGGCGCCGCCCCCGCCAGAGAAGCCGCAACCGGAGCAACTCGGCCTCTACGATGCCGAGGACTGGGAGACGGCGTATCGCGATCTGGATGCGCGTGTGCCGCATCTGATTATCCAGCTACAGGACGATCTTTCGCGCTCGCGTCGTCGCGAGGCAGCGTGGATTTCGATCATCACGCACCTGGTAATTATTATTCTGGTGGTGAACTTCACGAAGTTCGAAAAGTATTTGCCCTGGCATCCCTTAGTCGTGGTGCAGACAAAAGATCCTTCGAAAGACGCGACCTTCCTGGCGCTTCCGCCGGACGCGCAAAAAGTGCTGCAGAAGCCGAAGACCAACGTTATTTCCGACAAGGATCGCATTGCCACGGCGCGCCATCCTGAGCTCGATCCCAAAGAGTTACGGAAGATTCTGGCCACGCCGCCTCCGGGTCGTCCGGGGCCAAGTGGCCCAGCGATGCAGCAGCCAACGCCGCAAGCTCCGCCCGCGATGGCTCAGAACCAGCCTCAGTCGCAGCAGGGCCAGCAAGGATTTCCGCAACTGCCGAACAACAATCAGACCGCCAGGCTGCAAGTGCCGGCCAAGCCGAAGATCGATCCCTTTAGCGTCGGAGCCATGTCGGCGGGATCGGCGATTCAGCAGGCGGCTCGTGCGGCCGCTGAACGGCGTGGTGGAGGCGGCGGACAGGAAGGCGACTTCGGGTTGGGAACGGGCGCGCATGGCCGGCAGCTAGGGGCTCTCGACATCCTGAGCGACACGCAGGGTGTGGACTTCGGGCCTTACCTGCAGCGCATTCTCCAGAATGTGAAGGAAAACTGGGACCGCCTGATTCCCGAATCCGCAAGAATGGGGAAAAAAGGGAAACTGGCGATTGAATTCGCCATCACGAAAGAGGGGCAGGTTGCGGGGATGAAGCTGGTTGCCACCTCAAACGATACTGCACTGGATCGTGCGGCTTGGGGAGGCATCACCGCATCGAATCCTTTCCCCCCATTGCCCAGCGAATTCACGGGACAATACTTGTCTCTGCGCTTCCGCTTTTATTACAACCCCGACAAAGCCGACCTGGAGTAGCTCCTCGAAAACTCCTAATTTTGGGCGGTGCAGCGTTTCAACGCTGCGAAAATTTTCGAAGGGTAGAATTCGAAGGGTAGAAGAGGCGGCAAAATACAGCCCCGTTAGGGGCAGCATTCATTAGCCCAGGACGTCAGTCCTGGGTAAAGACAAGAGTGCGGAGCGAGTCGCGTAGCGACGGCACCAGTTCTCAACGCATGCTCTTTATTTCCCTGACGTATGCAGGCCGAGTCTTCAGCCGCGGAGTCTTCACCAAGCTCGGAAACACGCAGCCCTCCTACCAGACTCTGCAGCGGTTCTGATTGACCATTGCCGACCCAGCCTTGCAATGAAACGCCTCCTGAAACTCGGGCATGTTCGAAACTACACCGTTAGCCCGATATTTCTCCGAAGAGTGTGGATCGACCGTCGCCCGCAGCCGCTTGTTCTCATCGCGTTCATTCGAGCACCAGCTCTGCCCATAGCCGATGAAGAAGCGCTGTTCGGGAGTCAGGCCCTCGATGGGCTGCAAGTTCTGGCCCTTGGTATGTTCCTTCCATGCCATGTACGCCAGGATGAGGCCGCCCACGTCGGCCACGTCTTCGCCCAGCGTCAGCTTGCCGTTGATCTTGATGTCATCGATGATCGTGTAAGTCGAGTACTGGTCGGAGATGCATGAGGCTCGCTTGACGAATTCTTTCTCATCCTCGGGAGTCCACCAGTCGCGCAGGTTGCCATGGGCATCGAACTGGCGGCCTTCGTCGTCGAAGCCATGCGTGAGTTCGTGGCCGATGGTGCCTCCGGTATTGCCGTAGTTCGGCGCGGCATCGGATTTCGGATCAAACAGCGGCGGCTGCAGCACGCCGGCGGGGAAATTGATGTCATTCATCTGCGGATTGTAGTAGGCGTTCACGGTCGGCGGAGTCATGTCCCACTCACCGTGATCCACGGGCTTGCCAATCTTCGCCAGCTGCCGGTTGAATTCGAACACCCGAGCCCGCAGCACATTGCCCATCTCATCGACACGAACGATTTCGAGCTTGCTGTAGTCGCGCCACTTGTCGGGATATCCAATCTTATTGGCTACAGCGTGGAGCTTTTCAATTGCCTTCGGTCTGGTGCCTGCACTCATCCACGGCAACGCGCTGATATCCTGCTGCATCGCCGATTCGATTTCCTTCACCATTTCCACCACTTGCTGCTTGGCCTCGGCGCCGAAGTATTTCTCGACGTAGGCCTGTCCCAAGGCCTCACCCAGATCATCGTCAACATCCTCAGTGCAGCGCTTCCAGCGGGGCTCAATCTGCTCGGCTCCGGAGAGAATTTTTCCGTGGAAGTCGAAATCGGCGTTCACAAAAGCGGCAGGAAGATAGCGGGCGTTCGCCTCCACGAGGTGCCAGCGGAGATAAGTCTTCCAGCTCGCCAGATCTTCTTTATCGATTTCCGCGTTGAGCGTTTTGAAAAAGTCAGGAGCGGCCACATTCAGGCTGGCGAGCGAGGGGAGGCCGACCTTGGTGAAATACGCATTCCACTGGAACGAAGGCGCCAGCGCCTCGAATTCCTGCACTGTCATCTTGTGATAGAGCTTTTGCGGATCGCGCCGCTCCACACGCGTCATCGAGCCTTGCGCCAACGCCGTTTCGATCCGCATGACTGTCTGTGCTTCCGCCGCCGCACTTTCCGGCTTGTCGCCCAGTAATTCGAGCATCTTCTGCACGTGCGCCAGATAGGCCTTGCGCAATTCCTGAGACTTGGCATCGTCTTTGAAGTAGTAGTCGCGGTCGGGCATTCCGAGTCCGCCTTGATCGGTTTCCGCGATCATCTGCGCCGAATCTTTGGCGTCCTGATTCGCACCAAAGCGAAACATAGTGCTGCGCCGATAGGGCAGCGAATATGCCCGGTCTGCAACGACCTGGCTGAGGTCGGATTTGGAAGTCAGTCTGTCGATCTCGGCGAATCGCGGCTGTAGAGTTGTGAGGCTCGCCGCTTCCACCGCCTTTTCGTCCATGCAAGCAGCGTAGTAGTCGCCAATCTTCTGGTTGGCGGCATTTCGCTTGGCATCAGGCACGGCGTCCGCTTCCAGAATTCCCCGCAACTGTGCCGTATTCTCATCCTGCAATTTGCCGTAGGCACTCCAACTCGACTGGTCCGGCGGGATGGGGTTCTTCCTCATCCACCCGCCGCAGGAGTAGGTGTAGAAGTCGGTGCAGGGATCAATCGTCTGATCCATCGAAGAGAGGTCCAGCACGGGCTGAGGCTTAGCCGACGGCTGAGTCTGTTGAGCATTACTCAACGAGACAACGAGTAGAACTGCGGCATACGAAATGATTCGTGGCATGTGCATTCAACGTGCTCCTCACGATTAGACAAGATTCACACGGCTCATTCAGCTTTCAGTCAAGCTTAGGCCGGGCAGTATGCCGACGGCCACTACGGTAAATCGCGAAGTAGCGCGGATTAGTGCTCAGATCCTTGGGTAAGCCCGGTGCGCAATTGATGATTCCCGCTTCTTCAGCGAGCTCGTAGGCGGAACGTCTCCCTTTTTTCTTGTCCAGGTAATCTTCTAGCGCAACTCTGACCAATTCGGAAAGAGTCTGGCCGCTAACCCGAGACTCATGTCGGAGACGAGTCCCCAGACTCTCCGGAATTCGAACTGTGAGCCGGTCTGTAGCCACAAGTGTCAGCTCTTCCGCAGATGAATCGACCCATCGCCGGTGCGGATCGTCATCAAAGGCCCGCCGCCGTTCAGCTTGCCGCGAACTTCATTCTCACGAACCTTGCCTTCAGTCGTGACCGGAAAATCAAGATCAATGTGTCCGTCACTGGTGTGCAGATCTACGTCCGCCGCCAGATTTCCCGGGACTTCGAGACTAATGTTGCCGTCACCGGTTTCAAGCCGCCACTCCCCGGCCAACGAAGACCCGCTTGCGGCCTGTACGTCGACGTGGCCGTCTCCCGTCTTCAGTTCAAGCTCATCGAAGCGGCCGCTGGCCCGGATGTGGCCGTCCCCGGTGGAGGCTCGCAGCTTGCCGTCGACCGCGTCGAGGTTCTCGGAGCCGTCTCCGCTGTGCAGATCCATTTCGCCCTTCAAGCCCGCGACCTCGATCTTGCCGTCCCCGGTCCGCAGGTTGACCCGGCCTTCCCGCGGCATCTGGATGATGATGTCCACGCGGTGATTGCCGAAGTCGATGGTCAAGCCATGGTGAGGATAGCGCACGTTGATCTCGACCGTATCGCCGTTCTGGTGTTCTTCGACCCGGATGCCGCCTTCACCAATCTTGTAACGCGTCGCAATCACTTTGGCTTCGATCGTATTTTGATCCCAGGTGCGAACCCGGATGTTGGCGTCGGAGGTCTCCATACGCAGGTCAGGCCTGCCGGTCAGGTTGTACGTTTTCGACCATTCGTCAGCGCGCGCCGGCAAGCTCGCGGCGAGACCAAGGATTAGAACGACGAGAGACCGGCGTTTCATCGGGTGATCCATAAAATTCCTCCTGCCGGGCAAGCACACCTCCAGCCCAGCCTGTTAGACGTGGTTACGGAGAGATCGTGAGATTAGTTCCGGGCAAGTCAAGATCGTCTTGCCCAAGCCCCTGGCGCCTTGAGATAGGCCATCCGGATCAATGTCCGCTCCGAAAACGGCAGATACAGCAGCCCTGCGCAGGCCGCAAAGGCTGCGCCCAGTCCAATCTTCCCGATCAACAGGAACGGCGCTACGGCCCACAACTGGTCCAGCGCGAGGACGAACGGAAACAGCGCCTTGAACTTGTCCCCCAGCCGTTGGTAGTCGAAACCTACGGCCGAGATCAGGTAGCAACGCAGGGGAATCCCCACACCCGCCGTCACCATCACCGCCGCCACGAGCGAGGTTGCGCCCCAACCCGGAAACATTGAGTCCGCGATGCCCCAGATGGCATGCAAACGAAAGAGAGCTGAGGCGTAAAAGATGAGGTACATCACCTGGATCAGAGCGAACAGCCCGCGCGTTAGCCTACGGTGCGGGATGGGAACTTCGAGGTCAGGGTCGAACGCGACTGCAGCCGTCGTGCTGCGAACTGGTATGGTCCTAGAGCTTTCGCCCGAAGCTGCGCTTTCCATCGGCGTGCTTTCCTGCACTGGAGCGATGAAGCGATATCCGCGCCGGGCCAGCGTCTCTACATAGCGTGGGCTGGAAGCGGAATCGCCCAGCACCTCCCGCACCTTGTTGATGGCGGTGTTCAGGCTGTGGTCGAAGTCCACGAAGGTGTCGGACGGCCATAGTTTCTGGCGCAGTTCCTCGCGTGTGACCAGGTCGCCGGCGCGTTCCAGCAGCAGGGCCAGCACCTGGAAAGGCTGCTCCTGCAGCCGGAGCCTCGCTCCGTTCTTGCGCAGCTCGCCGGCCCGGAAGTCCAACTCAAAGACGCCGAAGCGCGCGATTCTGCTTTGGTTTTGCAACGCAGCCATGGGCGAGGCGTAGTTTAGCACCACAACTCGTGTGGGCAGGGTCTCAGACCCGGCCGCCGAGCGCAGTTCGGCTGACTTGGTGACCGGCAATGCCTCTTGCATCGAGTGGGAAACGTTGGCTGCCACGGAGCTACAATATCCGGGTGCCTGAGACCAACCGCCAGGACGATCACTCGCAAAAGCATGATCGCCACGCGATCTATGCCACGGAGACCACCGGCCTGCTTCTGATCGCGTTCGTGCTGCTTGCGCTCACGCTCGCCCGTTACTGGCACACCATTCACTGGAGCCTGCGCTGACGGTGGACGCGGTGCATCCCGGCACAACCCAGTCCGAGCCGCTAGTGGTGGTGGTTCTCGGTCCCACGGCTAGCGGCAAAACGGCCTTGTCGCTGGCGCTCGCGGGACGTTTCCACGGCGAAATCGTCAATTGCGATTCGGTCGCGATGTACCGCGAGTTCGAAATCGGTACGGCCAAGCCGGGCCCCGCTGAAAGGGCGCGCGCGCCGCATCACCTTCTGGATTTCGTGGATCCGGCCGGCTACGTTACAGCCGGAGAATATTCACGGCTGGGGCGACAGGTGCTGGCAGAAATCAGTGCACGCCGTCACCTGCCAATTGTCGTCGGCGGCACGGGCCTGTACTTGCGCGCTCTGCTGGACGGACTCTTTCCCGGGCCACAACGATCCGAGAAGTTGCGCGAACGTCTGCGCGAACGCGCGGCCAGCCGAGCTTCAGGTTATCTCCATCAAATTCTCATCCGCCTCGACCGAACCGCAGCGGCGAAAATTCACGCCAACGACACGCCGAAACTCATCCGCGCTATCGAGGTGTGCCTGGCCTCGCGCCGGGAAATGAGCGAACTCTGGCAGCAGCACAAGCGCGAACCTCTGCGCGGTTTCCGCATTCTGCGAATCGGCCTCGATCCTGATCGCGAATCGCTCTACGGCCGCATTAACCTGCGCGCACAGCGAATGTTTGAGAGCGGACTGATCGAGGAGACGCAGAAACTGCTGGACAAGTACGGCGCCAATCTCGGACCCCTGGTTTCACTAGGCTACAAGCAAGCCGTGCAGCACTGGCGTGGTGACCTCACTCGGGAGCAGGCTCTTCAAGCAGCGCAGCAAGCTCATCGTAACTATGCCAAGCGTCAAATGACCTGGTTCCGCCGTGAGCCGGACGTCCACTGGCTGAAGGGCTTCGGAGATGATGCGCTGGTTCAGCAGAGCGCTGTAGCGCTCGTTCAATCGGATCCTAGGTCTTAAGTGTGTCCCACAAATTCGATACATCGCAATGGGCCGTCTCCCTGGCAATGCGTTGTCATCTTGAGCGAAGCGAAAGACCTGTGCACTCGCGGCCAACTACACCGGTCCTTCGCGTTGCTCAGGATGACAGAGTGGATTTGGATACACCGCACTTGCCCGGGAACGTAAGTGGTTGATTCCGCGTAGGGGACTCTGTAAGCCATTGATTCTTACGACAAGGCCACTGGAGGCCACATTAGCTTTAAGATAACTAACGCATTAGAGGCGTTTCTAGGGGCTGGGAGCCGGCGGATGACCTTTCCCTCGTTCCGGTCGTCGAACGTCGTCCTGCGGGTTCCCTGACGCAACCACCGGCCATTCTGCGCAAGCCTCAGACCACAATTTCCTTGCTATGCAAAGCGGCTGAAGGAAGAGTCAACAACTTAGCCGGGTGTAAGTACGGGGATGTACGTACAGCCAATATTCACGGTAGATTCCTCCGGACTCAGGCTCCTACGTCCCATCTCGGTTAAGAACTCACCGACTCCGAAGCCTGTTGCCTTAACGCCTGACACCGCCTCGCCCCTCCTGCTATCGTTCCTGCTATGCCAAAGCTCTCTGCTGCCATCCTGTTCGCCCTTGTATTGTCCCTACCTGCATTCGCCGCCGATAAGTATCAACACCCCGGTCCCGCGCGTCTCACCAAAGATGGAGAGAAGTGGGCGGAGAAGACTCTGCACAAGCTCACGCTCGAGGAAAAAATCGGCCAGGTTTTCATGATCTGGTGCCGTGCCGCCTTTCTCAACGTCGAAAACCCCGAGTACTTGCAATGGCGCGAGGCCATGCAGAAGTACCACATCGGGTCTTTTGCCATGACCGTCCACGTGGACGGTCCTTTCCTGCTGCGAAGCGAGCCTTATGAAGCCGCCGATCTGGCGAATCGTTTGCAACACGACTCCAAACTGCCGTTGCTCTTCGCCGCCGACTTTGAGCGCGGAGTAGCGATGCGTCTTATCGGCACCACGGTTTTTCCCCATGCGATGGCCTTTGGCGCAGTGGGCAGCACGGCGGACACCGAGAACTTCGGCCGCATCAGCGCAGAAGAAGCGCGCGCCATCGGCATTCACTGGAATTTCTTTCCGGATGCGGACGTGAATTCCAATCCCGCCAACCCCATCATCAACACCCGGTCGTTCGGCGAGGACCCGAAGCAGGTGGGAGATCTCGTCACCGCCTACATCAAGGGAGCGCACGAAGGCGGGATGCTGGTCACGGCGAAGCACTTTCCCGGCCATGGCGATACTGCCACTGATTCTCATCTGGCCGTAGCCAGCGTGAGTGGAGACCGCGCCCACCTGGATTCAGTGGAGTTGCCGCCCTTCCGCCAGGCGATCGCGGCTGGGGTCGACTCGGTCATGGTGGCTCACGTGACCGTGCCGGCGCTTGATTCCGATCCCAACCACGTGGCCACGATTTCCCCTGCCATCGTCTCGGACTTGCTTGAAAATCAGCTGGGATTCAAGGGACTCATCGTGACCGATGCGCTTGATATGGCCGGACTTACGCATCTGTTTGCCAGCAATATCGGGCGCGCCGCCGTCGAGGCCTTCAAGGCGGGCAATGACCTTCTGCTGATTCCGGCCGACCTTCCGGCTTCTTATAATGCGCTGGTGCAGGCCGTGAAGTCGGGAGAGATTTCCCGGCAACGGCTCGACCGGTCCGTGCTCAAGATCCTGAAAGTAAAGGCCTCTCTCGGTCTTCAGGATGCGCGCCTGGTGGATGTAAAGGTGATCCCCACTGTGGTGGGAAAACCGCAGAACCTGCTTTTCGGCCAGCACGTGGCTGACTCCGCGATCACGCTGGTTCGCGACAACGGGAAGATCTTGCCCCTGAAACATGTGGGAACCATTCAGGCAGGCTTGCCGTATATGACGAAAGAAGAGACCCACAACCAGGTTGTGGCGGTGATCTTTTCTGATGACATGCGTACGGATTCCGGCCGCGCCTTCGGCAGGGAATTTCGCGCGCGCATTCCGGATGCGCGGGTGATCTATGTGGATCCGCGGGTTGCTGCTGGAATGCATGACGAAGTGCTTAAGGCGGTCGACGAGGCGCAGACTGTAGTTGCCGCCGTGTACGTGATTCCGACCGCGGGCAAAGTGGGGAATTCAGTGGCCATGGCTGACGCGACCGGCAGTTTGCTGCAGCAGATGCTGGATCACGCGGCGGCGAAGACGACAGTCGTGGCGATGGGCAATCCGTACCTGGCTGCGGACTTCCCCAAGATCGAGAGTTACTTGTGTACGTTTTCCAACGCAACCGTCTCCGAAGTCGCCGCGGTGAAGGCCTTATTCGGCGAGATCGCGATTCGGGGACATTTGCCGGTCACGATCCCTAACGTAGCGGAGCCCGGCGCCGGGATCGAGCGCCCGCCGCAAGTAGCGCGCGGAGGTCTTCGAGATGCACATAATTAGATTTTCCCGCAAAGGCGCGTGCGTACTAGTAATTGCCGTTTGGATGAGCCTGGCATTGCTTCCGGCTTGCAGTGTCAATGTGAAGAAGCAGGCAAACGGTGAGGACAAGCAGGTCGACATTAAGACCCCAATGGGCGGGATTCATGTTAGCAAGCAAGCGGATGCCTCGGACACCGGACTGGCCGTCTATCCAGGGGCGCGCTTGAAGGCGAAGGGCTCCGAGGGTGACGACAAGAGCGCGAACGTAAACATCTCCGGCTTCGGATTCGCGCTCAAAATTATCGCCCTGCAGTATGAGTCTGACGCAACACCGGAGCAGTTGGTCTCCTTTTACAGGGATCAACTGAAGAAGTACGGCAATGTTCTCGAGTGTCACAGCGCAAACCATCTCAACCTTGACACGAACATGTCCGACAACTCCAAGAGCGGCTCTCATGAATTGACTTGCGGCGGCAGCAGGGGCAATCACATCGAACTCAAAGTCGGGACCAGGGAGAACCAGCACATCGTGGCTGTCGAGCCGGAAGGCAAGGGATCGGGTTTCTCTCTGGTCTACGTTCGCACGCACGGCAAGGATGCAGATATCTAGTGTTATGTCCCGCAAGTTCGCGGGTCGAGTGTGGCTTGTCATCTTGACCCTGAGCAATGCGAAGGGGAAAGACCTAGGCGTTGTGCAGTCAAGTGCATGGGTCCTTCGCGTTGCTCAGGGTGACAAGGCTGGATTTAGGCCACTAACTTGGGACTCAGTATCAGGAGGGGTTATGTCTGGAAATGCGACCGTTACAAAGCGATATTCCTGCGCTACGGATCTTCTCTGCAGGGCCGCAGTAGCAACGGTTTTCATAAGCGCGCTCGGCTTACCTGCATTCGCCGCCGGGGCGCAACAAAAGAACGACGACGACAAACATCTCGACATCCGCAGCTCGGTTGGCGATCTGCACGTCGGCAAGGATGCCGACGCGCGCCAGGCGGGCTTGCCTCTCTACCCGGGAGCGCGACTCCGGCCCGATGATCACGACAACGACCGGGTCAATATGGGTATTGTCACGGAAGCTTTTGGCTTGAAGCTCGTGGTCGCTCACTACGAATCCGACGACGCTCCCGCCAGGATCATCAGCTACTATCGCGACAAGCTGAAGAGTTATGGCAGGGTGCTCGAATGCCATACCAGCCAGCATGGCGGGAACGTCCACACGGACGCCGATGAGAAAGAGGAGCACTCCAAAGAGCTTAAGTGTGATGACAATAGTGGCTCCGTCACCGAACTGAAAGTCGGCACTGAAGACAACCAGCATGTGGTTGCGGTTGAGCCTGCCGGTTCAGGCAAGGGATCGACCTTTACGCTGGTCTACGTGCGGACTCGCGGCAAGCAGGGCGAGATCTAGGGCCGGATTCATTCCACCAGTCAAACGAAACGCGAGCTGGCGGGCGGGTAGTGGCTCAGTTCGGCAAGAATGCGATCCAAGCGTGCGATTATTGTGTCACAAAGAACGTGACCCTTTGGCAGACTCCGCTTGCTCAGGGCAGGCTTTCTACTGAAGCCGCTCCAGCGTGGAGTACAGCGAATATTCACTGCCGTCAAGAGTGCCAGATCGACCCACGTTGTATGTTATGGTCGTGCCCGCCTTAGCTTCAAAGTTCGCACTTCGCCACCAGCATTGGAAGGCGCGTGTCCCTTGCCCGTCCGCGGGCGGTGCGGTACTGTCGTAAGTACCCCTTCTCTCATGGACCATCCCTGCCACAAGTGCGCGCACCCAGTCGAAGATGGAGTGCCCTTCTGCTCGCATTGTGGCGCGCCTCAGATTCGCGTGGCGGTGCCCGAGAGGCCTGCGATGGTCACGTCGCCCTCGTCCGCATCTTCTCTCGCTGTCTCTGACGTTCCTCGGATCGTTCCCGTTATCCAGGTACCGATGCGCTGGGCTCAAGCTCTGCGGTCGTGCTCGGCAGCCGCCATGATTGCGGTCGCAGCCATGTTCCTGCATTTGCCGCCGCCGGCGGCGTTGCCGGGCGCGGGATTCCTTGCGGTCGCGTTTTATCGCCTTCGTCATCCGAGGACCGTGGTCAAAGCTGGAATGGGTGCTCGACTGGGCGCGGCCAGCGGCCTTTTGTGTTCGATGTTTTTGGGAATTGTCCTGGGGGTTGCTGCTACGGTGCCTGAGATTCGGGCAAAACTTCATGAGCAGATGCTCGAGGCCATTGAGAAAGCGGCGTCCCGCAGCGGTGATTCGCAAGTACAAGCTGCTATGGAAGCTTTAAAAACTCCGGAAGGCCTGGCCATGATGATGTTCGTTGCCGCCGTGTTTTTCATCCTTCTGGCCACCCTTGGCGGAGCGTTAGGCGGGGCCCTGCTCAGTCGTCGCGACCGGACGTGACGACTCCGGCTCATTATGCTGTTTGATAACTAGAGGAAAGTCCACAAGGGGTGGCGGGCCACCCGGCAGCTAAGGCTGAACCTTGAACACGACGCCGCCACCTGTACCACCGCCCTGGGTGGTGCCAAACAACACGTTCCCTCTATCGAAGGTCAAGCCAGATAGATGAAACCCGCCGCCGTCGGCTCCGCCTGTGAACGACCTTCGGCGTCCAAGCGCCTCCCGCGACGGCTGGCGGCGACAATTCGAAGACCTCGCCAGTCCCGCCAGACGAGACAGAGGTCGTGGTGTAGAGATTGCCCGCTCGATCGAAAATCACGTTCGCGGTGGGTGCAGATCCGTAGGTATCGAAGGAACTGAAGGAGAAAAGCACCGTTTCCTTCCAGGGATCCCCTGCGTGGCCGGCGGCGACAGTTGAAAAATGGTGCCGGCTCCATCGCTCCCTACAAGGTAGGTCGTACCGTAGAGATTGTTCCCGTTGTGAAACATTATCCCGTTCGGATTCCGACCATTGCCACCGATGCCTGAGAATTGATAGAGGACCCGTTCAGTCCAGACTCCTCCCGGCGTT
>QIAM01000044.1 GCA_003225555.1 Acidobacteriota bacterium | reverse complement strand
AGCTGAAATGCCGCCCATACGCCCGTTCTCAAGATCACATTGGAGAGCGTCGATGTTTTGGGAGTGTCGACCGCTGCAATAGGCGAGTTGTGCCGCAGGACTTGGATCGTGCAAAGCCCATGCCCCTCCAACAAACGCTTAAGCGATTGGTGCGTAAAGTGGTTGAGGTGGTGTTTGCTGTAGAGCCTCCTCAGGGGCACTGAGTAGCCCACCCGATGCAAGGCTCGTGCTGCGCCATAGATGAGACTCTGCTCGTCCACGGTCATCGTGATTACCAGACCCCCAGGCGCACAAACTTCGCAGAGTCGTCTTGCAAACGCTGCCACGTTCGGTATGTGCTCAATGACCGCCAAGCTCAGCAGTACATCGAACTGTCCCGCGAATTTCTGCTCGGTGAAATCTCCTCGTAGGTACTCGATTCCTCCGAGAGGTTCATTGGGAGCCACATCGATACCGGTCAATGAGAGATCTTCTCCTGCGCCTTTCAAATATCGTAGGAAATTTCCGTTTCCACAACCGACGTCAAGTATGGCTGCGTTCGGTTTGTGTTCCAGAATGATCCGCCAATTTCGGTGCTCTTCTTCAAAGTATCCCGGGGCGTATTGCTCCATACTATCGATGGAGTTGAGGTCAGTAAAGCAGTGGTCACCTCGGGGCACCGGCACAGCGTGAAGTCGTCTAACCTGTGCTCCACGGCGCCTGGGGCAGCACAAAATCGGGCAGCACAATGTTGGTGTAGCCTTCACGAGTCTCAAGACGTCCTTTCTCTGCTCCCTACAACCATGAGCGAACTTCCAAATGGCATATTCCAAACACTCAGCGTTTTTTGCTCGATGCGGGAAAGCCAGAACAGGGCCTCGTTAGCCCAATGAGCAGGAATCTTCGCCGGTCGGGGCTTTAGATGAAAAATGCCTTCCGACATGCGTAAACCCAGCTTGACCGGACATGTCCAGTGGTAAAGGTAGCGCTCTTCGAGAATCTGGAAGTCCGCTTGACTGGCAATCTCCCGAAAACGACGCTTGGTATAGCGAATGAAGTGGTGATTTAAGACATCGTGGTTGGTCCACAACGCCATAAAGGCCGGTACTGTGACAACAACGATACCCGCCGGCACGAGAAGACTCAGCATGTGATCGAGCGCCGCAACCGGATTCTCCAGATGCTCCAAAACATCGAGCATCAGAATGAGCGAATACTGTTTGTTTGGCTGGAAGGTCTTGTCAAAAGGGCACGTATAAATACGGCTTCGGTGAGGATTGTTCTCACCAACCAACTCCGCAGCCGGTTCGATGCCTTCTACTTCCCCAAACTCTGCTAATTGGTTAAAAAACAGCCCGTCCCCGCAACCAATGTCCAGGATTTGCTTCCAGCCCCCCGAGGGTCGGAGTTGACGGAGCTTCTCCACAATCAATTCTGTCCGAGATCGCCACCACCAATGCTTTTCGTAAAGCTCGCGATACGCTTGGCCGTACTCTAGGTCCACAGGGGGTTCTCGGTTCGCGAATGAGGGTTCATTGCTCTAGCTTAGTCCGTGCTTGTCGCAGGCACGCTGCGACTCCGAAGTTCAGGTGTGGTATTCCGACCTCTGGTTTCAATGTGGCCAGAGGCCCTTTGGCCCACGACCTTAACAACCACGTAGTGAGGACGAGATTTTGTTTCCTCGTATACGCGTCCCACGTACTCCCCGATAATTCCGAGAAAGAAAAGATTGACTCCAGAGAGAAATGTCATTGCAAGGATCACCGCAGTGAAGCCCTAGGGTGAGTGCAGCCAGAGCTTTACGTAAATAGAATAGAGCGAAAAAAGGGTTGACAGCCCAATAGCAACGGCTCCCAGTATCGCTGCGGCGCGGAGCGGAACAATGGAGAAAGCAAAGATCCCATCCGATGCTAGTTTAAGCAACTTGAGCGGAGAGCACTTGGTACGGCCGGCACGACGGGCCGAGCGCTCGATCGCTATCCCAACCTGTCGGAACCCAACCCAAGTCCGCAAACCGCGAAGATAGCGGTGATGCTCGGGCATCTTGCGTATTTCGTCGATCACCCGACGCGACATCAAGCCGAAGTCACCCGCGTCCAAGGGAAGCCGAAGAGGAGACAGAGCGGCGAGCAATCGATAGAAGACGTAATAGCAGCTGCGGAGCCACCAAGACTCCTTTCGGTTCACGCGTCGGACATAGACTACGTCAAACCCTTGTGGTATGACTCCAGCAAAGTAGGCACAGCTTCCGGAGGATCTTGTAAGTCTCCGTCCATTAGAACGGCCACATCACCCGAAACTTGATCCAAGCCAGCCGCCAATGCCAATTGGTGGCCAAAATTGCGCGAGAGAGCTACGACTACGATCCTGTCGTCACTCGCTGCAGCTCCTTCGAGAACCTCCAAGGTGCGGTCGGAGCTTCCGTCATCTACGAAAACAAGCTCATGCGGACCACCGGGAATGCTGTCCAAGACGGAAGTCGTCCGCCGAATCAGCTCTGGCACAACCTCTTCCTCGTTATAGAGGGGTATAGCGAGTGAAACGCGAAGGGGTTTGCTCGCGACCGGCGTCGCCATTCTCAAGATGATATCAGGAAGGAGCTGCCGGAACGATGGGCAATCGCTTGTTCGCGCTTCCCAGGCCCGGCGCGCGACCTGCTATGATCAGCGCCCATGGCCGCCAACAGTCCACAAGGGCGAGCAGCGTTCGAGCTTGCTGCTGTTGTTCTCGTACTCGTCACTTACTCGTATCCTTCCCTCAGAGCCAGAGCGGAGTTGGGATCGACGGTCTTGCCACCGATCTTTGCCCCAGATCTCAGCCTGTACTTAAATCTGAGCAATCTCACGGCAATCAACGAGAATCGAATCATAAGCCCCTATTATCGCGTTCCGGTACCCAGTAACGGCACGGGGTATTTGAAATTCGGTCTGGGAGCACGCCTGTTTGGCTACCTGAACAGACTTCTCGGCGATCACACGTGGTTCGCTTTCTTGATCTGGAATGTTTTCTGGTGGGCACTGCTCTGCGTCGTGGCGCTGTGGGTGTTCGAGCGGTTCTTGCCGCTAACCTCACCGGCCATTGTGATTGTAGGTTTGGGCCTATTGATGCTTGCCAACTTCGGAGTGCTGAAGACTCTGTTTCTGGCATGGGTTCATCTGCCATCCCTCGAAGGCTTTCAGCTTCTGGGTCTCCCATTCATGCGCGCCTTCATTCCAATAATTCCGAGTGTCTTCGTATTGGCGTATCTCGGGCTGCAGATGGAGGCGCTGCGACGGAAAAGCATCTTCTTGTGGATCGGCATGGGGACTCTGCAATTGCTCGCATTGGCAATTTTCCCCTATGCAACACTGATGATGGCCGGAATGACAGCAGTCAGCCTTGTATGGCAGACCCGTCTTGGCGGCCCGGGCGAAGTGTGGCAGATCCCCTCGTGTATGGTGTCGCATGTGCGATTTTAGACGGTACATTTCTTTGGCACAGTTCCCTAGGCTTCTACGAGAAACAGTCGTCTGCCATTCACTTTCAGCCCGAGCTGTTGCCTCACCTGATCGGCGGGAACTGGCTGCTGTTGGCTGGTCTGACAGTCGCCACAGCCCTCAGCAAGACACTCACCCCCAACGTGAAGTGGCCATTGGTAGGTCTAGGAGTAACCAACGCTGTGCTCATGCTAGGTGACGCTATAGTACCCGCGACTGCGATCTTGCTGTCACACCATGCGGCTCACTTCGTACATCTGACGATGGCAATTCTCATTACGTTTCTGGCGGCCGCTGCGTTGGCCGCTGTACCGGACAAATTCAAGACCGTTCGTAGTGTTGTCGGCCTTGTTCTGGCGATCATTTTGCTGAACGGGGTGTTGCTAGCTTCAGCAACCTACCGGGCTTTTCTGCCGGTCAACCGTGAAGTCATAGAACTGTCGCGCTTACAGCGCGAATGGAGTGCCAAGGACGGAGACCTTGTGATTGCGCGTTCAAAGAATGTGGATGACCCCTGTGGTTGGACAGTTCTATTAACCAAGGCCCCGGTACTCTTCTGCACCGATGCAGAGGTGATGCTTACCCCGCAGCAGAACCGGGAGATACATCGCTTTCGTCAGGCTGTGTACCTTTACCTGACCGGAAAAGACAGCAGACTTCTACAACGCGCACTTTCTGCCCCCGATCCTTCATCACTGATGTACCAGTTGGGTTATTGGGCAGAGGCCACTTCATTGTCGACTGACGAACGAAAGGAAGGGATCCACGCAATTCAGGCTGATTTGATTCCATTCCTGGAACGAGTCGAAAACCATGATGTCGCCGTGAATGTTTTTTTTCACCAATTCCGTAGAGTCATTGTCATTGACAACCAGCGGGTTCATACTTTCGCTGCAGAACGACTTGCCGTATTCCTGACGCTGGAAGAGCAACAGAAGAGCGACGATGTGGTTTTGCTCTTCTATGCCCCGAGATAGTTCCTAGGCCAATCCACTTTGGCATTGAGAATAACGCTTCAGTCTGGCTGCCTATCCAAGCCGAAATGCCTGCCAAGTTCTCCACCACCTGCCCATGCTCGCGACTCCCGAACGTCAGGCCGCAGATTGGGGCACCCGCTTGCGCCGACTTCAGTCTGCTACTAATGGTAATCATCGTGCTTGTGACCTAAAAGCTACGACCGCCTTTAAGGAATTGTCTGTTTAAGAAGCCGCTGAAGGAGGGCGTAACGGCAATCGTGTACCGGCATCCAGGACCTTTCGCGGAAGCCCCGAAAACCGTGAACGGCCAAGCGAAGGGGCCATGAGCCCCGGAACAGGAGCAATATCCACCAGCACGAATGCCATGCACCAGTGGAAGACGCACAGATAGTAGCCTGGCGCGAACAGCCAATCTTCAAATGCCGCGTGAAGTATCCCACCCGCCACTACGATCGCCAGCGGAATGGCAGGATGAGAAGCATTTCCGGTGCTGAGCATCCATAACATCGTGCGAAACACTTTTCCGGCCAATAGCACAAGCAAGAGGAAGAAAGGCAGCACTCCCAGCATCCCAACCCAAGTCAGGATCTCCAGATAACTGCTGCCATATTCTGTGCTTACTACTGAACTGGAGGAGAAGTTGCCGAGGTGTTGGCTTGCGTCCCCGCCCTTGTCAGTCGTGCCGAATCCAGTACCGAACCAAAAGTGAGACCGGATCGCATCGACCGCCTTCTCCCAGGGTGAGTGACGGGATTCGAACATGCCATTCTCTATCCGTCCCTTGTAAACAACTTCAGAAGTTACAGTGGAAGCAGTCTCGAAAAGTCGCTCCGGCTGAAAGATGGCGGCGATTGAGACCAATATCAAAACCACGCTTACTCCAACAATCAGGCTGCGGTACTTGCGCAACCCCACAAATAGCAGTCCGCAGGAAAATGCAACTGCAAGGATGCTTGCCCGTGAATGGCTCTGGAACACAAGGTACAGGCAAAGCGCAAATAGGAAAAACCGCCGGCGGCGGGTGGAGACATCCTGTGCGACAAACGTTGCCCATAGCAGAAGAGGAGCTACCACTACACCTAAAATCGCTCCGAGTGAGTTGGGATTGCCCACCAGCTGGGTGCCGAGAACGAGGTAACAGACCGCAAGAACACCTACTAAAATCTCACAGCCCACAAGCAGTCCTGCAAAGAAGCCCGCTTCTCTCCCTTTCACGGCCAGCCTAGCGCCCGAACCGGCATACAGGAAAAGCAAGAACAGGCTTAGCACCTTGAGCAGAGCAAAACTCGGATAGCGTGACACTGAAGCTGACACGGCCGCAGCCAGCACAGCGAACAATGCAACCCCATGGAAAATGCCGAAGGGATGCTGGTGGTCCTTGAAGAGCATCAGAAAGCCGACTGCGGCACCAACCCCAAGGAACAACCACCGCGCCGAAGTCCAGACTGACGAGCCGGGTAAGCTAGCTCCGGCCAGAAGAAACGCGAGAATCAGGACCGT
This sequence comes from Acidobacteriota bacterium, assembly GCA_003225555.1. Lineage (GTDB taxonomy): Bacteria > Acidobacteriota > Terriglobia > Terriglobales > Acidobacteriaceae > Sulfotelmatobacter. Next base: position 68,871 of record QIAM01000044.1, on the reverse strand, counting down.
GAAGAACACCTGCCGAAACTTCCAAATCGCGGCAATCACAAGTTCGAGCAGAATCAGTCCTCCAACGTAGGTCTGACTCGTGAAATACCAGGGTCGTGACCATGCCATGTAAGCCAGTGCGATTGCACCTACAGACACGGCAGCCGCCATCACGGGTTTTGGTATTCGGCTCAACATCGTGGACAGCCTAAGCGCCTGAAGAAAAATGCGCGTCAAAAGTTACATTACAGAGCTGCGGGCCTTCTGCGCTTTGAGGATGCAAGTCTCCAGTGTTTCAGCCTCGTTCAAACACGGCATGACCACCGATACCTCAATAGCCTCCGGCTCGCGGTCGACGACCCGCAAGGAGGTGCTTTCCGACTCGGACACCACCGCCAGTTTCAAAGCTCAATGCCTCCAGACAACCCTGATGTTGGGAAAATTGTCGCAGCGCCTTTCATATCACGACACCGCCAAGAATCACAAAGAATTTTACCTTGGAATCGGCTCCGGAAGGCCGTTAAGGCGACTGCAGCGCGGCGCGAAGAAGGTATTTGGTAGCGCTACCGGGAATCGAACCCGGGTTTGAAGATTGAGAATCTTTCGTCCTCATATTCTCACTGAAAACAAAATACTTATCTCCCATACTGTCCGCGTGTGCGGACAATAGTGGACAGTAAGGCCATGTACAGAGTCAACCTCCTGCTTTATACGCGCGGCGAGAATGGCTGGAAGTTTCAGCCCGTTCGCAAGACCCCGCGCGGCAAATTCGTGTGGGATCGCAACGATAACGGCGCTTACTACCTCGAATGGTACGAAGACGGCAAGCGCAAGAGAAAACCCGCTGGCATCCGGCCCGCCGAGGTGCTCGAAGCCCGGCGTCGCAAGATCCTCGAACTGAAAGGTCGAGGTATCGAGCTGGGCCGAATGGTCGCACCGGGCGCAAGCGACGAAGAGACGCCCGTCGCGCTCACCCAGACGATCGAGAGCTACCTCAATCACCTCAAGATCAATCAGAAACTGAACACCTATCGCCGCTACCGCTCGGTGCTCGCGAACTTCCGCGACTACTTTTCCTCCAAGAAGTACCTCAACGAGATCGGGCGGGGCGACATCCTGGAATACCGCGACTTTCGCGCCACTCGCGTCGCCTCGCCGGTGACCCTGAACTCGGAAATCACCATGCTCCGCGCCTTTCTTTACTGGTGCGTCGAGTTCAAGGGCTTGAAGGAAAACCCCGCGGCGAAGATCAAACCGCGCCAAGTCCTCCAGAAATCGCCGGAGGTCTTCGACGACCACGAGATCGCCGCATTGCTCAAGCAGGCAGACGACGCCGAGCGCGCCGTGCTCCTATGCCTCTTCTTCAGCGGCATGCGTGAGCAGGAGATATGCCACCTTGCTTGGGAGGACGTCGACCTCAAAAAGAAGCTGCTGCGCGTATCCGCCAAACCCGATGTTGGTTTCACGCCCAAGACCTGGGAGGAACGCGAGATCGAGATGTCCGACCAACTCGCCAACACCCTAAAGAAACTGCCCAGGCGATCCCGCTGGGTCTTTCCCACGGTCACCGGCAAGAAGCACGCCCACGTCTACAAGATCGTCGAGCGCGTGGCCAAGCACGCCAAAATCGCGGGCGCACATCCGCACAAGTTCCGTTCCACGTTTCTCACGCGCCTCCTGCAATCCGGCTGCGATATCGCGAACGTCCAGGCGCTCGCCGGCCACAAAAGTATCAAGACTACCCAGCGTTATTTGGGCGTCTCAACCCAGCTCCGCCGTGAAGCCGTCAACCGCCTGAAACTCCCCGAAGAAATGCCTGCGGACTGAACCATTCGAACTCGCAGGAAACCGAAAAGCAGCTCGAAGACCTCAAGCTGCCGTTTTAGGACTGCTTCAGTCATGTCGGAACACACTTTCAATCTGGTGTTGTCCCGTTTGCTGGACAGTAAATTGCCCCTTCCTCCAAGAGGGGCAACATCGCAGCAGTGTTATGCTTGCGCTATGGGAGACGAAAATGACAAGCTCGTCCCACGTGACTACGTCATCGAGTCGATCAAGGCGGAGATCGAGCTGTCAATCCCAACGCGGAGGCAGCGGATCTTCGAGGCCATCGCACTGGCAGCACTCGGGAGCATCCCATGGGTGGGAGGCGTGATCGCGGCCGCTTCGTCGGCGGCTAGCAGGTACAGAGACGGAGAGTCGCAAAGCCAGCGGGATGATTTGCTCAAGGAGTGGCTGCTGGAACATCAAGAAAAACTGCAAAAATTGCGAGTGACGCTCGAACAGATGGTCCTGAGACTTGAGGGTTTTGGGGAAGAAGTCGAGGAGAGAATTACCAGCGAGCAATATCTTACATTGGTTCGCAAGACGTTCCGCCAATGGGATGAAGCCGACACTGACGAGAAAAGACGGCTGCTCGTGCAGCTTATCACCAATGCTGCAGGCACAAGAGTGGCTGCTGATGACATCGTCAGATTGTTCCTAGACTGGCTGGACACCTATCACGAGGCGCACCTAGCCGTGATACGGGAGATTTACAAGAACGAGGGGCCAACTCGGTACGACATCTGGGTGGCTGTCTATGGCGAGCCCGTGCCCCGCGATGATTCTGCCCAGGCCGACCTGTACAGGATGCTGATTCGTGATCTCTCCGCGGGCGGGGTAATCCGGCAACCTAGGGATTCGGATGGCCTGGGAAGATTCATGAAGAAGAGGCGCCCGCCGCGACGGGTGGCGGCCGCCACCACGATGGAATCCGCCTTCGAAGACAGCAAGCCATACGTGCTGACTGACCTAGGTTCGCAGTTCGTGCACTACACAATGACCGAGCTCGTGGCCCGGCTGAATCCGGCAGTCCACGAAGACAGAAGGTGAATCGGGCACGAAAAATGCTTGCGCGAATCTTGATCCTAGCCCGAATCCCCAAATCCCGCGAAAAACCAGCCAAAACCTGAATCCCGCCTTCCATATATATATACGTGAACTTTTCTTTATTTTTTCTTGATCCCAAGCCAGGGCGCGGCTGTCCCGCCCTCGTCAATTCCGCCCCATTCCAAATCCCGACCAAGAATCAAAATTCCACAGCCTAAACTGCCCATTGTGCTATACAGAAATTCTTCCTTCTGTCGTCCTTGGCCGCATATATGCAGCTGATAGGGTGAATAGCGACTTCTTGTGCGGGGCGTAGGATTAAAGATGTTCACCCGTCATTGAGTAATTATGTTTGGAAGCGTCGACACCAAAGTCAGACCGATAAAGCTGGCGTGTCTCGTTGACCCTGACAGTGCAGAACAGGTGAGAAACGCAATCCGCTTGAGTTCGTCCCTTTTGGAAGGCGACTGTCCACTCTGCCACAGTCGAGATGTTTCAAGTCTACGCATTGTGTGCAAACGCATTCAAACAAGAAATTTCTCGGCATGGCGATGTGACTGCATCGAGAGCATACGAACCAGTCTCCCGCACCATGGCCAATCATCCGCCGAAACGTTTTTCCGTCGAAGCAATAAGGGCAGCGAATCTTGGTCACGGGTTTGCTCCCTGAAGTGCCCTTGAATACGTTCAATCCTAACCTCGCAGTTTCGGATGCTGAGTCGAGCGATCATGCGATAAAAAAGGAGCTGCCGCTAGCAATTGGGCAACGAGTTCCAGATCGTGCAATTCCTCACGGCTGAAGTCCCGAGTGAATCGAGGCTCTGCACCTTTGTGGGAAACTTGGATGACCGCGAGCGCGGTCGATTGTCCATGTCCAACAATCGGCACCGACATCAGCTTCTGAATGGGCAACGGTGCTTGTTGATCGGCTATATCAGCATCAGACGGCCGGATGATCTCAAAAATGCTGGCGTGTTTGATTAGTGCGAAATTGTTGAAAATTTCCGCCTTCTTACTCATGGCAGTGTGGGCCGCGACGGCCGAACTGGGGACCGGAATGGCTCCCGTGCTCCGCAAGTGTTCGGGGTGAAGAAAGAGCAGCGCATTGTCTTCTAGGCGCAAAAGTGCCACCTCGCTCGACTGTACGTGAAAGAACTCGGCCAAAGCCATGCAGACACTCTGCGGAGTAGCACAGGTCTCTAGTGCAGAAGCCAGCGGAAGCAAGTGCTCAGGCAAAACAATCTCATGTGTCTTGCTTTGAGGCTTACGGTTCATCGGCTGTCACCGAACTTTCGCGAAAGAAAGACTTCCAGAATTGTCTCGCATTTGAAGCCCTCCGGGAGGTTCCGAAAGTAACAGCCCTCTTACGAAATACGGATCGACAAGCCGACGTTATGGACACGGCACTATCCGCAGATTTGCCCGTTGATATCGCCATCGGTAAGGACGGACTTCGACGGTTGTTCATTCCTCCCGCGGAAAGGAAGGCGCATCCAGCAACCAGATTGTCCTATCGACCCCTCAGACTGTTCTACCGTCGTCGAAAATGTGCGACAACGTATCTATTCCCGAATGTGTTGACAGAGGGTTCTTGTCACGTCAGGGTAGGTTCATTGTGGACGCTCATAAGACGATACAATGAGCATGTCTGTCTCTCCTGCACAGCTAGCGTAGGAGGCACGTTTGCCTGGAGTGGAGATGGAATCTGACTTCACGATAGCAGTCGTGGCTCAGGGCTCTCTGCATCAGTACTGGAAGGCTCTTCGGGCAGGAGCCTTGGCAGCCAAGGAAGTTCTAAAAGCCCAAGGGATCTCCATCGACGTTGCCTGGTGCTGTCCTATCCGCGAAGATGACCGTGAAGAGCAAGTCAGAATCGTGGAGGGGTTCACTCGAAAGCGGGTCCACGGTCTTGTGCTCGCCCCCTTCGATGATCATAGCCTTGTGGGTCCTGTGGAGGAGGCGGCGAACCTTTGGATTCCAACCGTTGTGGTGGATTCGCCGTTGGATACTCCACAGATCGTGAGTTTTGTGGCAACGGAAAACACAGACGGAGGTGCACTAGCAGCGAATCGGATTGGGGAGCTTCTCCATCGTCGGGGCAAGGTCTTGCTTCTTCGGTACCAGGAAGGATCAGCGAGTACCAAAGAACGGGAGGAGGGCTTTGCCTGGCGTCTCAGGAGGACCAGTCCGAACATCGAACTGCTCGTGTCAGACCGATATGCTGGCACAACCCGAGATACTGCGAGGACCGCCTCTGAAGCGTTGTTGGCTAGGCATGGCAAAGATCTGCAAGGCGTCTTCACTCCCAATGAATCCTCCACTGCGGGCATGTTGATGGCACTACAAGCGGCAAAAGTAAGCGACGTTGCAATGGTCGGCTTCGATGCGAGTGACGTGTATCTTCACTGCCTTACGACCCAGCGCCTTCAGGGCCTGGTGGTACAGAATCCTTTTCGGATGGGAGAGCTTGGAGTGAAAGCAATCGTCGACCATCTCCAGGGCAGAAGTGTTTCAAATCGCATACCGACCGATGCCGTAATGATCACTCCGGAGAACATGGACAACCCGGAATTTCGAAAGATGTTACATCCAATTCCTTAGTTGAAGAGAGTACCCTCTGAAGACAATCTTGTCCTCCTGCGCTTCTGAAACTAACTGTAACAACGAGTCTCCTGCTGGTCGGAATGGAGCGACGTTCCTTCCTGGAATGTGGCAACCGAAACCTATCGACCACCTCTGGGCATACTACAGCATCCAACTGACGCGCAACAAAGGGAGCACTCGTCACATGGCAAACGATAGGACAAGCACTCGAGAGCTCTTTCAAGGCTTCGCCTCACAAGCATCCTTCATCGTCGGATCCAAGTGGGCATTTTTTACCGCTGCCGTCACAATCCTGGCATGGGCGCTGGTGGGTCCATACTTCCGCTACTCCGACACATGGCAACTCGTTATCAACACGGCAACTACGATCGTCACATTCTTGATGGTATTTCTCATTCAGAACACTCAAAATCGGGATGCGCGCGCCATACACTTAAAATTGGACGAGATAATCCGCGCCATTGACGTTGCTCAGAACGACATGATCGATATTGAGAAATTGTCCGATGAAGAGCTCGAATCCTTGAGCCAGAAGTTTGAGAGCATTCGCTCTGAATTTGAATCCAGAAAACAACGTAAACACGGAAAAGTTGAAAACGACCGACGCGTCACCTAATGTGCGTCCGGCAACTCAGGATATTTGACTTTCTCGCCCCAAGATCGGCGCCGACATCAGTTTTTGAATAGGTGGCGGTACCAGTTGGTCGCCAGCTTTGTTGCCGAACGCACTGATGATCTCAAAGACGCTGGCGTGTTTGCTCATGGCGAAATTGTTGAAGATCTCAGCTTTCTTGCTCAATGCAGTGTGCGCCGCGGTGGCCCCCGTATTCCGCGAGTGATCGGGACAGAGGAAGCGAAGTATCATTCGTTCAAGACGCAAGAGCGCGACTTCGTTTGCTTGTACCCGGAACAAGCCGGCTAGGGTCGCAGAGACGTTCTGTAGTGTCGGTTGCCGTTTGAGCACGGATTCAGCGCCAATAGGTGCTCGGGAAACAAGATCTCTTTCCTCTTTTCCTCGTTTTGAGGTCCTTTTGCTCTTGCAGTGTCATCAAGGCATATGCGAAAGGTCACCAGTTGCACTGAACTATTGTTGCACCGTCCGCCAGGCGTATATTTTTCGTATGAGATGGAGCGAAGAAAGAAAGCCGCGGAAGTTTCCCTGGACGGCCCTCGGGATCGGTTTGCTGATGTTGCTGCTCCTCTACTTCATTGAGCGCCATTGATTGCCCGCTTGAGGCTTCTGACCTTGCATCAACGGCTTCGTTGTGCCATCTCGGTGGCATCTTTGAGCAATTGTAGGTACCGGGCTAATTCCGTGTTGGTAATTTCGGCAGCGTCTTAAACACTGTGCTGCTGGCTCTCGCCTTGGCTCCCTAATTGCCCCGAAATTCTCTTTTCCATCTCTTCCACCGCTTGTTCGGCAGAGCGAATCTGCTCCTTGGCTAACCTGTTTTTTTCTTTGCTTCCTGAATTTGTGTATTGACGTTGTCTGTAGACATGTTAATATACTCCATCATGACTGAGAGTGACCACGAAAGACAAGCAATGCAAGCCCGCTACTTTGGCTTCGTTGCAGATCTGGCGCAGCTTGAAGCAAGACTTGCGGAACTGGACGTGCAGCGCGAGGAAACGCGATTGCAACTGGAGCGCATTCGCCGAGTAGTGGCGGAATTGGGGCCGCTGTGCGGCTATCTCGACAGCAACAATCTCAGCATCCATGGAATTACGGACGCCTGTCGAGTAGTGATCAGAAAGGCTCATCCCGAATATCTTTCGGCCAAGGACATCAAAGAGAAGCTCGAACAGGGTGGTTTCGATCTGAGCCGGTATGAAAGCCCTTCTGCGTCGATCTACACCATCCTTACTCGCTTGGAAGAATCGAAGTTTGCGGAAAAAAAGACGGAGGGTTGGAACGTGCTGTACCGCTGGAGACAGCCGGAACACCGCCCGACTCGCCGCCAAGCGAAAGTCATCCGAGAGGAAGTGGCTAAGAAAGTTCAGGAATGACTTTGGAGTCAAATGCGAAACGCTCTGCGCTGAGAACACAGAGCGTTTCAGAAGGGCAGGTAGAAAGCGATGACGCGCTCCCCACCGTGTAGCTGAGTAGTAAATAAGCGCCCCGGCTTCTGCTTGAACAGGAGTCGGGGCTAATCCAAATCGCGGGGTTAGCCACGATCTAGACCACAACTGATTTTCGGGCTTTTCCTCGCAAAACGCAAGCGGAGAAAAGCCATGACCTGCACCAGATGCGAATACGGAACCGCACGGCGGTTCGGTTATTTCGGCAAGCGCCGCATTCAACGCTGGTGCTGCACATCCTGCAAAGCTACCTTCTGCGAGCCTGTTCCGAAGCTCGGCACACACTACACCGATCCTGAGACCGCAGCCAATGCCCTCTCCCTGATGCTGGAGGGAATGAGCATTCGCGCCATCTCCCGCGTCACTGGCTTGCACAAGGGAACGATTCTTAGCTTGATGACCACGGCAGCCGCGAATGCACGGCGCGTGCTGGACATGCGAATTCGCGGGGTCCTCACCAGGTACGTTCAAAGCGATGAAATCTGGTGCTTCGTTGGCAAGAAACGGCGCAACGTTCGCAAGGATGACCCTGTCAAACTCGGTGACCAGTGGGTGTTTGTGGCGATGGATGCGGAAACTAAGCTGGTGCCTTCGTTTGTAATCGGCAAGCGCACGCGCGAAACCACGCTCACCTTTTTGCGCGATTTGCAGGCGCGTCTGACGAATGCAAGATTTCAACTGACAACTGATGGCTTCCATTTTTACGAGCGCGGCGTGGAGGATGTGTTTGGTGGAACGGTTGACTTCGCGCAGCTTGTGAAATTGTTTGGTGATTACGGGCAGCATGGGGATGAGCGGTACTCCCCACCAAGAATCACGGAGGTTATATCCAAAGTCCGCGACGGTCGGCCCGATCCCGCGTCGAAGGCACTAACGAGGGCCCATTCGGGTCACTGAAGCCGACCAGTCGCAAGATGTCTCTGCCCTTTTGTGAAATCTGCCACTTCGACAAACAAGGGCACATAGTATCGGGCGGCTGCTACTACGATCAATACACCCTCTTAACTCAACTCGGCCACATCCAGCCGCTTGCCGTGGCAGCCTAAGACGCGGCAGCACAGCAACTCCTCACTCACCCAAAGGCGCGCTCCAGCGCGCCTTTTCCGCCTCAAAACCACGCAAAATCCGAGTCCTAAGCCTCTTGAGAAATCCGAGACCAACCACGCAGAATCCATGACCCCGCGTATCAAGCCCGGCATCTGGACATCTTCCGTCGTGACCTTTCGGTCAGGGCTGCGGCGAAGCACCTTCGGTACTTGGCCGCCCTCCGGATTCCGTGGAAGATTACCAGTGGCGGGTAGGACTCACCACGTGAGGTCCCATCCGTCGCGGACCGGTCTCTAATCCCACAATCCCACGCGTGTAAAGGTAGATGTATGAACAAACACCTGATCTGGATCGACGGCGACGACTTCAGTGGCTGGTGCTGCTCCCGCTGTACATGGGGAATGACAGCTCCTCGTCTGGAGAGTACGGTTGCCGCGCTCGCGTTCAACCGAGTTGCACAAGAGGACTTCGAGAAGCACACCTGCGTCCACAACGCGCAAGCAGACGCATGATACGGCCGTCGCCCAAAGCCAGTTCCTTGAAGTGCGCAGTGAGCTCAGCGTTTATTGGTCCGCATCACTTCCAGAGCGGTGACCACGTACCAGTAGCAGCCTTGGGCATCGTCTCTAAACTCCCGGACTGCGTACCCCGAAGGTACGCGTTCGATACGCTTCTGTTGGGGCACAACGTGCCTGTTGCGAGCAACGATGAAGACTTTGGCGTGAGCCACATTTGGAAAAGATGCATCCACCCCAATACCCAGAAACGCTTATGGAAAGTGTTGCAGACTCAGAACATCCTTGCCAAACGCAAAGATCCGATAGCAGGAAATCAAAAAACGTGCACCGCCACAGAAAAACAATTCCTTGAATCTCAGCGGAATCCCAGAAATCGGCGGAATGCTCGAGAACATATTTCACACGCCGATGTCTTCATTCCATAGCGTGGGGTTGTTCCGTATGAATTCCTCCATAAGCCGGATACATTCCTCGTTCTGGAGCACCTCAACCGACACCCCGCGGGAGCGCAGAAGCTCTTCCTCCCCCATGAAGGTCCGGTTCTCGTCGACGATCACGCGGAGAATTCCGTACAGGAGAATAGTCCCCGAGCACATGGAGCACGGTGAGAGCGTGGTAAAGATAGTACACTCCCGGTAGACAGAGGCGGGCTGGCGTCCGGCGTTCTCGAGAGCATCCATCGCCGTGCAGGATGGCACTGCGCTTCTGAACACGCCGATTGTGGCCGCGCCCGATAATCGCATCGCCGTGTACGATCACAGAGCCGATGGGGATACCGCCTTCCAAGAGCCCTTGCCGCGCTTCTTGGATCGTTGCTTCGAGAAATCGGTCTGCGGAATTCATTTGTTGTTGCTCCTTAGGACGCCGAAAAATCTCACTGTCGTGGGTCTTTCCCCTTCAAAATCTCGCAAAATCCGAGGCCCATACCTCACGAGGAGTCTGAGACTTGACCACGCAGAATCCGTGACCCAGCACACGCTAAGCAATCCCCATTCGCGCTGGCTGTCGCATCGAAGATCACGAACATTTCACGCTGTGGATAAGGTAGGCTCTGTTGGCGCATCCCAAAGAAAGAGGCCAGCATTTTAGAGTGCTGGCCTCGCAGACAATTGATTCGAATCCATTACTTGCTGCAAGTATCGCTGACCATCTTCAGACTGGTCACACGCAGGTCGCGGTACTCTTCTTTGCCTGCCGCTTTTTCCATCTGGCCCTCTTTTTTCTCCTCTGCCTTTTCATGAGTCTTCGATTCGTGGTGAACCGAACCAGTGACCGTTACCTTATGACCGACGTGCTCTTCCAGTTTGACGTTACTGCTGCGCAAGCCCCACGTCTTGCCGTCCTCGCCCGTAATGGAAAACTCGCCCGGCTCATCGCCTTTTTGCAGACAACCGGTCACGGTCTTGGTGTGGCTCATGGCCTTGTGCTCTTGCTTTTCTTGTGTGGTGGTCTGCTTTGTGCTGTCCTGATTCGCAGGCTCTTGAGCCAGTGAGACCAGGGTTGTCAAAAGAACGAACGCCAGCGTAGGAAATATCATTCTTTGCATATTGACTCCTCCGGCCAGAGAAGGGCTCACAGGACGATGTGGCTCATGTGGTCAAAGCAGAATGTAACCAGAGCATCGTTGCTCCGGCGAAGCCGAGCAGCGAAGTAAACAATAGCGCGATCAGCCACCAGTCGATTCTTCCGGTTCTGGGGTGCACAAAAAAATCGCGTGCCATCAAGAACTCCCCGCAAGCACGACAGAGTAATCACTGTTATCTGAAAACAATCCTGAGACATCGAAAAGGGGCGGCCGCAATGGGTCCGAATGTCAGCCACTCGACACTAACCCAAGACCACCCCTTGGTTCAGGAAGAACCCTGAAGATTCGTCGGTAGAGTACTCCGCGGGGCCGCCTTGAAACAATACGGCAAAACCCCTAATAGCCAGTTGATCCGAAAAACGACCCAGCCAGTCACTCTGCTGCGATCGAGCACGTGTCAGCAGCGCTCACACCTGTATCACAGACCGCCTTCGCTTTCGGTCATCGACATGACTTGTCGCCCTCCACGCAATGCGGACAGCGAATGATCTCCGTCATCGTCACCTTGGGCCTGTGCAGGATCACACTTGTCGAGCAATTTGATATCGGCAAGTTGCCGAGCGCAGCTGACACAAACATGGCCCTCCCCCAGGACACGTTCGAGTCAGCAGGAAGCACGGCCTAAACTGTGCAACATCATATGCCGGCCCTCATGCCCGTCAAGTGAAATGTTTGGCAGGTCCTTAAACTTTACTACGATGAGATTAGCGTTTGTTGGTCCGCATCACTTCAAGCGCCATGACCACGTACCAGTAGCAGCCCTTAGAATCGTCTCTAAACTCCCGGACCGCGTACCCCGACGGTAAGCGCTCGATACGCCTTGGCTTGGGCGCGATGCACTTCTTCCGGGTTACGACGAACGGTTTGGATGGTGCCGCCATTGCACAAGGGATAGTGCGTCTATAGTGCATGTGAAAATGGGAACCTGGGAGTGGCGTGTTCAACACCGCTTGACAGGACTCTCAATGACCAACGAGCCAGAGATCAGAATTCTCGGCTGTCCATAGCGTCCATTTCCTGTCCGACCTCGGTGGGCAAAATCCGTCACCTGCATGTAACGAGAAATCCGAGATCTAGCCACGCAACATCCGTGACATGCGGCAAAGGTGTGCCTCAGGCCGTGGACCAGCCATCCTAAACCCGCCATACTGTCCATTTACTGTCCATGACTGGCGGGAACGAGAGTGACAGGCGGGAACCGCAAAGACCATAAAGACCGCGGAGGTAATATCGCCGATAGCCGCACGAATACTGCGGATTCTGTGCAAATTGAAGGTTTGGTAGCGCTACCGGGAATCGAACCCGGGTTTGAAGATTGAGAATCTTCCGTCCTAACCCCTAGACGATAGCGCCACGAGGCAGATTTCGATTATAACAAAGCACTTTCCCGAAAAAGATCGAACAATCCGCTCTGCTCCGCCTCAATCTGCGAAGATCAAGGTTTGCAACTGTTGCGGTTTCGATGATCATTTACAGCAACTAATTTCATCGAGGGAATTTCATCCACCGGCCGAAAAGGTTTATAGTAGTGTCACCTCTGCTAACCAATCACTAACCTGAAACGCAGTTGCGGGGCAGATGTGTATGTCGTTCCTTCATCAACATCAATTCATTCCAGGAGTATCCCACTATGGCAAGGCCTAAGTCCCCTACCGGGGGTAAGCGGCAGAAAGCATCCATCGCAGACAGCACTCCGGCGGTATCCGGGCAGCCGGCTGCGGCAGAAACTTTACAGACGGAAACCATGCAGACCGAAACCAGGCCCGACACCAGAAAGTTAGGGGTCGTAAAAACGGACCGTCCCAACCTGGTTCCGATCAACCTGGAAGATGAGATTCGGCGTCGGGCCTACGAACTCGCGCAGGAGCGGGGATTCGAATCCGGCCACGAGACCGAAGATTGGGTGACCGCCGAACGCGAGGTTCGGCAACGCTATCGTCAGCAGAGTGCGTGAGCAACAGGCATGCTGATTTCCTCCGGCGGCCGAACCCGGACGCGAACTGTTGAGCAGGGTTCGTGTGGGGACAGCCGCCCTCGGCTGTCCGGTCGAGCAACGCTCGACTGCTTTTGAGCTTGGCAGCCAGTTACGTGGAGAGGCGTCGGGCCCTCGGCCCGGCGGACAGCCGAGGGCGGCTGTCCCCACACCTGCGGAAGCAGTTTCGGTCTCGCTTCAACCCCGCTGATCAACGCACAGTCCAATGTTGTTTCCTTGTGTGCCCAATGCCCATGGCTCGCGCTCTTTCCCCGTTGCCTCGAGGGGAGGTTTCTGAAAAAATAGGCTTGGTTCCCTTAAATGGCGCAAATCGGTAGTTTTGCCCTTCTCCTCGCCCTCGCCCTGAGTGTTTATTCATTCCTGGCCGGACTGATCGCATTGTTCCGCCAGGAGGAAGATGACGCCTCCGAGCGCCTGAGCGAGACCGCTCGCCGCGCGGGCGTGGCGACGTTCACGGCGGTCCTGCTCGCCGCCGTCGCCCTTGTCTTTTCCGCGTTTGCCGACGACTTCCGCATTGCCTACATCTTCCACCATAGCAACCGCGATCTGTCGGCTCCGTATAAGTTTGCAACCCTGTGGTCCGGCCAGGAAGGTTCGCTGCTGTTCTGGTCGCTGCTGTTGTCGGCCTATGGATTCGTGCTGCGCCTGCGCTACAAGACCGATCCCCGGCTCTTCGCCTACGCCTCCGTGATCCTGGCCGCAGTGCAAATCTTCTTCCTGTCGCTGGTGAATTTCGCGGCCAACCCGTTTGGTCTTTTGGAAGGCCCGCTTCGCCCGGACGGCAGCGGCCTCAACCCGCTGCTGCAGTATCCCGAGATGGTGATTCACCCGCCCATGCTCTATCTGGGCTATGTCGGCTTCACCGTGCCCTTCGCCTTCGCCTTGGGCGCGCTGATCATGAAGTATCCCGGCGAGAAATGGATTCACATCACCCGCCGCTGGACCATGGTCACGTGGGGCTTCCTAACCTGCGGAATTTTTCTGGGATCGCACTGGGCCTATTCCGTGCTCGGCTGGGGCGGCTACTGGGGATGGGATCCGGTCGAGAACGCCTCTCTGATGCCTTGGCTCGCCGGCACCGCCTTCCTGCATTCCGTGATGATGCAGGAAAAGCGCGGCATGCTGAAAGTGTGGAACATGTGGCTGGTCTTCGCCACCTTCTGGCTCTCGATTCTCGGAACGTTTCTCACGCGCAGCGGCATCATCAGCTCGGTACACGCTTTCGCGCAATCGTCGATCGGCAACTGGTTCGCCTGGTTCCTCGGCATCAGCTTCGTCGTGTTCCTCTTCTTTTTCATCAAGAACAAGTCGCATTTGAAGAGCGAGCACAAGCTGGAATCGCTGGTCTCGCGCGAGTCGAGCTTTCTCTTCAACAATCAACTCTTCCTCCTGCTCTGCTTTATCGTGCTGTGGGGAACCTGGTTTCCAAAGATTTCAGAATTGGCGCAGGGCAACAAAGTCACAGTCGGAGCTCCCTTTTATAACCGCGTCGCCATTCCGGTGACGATGTTGCTCCTGTTGCTCACCGCCGTGGGCCCACTGCTGGCGTGGCGCAAAACATCCCTGGAGAGCCTGAAGCGCAATTTCCTGTGGCCGACCCTCGGCGCAATCGCCGTGGCCATCTTCCTGATTATCACGCCGGAGAGCTGGGGCTCCATTTTCGGTCTTAAGCCCTGGAAAGACCTTTCGTATTTCTATTCGTTAATGGTGATCGCGCTCTCTGTGCTGGTCACGCTGACCGTGGCCTCGGAGTTCTATCGCGGTGGACGCGTCATCTCGAAGCACACCGGCCAGGGCATGTTCGCCTCCATGGTGCAGTTGACCCACCGCAACACGCGCCGCTATGGCGGATATATCGTTCACTTCGGCGTAGTGGCCGCAATGATTGGATTTTCCGGCGCGGCCCTGAATCAGGAAAAAGAAATGGAGATGGGCTACGGCGACAAGATGACGATCGGAAACTACGAACTCATCTGCCGCTCCTTTACTCAGGACGATGGCCCGAACTACGCCAGCGAGTGGGCGATCCTGGACATCAACCAGAAAGGCAAGAACATTGGGACCCTCACACCCCAGCGTCTGTTCTACAAAGCGAGCCAGCAAGCCTCCACCAAGCCCAGCATCCGCTCAAACTTCAAAGAGGATCTTTACCTGGTCTATGAAGGCCAGAACGAAAAGGGACAGCCGGTGATCAAAGCCCATCTGAACCCCATGGTGATCTGGATCTGGCTCGGCGCCTGGATCATGGTGGTAGGCACAGGCCTGGCCCTGGTCCCCAACGCCCCAGCCCCAGCAAGCGTCCCAGCAGCAAAGTTAGAAGAACAAGCGGCCCCAGTGGCAACAGGAGACTAAATCGACTCATGTGGGGACAGCCGCCTCATGTGGAGACAGCCGTCTCGGCTGTCCCGCCAAGCGAAGCGAGGCGGAACGTCCGACAGACACTAAGTCCGCAGACATGATGATTCAAAACAAAAAGATCCTCCGGCGCGCGTTGCATTGCAGCCTCCTGTCCCTGGCCGTCCTAACCCTGGTAGGCGCCGGCGACCCCGCCTCCCGCTTCACCGAAATCGGCCACCAGTTAATGTGCATCTGCGGATGCCATCAAATCCTCCTCGAATGCAATCACGTCGGATGCCCCGATTCCGACGGCATGCGCAACGAACTCATGGCCGCCGTCTCGCGCGGCGACAGCGACAGCCTGGTGCAGCAAGCCTTTGTGCAGAAATACGGCCCCACAGTTCTGGCCGCCCCCACGAACACCGGTTTTAACCGCACAGCGTGGATCGTGCCGTTTGTCGCGCTCTTTGGCGGAATTCTGGCCGTTGTGCTCGTTGCGCGCGGATGGCGAAATGGCCCTCCATCGGGCCCAACTGCTGGCGGTCCACGCATAAGCGGCGCCGAACTGGAAAAATTTCGCGACCAGGCCGACAAGGAGACCGAACTATGATGGTCATCGTTGCAATCTGCGCAATGGTACTGGCCGCGTCGCTACTCTACATTTTCTATCTTCCCGGCAAGCTCTACCTCGGCCCGGAGAAAACACGCGCCTCGTATCTCCGCGAGCGCAAGGATGCCGTCTACGAGAACCTGCGCGACCTGAATTTCGAGTACAAGGCAGGCAAAGTTCCCGACGCCGACTATCAGTCACTGAAGTCTTCCTTGCAGGACGAAGCCGCCACGCTGCTCGCCGAAATCGCGCGCCTCGAATCCAAAGCCGCCCCCGCGTCAAAAGGAGTCAGATCCTGAACAGAACCATAGTGATGAAGAAGCCCCTAAAGAATGTCATCCCGAGCGAGGCGCCTTGTGCCGAGCGAAGGACCTGTGGGAACCCCCGCGCCGCGACGCGCTTTTTTCGTCGCAATAAGCGCGAGGCGACCTTCCTTATTGGTTTGACGTTCGCAGTTCTTCTGCTCCCCGCGTTCGCCACCACCCAGACTCTCACCGGCACGGTCAAGAATGCCACCACGGGCAAACCCGCTGCAGGAGACGAAGTCGTCCTCCTCAAGCTCGCCCAGGGCATGGAGGAGGCCGGACGCACCAAGGCCGACTCCAAGGGCAATTTCGCTTTCAAGCTTGACGACGCGCAGTCCCCGCACCTGGTCCGCGCCATCCACCAGGAAGTTACTTATCACCGCATGGCGCCTCCCGGAACCACTTCCGTGGAAGTGACCGTTCATGACGTCGCCAAAAAGATCGACGGCATCGAAGTGGTCGCCGACATCATGCGCATCGAAGTGGAACAGGGCCAGCTCGAAGTCACGCGTGCCTTCGCCGTGCAGAACACGTCGAAGCCGCCACGCACGCAGATGAACGAGCGCAGCCTCGAGTTCTACGTTCCTGAGGGCGCGCAGATCATCGGAGGCCAGGCCGTCACCGAGCACGGCAATCCGCTCAACACCGCCCCCGTGCAGGAGCGCGAGAAGACCCGATACTCCTTCATCTTCCCGCTGCGTCCGGGGACGACACAATTCCAGGTGCGCTACCAGCTTCCCTACACCGGAAGTGCAAACATCGATCCGAAGTCGGTCTATCCGTTGCAGCACTTTGTCGCCATCCTGCCCAAGTCGATAGAATTCTCCGCCGCGCCCGGCGCAAATTATCAACCGATGAAAAACCCCAACCAGCCGGATTCGAACACGCAAGTCGCGTCGGATACAGCCGTGGGGCAGACACTGGCATTCAAGATCTCAGGCGAAGGAACCCTCGGGGCTCAACAGGATGGCGGCGGAACGCAAGGTGAATCCGCCTCCGGACAGGCTGAGAATCGCCCCGGCGGCGGACTGGGCCCGCCCATCGACGCCCCTGATCCGCTGCAAAAGTATCGCTGGTGGTTTCTCGGCGGCTTCGCCGTAATTCTGTTGGGTGGCGGAGTCTTCATCGCATCGCGGCAGCAAGCCGCGGCTCGCGCCGGAGCGCGTCCCAAAGCTCTCAAGGTCCAGACGCAGGATGTCGACTACGATGTTCCGGGGCCTCTGGTCGGGCGCGAAGTTGCATCCGCGCCGCGTTCTTCTTCCATGTTGCTGGAAGGCCTGAAAGAAGAACTCTTCCAGCTGGAAGTCGAACACAAGCAGGGTCACATCTCGCAACAGGAGTACGAGAAGACGAAAGCCGCCCTGGACCAGACGCTGCAGCGCGCGCTGAAGCGCGAAGCGGCCAAGCAAACTTAGGCTGCTCTGAGCCAGGCCACTCCAACGGTTCGGGACCACCGATCAGTCTGTCATCCTGAGGTCCGCGTCCTTTGCGGGCCGAAGGACCTGGGCATTACGCCGGGGATTACACAGGTCCTTCGCTTCGCTCAGGAAGACAGAGCAATGGGACTTGCCTGACACTATTTCGCGAGCAACTAGGATGAGCGACTCCCCGGCTCGTGTCGGACTTGAATCCCCTCGCATAGGAGTACCATCTAACTAGTTGCGAGCACTTCTATGGGGAACACCTTCAAGACCGCGTTCCTGCTGAGCGCGCTCACGCTGCTTCTAATGTTCATCGGCCGCGCCTTCGGCGGCCAAAACGGCATGATCCTGGCGCTTGTCTTCGCTGCGGTGATGAACTTCGTCGCCTATTTCTTTTCCGACAAGATTGCGCTGGCCATGTACCGCGCCCAGCCGGTCACGCGCGAGGACTTGCCGCGGGCGTATCAGGCCGTCGAGCGCCTGACACAGAAAATCGGCATTCCGATGCCGAAGATCTACGTGATCCCCAGCGACTCGCCCAACGCCTTCGCCACCGGCCGCAACCCGAGCCACGCTTCTGTCGCGGTCACCCGAGGCATTCTGGAGTTACTAACCGACGAGGAGCTCGAAGGCGTCCTCGCCCACGAACTGGGCCACGTCAACAACCGCGACATCCTGATCAGCTCCGTCGCCGCAACTCTTGCTGGCGCGATTACGATGCTGGCCAATATGGGCAAGTGGGCCATGATCTTCGGCGGCTACGGCCGCGATCGCGACGACCGCGGGGGCGGAGGTCTCGCCGGGCTCTTGATGCTGATCGTGGCGCCGATCGCTGCCACGCTGATCCAGCTGGCCGTCTCGCGCTCGCGCGAGTATCAGGCTGACGCCACCGGCGCGCACTTCACCGGCAATCCCTACGCCTTGGCGAGCGCCTTGCAGAAACTCGACGCGTATTCGCGTCGTATCCCGATGCAAGCGAATCCCTCAACGGCGCATCTGTTCATCATCCAGCCATTTATGGGGATGAACTTCGGCAGCCTCTTCTCGACGCATCCCCCGATAGCGAAGCGCATCGAGCGCCTAACCGGACGCCCGGCGGAGTTCACGCAGTAAACCAAACCACGCCTCCTCGACGCCAGCCGTGATTTAGCCGCCCTGGTTTCAGTCACTTGCAAGCTAACCGCTTGAGGAATAGGGTAAACTATAGCTAATAGATAATAATACCCCGACTAGCCAGAGAGTGCCCTCACAGCCCAATTGCAGCTTCGACCCCCAGCGTGGAATGCCATTTCCTGAGGCCGGAAACAGCCCTAGAATCAACTCGGGCGCTTGGCGACGGGTAAGAGTCGTCCCGGCCGTTGATCGTTCGTCCCTGAGGCATCCCAGGAGCGATCTGCTGGTTCTCAACAACTTACACGAAGGCTCAATAACTTAGGGATAATCTCAACAACTTACGAGCCGCGAAGAAAAGTGGGCGCCATGGGAACTGGCGGGCGGTCCATAACAAGACCAGACAGCCGAGGCGGCTGTCTCTACGTGAGCTGTGCCGAAGCCCGAAAGCCGAAGCCCGCCTCATTTCGTCCACTGATCCACCCAATCATTCACCGTCTTGTACCACAGCCGCGAATTCTGCGGCTTCAGTACCCAGTGGCCTTCGTCTGGGAAGTACAGCATCTTCGACGGCACGCCCATCACTTGCAGCGTGGTGAAAAGCTGGAATCCTTCGCTCACGTCGAGCCGGTAATCGCGCTGGCCGTGGACGACCAGCGTCGGCGTCTTGAAATTCTTCGACGAGTTGCGCGGAGACCACTTGTTGTACATGTCGTGATTCGTATACGGCGTGCCCTGGAACTCCCAGTTGTTGAACCAGAGCTCTTCCGTCGTGCCCCACGCCGAAAATGGGTTGAACATACCGTCGTGCGACACGACGCACTTGAAGCGGTCGGTGTGGCCGAGAATCCAGTTGGCCATGTATCCGCCGTAGCTGGCGCCCAGCGCGCACTCGCGCTGCTTATCGATGAATGGGTAATGCTCTTCTGCATAGTCGAGGCCCTTCATCAGGTCTTCAAACGGAGCGCCGCCCCAGTCGCCGTTGATGGCGTCGATGAACTTCTGCCCGTAGCCGGTCGAGCCGTGGAAGTTGATCATGATGACCACGTATCCGTTGGCCGCGAACAGTTCGGGATTCCAGCGGTAGCTCCAGTCGTCTCCCCAGGCGCCCTGCGGCCCGCCGTGGATGAGGAACTTCACGGGATATTTCTTCGTGGCATCGAAGTTCGGCGGTTTGACGAGAGTGCCTTCGACCCAGTCGCCATGCGCGCCGGTAAATGAGAAGGGCTCGCCTTCCGACATGCTGATTTGCGACAGCAACTTATCGTTTGTGTGGGTAAGAGCCCAATCCTTACTCAAGGAACAGTCTTCCTTCCCTGGATCCACATTACCCGTTCTAGCTGGACACCCATCGACGGTTGCATCGGCCGCGTAAACTTCGATTGGCGCCTTGAGGGACATGCGAGTGAAAATCAAGTTCTTGCCGTCTGGCATTACGGTTACATTGTCGTCGAAGCCGCCAACCAGGGCACGCCGCGGATATTCGATCGGATTCGCCGTGCCCGGTACGGGCGTGGTCCCCACGGCATATATCAGAGAGTGTCGTAAATGCTCCGCGCTGAAATAGATGGTCTTCGAATCCGGTGCCCAGACGAATGATCCGACCCAGTGATCGAAACTCTGCGTCAGGTCTTTCTTCTCGCCCGTGTTCCTGTCGTACAGCATCAACCGGAAGCGGTCGCTCTCGTATCCCGGACGCTGCTGGGCGCGGTAGGCGATGTAGCGGCCATCGGGCGAATAGAGCGGCGTCGAGTCGCTGGCGGGATTGTCGGCGGTGATGTTCTTGGTTTTGGCTAAAACCTGAGCGGGCGAATCGCCCGCTCCCACACTGACCGGGACGGTCCACAGATCGTTGTCGGTGGACGTGGCCTCGTTCTTGTCGTGGTTCGAGGTGTAGCAAATCTCCTGTCCGTCGGGCGAGAAGGCATAGTTGTCCTGCCCGCCGAGGGAGAACACGGGGGAGTCATAGTCTCCGGGGGTTAGATCGCGAGGAATTGCCCTAAGCTGATCGTATGTACGTGGGCCACTCTCGGTGATGGCAGCAACCACGAAGATGTGGCTGCGCTTCCCCTCTTTGTAAGCGTTCCAGTGCCGGTAGAGCAGACGATCAAAGATCAGCGCCTTCATCTGGGATTTCCTGGGCGCTTCAAGTTTCCTTCCGTTGCATGTGTCTTCGTTGGCAGGCGCACCGTCGCACTCGAGATAAACATCCGAAGTGAAGAGAACATTCTTGCCATCCGGCGACCACAGTTCGCCGGCGGCTTCGGTAGCAATTGAGGTCAACTTGTGGACCGCCGTCACCGCTCCCGCAGCACCGTCGAAGTCCGCGATCCAGACCTGCGAGCCGCCTTCCTTCGTCGACAGAAACGCGAAGCGCTTGCCATCCGGCGCCCAGCGGGGACGGTCGCCGTCTTGATCCGGAATGAGCACGCGTTCTGTGCCTCCCACGTCTCCCCAAGGAGGCGAGACATGGGGCACCCCACTTTTTTTCTGGTTTCCGCTTTCTTGCGTTGCACCCAGGGGCACGATCCAGATGTGCGGTGTTTTGGTGTTGGCTTCGAGATCGACATCGACGACGCTGAAGATCACCCACTTGCCGTCGGGAGAGACCTCGGGCTCGCCCACCCGCCTCAGCTTCATCATGTCTTCGAAGGTGAAGGGATGCTTGGCCTGGGCGATGGCGGGAAATGTGAACGTGAGGACGAGAAAAGCCAGGAAGAAACGGCGCATGAGAGCACTCCTCGGCAAACCGATGAGTTTAGCAGGGGGCAACGGCCACCTTCTAGCTTGTCGACCGACCACATCTTCCTGCTCATCCTACGCGTTGTCATCCTGAGCGGCGTTCTTTGCCGCGAAGGATCTGTGCAACTGCCTGGGAGTACAGAGGTCCTTCGCGTTGCTCAGGATGACAGAGCGTTTCCCGGAATGGATGTTCATCCGTCACAGACGTTGATATCAGGTATTTGCCATCCTGCAGGAGAAGGAGTCACCAAAATGCAGGCGCCGAAAATATACTTCGTCTACATCATGTCAAACCGTTCGAAGACGCTATACACCGGCGTAACAAACAGTTTGGTCCGCAGAGTGCGAGAGCACAAGTCAGGCACGGGCTCTTGGCTTTGCCTCAAAATACAAGCTTGACCGCCTCGTCTATTTTGAACAATTTGAAGACGTTCGTAATGCGATTGAGCGCGAGAGAGTTATCAAAGACTGGTTGCGGGTCACGAAGATCGGGTTGATTGTCTCTGTCAATCCGGCGTGGAGGGACTTGAGTCTGGAGTGGTACGAACGCCATCAGTTTCAGCCCGAGCCGGTAGCCGCTGCCCTACCGTCCCGCTTTTAAAAATAACCTGGAGCAGCGTGTCCCTCGCCGCCGAGAGACCTGTGCAACTGGCTCGGAGTGCATAGGTCCTTCGCGTTGCTCAGGATGACAGGGCTAATGGGAGGATGACATTGCTGGGGAGGCGAGCCGGCAGGCAACCTTAACCGCCATTGGCCCCTTCAGACAAGGTTAGTACGGCGGTTTCAGTCCCCCGCCGAAGGCATGTATTTCTTCGCCTTTAGAACGGCAACCCCTATTCCGATAAGGCATCCAAATGGGTGGCAGAACTGCAGCACCCTACTCTCCGGCCTCGCTGAGCGGAGAGGGGTCGGAGGTAGGGTCGCCGCGGTGCCATCTCTTTGTAGAGACGTAGCTTGCTGCCTCTCTTTTGGTGCATCCAAAAAGAAGTCGCAGGCCACGTCTCTGCGCCATCTGCGGGCCAATTCCGATAAACTAGAGAATATGAAGCTGTCGCTGCGTTCTGCCATTTTTTCCCTGTTCCTCTTCGTTATCATAGCGCTGCCGGCCTTTGCCCAGGAGGGCCCCCTCGAGAACACGCCTCCGAAAGACACTACGCCGGAAGAAATCATCAAGCGGTTTGCGGCCAAGGAAAAGGAATTCCAGAAGGCCCGCGATCAGTACACCTACCGGCAGACGGTCACGGTGACCACGCCGGAAGATGACGGCCAGTACCATGAGGTGTTCGACGTCCTCTTTGACGACAAGGGAAGGCGCATCGAGAACGTGGTGTTTGCGCCCCAAACCAACCTGTCCAAGATCTTCATGTCGCAAGAGGACTTTGACGACATCCGGCATCGGTTGCCGTTCGTGCTGACCACGGAGGAACTGCCTGAGTACGACCTGCTCTACGTGGGCCAGCAGCAGGAAGACGATTTGCACTGCTACGTCTTCGACATCGCGCCCAAACAGATTGTCGGCAAGAAGCGCTATTTCCAGGGCCGGGTGTGGGTGGACGATAGGGACTTCCAGATCGTCAAGACTTACGGGAAGACCGTCCCCGACATCCGCAAGAAGCATGGCAACGAGGAGAACCTGTTTCCGAAATTCACCACCTGGCGGCAGCAAATCGACGGCCAATACTGGTTCCCGGTTTTCACCCGCGCAGAGGACGAGTTGCACTTCAAGAGCGGCGACGTCAAGATCCGCGAGATCGTGAAGTATGAGGACTACAAGCGCTTCGGATCAAACGTGAAGATCCTTTACGAAGGCAAGGAACTGCCTCAGGGCGAGAAGAAACCGGAGCAGAAGAAGCCGGAAGAGAAGGATCCGAATCCGCCACAGAAGTAAGCTGTCAGCTCTCAGCTGTCAGCTATCAGCCACACCCAGATCCCTCGCTTCGCGCGGGATGACAGCGCGGGTGTGGACTGCTAAATGATAGGGCGATTGTGCCTTTCGGGAACGCGAGGGAATGGCGGAAAGCTGAGAAGCTGAGAAGCTGACAGCTTTAGTAGAACAGATACTTCCGCCACTTATCATCTGACCGTCCCATCAGGCGCATGATGTGCCGGCTGGTGTGGAGGTTGAAGGCGCGAGGTTCGCGCAGCAGCTTCATGCTGGCCTCGGCAGCGAACTGATTGCCCTTGCGGCGGTTGCAGGGGTGGCAGCACGCGACTAGATTTTCCCAGGTGGACGAGCCTCCGCGGGAGCGCGGGATGACGTGGTCGAGCGTCAACTCACCCGAGGGCAGAACTTCTCCGCAGTACTGGCAGGTGTTGCGATCGCGCAGCAGGATGTTCTTCCGCGAGAGCGCTCGGCTCTGGTGCGGGATGCGGCGGTATTCGAGCAGCCGGATCACTGACGGCACGCGCATGGCGAAGCGCGCGGCATGCAGGAAGTGGCCGTTCTCCTCTTCGGTCATGGCCACGCCTTTGAGCACCAGCACTAGCGCGCGGCGGGCGGCGCAAACGTTGATGGGCTCATAGGAAGCGTTCAGGACGAGCACGGGAGCATGCAGAGCGTGGCCGTCGCTATCACGGTGCATGATCGCGGGTGGAAACAGACCGGAGGTGTGGCGTCCGGCTGCTCGTGTCTCGTGTTCCATCCGGTGCGGCATACGCTGTTCGTCCCCAGCGGTCCTGTTGGATCGCCGTCCTAGCAAGCCCCTCAGCGGCTAAAGCCGCGGCTTATTTTGCGCCACTTACGGCGCGGCTAGAAGCCGCGCCCTTTCAAAACGCGCCCTTTCAAGCCACGCTCTTTCAAAACAGAGGCGTCGATCGAGTCTTTCCACCAACCTGCTAGAGCGCTGCAACATCCAAGAAACATACTCTCAACTCTTTAGCTGCCGGTAGCTTTGGCCAGCATAGCGTCTTGCGTATCCCTCGCATTCTCCGACGAGGAAGCGCCAAGTGATTTCATCTCAACAAATTGAGATGCCAATCTCAGCGTTCGCGCCACCGTGGCGACCCGCACGCGGCTGGCTCCGGCGCGGCGCAGAACCCGTGCGCATTCCGACACCGTAGTGCCCGTCGTGTACACATCATCCACGAGAAGCACTTCTCTGGCGTTGACTTCTTCGGTGCGTGTCACCACGAAAGCTCCCCGCATGTTCTCGCGGCGCTGGTGGCTGGTGAGGCCGATCTGCGAATGCGTATCACGCTGCCGTTGCAAAACATTGTCGGCCAGACGAAACCGGTTCGGATTGGCAATCAACTTCAAGGCGGCCCGAGCAATCAGTTCAGCCTGGTTGAAGCCGCGCTGGTGACGCCTCGTCTTGTGCAATGGCACCGGAATTACCACGATCCCGTCGTCTGCGGTACTTTGGGTAGTGTCCGCGAAATCCGTCCGGCAGATCGTTTCGGCCAGCATCCGTCCTAAGACGTTGGCGGCCGGGCGCACGCCACTGTATTTCAGCAGGTGGATCAATTCCCGTAAGCCGCCCTCATAGCTGCCGTAGGCGACCGCCGCGGCAAAGGGCGCCTGAACGCGGCGGCAGACCGGGCATACCAACGCGCCATCGGGACCGGCCGCCGCGTAGGATGACAATACTCGCTTTCCGCAAACCGAACATAGCCGGCCCTCAACCGGGCGTATGTGCTCCAGGCACGATTGGCAGACCGGGAGGCGGGAGATGCGAATTAGCGGCTCGCCGCAAATGCGGCAGTCAGAAGGGAACAGAACTGCAAAGAGACTTTCGGCAGCGTGGCTCGCCCAAGTGCGGGAGTGGGACGGAACATCAGAGGCGTCGACTTCCTTGACGCTGGCCTGGCTAGCCCGGATTCGGTCCTCGCTACTGCTGAAGACGGCCTCCCCTGGTGCCCGCACTTCGACGGCGGGCTATTCCGGCGAGTCTCAATCGTTGCACTCGGCGTTGTAGTCGCAAGTATAGCGGTGGCGACCGTTCCTAGGCAACGTTACGTTTGACTGCGGTGGACGGCTGCTTGGCTACCGGAATCAATCCGCTGATCTCTGACAGCCGACCCTTCACCTTCGCGAAGATCAGCCGGTAATCCCGCCGAAAACATTCTCCGCAGCGCACCGGCTGCAGAAGGAAAAGCGGCAGGATGTAGCGCTCGGACAAGCTGCGGCGGCGCGAACGGAATCCTACTTCGCTGCCACAATCGCGGCAATGAAACTCGGTGAATTCCTGGAACCATGCACTGGGGGAGTCTTTTCTCACACGCACCTCGGACGGATGTACAACGAAGGGGCAAGGCCAACTGATTAGGAGTTATTTTACTCCAGCCCGGGTTTTAAGCCAAGATTCGGCACGGGTGGAGCTTGCCGACGAGTGCCGTGGCGATAGCGCGAGATTCCTTCGACGTCGCTCAGGGCAGGCTCTTCGCTCCGCCTAAAGAACGGCTGTGCTCAGGATGACGCACCATCGGTCGCGCCTCGTTGGAATCCAAACCGCACCACTGCCCAGACGGGAATACGCGCATCATACTGCTCTGCATTGCACTGCTCATGTGTCAGCTCCTTGTGTTCTAGGCTTCCCGCGTGCTAAGGTGCGCCGTTCCAATGTTTCGAACAAGTTACGGAATCCGGCTGCTGCCAACTTACTTCCTGCGAGGACTTCACTTATGAGCACCCCAGTCACCGGCGCGTCCGGGGTCGGACCTAAGAAGCACGTTCCCTTCGTGCCCGAAGGCCTGCAGATGAAGGAATTCACGCTGCGGGCGATGTTGCTCGGGCTGCTCTTGACGGTGGTACTAGGGGCGGCGAACGCTTACCTGGGACTGCGCGCCGGGATCACCATTGCGGCGACCTATCCGGCGGCCGTGATTGCCATGGCGGTATTGAGAGCGTGGAAGGGATCCCTGCTGGAAGAAAACATCGCTCGTACCGCGGGATCAATCGGGGAGTCGGTGGCAGCGGGCGCGATCTTTACGATTCCGGCGTTCTTGTTGGCCAAGGCCTGGACTTCGTTCCGGCCGGCCGACGCTTACTGGAAATCCACGGCATTGATCATGGTGGGCAGCATTCTTGGAGTGCTGTTCATTTCCCTGGTGCGCCGGGTCATGGTGGAAGATCCCGAGTTGCCCTTCCCCGAATCCGTGGCCGCAGCAGAGATTCACAAAGCCGGACAGCGGGGAGCCCAGGCGGCGAAATATCTTTTCTGGAATATCGGCGTGGGCGGCGTGGTGTACTTGCTTGGCCGCTTTGGCCTGTTTGCAGCCGATAAGGATTTTCACCCCATGGTAGGCACTCTTGGCCACAGCCAGGTTCGTCTAGGCACGACGGGAAGTAGCATCCTGTTGCCCGCCGGAGGAACCAGCATGTTCGCGGCACCCAGTGTGAGCCCGGCATATTTGGGTGTCGGATACATCATTGGCCTGCGCCTCGCGTCACTCCAGTTTGCGGGCGGTGTGCTGGCATGGGGACTCATGGTGCCAGTGCTCATCTTTTTTCTGGGGCCGCATGTCAAAGAATATCTTCCCGCTGACACGCCCGATAATTGGGCAGCCATCGCGGCAGGAGTTTGGAGATTCATTGTCCGTCCCATAGCCGTCGGTGGGATGCTCGTGGGTGCGGCTTATACGCTATTCAATATGCGGAAGAGTTTGACTGCGGGCCTCGGCAAAGCGTTCTCTGATCTGCGCCAGACCGCCGATGAGCGAGCGAAGCTTTCGCGCACGGAGCAGTACATGA
Source organism: Acidobacteriota bacterium (assembly GCA_003225555.1). GTDB lineage: Bacteria > Acidobacteriota > Terriglobia > Terriglobales > Acidobacteriaceae > Sulfotelmatobacter. The sequence continues at coordinate 41,981 of QIAM01000044.1, read as the reverse complement.
GTTCGAAGGCAGTCTTCGGATTGATCGCCCTGATGTTCGTCCTCATGTGCGTTCTTTATGTCCACATCTCCGGTTTGGTCTGGCCGGCGATTCTGGCCGCAGTCGTCATGCTGATTGTCGGTTTCTTCTTCGCTACCGTCTCGGGCAACCTGGTGGGATTCATTGGCTCTTCGAACAATCCGATTTCAGGCTTGACGCTTTCGACGCTGCTGATTGCGGCGCTCCTCATGGTCGCACTGGGAGTTTCCGGAAACGCCGGCGTGGCGGCAGTATTAGGGGTTGCGGCTGTGGTCTGCGTTTCATCGGCGGTCGCAGGCGAGCTGCTGCAGGACTTCAAGGTCGGCTACATTCTGGGCGGAACGCCGCGCCGGATTCAAATGGCCGAATTGATCGCCGTGGTGGTGGCCAGCCTGGTGATGTACTGGCCGCTAATGCTGCTGCACGAAGCGAACATCAGAGCCGGTGGAATCGGTTTTGGCGATCGTCAGCTGTCCGCGCCGCAAGCTGGATTGATGGCCACGCTGGCGATGGGGATCGTGGGCGGGAACATGCCGTGGCCCCTAGTAGTGGTCGGAATCTTTATGGGGATCGCGTTAATCATGATGCAAGTGAAGAGTCCGATGCTGGTGGCGGTTGGGATGTATCTGCCACTTGAGACGACCTTCGCCATTTTTCTGGGAGGAGTTTTCCGTTCGCTCGGGGATTGGGTGGCCAAACGCCGCGGATTCAACGCAGCTCAGATGGCGCGAGTGGACAATGCTGGAGTGCTCATCGCCTCGGGACTGATCGCCGGCGAGGCCATCCTGGGGCTGATCTGGGCGGCGTTGCAGTTCGCTCCCGCCTGGGCGAGACCGCAATTCTTCGGCGAACCATCCTATATGGCAGGTCTCGTGGTGATGCTGGGGTTAGCCGTGCTGATGATTCGCCTGCCACTCACGAGCGCGGGCGATCCCAGCGAACCGGCCCCGCCGACGGCCATGATGTAAGGGTTATGTGGCGCGGGCGCCTCGCCCGCGCAGCTTGCGCCAAAAATGGAATCACCGTAAGGCACGAAGGTCACGGAACACGAAGGGTCCCGGGATTTCGTTTGTGCCCTTGTGGCTCACTCTTTCTATGTCGATTTCTGAAAACGTGGCCGCGGTGCATGAGCGACTGGCGGCCGCAGCGCGACGTGCAGGCCGCTCATCGGAAGTCGCCTTGATGGCAGTCAGCAAAACCCAGCACGCGGAGCGGGTTCGAGAGGCTTACAACGCGGGGCTACAGCTATTCGGCGAGAACCGCGTCCAGGAGTTTGCCGGGAAAGCGAGAGCGCTTGCGGACTTGCGCGATGCCGAGTGGCATATGATCGGTCACTTGCAAACCAACAAGGCCGGCAAGGCGGTTGAGTTGTTCGGTGCGGTGGATTCGGTCGATGCCTTGAAACTGTCGGAGAAGCTGGATGCGGCGGCGCGCGCATTGGACAAGAAGCTGGGTGTACTGATCGAGGTCAACGTCGGTGGGGAAGTGGCGAAGAGCGGTGCTCTACCAGGCTCGCGGGAAATCGAGGAGCTTTTGTTGGCGGCGCCTCGGCTGGAATCCTTGGAGTTCCGTGGGTTGATGACCATTCCCCCGTTTACCGAGGATCCCGAAGGCGCGCGGCCATTCTTCCGCAAGCTGCGCGAACTGCGCGATGCCATTGCCTCGCGCAAGCTGCCAGGGATCGGTATGGATGTCCTTTCCATGGGCATGTCGCACGATTTCGAGATCGCGATTGAGGAAGGCTCGACCTGCGTGCGCGTAGGCACCGCGATCTTCGGGGAGAGAATAAAAGCTTAACCGCAGAGGACCCAAAGGAACGCAATGAAAATCGTCGACCGGCTTTGCGCGGGAACTCTTTTTGTTCTCGCCATCGTGGAGTGCCTGATGGTGCCGAAGACCTACGTCGGCAGAATCTGGATTCTCGGGACGGACCTGGCTCTGCTGTTTACGGCCATGCTCAATGTACTGCGCATCCGGAATGGCTATGTCATGCAGGGGATGAAGATGTTTTGCATTGCGGCCAATGTGATGATGCTGGTGTTTGTGGTTGCGCTGATGGCGAGCATCGGGCAAGCGACCACACTGCGCAATCCGCAACTTCTGCTGGTGGCGGGGTTGCTGGTGGTGGAGGCTGGGTTTTCTCTGGGGAAGAATGATTGATGGTGTTCACGGTCCGGGACATCGCGGCTGGCGCCAGTTTTGCGGTGAAGGTGCATCCACGCGCCAAAAAAAACGCGATCACCGGCGAAGCGGGTGCAGCACTGAAGATTGCGCTTACGGCTCCTCCGGTGGACGGCAAGGCTAATGCCGCCTGCATCGACTTTCTCGCGAAACTTTTGATGGTGCCTCGTTCTTCCGTTACCATTGCCTCCGGCCAGACCAGCCGCAACAAGGTAATACTCGTGGCTGGACTGTCTCCCGATGTCGTTCGAGAGCGCCTCGGGGTGTAAACGCGGGCGAGGCCCCCGCGCCACACTAGCAAATCAGGAGCCACTTTTGACCTTCTCCGAACCTTTGCAGGAGATTCGTACTGGATTCGAGCGTCCCTTCTGGGTCGCCAACATCAGCGAGATTTTCGAGCGCCTCTCTTACTATGGAGCCTTTGCCTCGCTTGCTCTGTATCTGCAGGAGAAGTTGAGTTTCTCCACCGAGCAAACTGGAACTCTGACCGGAATTTTCGGCGGGATGGTCTGGTTTCTCGCCATCTTTGGCGGAGCTGCCGCCGACCGGCTCGGCTTCCGGCGGGCGCTTTCGCTGGCTTATCTCATCTTGTCGGTTGCGTATTTCCTGATCGGCTCGATCGGGGCGACTTGGCTGGCACCGGTGCGCAATGCCGTTCCGCTTGGCTTGTTCGTCGGGTTTATTCTCATCCTCCCCGCGCTCGGTGTTTCGCTGGTCAAGCCCTGCGTGGTCGGCACCACAGCGCGCGCTTCCAAAGAGAACGTGCGCTCGATCGGTTATTCGATTTACTACACGATGGTCAACGTTGGCGGGGCTCTGGGCCCCTATTGCGCATCGTGGGCGCATCGGCATCTGGGCGTCGAGAATGTTTACCGTGTAGCCGCGCTCAGCGTCTTCGCGATGTTTTTCTTCGTTCTGTTTTTCTTCCGGGAACCACGCAAGGCTGGGGACGCGCCCCCACCTTCAATCGCAACTGTCGCGCGGAATTTCTGCGTGGTAGTGGGCAACTACCGGCTGGTTCTGCCTGTACTAGTCGTTGCTCTGCTGCTGCGTGTTGCCATGCTGATCTATCCATTCACCGCGCCTTGGTGGATTTGGATTGGGCTGCTGGCGCTCGTGCTGGCGGGGATCAGCCGGTTCATGTGGTTCCTCGTCATCTTCACCGGGTACTGGGTGGTGTTCTGGCAGCAGTACACCAGCCTGCCGGGCTACATCCACGGATACATCAACCCCAAGGCCGACGTGGAAATCATTCTGGTTACCGACGGAGTTACGGTGATCTGCCTCACCCTCCTGGTGAATTCCCTGATACGGAAGATTCCTGCATTTCAGGCTGTGATTTTGGGCACTCTGATCACATCTTTGTCGTGGCTGGTCCTCGCATTCCGGCCAACGATTTGGGGAGCGGTGCTCTCGCTGTTTGTCCTGGCGCTGGGCGAGATCACGCAACAACCGCGCTATTACGAATACATCTCGAAGCTGGCGCCTCCGGGGCAGCAGGGAACCTACATGGGCTTCGCGTTTCTGCCGATCGGCATCGGCTCGCTGATTGGCGGCTGGTTTGGTGGGACTCTTGTCCATCACTTCGGAGAAGCCGTGCATCAGCCCGAGCGCATGTGGTGGGTGGTGACGGGCGTGGGACTGGCGACGACTCTGCTGCTGTGGATTTACGACAGGTATGCGAGAGTCCCCCCTGGCAGTGAGGCCAGTTAGCGCGCCACGATTCGCCGAAACTCCTTCCCCTTGTTTACAATAGAAGTTTGCCCATGGACCTCTCCGCCATCCAAGCTGCGCTGCGGGAACGCAACATCGACGCGTGGCTGTTCTATGACCATCATCATCGCGATCCCATCGCCTACCGCGTGCTCGGTTTGCCCGCGAATTCGATGGTCACGCGGCGCTGGTTTTACCTGATACCTGCAAAGGGTGAGCCGGTCAAACTCGTGCACAAGATTGAGGCGGGGCATCTGGATACGCTTCCGGGCAGCAAGCGTCTATATGCGGGATGGCAGGAATTGTTTGACAGCCTGAAGTTGATGCTGGCGACTTACCGCGACATCGCCATGCAGTATTCGCCCAACAACATCGTTTTCACGGTTTCGCTGGTCGATGGGGGTACAGTCGAGTTATTGCGCGGGCTGGGCAAGAATGTGGTGAGCTCCGCAGACCTGGTGGCGCTGTTCGAGGCAACCTGGAGCGAAGAACAGATCAAGTCACACTTTGCCGCGCGGGATTCCATTGATACGATCACGGCTGCAGCCTTTCAGGAAATCGGCCGGCGTGCCCGCAACGGCGGCACCAAGGAGCATGAGATCCAGCAGTGGTTCATGGAAGCGTTCCAACGGGAAGGCTTGCTGACCGACGATCCCCCGATCGTTGCGGTCAACGCCAACGCCGGAAACCCGCACTACGAGCCGCGCGCGGATCATCCTGTCCCTATTCGCGAAGGCGACCTCGTGCTGCTTGACGTATGGGGGAAGAAAAACTCTCCGGGCGCAGTGTATTACGACATTACGTGGATGGGCTTCGTCGGATCAGCGCCTTCGGGACGGATGCATGAGATCTTCGAAATTGTGCGCGACGCGCGCGATGCCGGGGTCAAGACCGTGGTTGATGCTGTCACCTCAGGACGCCGCATTGCCGGATGGGAAGTAGATCGGGCGACGCGCGGGCACATCAAGAAGAAGGGCTACGGCGACTACTTCATCCATCGCACGGGACATTCCATTGGCACGGACGTCCATGCCAATGGGGCCAATATGGACGACCTCGAGATCCACGATGAGCGGCAGATTCTCCCCAACTCCTGCTTCTCGGTCGAGCCTGGAATTTATCTGCCGGAGTTCGGCGTACGCAGCGAGGTAAACGTGCTGGTGCGCCCGAAGATGGCGGAAGTGACGGGGAAAATCCAACACGAGATCGTGACTATCTGAATGGCAAATTCCACAACTGGTAAGGCGAAGGTGGCGGAGGCGGCCACGGTCAACACGATGGCGGTGCTTGCGCCTGCTGTAGGCTGGCTGATTCCGGGCGCAGGGCACATGATCCAGAAGCGCTGGATTCGTGGGCTGCTGCTTTTTGTTTCAATCGTGACGCTGTTCCTTCTTGGTCTGGCGATGGACGGCCGCATCTACAAGGCGAACGGCGGCGACATTCTCGACATTCTGGGATTCATCGGAAATGTGGGCGCGGGCGGGCTCTACATCATCACGCTGGCTCAGGATTGGGGACGGGGCGCGATTGCCTTCGCGACCGCCGACTATGGCACGAAGTTCATGATTGTGGCGGGACTGCTGAATTTCATTGCTGTTGCGGACGCGTATCACATCGCGATTGGGAAGAAACAATGAGAAACCAGCTCTCAGCCTTCAGCCTTCAGCCAAAACCGTTACCAGGAGACTAGCGCAGTGACGATTACACTCAATCACTTCAGCGCGGCGGCTGTGTTTGCCTTGTTCGCGTCGGTCGTTTTCGGCATCACTCATCGTGAGACTACGCGCGACATGGTTCGCTACGGCTTGTACTGTTTTGCCATGTTTCTGGGTGGGGCGCTTGTGGCGGGCTGGACGATGTGGTTGTTGAGAAGATAGCTATCCCGGCAACTTATTGCATTACGCTGGCATAGGCTCACATTCACGACCCATCGAAAGATCCAGCCTCAATTTACGAGAGACGAAATTTGCGCATCAGAATCCGATATCGTCGTTCCCTAGCCAAGTCAAACTGCCTCGATAACGGTTGAGCATTTCTGAAATGAACTTAAGTGCCAACTGCAGGGCTTGCATTGAATCGACCCCAAAGATACGCCTCACTTTCGCGTCACCTAAACCTACTATCTGAACGTCGCACGAGTACTCCTCTTTGTCAGTAGAGTGCGTTGGCCCTCCCAAAACCACCCGGACATCTTTCGGATTCGAGGATTGGTCTTTGAAAGTCAACCGCCTTTCGGCGATAACACGGTCAGCGGCTAGATTCATGGCAATGGTTCCAAGCGAAGGCGCGTCCGTATCTCTCGGCGGCCTGGCCGTAGGAGGCTGGCCTCTCGTTGACGGCTTACCCCTCCCACACGAACGCATCGAACACCCGCTTCGTATCGAAATTCAGCCTGCGGTACAGGGCAACAGCGCGAGCATTGGCCTCCGTGACGGTCAGTGACAACATCGAGAAATTGCGTTTTCGCAAATTGCAGACCGTGTCGGCCAGCAGCGAGTCTCCAATGCCGCGAGAGCGGTATTCCGGCAAGACGCAAACCTGGGTTACGTGGCCGACATCGCTTCGGACGCGCGAACATAGGATGAGACCGATGAGGCTCTTCGCCTTCCGATCGAGCGCCACGAAGGATGACTCCGCATCGAACACGCCACATCCCGGAAAGCGCACGATGTTGTTGAGGAAGCGCAACGATCCGCTGAGCGTGTGGTATTGGTCGTTGATCTGCGCGTCCACGTGGCCGCGGTAGGCGGCGGTGATCACGGCAGCGGCAGCCTGGTAGTCCGACTCCGCCCATCGGCGGATTTCAACTTCGGGATGCATCGGCGTACTTCCTGCCGCCTTCCCCAGCGGGAGCACCATGAACAGCCGGGGATGGCGCTCGAAAGCCTGCTCCAGAAAAGGTCGCGCAACCGCATTCGCCTCATGCGCCAGCAACTGCGCTTCGATGCGGTGAATTCCAGGAGACTGCTGCAGCGTCTCAATCACGTGGGTCAAGAGCTGCAACTCCACCTTGCGCGCGTCGGGAAGACGGTTGCCATTGGTGACGTAAAGATCGCCAATCACCCCCTTGCTTCCCTCGTAGACGAAGAATGAGTAACCGAAAATGCGTCCACGCTCGATGGCGGCGTACCCCGGAAGGATCTTCGCATCCACGTAGCGAAGAATCATCTCCGCCGAGCCGGAGTAATCCCACGAGAGCAGGCGGGACCAGACTTGCGTCTCGTCGTCGAGCAGGGGGCGCAAATCCGCTGAAGAGAAGTGCCTGAGGTCCAGAATCTCCAAAAAGCTCCTGCGTGGCCGTCCGATCCTGTAAGTTAAAGATGCGGCCGTCGCGGCAAAAGTCCGAGTTTAGTGGGTTCACTGGCGAGAGGCAAACTGGGTGAACACCCGCCGACAACAGAAGTTCGAGGCAAGCGCTGACTCTCGGGGGCTCGCCCGAGCAATGGGCCGCCCCGGACGAATGCGTCCGGGGCTACGTGAAAAATCATTTTTCTTTGGCTGCGACCCATGGGGCTGGTTTTGCAACTAAGACTTAGAGTCATCAAAAGGAGGATTTTGTGAACAAGTTATTGAGGTCGATCCTAAAAACCGCGGTTTATATTATCGATCAAGCTGAGGACGTCACCTCGGACGTCCGTGACCGGATCACGGACCGCGCGGACCGCGTCGCCGACCGGGTTTCCGATATTGCCGACGGGGGCAGAGATGTAATTTATGGCGAAGACCACACTCTGCGTCACATCGGATTTTTTGCCGCGGGCGTGGGAGTTGGTGTTGCCGCTGGCATGTTGTTCGCACCGGCGCCGGGGGAGAAAATCCGCAGTTCTATGCGGGAAAAGGTCGAGGACATCGGAAATCGAGTTCGCGATCGTTTTTCGCCCAGCACCAGAAGCCGGGCTACCGGGACTGAGGGCGGAATCTAGTCAGCGGTAGCGAGTCGTTTTCGCGGCGAGAGAACTAGTGTGCCATGACCCCCTGCTGCGGACACCCAGAAGTAGTCCACGTGCTGAGGGGCGTAGTGGCCGAGGAAGGATACTCGTCGTGCGCCCTTTTGCGCGACTTCCCTGGTGACTTCAGGCTGCCAGTTCTCGGGGGCCACTACCAAATGTTCTTCGGTGGGAATCTGACCCAACTCGTAGCGCATTGCCGGCTGGTTGCGGTAGAAGGTCAGTCCATACTCTAACTCGCGTGAAACGCGAAAGACGGCGAGCGCAAGCCGGTGCGTCTCCATGCTGGAAATCTCGGTAAAAAGCGGCCGGGCAGAGAGGCTGCGGTCCAGATCCGTCGATCCGAACTTGAGCACCGCCCCCACGCTGAGGATCACCGGCACCAGCGTTACAAAGCGCAACATGCGGAGACCCAGGTTGCTGACCAGTGTGCGGGCGATCCCGGCGGCAAGAGCAAAGGCGGCGGCCAGCGCCAGAAAGAGCGGTTTTCCTCCCGGTAGACGATGGTCCACGAGGAGATGCGCGATCAGAAGAGCGGGAACGAACGTAGCGGCGGCGAGCAGAGCGTGCAAGATGACGAGCCACTTCGAAATCGGCTCAGCCGATTCTTCCTTCAATTGATGGCGTAAGTAATCTGCCAGCAACAACGCTCCGGCGGGAATTGCGGGCAGGATATAGCCGGGCAGTTTCGACCGCGAGATGGAGAAGAAGACTACCGGCACAACCAGCCAGCAGCAGGCAAAAACTCTAAATTGGAATTCGAGGTCCGACTCGGCGACCGCCGCAGATCGTCGCTCTAACCACCAGACACGTACGGTTTGGATCAGGGCTGCAAACACAAACACTGTCCAGGGAATCAAGGCCAGCGCCGTGACTGGAATGTAATACCAGAACGGTTCCCGGTGGTGGTAAAGATCGCTGGAGAACCGCCCCAGATTGTGTTCGAGAATGAAGACACGGAAGAACTCGGGATTGTGCATCTGGACCGCAAAGTACCATGGCAGTGAGATCGCGGCGAACAGAAGAATACCGGGAAGCCACAACGTTCTCGGGATCAAACGAAACTCGCGAGCTGTCGCGGCGTAGCCCACGATCACTGCTCCGGCCAGCAAGGGAGCGACGGGGCCCTTTGCGAGCATGCCCAAAGCCATCGCGACGTAAAACAGCGCGAGGTAGCCACGACTGCCGCTCTCCCGCCAGGCCCACCATGCCAGCATGCCCATGGTGAAGACTGCGGCCAGTGCCATGTCCATCGAGGCGGCGCGCGCGAATCCGATGACTCCCGCGCACGAAGCGGGGATGAGTGCGGCGTCAACTTCCAGACTCTGGCGGAAACGGCGGAAAAAGAGATATACGGTCACCACCATCAGAGCCGCGTCGACTGCGGACGGAATCCTCGCCGCCCAGTCCGTCACTCCGAAGAGGGAATATGCCAGCATCGCTTGCCAGTAATAAAGGGGCGGCTTCTCGAGCCAGGGGCGCCCGTCGAGCACGGGCGTGATCCAGTCATGGCGCTCCAGCATCTCGCGCGCGACCTGGGCGTAACGAGGCTCGTCAGCGCCGATGAGGCCGAATTGCGACAGTCCATAGAAGAACAGAAACGCGCAGAAACCTCCGATCAGCAGGACGTCGGTGCGGGTGCGGGTGGTCATTGGCAACCGGTCATTTTTGACTGTTGATTTTGATTGAAAAACTACGCGGCTGACAATCAACAATCAGCAGTTAGCTATTTTTCTGGGCCGCGCGAGCGCGTACAGACTGATGATCGTCCACACTCCTTCGAGCACGATGAATCCAATCTGGAACGGATGCAGCGCGATGTACAGCAGGATCGCGGAACCGACGGCATTGAGAATGTTGTAGACAGCGGAGCGTGGGTTCATCCAGCCCATCTGGTGGCCTGAATAAGCGACGAGAATCACCAGCGCCCCTGCAAAGGACACGAGTTGACGGATGAATGCAGCGTCGAATGCGAAGGTCATGTTGGCTATTGTACGGAAGGTCCGCCGCGAAGCAGGGAAAGAACCTGGCGGACGGCGTCGGCTAATGGTCCGTCGACGGCACATCCACTGGCGCACTGGTGTCCGCCTCCGCCGAAACTCTCGGCTACCCGGGAAACATCCAGTTGCCCTTTACTGCGCAGGCTCACCCGATAGCGGCCGTCCGGCAGTTCGCGGAAGAATGCGGCGACCTCAATCTCTCCAATGGAGAGCACGTAGTTCACCAGGCCTTCGCAGTCTTCTTCCTTCGCGCCACACTGTTCCATCTGCTTCTGTGTGATCCAGACCCACCCCAGATGGGCTTCCTGATTGAGGTTGCGCAATGCTTCTCCCAGCAGACGCAACTTGGCGGCGGAGTGCGCGAAATAGATGCTGCGCGCGCAATGTGCAGGGTCGGCACCGGCCAAGACCAGTTCACGGGCCAGCGCGAAGGTATTGTCATTCGTCCCCTGGAACATGAACGATCCCGTATCGGTCATCAGCGCGGTGTAAAGGCATGTAGCAATCTCCGGAGAGAACTTCACTCCCGCTTCGCGCGCCAGGCGGAAGACCATCTCGGCGGTCGCGACCGCATGGGGATCAATCCAGTTCACGTTGGCGAACGGACGCCCGCTGGCATGATGGTCGATACTGATGAGAAAACGATCTTCCAGGCCTTCCAGCCGCGTGCGGTGAATGCTGTCGCATTCCAGAACAATCGCAGCTTCATACGCCCCATTGATGACCTTCGACTGCACCACTTCGTCGGCAAAGGGCAGGGAGCGGTAGATGCGAGGCACACCATCGTGCAGCACCACATCGGCCTCCTTGCCCATGGCGCGCAAAACCTGGCAGCAGGCGAGAGCTGAACCGACCGCATCACCGTCAGGACGGGCGTGCGACGTCAGCACAAAACGGTTGCGCTGCTGGATGTGCTGCAGCACCTCCGTGAGCATGTCGCTATGCCTTTTTTCGGTCTGATTCCACATGGGACTTACTTCTCTTCTTGGCGCGCGCTAACAATTCTTCAACCCTGGCTTTTTCGCGCTCCGCACGGTCGAGCCGGAAGAATAATTCCGGAGCCCGCCTCAGCCGCAGATTTTCCGCGAGTTGATGGCGGATATAGTCGTGTGCCGCCCGCAAACCTTCGATGCTGCGGTCGGCTTCATCGTCGTCGCCGTCCACATCGATAAGCACCTGCGCCGAGCGGCCATCCTCTGCCATGTGCACTGCGGTCACGCTGACAAGGCCGATGCGCGGGTCGGCCAACTCGCCCTCGACTAGAGTTTCGATCTCCTCCCGGAAGGCCTCACCCAAACGTCCGCGATGGTACTTGACGGCACGCTTCTCCACATCTCACCTCAAGGTAAAACGCATGAGAATATCAGAAAATGGGCCGGAGGTCTCGCGTCTACGTAGAGTATTGTCGCTCTGTTTTGGAGGGAGATGTAAGTACAAAGGTAACAATGCGATAGGGGCTGACGCTTTGCGCCGTCAGTTGTCGCGTGTCGCTCACACTAGTACAGCGGGCTCGTCTTTCCAAAGCCGCCGCCGCGGCTCAGCGTAATTTATCTCCGGGTGGTACCGTCTTGGTGTTCCGCTCCGAGGACAAGCCAATGAGGAACATTATCTGGCTGCTGACAATTGTGGCCGCCGTTGCTGTCCTGCCGGGGGCAGGGAAACAATCAACCATCAAACGCTTGGACGGCAGCAAACTTGCCTCCGCAGAAATCGACTCCACCGTCACCCGCCTGATGCATGCAGCAGAAGTTACGGGTGTGGGCTTGGCGATTTTCGACCAAGGCAAGGTTGTCTACGAGAAGCCGTATGGTGTCCGCGACAAGGAGAAGAACTTGCCGTTGACCGAAGACTCCGTGATGACCGCAGCCTCCTTAACCAAAGTGGCGTTCGCTTACATGGTCATGCAGTTGGTCGATGAACGAATCCTGGACCTCGAGAAACCTGTATACCAATACTTGCCCAAGCCGCTGCCGGAATATGCCCCCTACAAGGATTTGGCCGGCGACCCACGCTACAAGAAAATCACGGCGAGAATGCTGTTAAGTCACACCAGCGGTTTTCCCAATTGGCGATGGTTCAATGATGACCGGAAGCTGAATATCAACTTCGAGCCGGGCTCAAGGTACGCATACTCGGGGGAAGGGATCGATCTGTTGCAACTGGTGGTCGAAACCATCACCAACAAGCCGCTGCAAGATCTGATGAGGGCCCATGTCTTTGAGCCCTTCGGGATGACTCGCTCCAGCATGGTCTGGGAGAACCGCTTTGAGAGTGACTATGCCAACGGCTACGACGAGTGGGGACGGTCGCTTGGTCCTGAAAGGCGGCCGAAGGCCGACGCCGCGGGGGGAATGCAGACCACACTCGGCGACTTTGCGCGCTTCATGCAGGCCGTGATGGAGGACAAAAGGCTTAGCAAGCGAACTCATGAGTTGATGCTCAGCCCGCAGATTCAGATTCTCTCGAAGCACCAGTTCCCGCCGATGGACAAGGAAACCAGCGAAGGGAACAAAGCAATTCGCCTCAGCTATGGCCTGGCTTGGGGTTTGTACTGGACTCCTTATGGCAAGGCATTTTTCAAGGAGGGCCACGATGACGGCTGGCGGAACTATACCGTCTGCTTCGAGAAACCCAAGACGGGCATTCTCATCATGACCAACAGTGCGAACGGCGAGGGCATCTACAAGGAACTCCTGGAAACCTTGCTTAAGAACACCTTCACTCCCATCGAGTGGGAGGGATTTACCCCTTACGATAAGTTGCCTCCGCGCGAGCCACTGAAGCAGCACACTGTGGTCGCCGTCGATTCCAAATTACTCGATCGATACCTTGGCCGTTACGGAGACCCTCCGAACCTGATCTTGGTCGTCCGGCGCGAAGGCGACCACCTGTCCTTACAGGAAAATGACGAACCGAAAGAGGAACTATTTCCGGAGAGCGAGCGAGACTTTTTTTCTAAGATGGCTGACGATGTCTTCACCTTCGAAGTCGACAGCCGGGGCCGCGCCACCCTGATGACCCTGCATACCGGAGGCAAGGACATACCGCTAAAGCGGATTGACTGAGGCCTTCTCAGCTCTGACGAGACGCTACAGGTATTCCACAAACGAATCCGCGATGTCCGCGCCGTGATTGTTAGCGATACGCGTGGCCTGGCGCTCCACGTTCTTCATCAGCCCGTCAAGATAGTCCTTCGAGTCGGAGATGCTCACGACCCCGATCGTAGCCCGATTCCAGAGTCCGCGGGAATCCAGTTCAGCTACGGAAACGTTAAAACTCGTGCGCAGGCGGTCTTTCAGGCTACGTACGACCTGTCGTTTGTCCTTGAGCGACTGGGCGGCTTCGATGTGAAGCTCGAGCGTGAGAAAGGCGATCACTGGCCACTGTTTTTAGGCAATTACTTCCGCCGCAATCCGCTCGGTGACGAAGGCTTCGATTACGTCGCGAGCCTTGATGTCGCCATAGTTAGCGATGGAGATGCCGCACTCCATGCCGTTCGTGACTTCCTTGGCGTCGTCCTTGAAGCGGCGCAGCGATCCGATCTTGCCTTTGAAAACGACCACGTTGTCGCGCAGCAGGCGCACTTCGGAATCGCGCTTGATGAGTCCGTCGCTGACGCGGCATCCGGCGACAGTTCCGACCTTCGGAATGCGGAAGGTCTCAAGAACCTCGGCGCGGCCCTGGTAGGTCTCCTTGATGGTCGGTTCCAGCAGCCCGCTCATGGCGCGCTTGATCTCATCCTGCAGTTCGTAAATGATCGAGTGCAGGCGGATGTCAACTTCTTCTTGCTCGGCCAATTCCTGCGCCTTGCGTTCGGGCCGCACGTTGAAGCCGATGATGATCGCATTCGACGCGGAAGCCAGCAGCACGTCGGTTTCGGTGATGGCGCCGACTCCCGAGCGAAGCACTTTGAGGCGAACTTTGTCGTTCGAGAGCTTCGCGAGCAAATCGCTGAGCACTTCGACCGATCCTCCGACATCGCCCTTCAGGATGATGTTCAGTTCCTTCGTGCCTGCCGTCTTGATCTGCTCCGCGAGCCCTTCGAGCGACACGCGGGAACTCTTGGCCAGAGCGGCTTCGCGAGCTTTTTGTTCGCGGTATTCGGAGATGCCGCGGGCCTTGTCGCGATCCGCGACCACAACGAACTGATCTCCCGCTTGCGGCAGACCTTCCATGCCAAGGATTTCGACCGGCGTGGAGGGTGGCGCTGATTGTAGCGCGGCTCCGCGGTCGTCGAACATGGCGCGGATTTTGCCGTAGACGTTGCCTACGACAAAATTGTCTCCGGCATTCAGCGTGCCGTTCTGCACCAGCACGGTGGCGACAGGTCCGCGGCCGCGATCGAGTTTCGCTTCGAGAACCACGCCAGTAGCAGCCCGCTCCGGCGTAGCCTTCAGCTCTCCCAAGTCGGCGACCAGGCAGATCATTTCCAGCAGGAGATTGAGATTTGTTTTCTTCTTCGCCGAAACGTCGACGAAGACGGTCTTGCCGCCCCAGTCTTCCGGCATCAGGCCACGATCCGCCAGTTGCTTCTTCACGCGGTCGGGAATGGCTTCCGGCTTATCAATTTTATTGACCGCGACAATGATCGGTACCTCGGCGGCGTGCGCGTGATCGATCGCTTCCAGCGTTTGCGGCATCACGCCGTCATCGGCGGCGACGACCAGTACGACAATGTCCGTCGCCTTGGCGCCGCGGGCTCGCATGCGGGTGAAGGCTTCGTGACCGGGCGTGTCGAGAAACACGATTTCGCGTCCAAACGCCGGTGACTCGGGGTCAGAAATTCGAACTTTGTAGGCGCCGATGTGCTGGGTGATGCCTCCGGCCTCGCCCCCAGCGACATTGGTGAGGCGAATGGCGTCGAGCAGCGTGGTCTTGCCGTGGTCGACGTGGCCCATGATGGTGACCACGGGCGGCCGCGGTGTGGCCTCGATGGTCGACTCTTCGCCGCTGGCGGCTGCGTCGATATCTTTCGCAGCCTGCTCCTCGAAGGTGATCACATTCGTCTCGGCGCCGAAGAAACGCGCCATCTCGCTGGCCAACTCCGCGTCGAGAGTCTGGTTGATCGTGGCGAAGACCCCGCGTCCAAGCAGACGGGAAATCAGATCCTTCGCACGAATGTCGAGCTTTTCGGCCAGGTCCTTTACGCTAATGCCTTCAGTGATCGTGATGTTGCGCGTGATCGGCATCGGCTCGTTCGACACCACCATGCGTGGTGGCGGAACGTAGCCCTTCATCGGGCCTTCCTTCACGCCTCGCGGTACATAGCGCTGGCCGGGCCGCCGAGCGGGTCCACCGGGACGGCTTCCGGGGCGCGTCGATCCCGGCGGCGGAAGTCCGGGGCCTACACCAATGGGACGCGTACCGGTCGGCGAAGTGCGCGTGGGATGCATAGGACGCCGCTCGCCTGGCCGCAGCGGAGAACGTGGCGCACCAACTCCCGCAGCTTGCGGACGAGGACGCTGGAAAATGGGCTGACCGGGGACTGGCCTTCCGGGCGCAGGACGCGCGGTCCCAGCCGCTGGAGCACTGGCTTGGGCCGCAGGCGCAGCTGGTCTTGGTGGCGCTTTGTACACGGGCCGTGGTCCGGTCTGGGGCACGATCATGCGCGGCGCCGGAGAACTAGGCGTAGCAGTTGCTGCGGGGCGGGGTGCTGCCGCCTGAGGCGCAGCGGAAGCCGCAATTGACGGCGTCGTTGTGGCCGGGTGAGCAACCGGCGTCACTGGACGTACTGGAGGCGCAACGACCGTGGTCGCAGCTAGAACCGCAGGTCTTTCCGCCGGGACGATAGGCGGCCTTGATGGAGCCGAAGCTGGGGGTGTCGCCGGGGCAACGGGCGCGACAGACGCAGGCGGTGCAGCTGGCCTGGCACCGGGCGGCACAGCCACCGGCTTTGGCGCGACCGGAGGTGCTACGGGCCGCGCGGCAGGCGCTGCTGCTTCCTTCTTTTGTGTGATGGCTTTGAGCACATCCCCCGGGCGCGAGATGTGCGAGAGGTCAATCTTGGTCTTGATTTCCTCTTCGCCACGGAGCGCGCGGGCGGACTTAGCGGCAGGCGTCTGCGCTTCGCTGGAGGCGCGGAGGTGGAGACGTACTTTTTCTGCTTCGTGTTCCTCCAAAGAACTGGAATGCGTCTTCTTCTCAGTCACCCCGACCACCGGCAACACGTCGAGAATGGCTTTGCTTTTAACTTCCAGCTCCCTGGCGAGATCGTTAATTCGAACCTTACTCATCCGGCCTTTCCTGCGCCCCGCGTTGTGCTTAGGTCTTCATCGCAGCCTCACGGAGTCAGCTTCTTGGACTCGCACGCGATCAAAAATACGCTTGCGCGTGCCATGATTATTCTTTTTTTTCGGGAGCAGCGCCTTCTTCCGGCGCGTGCTCGGCTTCTGATTCGGGCAAGGCAGCTTCGGCTTCCCCCGCTGCCTCCTCGGTTGCAACCTGCTCACTCTCGGCAGTAACTTCCGCCGGAGCTTCCGCGGCTTCAGTGGCGACACCTTCCGGTGCAACTTCGCCGTCTTCGCCTTCGGGGGCGGAGGCCTCTTCCACAGGAGCCTCGCCCTCGGCAGCGATACCTTCGCCAGCCTCCAGGCTGGCAAAGTAATTATTCACCGCAAGACTGATTTTTTCCACCGTCTTGGGCCCGATACCCTCGATGGCTTCCAGTTGCTCCGGCGTCATATCGGCCAGAGCCTCCACGGTGGTTACACCGGCGGCGCTGAGCTTTTCCACCAGCCCTTCACCGAGGCCCGGAACGTTCTCGAGCGGCGTCGCTGCCTGCGGCGCGAGCGCTGCCATCTGCTGCTCGACTTCCTGCCGCTTCTCTTCCTCGCTCTTGATGTCGATCTTCCAACCCAGTAACTTCGCCGCCAGGCGAACGTTCTGGCCCTTCTTCCCGATAGCGAGCGAGAGCTGGCTGTCGTCGACAACCACTTCGAGATGCTTGTCTGCGCTGTCAACCACGGTCACACGGCTGACCTTCGCGGGCTGCAGCGCCTTCTCGGCGAAAGTGACCGCGTCTTCGTGATACTCGATGATGTCGATTTTCTCTCCGCGCAGCTCGCGGATAATCGACTGCACGCGCATACCTTTCATGCCGACGCAGGCGCCGACCGCGTCCACATCCTTGTCCTTCGACATGACCGCAATCTTGGTGCGCTCACCGGCCTCGCGCGCAATCGCGCGGATCACGACGGTTCCGTCGTAAATCTCCGGCACTTCGGTCTGGAACAGATGCTGGACCAACTCCGGCGCTGCGCGTGACACGACTACGCCCGGCCCCTTCGAAGCTCTCTCCACGCGAGCGATGATCACGCGAACACGTTCACCGATCGCGAACGATTCCAGCCGAGACTGCTCTTTACGCGGCATGCGGGCTTCCGCTTTGCCGATGTCAAAGATCACATCCGGCCCTTCCACGCGCTTCACTGTCGCATTGACAATCTCGCCGACACGCCCAATGTATTCGTTGTAGACAGTGTCGCGCTCAGCCTCGCGCACCTTCTGGAAAATCACCTGCTTCGCCAACTGTGCGGCAATGCGTCCGAGAATGCCTTCGGTGATCTTCGGAATCTGCAGCTCTCCGCCAACTTCCAGGTTGGGATCGACCTTGCGCGCATCTTCCAGTGTGACCTGCAAGTTCGGATCTTCCACCTGCTCGGGAGTCTCCACCACAGTCTTTACCGCAAAGGCATGAATCTTGCCCGTTTCCTTGTCCAGCTGCGCGCGCAGATTCTCCTGCGACTTGTAGTACTTGCGCGTAGCCATGACAATGGCGTCTTCCACCGCGCTAACTACAATCTGCGGATCAATGCCTTTTTCCCGGCTCAGCGCGTCGATAGTGTTGTAGAGCTCACTTGCCATAAGTCACTTCTTAGTGGTCAGTGATCAGTGATCAGTGTTCGGCCTTCGGCCGAACTTGATCTTGCTGACCACTGGCCACTGCTCAGTGGCCACTTCTTCAGATCTCCGGCACTAAATTCGCCTTCTCCACATTGGCGAACTCAATTTCAATCTTCTGCTGCTCGGTACTTGCCGAACTCATCTTCTTGCGCGACTTCTTGCTCGCCACGCTCAGGTCCAGGGTCAGACGGCCGTCGCGAAAACTCTCCAGGCGGCCTTCGAAATACTGGTTGTTGTTCACCGGCTGCCGCGTCATCAATTTCATGCGGCTGCCGGTAAAGCGCTCAAAGTCCGCAGGCCGCGTCAATTTCCGATCCAACCCCGGCGACGAAACTTCCAGCGTGTAGGACCCGCCGGACATCGCATCCTCGACATCAAGGATCGTGCCAAACTCCCGGCTGAAGTTGGCGCAGTCTTCGTGCGTCACTCCCGCCAGCGGATCGGTGCCAGCCGCAGGCTTGTCCAGAAACACGCGCAGCATGCGGCTCTTGCCTCCGCCGCGAAGCTCCACGTCAACCACTTCCAGACCGCTGGAGGCCGCTACACGCTCCGCGATTTCCCGCACGCGATCAACGTCAAGCGCCATGAATCCAGTCACTTAGGGGCGAGCCGCCCGGCCGTCCACCGGCCGAAAGTAAAAAGTGGGCTTGCGCCCACTGGTGTGCTCCGCCAAATGCTGGTTACTACACAACAGTTCTCAATTCCCTAATATACGCCGGGGAGGGGTAAAAAGACAAACGGGGTGCAGCGTTGCCAGCTCGGAGAAGCTCTGGTTCTACGCAACGATTTGCCTCAACCCGCTGCCGTCTCTAGAATGAAGTCTCACCCGCACCGCTGGGAGATTCCCGAGAGAACTTATGATTCATTTTCCCGTTCCCGAGGCCCTTACTTTCGATGACGTCCTTCTCCTGCCGGCACGTTCCGACGTTGTTCCGGCACAAGCCAGCACGCAGACGCAATTCACGCGGAACATCAGCCTGAACATCCCGATCGTAAGCGCCGCCATGGACACTGTCACCGAATCGCACATGGCCATTGCGCTGGCGCAGCAAGGCGGACTCGGCATCATTCATCGAAACCTGACCATCGAACAGCAGGCCAACGAGGTCGACAAAGTGAAGCGCTCCGAGAGCGGCATGATTGTTGATCCCGTGACCATGCATTCCACCGACAAGGTTTCGGACGCGCTTGAGGTCATGCGCAAATACAAAATCTCGGGCGTACCCATCACTGAGCGCGATGGCAGGCTGGTCGGCATTCTGACCAACCGCGACCTTCGCTTCGAGACTCGCTTCGATATCCCGATCAGTCAGGTAATGACCAAGGAAAACCTGATCACGGTACCCGTGGGCACAACCCTTGGCGACGCCGAGGAAATTCTGCATAAGCACCGGGTGGAAAAACTGCTGGTCGTGGACGACAAGTACATCCTGAAGGGCCTGATTACCGTAAAAGATATTCAGAAGAAGCTGAAATACCCGAATGCCGCCAAAGACTCGCACGGGCGCTTGCGTGTGGGCGCCGCGATCGGAGCGACCGGCGATTTCCTGGAGCGGGCCCAGGAACTGGCAGAAGCCAAGGTGGATGTGCTCGCTATCGACAGCGCGCACGGTCATTCCACGAAAGTATTAGAAGCGGTGAAGCTGGTGAAATCGAAGCTGCCGGACGTCGAGTTGCTCGCGGGCAATGTAGCCACCTTCGACGGCGCCTGTGAGTTAGTCCGCGCCGGGGCCGATGGCATCAAGGTCGGCATTGGCCCGGGTTCGATTTGCACCACGCGTGTGGTCACGGGTGCGGGCGTGCCTCAGATTACGGCCATTGCCGAAGCCTACCGCGCGACGAAAGATGCCGGCGTGCCCATCATCGCCGATGGTGGCATCAAATACTCCGGCGATGTTACAAAGGCGCTGGCTGCGGGCGCGAGCGCCGTCATGATTGGATCGCTGTTTGCCGGAACCGACGAAAGCCCGGGCGAGCTGATTCTGTATCAAGGCCGCTCGTTCAAGTCCTATCGCGGCATGGGCTCAATTGGCGCGATGGCTCAGGGCTCGAGCGAACGCTACTTTCAAAGTACCGAAGGCGACTCCTCCGCCGCGGTTTCGGCGTCCGATGGCGAATCCAACCGCCTCGACAAACTGGTTCCTGAGGGCATCGAGGGGCGGGTGCCCTATCGTGGCTCAGTCGCCATGATCGTCCATCAAATGGTGGGGGGATTGAAGTCTGGCATGGGCTATTGCGGATGCTCGAGCATCTCCGACTTGCTTCAGAAGACGCGCTTCGTACGTATCAGCGGCGCCGGTCTGCGCGAAAGCCACGTACACGATGTCATGATTACCCGCGAGGCGCCCAACTATGCGATTGAGTAGAACGGCTGCCAAGGAAGGGAAGGGCACGACTTCCGGTCGTGCCGTCAAATGGCCCAACGATCCTGGGCTTCAGCCCCTGAGGGTTTCTGCCGCAGCGTACCCTTCTCCACCCATTGGGCCAGATCGAGCTTGAGTTCCAGTCGGCATGAAGTTCTAAAAGCGTGGATCGCCGCAATTCTGTGGCTGATTGTGATCGCCACCGAATCGAGCACTCTGCTCTCCGCGCGCAACACCAGCCGGATTCTCTACCCAATCCTGCACTTTCTGTTTGGCCTTGACTTGCTTCACTTTCAGCATTGGCACTTCTTCATCCGTAAGGGCGGTCACGTTGTGGGTTATGCGATTCTCAGCGTTCTGCTCTTTCGTGCCTGGCGCGCAACCTGGGCAGCTTTGGATGGCTCAACGTGGAAGCTCCGCTGGGCCAGTATCGCAATGCTGGGGACCTTGCTTGTAGCCGCCCTCGATGAGTGGCACCAGAGCCTCATCCCCTCGCGCACCGGCAGGTGGGAAGACGTTGCCCTCGACACCTGTGCCGGCTTGGCCGCTCAACTCCTGCTGTTTTTCTGGGCAGGCTTCAATAACAGGAGCACGGCAGCCACCACGGCCAGTCCTGCCGACAAATAGAACGGCACCGTCCCTCCGTAGTGCTTCCACAGCTCTCCGGTAATCAGACTCGCGGCCAGCGTGGCAATGCTGGTCACGAAAAAGTAAATCCCAAGCGCGCGGCCGCGCACATCCTCACTCACAGACTCGACCACCAACGCCTTCAGCACCGGTTGCGTAAGCGCGTAATACACACCGTAGATCGCCATCGAGAACCAGATCGCAAGTGCCGACGGGGCGCGCCCAAACACGAAATACACCACTGCAAAGATCAGATAACCCGCGGCGGCAATCCATTTTCTTGAAAGGCCGCGGCGCGAAAAGCGGTCGCTGACCCATCCCGCTGGCCAGGAGCCGAGCGTATAGGTGATGTTGAAGACCAAACCAAGTACCGGCGCCAGCGATACCGGGATTCCGATGTTCTCAGCGCGCATCACCAGAAACATGTCACTCGAATTGCCCAGCGAGAAAAGAGTGACCGCCACCAGCACGAAGCAAAACTTTCCGGAGAGTTTTGGGCCGCCGAACAGTGACAGGCCGGCATCCTGCGCACCAGCCTTCTTCCGAAGCTCTGCGCGACGCCCAGTCTCCCGTATTCCGAACAGGGCGACCAGCACGCACAATGCTCCCGGGATGGCAGCGCCCCAGAACACGCCCCGAGTCCCGTACCGCGTCAGCAGAACAAGCGCGGTCAGCGGTCCCGCAATGGCTCCGGCCGAGTCCATGGATTGAATCAACCCGTAGGCTGAGCCCAACCGGTTCGCTTCCACCGACTCGGCGACCATGACGTCGCGGGGAGCTCCGCGCACTCCCTTGGCCAGCCGGTCGACAAAGCGAATCGGCAAGACTTGCCACCACGCCGTAACCACGGCCAGCGCCGGCTTCACCGCATTCGCGACGACGTATCCCGCCACTACCAGCGGCTTGCGTCGGCTAATGCGGTCAGTGAGATATCCGGAAAACAGCTTTGCGAATGACGCGACGCTCTCGGCAATGCCCTCAACCAATCCCAACTGCGCCGGCCCTGCGCCCAGCGAAGCCAGGAATGCAGGGAGCACCCAGTAGGCCATCTCGGAAGCGGTGTCGTTCAGGAAAGATGTGATGCCGAAAACGTAGAGGTTGCGGGCAGCGGACGGACTACTCTCCGGCGAGCTTGCAGGCATGAAGCAGTTTTACCATGGAGGTATGGCATGCGTTCACGACTCCGGGATTATCGTGCTTTACCTCTGCCAAGGTATTTATCCCGCTCTTCGATGAAGCAGGTAGCCGGAAACAAAGCAAACAAGGGCCGCGAACGCTAGAGCAAAGAGGCCTCGTTCCGTCATCGTCAAGTAGACCACATGGCCGTGATTGCTAAGCGAATAGATGCGCCCAGACAGGTCGTCGGCTAGAGTCGGGCGAGTCCAATCATAATGGACGGACAAATAAAAGCAACCAAACCAGATCAACACGGCGGAACTCATAAGCAATAATGAAAGTACTTTCTGGCGAAACATAGAAATGGGCATCCCGTCATGTTCGTCGCGAATTTTCCTATAGGAAAGCGCGGTTCCCCAGCAGACAACGAGGCTGAGGACGAGCGTGAAGATCAAGTCAGGGTAGGGCATACAATCCACAAACGACCAACGACGAGCGACCAACCACCGCCGTCAGTACATCGCGTCGTACTTAGTCACCACCCACTCGCCACCTTTGTTCTCGACGGTGAGGGTGAAGAGATCCTGATCGATACCGGGCCGGGTCGGACCCGCGTTGCTTGGCCGCTTCCCGCGATAGTGGAGTATTACCAGGGGAGGTGCATCTTCCCAATCCACCAGTTCCCACGAGAGCAGCGGGTGCTGCGCCTCGGAGTTGCAGATATAGTGGGCGTACTTCTTATGATAGTCGTGTTCCCATTTGGCGAGGAGCTCGTCGCAGCGTCCGTCGCGCAACGCGTGGAGAAACTTGCCAGCTGCACGTTCGGTCGACCGGTCGCGCATCGGATTCATCTTGATGCTGACTGGCAAGCCACTGAGCGGATCGTGCTCTTCGGAGCGCGCCAGCACCGGCCCTTGATTGCTCAGCCACCAGATGTAGCCGAGAAACACCAGCACAATCAGAGCTCCGGCGCCGACAGCAATGCCGATTTGAGTGCGGTTCGCGGCCATCCTGAAGGAAGTCTAACCGGGCGACAAGAAACAACAAGGTTACCGGCGTGAGTCGCGAGGGGACATGTACGAGTGGGGCCCGCCAGAAACAAAAAGGGCACGGCGTCGAGCCGTGCCCCGCAAAACAAAAGTAAGACTATTCCTTCTTGTCGCCGCCCTCGGCTGGTGCAGACTCGCTTTCAACCTGCGCTTGCGCCTCGGCTTCTTCCATAGCCTTTTTGGCTTCGGCGGCGCGCTTGGCACGGGCCTCGGCACGCTTTTCCTTTTTCTCGTCGAGGATTTTCTCGCTGCCGAGCAGCTCGAGAAAGGCCTTGTCGGCGCCATCGCCCTTATTCCAGTGAGTGCGGATGATGCGGGTGTATCCGCCTTCGCGATCGCCGAAGCGGGGCCCGATGGTGTCAAACAACTTCACCAGCGCCTCATCCGTCATCAGATAGGCGCCAGCTAGACGACGCGCCGCAAGATCGCCGCGCTTGCCCAGCGTAATCATCTTCTCGACGATGGGACGTGCCGCCTTCGCCTTGGGAACGGTCGTCTCAACCCGCTCCTCCACGATCACCGAGGTGACCAGGTTGCGCAGCAGCGAGCGCCGGTGCGACGTGTTCCGTCCGAGTTTGTATCCTGCTACTTTGTGACGCATGGTGAGCCTCAGTGGCCGGTGGTCGGTGGCCAGTATTCAACTTCGATGTAGCGAGTCAGCGGCTAGTGTTTTTGTCTTTCTGACCACTGGCCACTAGCCACTGACCACTGTTCTTACAGCTGATCGTCCGGGCCGTAAGCCGACGCTGGCAACGGCACGTTCGACGTCGGTCCTGGGACCGCATTGCCGTGCTCGTCGATCTTCATGCCCAGGCTCAAGCCCATCGAGGAGAGAATTTCTTTGATCTCGTTGAGCGACTTGCGTCCGAAGTTCTTGGTCTTGAGCATTTCGGCTTCGGTCTTTTGCACCAATTCGCCGATGGTCTGAATGTTCGCGTTCTTCAGGCAGTTATAGCTGCGCACAGAAAGCTCCAGCTCTTCCACCGACCGGTTCAGGTTCTCGTTGTGGATCTCAGGCTTGCGATCATCCGAGGACGACGTGCCGGTTTCGATCTCTTCCTCGAAGTTGATAAAGATGTTCATGTGGTCCTTCAGCAGCTTCGCCGCCAGGCCGATCGAGTCGGCCGGGGTAATGGAACCGTTGGTCCACACTTCAAGGGTGAGCTTGTCGTAGTCGGTAATCTGTCCAAGACGCGCAGCTTCGACTGTGTAGTTGCACTTGCGCACGGGCGAATGCACGGAGTCGATGGGAATGAATCCGATGCCGAGGTCTTCGTCGAAGTTCTTGTCGGCGGAGACGTAGCCGCGGCCGCGCTTCAGGCGCATTTCCATGTCGAGCTTGCCGCCCTCGCTGACGGTAGCGATGTAGACGTCTTTATCAAGAACCTCGACATCGCCATCCGCTTCGATCATGCCGCTGGTCACAACGCCAGGCTGATCGGCGCGAAGATAAATTGCCTTCGGCGCGTCTCCGCTCAACTTGAACGGAATCTGCTTCAGGTTGAGGATGATGTCGGTCGCGTCTTCCACCACACCGGGGATCGACTGGAACTCGTGCAGAACGCCTTCGATCTTTACCGCGGTAACAGCCGCGCCTTCAATCGAGCTCAGCAGCACGCGACGGAGAGCGTTGCCCACGGTGGTGCCGAAGCCGCGCTCAAAGGGCTGCGCCCAGAAGATGCCGTACTTGTCGTTGAGGGTGGAAGTGTCGACTGCAAGACGTTTCGGTTTCTGAAAACCTTTCCAAAGCATTTGTTTCTCCTTCGGCCGTTTGGCTCAGTGCTGACTCCCTGAATCGGTCCGGATTCAGGTCAAACGTCAGCAGAGGCTGATCTGGCTCGAAAATGGTGGACCGGAACAACGTCGTTGGTCGTTTGTCGCTGGTCGTTGGCCAAATCGGCTAACAACTAACGACCACCGACTAACGACTATTTGCTATACAACTCAACAATCAGCTGCTCGTTCACCGGAAGCTGAATATCCTCGCGCTTGGGCAAACTCAGGACCCGCGCTGTATACGCGTCGCGATTCACTTCGAGCCAGTTGGGCAGCGTGCCGTGGCTGGCGTATTCCTTGGCCAACTCGAGCACAGTCAGCTTCTTGCTGTTCTCTCGAATGGAGATCTCTTCCCCCGCGCTCACTTCGTATGAAGGAATGTTGACCTTGCGATTGTCGACAGCCACGTGCCCGTGACGGACCAACTGCCGCGCTTGCCGCCGCGACTGGGCGAAGCCGAGACGGTAGACCACGTTGTCGAGGCGCCGCTCGAGTTGCTGCAACAGACGCTCGCCGGTTACGCCCTTGGCGCGCGCCGCCTTCTCAAAGTAGTTACGGAACTGGCCTTCCTGCGTGAAGTAGATTCGTTTCGCTTTCTGCTTCTCACGCAACTGCAGGCCATATCCAACGATCTTCGCCTTGCGGTCTTTTCCGTGTTGACCGGGAGCGAAATTGCGCTTCTCGATCGGACACTTATCGCTGAAGCACTTTGCGCCTTTGAGGAACAGCTTCATGCCCTCACGGCGGCATAGACGACACACTGCATCTTTATAACGTGCCATGTTTCTCCTTAGTAAAACCGGTTTACGGGACTGGCTTCCCTTCTTCCCGGTTGACATCAGTGGTCAGTGGCCAGTGATCGGTGGCCAGCCAACAAGGACTGTCTTTTTCTGGCCACTGGTCACTGACCACTGGCCACTTACTTACACTCTGCGCCGCTTCGGCGGACGGCAGCCATTGTGCGGAATCGGCGTGACGTCGCGAATCGAGCGCACTTCAATCCCTGACGCGGCTAACGCGCGCACGGCCGACTCGCGGCCGGAACCCGGACCGCTCACTCGCACATCCACGCTGCGCACGCCGTGATCGCGCGCCATGTTGGCCGCGTTCGAGGCCGCCTGCTGGGCGGCAAACGGCGTACCCTTGCGCGACCCGCGGAATCCCAGCGATCCCGAACTCTTCCACGACAGAACGTTGCCGTTCATGTCGGTAATCGTCACGATCGTGTTATTGAAGGACGCCTGCACGTACACCAGGCCGTGGGGCACATGCTTGCGTTCCTTCTTCTTGAAGGTTTTCTTCTTGCCTTTTTTCTCGGGAGTCGCCGGTGCGGCGCCCGCGGCTGCTACTGGTTTTGCCATAGTTAGTGTCCACTGGTCAGTGTCCAGTGGCCAGTTCGTCAGGGGCCTTCCTAGCCACTGATCACTGGCACCGTACACTGCTCTTAGGTCTTTGCTGTCGCCTTCTTCTTCTGCGCGACCGTTCCCTTGCGCGGACCCTTGCGGGTACGGGCGTTCGTATGCGTACGCTGTCCGCGGACCGGCAGGTTGCGGCGATGACGGAATCCGCGATAGGAGCCGATTTCGATGAGCCGCTTGATGTTCATCGAAACTTCCTTGCGCAGATCGCCTTCCACCATCCCTTCCGATTCGATCACGGTACGGATGCGGTTGACCTCTTCCTCGCTCAGGTCCTGGACCTTCTTCATCGGGTCCACCTTGGCCTCATCGAGAATGCGTCCGGCGCGCGGCTGGCCGATGCCGTAAATATAGGTCAGCGCTATATTGATGTGTTTCTGGCGCGGAAGATCCACGCCCGCAATACGTGCCATGTTTCTTTAACCTCTCTAGCTTTTGGCTCTTAGCTTTTGACTCTTAGCTAAAAGCCAGGAGCCCAGGGCCGTTTCAGCCCTGGCGCTGCTTGTGTTTCGTGTTGGTGCAGATCACCCGCACCACGCCCTTGCGATGGATAACCTTGCACTTGTCGCAAATCTTCTTTACCGATGCCCTTACTTTCATGAAAACCAGCTCTCAGCCGTCAGCTATCAGCTTTCAGCAAAATCTATTTGTACCGATACACAATCCGTCCACGATTCAGGTCGTACGGCGAAAGCTCAACCGCGACCTTGTCGCCCGGCAGGATACGAATGAAATTCTTGCGCATCTTTCCGGAAACATGCGCCAGCACCTGGTGTTTGTTCTCCAGTTCCACCCGGAACATCGCATTCGGCAGCGGTTCCAGAACCACCGCCATCACTTCAATCGCGTCTTCTTTACTCATCGACTCCTTGAAAGCCTTTAGCTCTTAGCTCTTGGCCTTTGGCTGAAAGCCAAGAGCTAAAAGCTAACAGCGGGGTTACTGCGTCAAGATCACCGGTCCATCTTTCGTCACCGCCACGCAGTGCTCGAAATGCGCGCTGAAGCTGCCGTCCGCCGTTACTGCGGTCCAGTTATCCCCCAGCACGCGCGTTTCCGCCTTGCCGAAATTCACCATCGGCTCGATGGCCAGCACCATGCCCTCGCGCAGCCTGGCGCCGTGACCGCGGTTGCCAAAGTTCGGAATCTGCGGCTCTTCGTGCAGCCGTGTTCCAATGCCGTGGCCTACAAACTCCCGGACGACGCTGAATCCGGCGGCCTCCACGTGCTCCTGCACCGCCGCTCCAACATCGCCTATCGCGTTGCCGATTCTGGCTTGCTCAATGCCGCGATACAGCGATTCTTCCGTTACTGTCAGCAGCTTCCGAAATTCCGGCTTCACCGCGTCGCTCACCGGGACCGTAATGGCCGCGTCCCCGTAGTAACCGTCCAATACAACGCCGCAATCAATCGAGACGATGTCGCCATCTTTCAGCGCCCGCTTTTCCGACGGGATGCCATGCACAATCTCTTCATTCACCGACGTGCACAGCACGCAAGGATAGTCGTAATACCCCTTGAATGCCGGCTTCGCGCCAAGTTCCTTGATCTTCTTCTCGGCGGCGCGTTCCAGGTCCATGGTCGTAACGCCGGGCTCGACCAGCACTCGCACATGATCCAGGACCTGGCGTACGATGCGGCCGCTTTGCCGCATCTTGTCAATCTCAGACGCCGACTTGCAGACGATGGCCATCCTAAGCGTGATGATCCTCGATCACCCGGTAGATTTGCGAAGTAACGTCGTCCATGGGAAGATCGCCGTTCACCGAGATCAGCCTTCCCGTGCGCTGATAGTAATCCTCTACAGGACGAGTCTGCTCCTGGTAAGCCGCCAACCGCGGTTGAATGACTTCCAAGCGGTCGTCATTGCGGGTCACCAGCTTCGACCCGTCGAAGTCGCATACTTCGTCATGTCGGGGCGGCTGGAAGTGGACGTTGTAGATCCGTCCACAGGTGGGACAAGAACGGCGTCCAGTGATCCGGAGCAACAATTGATTATAATCCACGTCTAGCCGGATCACAATTGGCCACGCACGCGTGGGCCGCGAATTATCAAAGAACTTGCTATCGAGTAACGCATCCAGCCATCCGGCCTGGGCTGCAGTCCGGGGAAAACCGTCAAGAACATAACCGCGTTGGCAGTCCGGCTGCGCCAAGCGCTCGCGAACCATGTTGCAAACCAGATCGTCAGAAACCAGCTGGCCGCGGGCCATCACCGCCTTGGCCGCCCGCCCTAGTTCCGTATCCTGCGCCACGTTGTAGCGCAAGATATCTCCCGTCGAAATCTGGGGAATGAAGTAGTGTTCCATGATCCGCTTGGACTGAGTGCCCTTTCCGGCACCCGGCGGCCCAAGCAGCACAATGGGACCTACATCCCGCGAGGTTTCCTGCGCCATCGAGCTGGCCTCAAGCCTCCCGATCCTCAATCTCCCCGGCATGCCCCAGAAACCAGCCGAGGTGCAGCAACCTCACAATGCTTAGAAACGGCTCGTCACGTCTATGCAGCAGATCCCTCACTTCGTTCGGGATTTCGGCTGCGGGCTCCCGCTTCGCTCACACCCACAAAACGCCTCAACTTACGACCAGTTACGGCGGCCCCGAATTCGTCCACTACGCGGCGTGAACCCGTCATAGTGGCGCATGATCAGTTGCGCCTCAATCTGCGTGACCGTGTCCATGGCCACGCCTACCACAATCAGCAGCGAAGTACCACCAAAGTAGAAAGTCACACCCAGCCCGTTCAGCATCCAGTTAGGCAAGTGCTCGAAGAATCTACCAATAGGGCCATACAGGTGGTTCAGGTGAAAACCGGCCATCATCCATTCCGGGATGAAGGAGATGATGATCAGGTACAACGCACCCACCAGAGTGATACGAGTTAGCACTTCATTAATGAAGTCCGCCGTGCGCTTGCCTGGCCGGATACCCGGAATGAACCCGCCATACTTCCGCATGTTGTCGGCGACTTCGCTGGGATTGAACACGATCGAGACGTAGAAGTACGCGAAGAAGATGATTCCCACTGCGTACAGGACTGTGTACAGCGGCTCGCCCCATTTCAGCCATTCGATCACCGGCCCAAAATAGCGATTGGTCGAAAGCCCCAGCCCCGAGCCGATCATCGGCGGCAGACTCAGGATCGAAGACGCGAAAATCACCGGCATCACGCCGCCGGCATTCACGCGCAGCGGCAGGTGCGTGGATTGTCCGCCCATCACCTTGCGCCCGACCACACGCTTGGCGTATTGCACAGGTATTCGACGTTCACTGCGCTCCACGTAAACGATGAACGCCACGACCGCGACCATGAAGACGACTAGGCCGGCCATCAGAATGGGAGTGAGCGCTCCCCATGTGCCATTCTTGGCTTTGTCGATCAAATCCACCACGGCCCGCGGCAGGCCGACGACGATGCCAGCAAAGATCAGTAGCGACATGCCATTGCCGACGCCGCGCTCGGTAATCTGCTCGCCCAGCCACATGATGAAGGCGCTGCCCGTGGTCAGCGTCAACATGGTCATCAGGACAAAGCCCGGCCCGGGGTTGAGGACGAAGTCTCCGCCCTTCTCCAGCCCCATCGCGATACCGAACGATTGGACTGCGCTCAGAATGACCGTGATATACCGCGTCCACTGCGTGATCTTCTTGCGCCCGAGTTCGCCTTCCTTCTGCAACTTGGCCAACGGCTCATAGACCACGGTCAACAACTGCAGAATGATCGACGCCGTGATGTAGGGCATGATGCCCAGTGCGAAAATCGTCAGGCGCTTAAGCTGCCCGCCGGAGAACAGATCTACGAATCCAAGAAACGACCCGCGGCTTTGCTCGAAGAATTGCGCCAGCTTGTCCGCGTTCACGCCCGGGGTCGGAATGTGTCCGCCCAGCCGGTACACCGCCAGCAGGGCCAGCGTAAACAGGATGCGTTTACGCAGGTCCGGAATTCGGAAGATGTTCGCCAGCTTCTCAAACATTACTGCAAGACCTCAAACTTGCCGCCCGCCTTGGTGATCTTTTCCTGCGCCGACTTCGAGAACTTGTGTGCGTGCACCGTAATCGCGGATTTGAGCTCGCCGTCTCCAAGAATCTTGACCGGGTGCTTGGTCTTGATCACGCCGGCTTTGCGCAGCACATCGGGAGTAACGATGGTCTCGCCCAGCGCCGCCAGACGCTCCAGGCTCACGATGTTGAATTCCTTGCGGAAGATATTGGTGAACCCGCGCTTCGGCATGCGCCGGTGCAGCGGCATCTGGCCGCCTTCAAAGCCGCGGATCATGCGCGAGCCGGTCCGTGAGCGCTGGCCCTTGTGTCCACGGGTGGACGTCTTGCCCATGCCCGAGCCCATACCGCGGCCTACGCGTTTGCGCTTTTCCGTCGCCTTCTTCGGTGCTCGAATATTCGATAAATTCATAAATAAGCCTTCAGCTCTCAGCCGTCAGCTTTCAGCCAAAGCGATTTACGCTGAGGGCTGAGAGCTGACAGCTTCATTGCACAATCTCGACCAGATGCGGAACCTTGGCTACCATCCCCCGGATCGCCGCCGTGTCAGGACGCTCGATCACCTGGTTCAGCCGGGTAAAGCCCAGGCCCTTAACCACGAGTTTCTGCTTCACCGGGGCACAAATGGCGGAGCGCACCCACTTCAGGTGAATCTTCCCACCGCCCGAATTTGCTTTCTTTGCCGTCATTGCTAAACCTCAGTGACCAGTGATCAGTGACCAGTGGCCAGAACCAAATTCGATTCAGAACCGTCGTCGCAGTTACTGACCACTGGCCACTAGCCACTGGTCACCATCTCTACAGCTCCTGCACCGACTTGCCGCGCATCGTCGCCACGCTCTCTCGATTCTTTAACTGCTTGAGCGCATCGAAAGTCGCCTTGATCACGTTGTGTGGGTTGGTCGTGCCGATCGACTTGGTCAAGACGTTCTGCACGCCCGCCGAAGTCATGACCGCACGCACCGCGCCGCCCGCAATCACTCCCGTGCCTTCCGGAGCCGGCTTGAGCAGGACCTTGCCCGACCCATAGCGCCCCAACACAAGATGGGGAATGCTGGTCTGCGTAAGATTCACTCGCATCAGATTCTTTTTCGCCGATTCGATTCCTTTGCGAATCGCCTGCGGCACTTCCTTCGCCTTGCCTGAACCGTAGCCCACGACCGCCGCCGAGGGATCGCCCACCACGACCAGCGCGGCGAATGAAAGGTTCTTACCGCCCTTCACGACTTTCGTCACGCGGTTGATGGCAACCACCTGATCTTTCAGCTGGAACGAACCCGCATCGAGTTTCTTGATCACTGTTGGCATTCTTTGAACCCAGCTTTCAGCTATCAGCTTTCAGCTCTTAGCTTGCCGCTCCAGCTGATAGCTGAGAGCTGACAGCTGGGAGCTGCCTTTAGAACTGCAATCCCGCTTCACGCGCGGCATCGGCCAGAGCCTTGACCCGACCGTGCTAAATGTATCCGCCGCGGTCGAAGACAACTTTGGTAACACCCTTGGCCTTGGCGCGCTCGGCGATGACTTTGCCAATTGCTTTCGCCGCCGCTACGTTGCCGCCAGTGCGCCGGTCTTCCTTCTTGCCCTCGGCGGTGCTGGCCGAAACCAGCGTCTTGCCATGCAGATCGTCGACCACCTGCACGTAAATGTGGTTCAGCGAACGGTACACGTTGAGTCGCGGACGCTCCGCCGTGCCCTGCATCTTTTTGCGGATGCGGTCGTGCACGTGGCCGCGCTTATGGTTCTTAGAAATTTTCGTCAGCATATGAAAGCTCTCAGCTATCAGCCGTCAGCTATCAGCAAGACTCTCTATGCCCACGATCGGCTGAGAGCTGAAAGCTGATAACTGAAAACTTATTTCGCTCCGGTCTTTCCAACCTTCTTCTTCAGGCGCTCACCCGCATAGCGAACGCCCTTGTTCTTGTACGGATCCGGCGGACGCAACGAGCGCATCTCGGCCGCGACCTGACCAACCTTCTGGCGATCGATTCCAGTGAGAGCAACCTTCGTCTGCTTGGGATCGACCACAGCATCGACGCCAGTGGGCAGCGGATACTCAATCGGATGTGAATACCCCAGGCTGAACACCACCACGTTCTTACCCTTCAACTCGGCACGGTAGCCGATACCCACGATTTCGAGCTCGCGCGTCCAGCCCTTGGTCACGCCTTCAACTGCGTTGTTCACCAGGGCACGAGCCAGTCCGTGAACCGCCGCCTGCGAGTCGTTTTCGCGGATGGCCACAATGTGTCCGTCTTTCTGCTCGACCTTGATGCCGGCCGGCAGAGCGGTGTCCAGCTTGCCCTTGGGCCCCTGCACCGCCACGGTATTGCCTTCGATTTTGACCGTCACCCCTTTGGGGATCGGGATCGGCTTTTTTCCAATTCTCGACATAGCTCTCAGCTCTCAGCTTTCAGCTCTCAGCTTGAATCATTCCGTCGCTTTTGCTGATAGCTGACGGCTGACAGCTGATAGCTGGTTCTCTACCAAATCTCGCACAAGAGTTCGCCGCCGACGCCTTCCCTACGCGCCTGGCGTCCCGTCATTACTCCGCGCGGCGTCGTAAGGATGTTGATCCCCATGCCACCCAGCACGCGTGGAATCTCGCTGCGGCGCACGTAGACTCGGCATCCAGGGCGCGACACGCGCTCCGCCTTCGAGATGGCCGCCTCGTTGTTGGCGCCATACTTGAGGTAAACCCGGATTACCTTGTGCCCTTCTTCCTCAGTGGGCTTGAAGTTCGAGATGTAGCCCTCTTCCTTCAGGATGCGGGCAATCTCCAGCTTCAGCCGCGAAGCCGGGATATCCACTTTCTGGTGCCGGGCCTGGAGTGCGTTCCGCACTCTCGTCAGCATGTCTGCGACCGGATCGGTCAACCTCATCGTTTGCTTCTCCTCTAGCCACCCGTTCGCTCCGCCTCAGCGGAGAACCTGCGGCAGCTTTAATCGGTCGTTGGTCGCTAGTCGTTGGTCGTTAGCTAGCGACTACAACAACGACCCTTTACAGCACGTTACTTCTTGCGGCCATTAGTCACCCCGTCGTGGCAAACGACTAACGACAAGCGACCAACGACTGATTTCCTACCAACTCGACTTCGAAACCCCTGGAATTTCCCCGCGCAGCGCCAGCCCGCGGAAGCACAAGCGGCAAATACCGAACTTGCGCAGGAAAGCGCGCGGCCGTCCGCAAAGCTTGCAGCGGTTGTGCCGGCGCGTGGAAAACTTCGGTTTCGGTTCTTTGTTGTCGCGCGCCTTCTGAAACTTTTCTTGTATCTTCGCGTCTTTCACTCGCTTTGCGGTAGTCATGCAATCCTTAATGAATCGTTTTCGTCGAAGCCTGAACTTCGAAAATCTTCACTGCGTCCGGAACGGCATACCCAGGTGCTTCAACAAACTCCGCGCCTGGTTGTCATTCGCGGCTGTCGTCACAATCGTGACATTCATGCCCTTGAGGTTTCCCACCTTGGCGTAATCGATCTCCGGAAAGATCAACTGATCGTGCAGGCCCAGCGTGTAGTTGCCACGCCCGTCAAATGACTTGGTAGAAACTCCGCGAAAGTCGCGGACGCGCGGCAGCACAATGTTCACCAGCCGGTCAAAAAATTCGTACATGCGATCTCCGCGCAACGTCACCATGGCGCCAATCGACTGTCCTTCACGCACCTTGAACGCCGCGATCGACTTCTTGGCCCGCGTAACGACAGGGCGCTGTCCGGTAATCTGTCCGAGTTCATTCACCGCCGGATCCAGCACCTTAGCGTTCTGCGTCGCCTCGCCCACACCCATGTTCACAACGATCTTGTGCAACCGGGGAACCGCCATCGCGTTTTGTAGTTCCAGCTCTTTCAGCAGGGTGGGAGCAACTTCCTTCTCAAACCTCGAACGCAAGCGCGGACGCTCCTTCGCGCTGTGCCGCGCCTTTTCCGGCGCCTTCTGCTCCTGCAGCGCTTCCTTCTGTGCCTTCTTGTCTTTTGCCATCGTCGTCAACTTCCTCTCACGGTTTCGGAGTGGTTACCGGTTCGTGAGGCATTCAAATTGGTACGGCCTTGCGGCGTCACCCCGGTTTTGCCGAAGCCCGAAGCCTACTTATCCAGCGTCGTATCGCACTTCCGGCACACCCGAACCTTGCGATCCCCGCGCATTTCGTGCCCGATGCGCACCGGCCCGCAGGTCGGACACACCAGCTGCACGTTCGATAGCGCGATCCGGCTCTCCTGCTCCGCAATTCCGCCTTTGATGTTGCGCTGCGGATTGGGACGCACGTGCTTCTTCACCATCATTACGTGCTCGACCAGAAGTTTGTTGTCGCCCGGAAACACGCGCAGCACGCGCCCTTCCTTGCCCTTGTCCCGCCCCGTGATCACCTTAACCGTGTCATTCCGACGGATGTCCACTCGCTTGTGTGCAGTCGCTGCAGTTGCCATAAAATTCGCCTTACAGAACCTCAGGTGCCAAAGAAACAATCTTCAAGAATTTCTTTTCGCGCAGCTCACGGGCTACGGGGCCAAATACGCGCGTCCCTACCGGCTCGCCCGCATCGTTGATCAGCACCGCCGCATTCTGATCGAAGCGGATATAGGTGCCGTCGCGCCGGCGATGCTCTTTGCGGGTCCGCACAATCACCGCCTTGACCACCTTCCCCTTCTGCACCTGACCTTCCGGCGCAGCTTCCTTCACCGAAGCCGTGATCACGTCGCCCAGACCGGCATTCAATCCCGTCGAGCCCCCGAGCGGCAGAATCATCTGCAGCTTGCGGGCGCCGGAATTGTCGGCCACCTCCAGCATCGATCTCATCATCACAGCCATGGCGTTAGTCTCCCTCTACGTTCCAATCCGCCTAGTTGACGGCGGGTTCGACCGCGGCCTCCGGCACCAGCGCCGCCTTGCGAATAATGTCCTTCAGCTTCCAGCGCTTCAGCTTCGAAAGCGGACGAGTCTCTTCAATCCGCACGAAGTCGCCCACATGCGCCTCGTTCTTCTCGTCATGGGCGTAGAACTTCTTGTTTCGCGCGACCACGCGCCCGTAGAACGGATGCGCCTTCTTGCGCGTTACCTTCACCACGATGGTCTTGTGCATGCGGCTGGAGACTACTTCTCCCACCACTTCCTTGCGGCGTCCCTGCACGTGTTCAGTTGGCGTTGTTCCGGCCATTATCGTTTCTCCGTTGCTGTGGCGCGCCCGCGCTCACCCAGAATCGTCTTGACGCGCGCAATGTCCTTGCGCAGCCCGCGCATCTTCTTCAGGCTCTCGGTCTGCCCCATGTTCAGCTGAAACTTCAGCTTGAACAGCTGGTCCGCCAGATCGTGCTCCTGGTGTTGAAGCTCAGCGTCGGTTAAGTTGCGAATCTTGTCCGATTTCATATTGCAGCCTCGACTTCCACTCCTGCTTCCTAGTGCACCACGCCTTCGCGTTTTACAAGCGTCGTCCGGAGCGGCAGCTTGTGTGACGCCAGCCGCATCGCTTCTGCCGCGTCTGCCGGCGTCACGCCTTCCATCTCAAACAGAATTTTTCCCGGCCGCACGACAGCAACCCAGTGATCCGGCGCGCCCTTGCCCTTGCCCATACGGGTTTCGGCCGGCTTCTTGGTGACCGGCTTGTCCGGAAAGAGTCGGATCCAGATCTTTCCGCCGCGCTTCACGAAACGTGTCATGGCCACGCGGCTGGCCTCGATCTGCCGGTCGGTGATCCAGCCCGGCTCGAGCACCTTGAGTCCGTAGTCTCCGAAAGCCAGCTCCGATCCGCGCCAGGCCTTCCCGGTCATGCGGCCGCGCTGCTGCTTGCGGTACTTCACTTTCTTTGGCATCAACATAGAATCAGCTCTTAGCTTCGAGCTCTTGGCTCTTAGCTTCCCTAGAACCCGCCTACAGCGGCCGCCTGCGGCTCGCGCTTTTTCTGCTGCAGGATCTCACCCTTATAAATCCAGCACTTCACGCCGATCACGCCATACGTCGTGCGCGCCTCGGTGAACCCGTACTCGATGTCCGCACGCAGCGTGTGCAGCGGCAAACGTCCCTGCAGATACCACTCCGACCGCGCAATTTCATTCCCGTTCAGGCGTCCGCTCACGCGAACTTTGATTCCCTTGCAACCAAAGCGCAACGCCGAATCCACCGCCTTGCGCATCGCACGCCGGAACCCCACACGCTTTTCCAGTTGCAGCGCGATCGACTCCGAAACCAGCTGGGCGTCGAGCTCAGGCTTGTGCACTTCCTGGATGTCGACAAAAATATCCTTGCCCGCGGTCCGCTTCTGCAGTTCCGCCTTGAGCTTGTCGATCTCTGCGCCCTTGCGCCCGATGATGATCCCGGGCCGCGCCGTCTTGATAATGATGCGCAGCTTGTTGCCCGGCCGCTCGATTTCGATGGCGCTCACGCCCGCCGACTTGAGCTTGTCCTTCAGCTCCGCCTTCAGCTTGACGTCCTCATGCAGCTGCTTGTCGTAATCCCGCTCGGCAAACCAGCGCGACTTCCACGGCTTGGTGTAGCCGAGGCGAAAACCATACGGATGGACTTTTTGTCCCATTGCTTCTCCTAAATCAAATCCTCGTACGAACCGTACCGATGCAAGCCACCGCTCGACCGTAGCGCCGGCGTCCCGCCACTATTTCGCGGCAGCCTTCTTTTTCCCCGCAGCCTTCTTCGCTACCGGCGCACTCCGCTTGGCTTTCGCCGGAGCCGCCTTCTCTCCGCCCACCCTATGGGCAACCGCCTCGCCATTCCTGCCACGCTCTGCCAGCACCAATTCAATATGCGAAATACGCCGCTGATACCGATAAGCGCGTCCC
Source organism: Acidobacteriota bacterium (assembly GCA_003225555.1). Lineage (GTDB taxonomy): Bacteria > Acidobacteriota > Terriglobia > Terriglobales > Acidobacteriaceae > Sulfotelmatobacter. The sequence continues at coordinate 5,097 of QIAM01000044.1, read as the reverse complement.
TGCGGTGCCGGACGAATTCTCTTCATGCGCGGCCCATCGTTCGCAATCGCGCTCTTCACGTAGAGGTTGTCGATCTCAACGTCGATGTTCTTCTCGCTGGCCAGAAAATTCGCATTGTCGAGCGCTGACTGCAGCAGCTTTCCAACATGCGCCGCCACACGCTTCTTGGTAAAAGCCAAAGTGTTCCGCGCCTCTTCCACGCGACGGCCCTTAATCAGCTCCAGCACCAGCCGCGCCTTTTGCGGCGAGACGCGCAGGTAACGCATTTCAGCTCGAAATTCCATATCGCGTCTCCTTTACGCCTTCGGCGCCGGCGCCGACGGGGCCGCGGGAGTAATCGCTCCCGGACCACCCGGAATACCAGCCGGCTTGGCCGCCACTTCGGTCGCCGCCCTCATGGAGTGGCCCTTGAACTGACGCGTGAAACTAAACTCGCCCAGCTTGTGCCCCACCATGTTCTCGGTAACGTACACCGGGATGAACTTTTTGCCGTTGTGCACCGCGATGGTATGTCCCACCATCTCCGGCACGACCGTCGAGCGCCGCGACCAGGTGCGCAGAACTTTCTTTTCATTGCGCGCATTCATGCCCTCTACCCTCGCCAGCAGGTAGCCATCTACGAACGCGCCTTTTTTTGTTGAACGTGCCATAAAGTCAGCTCTCAGCCGTCAGCTTTCAGCTAACAGCTCCTTGTTCCGACGACGTCATTCCTACGACTCGCGCAGCAACAACAAACTTTGTCATTCCAAGCGAAGCGAGGAATCTGCTGTTTCCCCCCACACTATTTGCTGCGCCGGCTGACGATGAACTTATCCGTCCGCTTGTTGTTCCGCGTCTTGTATCCCCGCGTCGGCTGTCCCCAGGGCGTCACCGGATGCCGTCCGCCTGAAGTCTTGCCTTCACCACCGCCGTGCGGATGGTCGACCGGGTTCATCGAAACGCCGCGATTATGCGGACGCTTTCCCAGCCATCTGGAGCGTCCTGCCTTGCCAATGGTGACGTTCTCGTGGTCGATGTTGCCCACCTGGCCGATCGTCGCCATGCAGTTCTGCGAAATCTTGCGGGTCTCGCCCGAAGGCAGTTTCACCAGCGCGTACTCTTGTTCTTTCGCCACCAACTGCGCCGAACCACCCGCCGAACGCACCATCTGTCCACCCTTGCCCGGCTTCAGTTCGAGATTGTGAATCTGCGTGCCGGGAGGAATATTGCGCAGCGGCAAGGCGTTTCCGACAAGGATGTCGGCGTCCGGACCGCTCACAACTTTTTGTCCGACCTTCAACCCTTCCGGCTGAATAATGTAGCGCTTCTCGCCGTCTGCGTAGGCCAGCAGAGCAATGCGCGAGGAGCGGTTGGGATCGTACTCGATCGTGGTCACGGTCGCGGGGATCCCCGTCTTGTCGCGTTTGAAGTCGATGATGCGCAGCTTGCGCTTGTGCCCACCCCCGATGAATCGCATCGTGGTGTCTCCCGAATTGCGGCGGCCGCCGGTGCGCGGTTTGGGCTCGACCAGCGGCTTATGCGGATGCCGGGTCGTGATGTCGTCGTTGACGAGCGTCGTGCGGTAGCGCAGGGTCTGCGTCGTCGGTCTGTATGTCTTAATTGGCATAATCAGCTCTTAGCTCTTAAGCTTCTAGCTCTTAGCTCAAACTCTTTGTCATTCCGAACCGGCGTTCTTTGCCGGTGAGGAATCTGCTTCTCGCTTACAAATTCTGCGCGTACTCCGGCATCTTCTCGCCGGACCGCAACCGCACATAAGCCTTCTTCCAGTCCGGACGGTAGCCGGCAAACTTCCCGCGCCGCCGCTCTTTTCCCGGATAGGTGGCCGTGCGCACCGAATGCACCTTCACCTTGAAAATCAACTGCACCGCTTGCTTGATTTCTGTCTTGGTCGCCTTCGGAGCCACTTGGAAGACCAGCGTGTTCTGGTTCTCCTTGATGGCCAAACCCTTTTCAGTAATCACCGGACGGCGAATGATCTGGTATGCGGATTTCATCAGGCTACCTCCGCCGCTTTTTCATGCTTCACCCGGCGCCGCGGAGTCCCCGTCGCCTTCTTGGCTCCTTAGCTTTCCGCGTGCTTGCGGTGCCGCTTCGAACCTGAACTCTTCAAAGACACCTGCAACTTTTCAATCGCCGGCTGCGAAAAGATCACGCGGTCGTAGCGCAACAGATGATAGGGATGCACTTCGTTGCCCCGAACCAGTTCGAGCCCATCGATATTGCGCGCGCTCAATTCCAGATTGCGGTTCTCGTGCTTCGCCACCTCGACAATTAAAACCGTAGCATCCACCTTCAAAGCGTCTAGAGCCTTGCGGAATTCCTTGGTCTTCGGCTCCTTCAGGTCGAACGCGTTCACCACGATCAGCTTGCCGTCGGCCAACTTCGCCGCCAAAGCCGAGCGCAATGCGCCCAAAAGTTTCTTGCGCGGAAAGGCGTAGTCGTAAGATCGCGGTTGCGGACCATGGACCGTGTAGCCATGCCGCCACAGTGGTGACCGGATCGATCCGATGCGGGCGCGCCCCGTACCCTTCTGCTTCCACAGCTTTTTGCCCGAACCGGAAACTTCCCAGCGGCCCTTGGTCTTGTGCGTGCCCTTGTGCTGCCCGGCGCGATAGTGCTTCACCGCTTCCCACAGCAGGTCTTCGTTGACCGCGCCAAAAACCTCGTCGGCCAGATCGAGCGTCCCCACCTTTGCCCCGCTCAAATTGTAGATATCAATAGTCGCCATACGATTTTCTCTGGCCACTGACCCCTGGCCACTAACCACTGCCTTAAGCCTTCTTCGCCGCCCTCTTAGCCGCTTTCAACGGATCAACCGTCGCCGCCCCCGCGAATCCGCGCCGCTCTCTCGGCGGTTTCTTCGCTTTGGTGATGACGATGTATCCGCCCTGCGGACCGGGCACGCTGCCTTCAACCACCAGCAGGTTCTCGTCCTTGTCTACGCCCAGTACGCGCAGGTTGCGCTGCGTCACGCGCGCATGGCCCATGTGTCCCGACATGCGCATTCCCTTGAACACGCGCGAAGGGAACGCCGAAGAGCCAATCGAACCCGTGATCTGGAACATCGAACCGTGCGACTTGGGACCACCGCCAAAATGATGCCGCTTCACCACGCCCTGAAAGCCGCGCCCTTTGCTCACTCCCACGATGTCCACAAACTTTTCGCCGTCGAAAATCTCAACCAGCACACGGTCGCCAACCTTCACCGCGCCGTCCTCTGCGCCATCAACCTCAAGCGGAACCTCGCGCATGAACTTCACCGGAGGCAGATTATTCTTCGCCAGATGTCCCAGCGCCGGCTTGGTCAGCCGCGACTCCTTCACAAACTCCACCAGGCCAATCTGGGCCGCTTCGTAGCCATCCTTCGTCGCCGACTTATGCTGCGTCACCACGCAAGGACCAGCCTGCAACACTGTGACCGGACGAACGTTGCCCTTCGAGTCAAACAGTTGCGTCATGCCGACCTTCTTGCCCAGAATCCCCGCTACCTTCGTTGCCATTTCCTTCTCCATACCCAGCATGGCTCGTGGCTATTGGCTGGGAGCCTGAATGCGGCGCGGGCGCCTCGCCCGCAAAAGCCGTGGAGCTTCGCTCCCCGGACAGCCGAGGGCGGCTGTCCCCACACCAGCTATTTATGTTCCTTCCCAAACGCCTTAATCTCCACATCCACACCCGCCGGAAGATCAAGCTTCATCAGCGCATCCACCGTCTGCTGCGTTGGCTCGAGGATATCGAGCAAGCGCTTATGCGTCCGGATCTCAAACTGCTCCCGCGACTTCTTGTCCACGTGCGGCGAACGCAGCACGCAATACTTGTTCTTCATCGTGGGCAGCGGAATCGGCCCGGCAATCTGCGCACCCGTGCGCTTCGCCGTGTCCACAATCTCGCCCGTCGACTGATCCAGAATGCGATAGTCGTAAGCCTTCAACCGGATGCGAATTCTTTCTTTTCCAATCACGTTTTCACTCTCTAACCCCTCCCGGCATCTCCGGAAGGAAAGAACCAGCGGCAAGCCACAAGCCGCGTTAGTTTTATGTGGGGACAGCCGCCCTCGGCTGTCCATTGTGGAGCAAAGCTCCGCTAGTCTTCCATCGCTACTGCACAATCTCCGCGATCGTTCCGGCTCCGACCGTATGCCCACCTTCGCGGATCGCAAAGCGCAAGCCCTTCTCCATCGCCACCGGCGTGATCAACTCGATCGTCAGACTGACGTTGTCCCCCGGCATCACCATCTCCGTGCCCGCCGGCAACTCCGCTACTCCGGTCACGTCCGTGGTTCGCAGATAGAACTGCGGACGATACCCCTTGAAGAACGGCGTATGCCGCCCGCCTTCTTCCTTCGTCAGGATGTAGACCTCAGCCTTGAACTTGGTGTGCGGCGTGATCGATCCCGTCTTCGCCAGCACCATGCCGCGCTCCACATCTTCCTTCGCGATGCCGCGCAGCAAGAGGCCGGCATTGTCGCCCGCCAGGCCTTCGTCCAACTGCTTCTTGAACATCTCGACGCCGGTCACGACCGTCTTGCGGGTCTCCCGGAAGCCGACAATTTCTACTTCCTCGCCTACCTTTACCTTGCCGCGCTCGATTCGTCCCGTAACCACAGTTCCACGGCCCTGAATCGAGAAAATATCTTCGATCGGCATCAGGAACGGCTTGTCCAGTTCGCGCGCCGGTTGCGGCACGCTCTTGTCCACCGCCTCCATCAGCGCGTCAATCTGCTTCTCCCACTTCGCTTCCCCGTTTAAAGCCCCTAGAGCAGATAGACGGATCACCGGCACGTCGTCGCCCGGGAACTTGTAGCTCTTCAGCAACTCGCGCACTTCCAGTTCCACCAGATCGAGCAACTCGGCGTCATCGACCGCGTCGCACTTGTTCAGCGCCACCACGATGTAGGGCACACCCACCTGCCGCGCCAAAAGCACGTGCTCACGCGTCTGCGGCATGGGACCATCGGTCGCCGCCACAACCAAGATCGCGCCATCCATCTGGGCCGCGCCCGTGATCATGTTCTTGATGTAGTCGGCGTGACCCGGACAATCGACGTGCGCGTAGTGCCGGTTCGCCGTCTCGTACTCGACGTGCGCCGTGGCAATCGTG
>QIAM01000004.1 GCA_003225555.1 Acidobacteriota bacterium | reverse complement strand
CCAATCAGCACGAGCCTTGGGCGAATATGGACTGGAGCGGCACTCGCGCTTACGGTCTTGGACTGAACGGCCTTTACCTCAATCTGCAGGGCCGGGAAGGTCACGGGATCGTTCATTCAGGAACGGACGCCAAGGCTTTGATGAAAGAGATCAAAGAGAAATTGCTAGGAGTGAGAGACCCTCAGTCAGGTCTTTCGGTGATCACGCGTGTGGACATTGCAAGCGAAGTCTACAGCGGGCCTTATTCGCAATCCGGTCCAGATCTGATTGTCGGATACAATCGCGGCTATCGCGCAGGCTGGAAGACAATTCTCGGGGCCTTCCCTCCAGACACTCTCGAAAACAACAACAACCCTTGGAGTGGAGACCACTGTATGGATCGGGATCTGGTACCTGGCGTGCTGCTCAGCAACCGGAAGATCTCGGTTGGAGCACCCGCCCTGACCGACATTTCTCCGACCATCCTCGCGGAGTTTGGAATTGAAAAGCCGAAGGATATGATGGGACGGTCAGTTTTTCAGCCCGATTCCACAAGGTTTTAGGATTGCCTGGTACAGTCGCCGAGGAGAGATCGTGTTTGGCTCTCACAAAGTGAAGATTGAAGGAGAACTGCTGGACAAGGCGAAGCAGTGCGCCGATGCCTGCGGTTACGAATCCGTGGACGAGTTTGTCCTGCATATGCTGGAGAAGGAAATCAAGAAGGTTCTTCCCCCCGACGAAGGTAGCGCCCCGTCCAAGGACATTGTGAAGAAGCGGCTGCAGGGATTGGGCTATATCGAGTAGCTCGCAGAGATCAAGGCCACCACACTGGCGATGGCGTCCCCCACTTCTATTCATAGCCCTTCCACAGCCGTAGCGGGAATTCTCGGAGTCGAATCTCCGACGGTTGTTGTCGTTTTGCTTTCTCTTGTGATCAGTCTGTTGATGGTGGTCGTGTTCCGCTACACTTCCGACCAGAAGGCCATCCGCGTTGCGAAGGATCATCTGAAGGCATACCTGCTGGCAGTGCGCTTGTTCCAGGACCAACTTCCGGTTGTCCTCAGCTCGTATGGCCGTATCCTGATCAGCACTGGACGCTATCTGCGATTGGCGTTCAAACCGCTGTTATTTGTAATTCTTCCGCTCACCCTTCTGATTGTTCAATTGGATCGATATCTTGGATGGACACCTCTAGTGCCGGGGCGAGCGTTCCTGGTCAAAGTCCGCACCGGCAACGTGGTGATTCTCGATGATGTTTCGCTGTTGCTCCCGCCAGAGATGGCGATCACCGCCCCGGCCGTGCATGTGCCCGCCGACAACGAAGTCTTGTGGAGGGTTGTGGCTGAGAAAGAAGGAAGGTACAACGTCACCGTCGCGGCGGCTGGTCAGGACTTCTCCAAAGAGGTAGTCGTGTCTTCTAGTCGACTTTTGCGCGTTTCGTCGATTCGGCTGCAGGGACGTTTCTGGGAGCGGATGTTCACTTCCGGAGAGCCCGCGATACCGGCCAAGGGTCCAATCCGTGCAGTCGAGGTGAAGTACCCTTCGCGTAACATTAGATTTGCGGGCCTCGAATGGAATTGGATTTGGTTGTTTTTCGTTCTTTCGCTCGTCGCCGGCTTCTTTTTCAAGACTGTTCTCAAGATCGAGATATGAGCTGCCCTCAAATACAGTCCGGCCGAAAGCGCAACTGGTCGAAGCGCATTTCCTTAATCGTCATCATCCTTGGGATCATCTTACTGTGCCCCGTGCACAGTCAGGCATATGCCGGGCCGGGAGCGGGCTTTGCCGTTATCTCGTCCTTCTGGACCCTGTTCGTCGCCTTCCTGTATTCCGTTTATGCGTTCCTGACATGGCCGTTCCGCCACCTCTTTCGTTTGCTCCGACGACGTAGAGTTCCAGGCAAGGCACAGATCAAGCGTGCGGTCATTCTGGGCTTCGATGGAATGGATCCGGTATTGGCTACACGCTTTATCAACGAGGGCAAGCTACCCAATCTGGCAAAGCTGCGTGGCCGCGGCACTTTCCGTAATCTGCGTACAACGTTCCCGGCAATTTCTCCCGTGGCCTGGTCTACATTCATGACGGGCGTGAACCCGGGCAAACATAACATTTACGATTTTCTGGCCCGGGATCTCAGCAACTATCTCCCGTTCCTTTCCTCTGCCGAAGTACGCCCGCCGAAACGCACTCTGAAGATTGGCAAGTACACCATCCCACTGGGCAAGCCCAGAATCCGGGGCATGCGACGAGGCACTCCTTTCTGGCATTGGCTGGGAAAAGCTGGGATCTCCTGCTCCGTCATTCGTATTCCCGCCACCTTCCCTCCGGAAAAATTTCCGGGCGTTCTACTCTCTGGCATGTGTGTTCCGGACCTAAAGGGCAGTCAAGGAACTTTTTGCTTTTGCTCGACTCGTAGTGTGGGCGATGAGTTCCGCGAGGGAGGAGTCCGAGTTCCGATGGAGCGACATGGCTCAGTTTGCCGTTCTTATATCCCCGGGCCGCCGGATCCTTTGGCAGGCTCGTCCGGTGGCGAGCTGCGTGTTCCTTTTGAGGTGCGTCCTGAGACGAATCAGACTCGCATCACAGTCGGCTCGGAGAAATTCACGTTGAAAGTTGGAGCCTACTCCGATTGGATTGCGGTCAAGTTCAAAGGAACGCTCGGCGCCAGCGCACACGGCATTTGCCGTTTCTACCTCAAGGAGCTGTCGCCTGAGGTCGAGATCTACGTCACGCCCGTGAATATCGATCCGGGACGCCCAGATCTCCCGATCTCGCATCCGGTTACCTACTCCATTTATCTGGCAAAGCTCTTCGGGCCCTATGCCACGCTGGGTTTGGCCGAGGACACCTGGGCCCTCAACGAAGAGGTGCTCGACGATCAAGCATTTCTTGCCCAGTGCTATGCGAATCATGAAGATCGCGAGCGCATGCTGTTCGACGCTCTGGACAAAACGCGTCACGGCCTGTGCGCATGCGTCTTCGATACCACTGATCGCGTGCAGCACATGTTCTGGCGCTACCTGGAGGAAAACCATCCCGCAGCACGCAAAGTTCCGCGCGACCAGCGTACCAATGTGATCGAAGACTTGTACTGCCGGATGGACGTGCTAGTCGGTCGGGTGATGAAGCAGATCGATGAGCATACGCTGCTGCTCGTCGTATCTGACCACGGCTTCAAGTCATTCGCGCGCTGCGTGAACTTGAATGCATGGCTGCATCAGAACGGCTATCTTGCGCTGAAATCAGGAAAGAGCGAGAGCGGGGACTGGTTCGAAGACGTGGACTGGTCGCACACGCGCGCCTACACTATGGGCCTGAATGGTCTCTACGTGAATGTTAAGGGGCGGGAACGCGAGGGGATCGTTCAATCTGGAGCTGGGGCCGAAGCATTGAAGCAGGAGTTGCGCGACAAGCTCAACGGCCTGGTCGATCCTGCTTCCGGAGCAGTGGGCATCACTGGAATGTTTGATTGCGATGCTATCTACTCCGGACCGTATGTGGACAACGCTCCCGACTTGATTGTCGGTTACGGCGAGGGCTTCCGCGCATCGTGGGATTCAGTCATGGGGAAGGTAACCAGCGAGATCTTCGAGGACAATCTGAAGGCCTGGAGCGGCGACCACTGCATCGATCCGCGGCTCGTACCCGGAGTGCTCTTCTCGAATTGCAAGATCGCCGAAGAAAAACCCGGGATTGCAGACGTTGCGCCCACTATTCTGAAGCTGTTCGGCTTGGACTTGCCTACTCACTTTGACGGCAAACCTCTGACCGTGACAATCGACATTGCGCCGTAGTTTCCGATGCTGAAGTACTCGGTCAGACATTGCCTTGAGTGATCAATTCAGCGCCGGCACGAGCCAGATCGGCATCCTCGATAGACGACAAACCGCTCACACCGACAGCTCCCACCACTTCGTCGTCTTTCCAGACGGGAATTCCTCCACCCCATCCGACAAATTTCGGATCGCCATAATAGGCAATATCGTGCCCTTTTTCGGGATGCCTGACTTTTTCTCCAATCTCCTGCGTCGGCTTGCGCGCCCGCGCCGCCGTCCACCCCTTGTTCATAGCAATTGGAATCGATGCGACTGGAGCGCCGTCCATGCGCGCGAAACAGATGAGTTCGCCATGAGAGTCGACGACAGCTACCACGACTGCTTTTTGTAGCTGAAGAACTCGCTCCACAATCAGCTCGACGGCCCGCTTCGCCTCAGAATAGTCGATGGTGTGAATCGTTCGCATGGCTGGGAAGGGTAGCAGAAGAACCCGGCAGGCGGGAGGTGTGGCTGTACAGGAGCGTGTGCTCAGTGAGTCGAACCCGCTGGCTGAAACCGTTCGGAGATGCCCCGGAGTGAACTGCGAATGGGGGTGGGGATCAGGGATCGGCGATCTATGGCGCGGCCGATTCTGGGTTTGAGAGGCGGTAGGCGGGGACTAACTTGGATTTTAGAATGCCGAGCGAGAGTCCAGCGAAGTTCTCAATCACAAACTCCGCGCCAGCCAAAAGGAGCTTTTCCGCGCGGGGAGAGCGAGCAACGCCAGCACACTTCAGGCCCGCTTCTCTTGCGGCTTGAATACCTGAGACGGCGTCTTCGAAGGCAAGCACGGTGCCGTAGTCGACATTAAGACGGTCACAGGCCAACCGGTATACGGCGGGATCTGGCTTCCCATGACTAACATCGGCGGCGGTGATAACAGCGCTGAAGTAGTGCCTGACATTCATCCGCTCCAGTGTAGAAAACGTTCGACTCGGGCTGGCCGAGGTCGCCAGTCCCAGCAAGATGCCTTCAGATCGCAGTTGCTGCATGAATCGCAGCACTCCTCGCAATGGCTCTACGGAGAGGGATGCGCGCCGGAAGTAGCCATCTTTGAGCTCTCCGTAGCCCAGCAGTTCGGCCTCGGGCAGGTCTCCCAGGAAGTGGCGGAGGATGTCATTGCGCTTGTGACCGTCGAGGATGAAGGCCAGCTCTTCCTCTGAGACCTGCCTGCCCAGTGTCCGCAGGAAGAGCCGCCAGGCCTTGCGATGGGCAGGATGACTGTCGATGATGACGCCGTCCATGTCGAAGACAATTGCGCGCGGCTCCATGAACTGAAACTCGGAATCTCGAACGATTGAAGGGGGGCGGATCACAGGCCAGGCCACGGTTTCTGAGCAGTCTCGTAGGTTTCCTTGGTGCCGATGTCGATCAGATACTCCGAAATCTCGTAGACGCCCGCATTTCCCGTCAGGCGAGGCAACACATGAAAGCCAAAATCTGCGGGACGATCAGAAGGAATAAAGTTCAGGAGTTGCGGCGTAGCCAGCATAATTCCAGAGAACGCCAACGTGCTGCGCGGCTTTTTCGGCTTTTCCACAAAGCTCTGAAGAATCCTGTCGTGGCCGGTGGTCACTACGCCACAACGGCTCGGTTCGGAAACACGATTCACTCCCAGTGTCGCGGGCAATTCCCGACTCTTGTGGAAACGTAACATGGAAGTCAGGTTGGCTCGAGTCAGGACGTCCGCGTAGAAGATCCAGAATGACGCTGCGTCGCTCACCCAATCGCGGTTTGCCCAGACCGTGCCAGCGCTTCCCAGCAGCTGAGGTTCTTCCATGATCTTGATGCGAACGCCATTCTTGTGGTGAATCAGATAATCACCTACTGCGGAGGCGTGCGCATGGAGATTGATCAGCACCTCATCGATAGCGTGCAGGCGGCACAGTTCAAGCCAGAGCTCAAGAAGCGGCACACCGCAGACCGGCAACAAGCATTTGGGAGTGTGGTCAGTAAGCGGCCGCAAGCGCGTGCCATGTCCAGCGGCTAGAAGGAATGCTTTCAAGGTACCTGAGCAAATGGAAGGAGCTATGGTCCCGATTTTCTAGTCTGCCGCGAATGCCAGCCCGCCCAGTTGCTTCTGTTTCCACTCCCAAGCCGAGGAGATAATTTCCTCCAAAGAAGAATGCTCGGGCTTCCAACCCAGTACGGCCTGAATGAGACACGGGCTGGCGCACAGGACTGGAGGGTCGCCGGGTCTACGTTGTGCGATACGGATGCGCACCGTGCGGCCGGTCGCAGCAGTCACGGCATCGCAAATCTGCCGGACGGAATATCCGGTCCCTGTGCCGATATTGAAGGATTGCATGCCCGGCTGATCGGCAAGGTCGAGAGCGCGGATGTGAGCTTGGGCAATATCCAGCACATGAACATAGTCGCGCACGCACGTACCGTCTGGAGTGTCGTAATCATCGCCGTAAATCGTGAAGAACTCGCGCTCACAGCCAGCGGTCTGCAGCAAGAGAGGAATGATATGAGTTTCTGGATCGTGCCTTTCTCCGGCGATATCGGTCGCGCCCGCAGCATTGAAGTAACGCATGGCTACGACACTCCAGCCATAGGCAGAGGCGTACCAGTGCAGCGCGCGCTCCAACATTAGTTTGGTTTCACCGTAGGAGTTTGACGGGTTCTTAGTATCTTCTTCGCGAATCGGAATTCGTCCAGGTGCACCGTACACAGCGGCCGAGGAGGAGAAGACAAATTTCCGAATCCCTGCTGAGCGAACCAGCTCCAAAAAAGCGATTCCGTCAGCAACATTTTGTTGAAAGAAGATACCGGGATTCGATACCGATTCAGGGATGAGCGCCTTAGCTGCGAAGTGGAAGACCGCATCGAACTGCGATTGGGAGAAAAGTGGCCGCAACCCATGTGCGCTTGCGATGTTCGCATGGAAGAACACTGCTCCCGGCGGCACAGCTTCACGAAAGCCCGTCGAAAGATCATCCACGACCGTAACAAAGTGTCCAGCACGTAGCAGTTCCGAGCAACAGACCGAACCGACGTACCCGGCTCCCCCTGTGACGAGAACACTTGCCATTCAATACGCTCCCACGCCGCGAAGCACGACCAATGGCGTTCGCAGCAGAATTTCGCAGTCGAGGCGCAGAGACCAGTTCTGCACGTAGAACAAATCCATCTGCACGCGCTGTTCGAAAGGGACTTCCTGTCTTCCCTGAACTTGCCAGAAGCCGGTGAGACCCGGCTTAGTTGCACGGAAGATCCAACCAGCTTCGCCGTAGCGCTTGAGTTCGTCGGCAGTGATCATTCTTGGGCCGACGAGGCTCATCTCCCCACGTAGGACATTCCACAACTGGGGACATTCGTCGAGGCTCAGCTTTCTCAGAAAGGCTCCAAAAGGCGTGATTCTAGGGTCGTTTCGCAGCTTGGAATTCAGCTCGAACTCGCGCCGGAGGGTCGGCTCGCGCTGAAGGATGTCATCGGCCCGAGGACACATAGTGCGCAGCTTGAAAGCGTCAAACTCGCCGTTAGGGCCGACAACCCGGCGGCGGTGAAACACTGGCCCACCGTCCTGCAACTTAATAAGCAGGGCACAAACGGCAATTAGTGGCGCAAGTACCACGAGCAGAACGGAGGCGCCGACAGTATCGACGACCCTTTTAATAATGCGTGCTTTCTGGGTCATGGCGATAAGCCAAATCCGGCTCTTGATCGCATATGGTGGAGTGGCAAACTTTTCGGTACACGGCGATAGTCTGCTCGGCAGCTTTGCACCAGGAAAACTCGGAAGCGCGAGCCAATCCACGGGAGCGCCATCGCCTGGCTTCATCGGCGTCGCTCAGCAGCCTGCCGACTGCCTCCGCCATCCCCCTTGCATCCATCGGATCGAATACCTGGGCTCCGTCTCCCGCAACTTCCGCCAGAGAACCGCCATTCGAAGTCACGACCGGGCAACCGCACGACATAGCCTCCAAAATAGGGAGACCGAATCCTTCATATCGGGAAGTCGTGATGAATAGTTGAGCACTCCGAAAAAGCGCCGCGAGGTCCCCGACCGGGAGGTAGCCGACGCGCTGAATGTTCAGTTCAAACGTCAGATTCCGCTTAGATAGGGCATCAATACCATTCCCAGGCCCATAAACAACCGTCTGGAAGTCTATGCCTGAGCTTCGGCGCGCAAGCGCCAGAGCACGAAGCGACGTTTCCAGATTCTTTGCTCGCCAATTGCGCGTGCTCGCAACGATAACGTATGGAGAACGCAACCCGCACTTCGAAAACAATTCCTGTGTTTCGCCCGAGTCACGCTTCGGATGAAAAGCGTCTGAAGCAGCAAGATGGATCGGAGTGATGCGGCTGGATGGGACTTTGAGAATCCGCTCCACATCGCGGGCGGTATTCGCCGAATCAGCAATAATGTGATGGGCGCGAAGGGCCGCTGCGCGGTATCCCATTTTCACGAGGGGTACAGCCAGTAACTGCTTGTACCAAGACCGTGTGCGAAACAGAAACGGAATCAGGTCGTGAACCGTGATAACTAGTGGGCATGGCAGGAGCAACGGTACGCCGTACTGGTAAGGGCTATGAAACAAGTCAATTTGCGCCGATTTACAGTGCGCCCTCAGCTCCACCTGCTCCGCCAAGGAAAACTTCGACGACCCTATCGGCAAGCGCGAAATGCACGAACCGCTCAAGGCGGGAACGGGGTCTTCGGGATCCTCACAGACAACAAGCTCGATCTTTTCCGGGATTTCGCCGAGCGCTTTAAGTAGTTCCGCCACGTAGGTGCCCACACCGGACCGGTTATACCAACGGGCATCGAATCCGACGCGCATCCCGATTCCTCTCCAAGCAACCCAACGTTACTCGGCAATTTTCTGGCGAGCACGCACGTCCACCGAAGATCGAATAGCCAGCCCTACGGGAAACCATAACCAGCAGGCTAATGGGAAAACGTCGTGGAGGGCCGCAAATATCATCACCGTGCCAAAACCAACCACTATCCCGATGGCGGAATAACTCAGTGGCGTCGGTTCTCGCCACAACACTTGCAGCACCGTCAGCAGGAAGGCTCCGAAACAAAGGCAGGTTGGAATTCCATACTCCGCCGCAAGTGTCAGATAAGTGTTTTCGATACCAATCGCGTTCTTATTGTCTTTGACCGCGTATTTCCCCACGTTTCCAGGCCCGACGCCGAAGGCATGAGTCGATACGTATTCCAATCCACCAAATAGCGACTCTTGGTGACTCTGCGCGGAGGGATCCTTCCCTGTTTTGGTAGAAAAAATATAATCGTCAAGACCGAGGATAGGAATTGACCCCAGGAACAACGCGAGAACCAGTCCGGCGTACAGCAGGAGGCGCTTCTTTTGGCCCATGACTACCGCCAACGTCACAATCGCCACCGGTGTGCCTAACCAAGCGGAGCGTGTTACGGAACAGATGAGGCCGGCAGCAATCACGGCTGCAGGAAGTGGGTTCCGGCAATATACCCACCAGACGATCAGCGCAGCCATGCATAAAGGAGCAAACTGGAGAGGGCCGAACATAGTGGCCGATTCCCGAAGCCCTGAATATCCGTCAGCGTGGAAAGCCGCATCCAGTCTCTGTCCTTCAGTTCCCCCATTTGCAGCCGATAAATACAACAGAGTTCTGGGCGCCTCTCCGACAACAAAAACCTCGCCCATCCCCAGCACCGACAAGATGGCGACGATCCACACCGCGCGTTGTGCCCATCGATTCTGTTGCGTGGCGGTCAACATAGCTACTCTTCCAGCGGCATACGCGATCACGAAGTTAAAGTCTGTCAGCAAGCCGATAAGGCTTCCGTCAAAAGCCAGGCGCAGAATGGCGAGTGCGAACCCAGCCATCAGAAACCAGTCTGGCGTGGTCAATTCGACTCCATTCCGCCGCCACAAAATAAAGATCAGAAAGAGCAGTAGTACTCTTTCGCCTCCCTCAAGTGCTCCGATGTACGAAGGCCCAAAGAATTTTGCAAGCAGGAATGCCAAAGTGTAAACGGGCATGAACGCGAGAAACAATCCAAGGCTGCCAATGGGATTGTGGAACAACAGCCACAGGAAGATGCTGGCCCCCGCAACGAGAACCATAGGGAGCACTGACACACCCAAAGCGCTCAAGAAAGCGACGAGCAGCACAAAGACTGTGATGCAGCTGATTCCAAATGCTGAGGCAAATGGATTCGCTGCTTTCCCGACAGATTGGGGAGCAAAGGTCATCGAACTTTCCTGATTGACTTGAAACTCAATTTGCAGCCGCCTTGAGGATAGCTAACGTTTCCTCAGCGCAGCGGCGCCAACTGAAGCAGGCGGCGCGCTGCTTGCCTCTCGTAGACAAGCCCTCACGAACAGTGCTGTTGTCGACGACCTGCTCGATAGAGGCAGCCATATCCTCGACAGTGAGTGGATCA
Organism: Acidobacteriota bacterium; assembly: GCA_003225555.1. Classification (GTDB taxonomy): domain Bacteria; phylum Acidobacteriota; class Terriglobia; order Terriglobales; family Acidobacteriaceae; genus Sulfotelmatobacter. The sequence goes on along the minus strand of QIAM01000004.1, from coordinate 58,212 downwards.
AAGTACAGAAGGACGCCTCCTGAGATTTCGAAAAGACAGGAAGAATTCGAGCAGATCGTAGGTGCGCCGCATGCCATTGCCTCTAACATAGGCAGGCAAAACCCCTCGTACAACGACGGAATGACAACCAGGCTTGCGGCTTTCAGGAGCAAAGCAAGATCGGATTCGGTTTGCGGGCCTGTAAGAATGACACGACCAGGACCTTCGCTACTGTTTGCGGCGGCTATGACTTCCTCGTATTGCCAGCCGAAGTCGCCCACCAGTACCAAATCAAGATCGAGATTGCGATTCCGGGAAAGCGCGAAGCGATAGGCTTCAATCAGGCGCTTGAGATTCTTTCGAGGCTGGATCGTGCCGTGGTGAAGAATGTAGGCTCTGTCGAGGCCAAGTTTTTTTAGAAGGCTCTTCTGCGACGCGAAATCAGGAGCTGCATCATTGAAGATAGCTTCGTCGCATCCGAGATAGACTACATGGACCCTGGATTCCGGAAGCTCGAATACATTCATCAGATCCTGTTTGGAGCAGATCGAATCCGTGATGATGCTTCGACAGAATCTCGCAGAATTCGCAAATGCAAATCTGAGTCCCCGGGCGAGTCGCTCGGGAAATGCGGGATACACCACTGGGGTCACGTCATGAATAGTTGCCACGACCGGGAGCAGCGAAGTGACCGGGAGCGTAGTGCCCGAGGGACAAAACAGCAAATCCGCCTTGCTGTTGAAAGCCGACAGGCACGCGCCACCGTAACGCCAGACGCGGCCGATTCTCAACAGACTGGTCTGGTGAGGCCGGAATCCGTCTGACGCCTCAAACTGGTTTGCATCATTTGATACAGCGGACGAAATCAGCGGTCTGAATTCAATTGAGTGCCGGCTGGCCATCTCCCGGAAGTGGGAGAGGAGATTTCGCGCATAAACGTAAATACCAGTGTTCCGAAAAAGGCTCTTTAATGCCCAAGTGTCAAACGCGATCGTGACTTGCCGGTGAGTTCCGTTTGAAGAGGCCACTTAGGCTGAACCTACGTTTTAGGAGAGGTGAGCAAATCGGGCTTTAGCTTGATTCAAAACCCGCATCGCACCGATCCAGGAGCGCAGGCGCAGATGCAAGATATCCTTAAGGATCCAGCTCCTTGCCGCATAAGCGAATACGCTCAAGGATACGGCGAGGAAAACAAACTTCAGTGCAAGGCTTTCTATTCCGCAGGCGATCAGCAGTATTGCGGTACTTACGAGCATGGTGATCCACAGCCGCGCAGCGAGGATAGCTCGTAAGAGGAAGAACAGAACTGCGGCTTCTATGCTTAGGCGAGAGGTCCAAGCTATCGCAGCACCTTCGATCCCTCGCGTTCGAATACCCCAGTAGAGCAGCGCAAGGTAGCAAGGGACTTCAACCAGGTGGAGCTTTGCCGTCAGATCGGGCCGCCCCGAAGCTTGCAAGAGTGCATACGGCATATTAGCCAAACTGTTGGTGAACACCCCGATCGCTAGAATTTGCAGGACGACACCGCTGCGGCTTGCGAATATTGGCCCCAGCCACAGTCGAAGGCCCTCCGGAGCAAAGAGGACTATGACGAGTATCAGGGGGAAGAGAATCACAAGAGTGCTGGCAATACTCTGCTCGTGCAGTGAGCTTGCTCGATCGTGATTGTCGACCGCGAGCGCTTCCGAAAAGGCTGGAAACAAAACACCAGCCAGTGCAGATGGAATTAGCCACAGCTTCGTCACGGCATCGAAGGGGGCGGCATAGTAGGCAACTGCTGAAATAGAAAGTAAGGACGCGATAACAAAGCGATCGAAATACACCATCATGGGGCTGATGATATTGCTTACAGTCAACCAACTTCCAAACTCGAGGAGGTCGCGAAAGGCCTGCCGGTCCCAGGTAACCCGCAAAGAGAACACAGGAATACGTCGCCGGCAGACCCAGAAATGGAGCCCGCAACTGATAACCCGCGCCGCTGCCAAGGTGATGACAACCGGGAAAAGACTTCGAGAGAGCGGTAATACCGCCAGTGGACCGAGATAAGTTACCAATCCTATGCCGGCGCGGAGTGCGTTTACAGCGGCGAAATCTTGCTGCGCCTCCAGAATGCCCCTCAAGCCGCAAGTCAGAGTCACGAATGGGACCGCGACTGCCAGCCAGGGAAGGCTATGTAGCGTCTCGCTTTGCAAAGCAGGGGGGATATTCAACATCGACCGTGACAGCCATGGCGCGAGCCCAAGCAGCACTGTGCCGAAAAAGATGCCAAGCAACACCATCGAGAACATTGCGGTCCAAATCAGGCTTGAAGCTGACTCGAAGTCACTTAACGCAATCTTTTCCGCCAAGAGCTTAGTGATGGCACGCCCTATTCCAAGGTCGAAGAGACTAAAATAGCCGACGAGAATCCAAGCAAGAGTTAGAACCCCAAATCGATCGACGCCCAGCTGGCGAATTAGAATTGGGATTGCGAACGCGGCCAAGAGTAATGGGGCGATCTGACCGGCAAGATTCCACAAACTGTTGCGGGCGATACTCGTTCGACGCTGAGCGAGCCCCTTGGTCACGTCTATATTTACCGTTTGCAGGCTCCGATTCATTTCACTAACTCCAAGCAAACAACAGCTTCAGCCGCAGCGAAATCTGTTCTCATGACCTTACCGAGCGAAGGGTCGAAGTAGCGAGCATCACGGCACTCCTCTGGCGACGAGATCTGCCAACCTGAACTTGTGTAGCGGAAGTACACTTCCCTAGAAGATGCAGGTCGGAAGACCTCTATCACTTTCTGGACCATGTCACTATCGAACGTCTGCAGCCATCCGCGAATTTGCGCACTTCCAAATGGCAGTGTCAAGTAAAGCAAACCACCGGCTTTAAGGATACGACGTAGCTCTAAGAGAGCCTGCAGATGTGATTCAGGATCACACTCATTCTTGGAGCTATCAGTAGTGTAAAAAAGCGTGTTGTTCATTCCAACGTGCTCCAAGGTTGAAATGCTCACTATCCAATCAAAATAGTCATTGCGGAAACAGCTCTCGCGGAGGTCCCCATAGACGTAAGATATGCCACGATGGCAGTAGTTCTCTGATTCCGGAGCGAGTGTGCAGATCGAGATAGTTTTATTGTTGAGCCGCTCATGGCATAGAACGTAGTCATAGTTGAGCACGGAACCGGCATCGAGCAGCTTGCCGGGTGCGGGCGGCAGACGGGACAGGAACCACGGATACTCGACGACTCGTTCATCCAGCCACAGGCCCCAGCCTTCCGGCAGCTCGCCGTCCGGAAGACGTTTGTAGAGATGCTCCTGAAGCTGTACCTGACGATACGAGCCGTAGCCCCGGGCGTAGGGCCTCCGACCGTGCTTAACAAAAATACGCGACTTCAGGCGACGCAGATTCAATTGCAAACCGATCGTCGGACTTTCAGGTAAATGCGATAGCCGGGTCAATCGCGTTCCCGAGAGCATCGCTATATGCCGCCAAAGAACGAGCTGCGGCCTGCCGCCAGCTGAATCGTTGCAAGTTCCTCCATCCGCGCTCGATCATCTCCTGACGAAGATCGTCGTTAGTGAATATCTGGTACAGGGCTTCGGCAAATGCTTCTGAGTTTTTTGGATTCGCGTAAACAGCGGCGTCACCCGCAACCTCGGGCAACGACGCCGCGTCGGAACAGACCACCGGCACGCCGCAGGCCATGGCTTCGAGAACGGTGAAGCCGAACCCTTCGTAGAGAGATGGGCAGGCGTACACACGGGCGGCGGAGTAGAGGGTGCCCAAGTCGGAATCCGTGATGAATCCCGTAAAGACAATGTGATCTGCAATTCGCAACTCGTCCGCGAGATGCTGCAGCTGGTGCTCGCCTTCATTCATGGGGCCCGCGATGACCAGTTGGGCCTCTCCGCCACGGGCAAGAAAATGCTGGAACGCCCTCAACAACCCGGCATGGTTCTTTCGCCCTTTGTAGATTCCGGCGTAGAGAATGTATTCGCGATCTATCCCGTACTCGGAGAGAAGAGCTTCACGCTCACTTGAATCGGGTACCGGCCTAAAAGCTGTGTCGACAGCAGGGTAGATGACGCTGACTGTTCCCGGGTCCACACCTAACAAGCGGACGATTTCGTTCTTCGAGAAGATCGAGTCTGTGATAATCCGCGTGGCAAGACGCGAAGAAGCGTGCATCATGACGCTGTAATAGAGCCGTCCGAGCCTTGACTGCATGTCTTGAGCGTAGGCGATGTAGACCACATCGTGGATGGTGACCACGGTCGGGCACGGCCGCGACAGAGGCAAGAGGAAGTGCGGGGAGTGCAGCAGGTCCACTTTGTGCTCACGAAGAATGCGCGGAAGCTCCACCTGTTCGCGGATAGAGTAGTAACGGGACTCTCCGGGAATTCGCGTCACGTTGGCGCCGTTAGAGCGGATGGTATCCAATGCGTCCGCCGGCAGAATCAGGAGATAGTCGTGGCCCGGTTCCTGCTGGAGAATTTCCTCGACCAGGCATTTCATATAGCGGCCGATTCCAGGATTCCCAATGCGTCGCAGATCGAAAGCAATCTTCATAGAACAGCTGTCGAGTTGGGAACGAACGTCCACCGCGAAGCTGTACGCTCGTCCCCATCAATAAAAGGATCATTCACAAGGAGCTGTGCGCCCTGAAAGTCGAAGGCAAAAGTCATCTCGCGAATGCCCTCGGACGCCATTGCTTCCCGCACCTTGGGCTGGTGTGAGGGCTCGCAGAAGACCAAGAGGAAGCCTCCTCCACCTGCACCGGTAATCTTTCCACCCAGAGCTCCGTTGCGTTTGGCAAGGCTGTAGAGGTAGTCAATGCGCGGGCTGGAGATCTTGTCAGACACCAGTTTCTTGGATTGCCAGGCTTCGTTCAGTAGAAGTCCGAAGCGTCGCAAATCTTCCCACTCCAGGGCTTGACGCATTTGATCCGCCAGGCCCCGTATGTTGTGCAAGGCTTGCACGGAAGAAGTGTGTCGTGCGCGCGTGGATTTTTCCTGTTCCTTCAGAATGGTCCAGGAAGAATGTGCTGTCCCCGTGAAGAACAGCATTAGGCTCTCCTGGAGGTGATTGAAGACTTCGGGACTGAGCTCAAGCGGAGCAACTTGCGCTGTGCCATCTTTTGCAAAGGACATATAGTTCAGGCCGCCAAACGCGGCGGCATACTCATCCTGTTTGCCAACGTGGCGCCGCAGCACATTGCGAGCAACGTGAAAAGCACGCTCTGCCAATTCATGCTTGGAAAGTGGCAGGTGTGCGTAGGAAGAAAGAGTTTTCAACACATTGACACAGACGCTGGCCGATGATCCCAGGCCGGTGCCGGGAGGGATCTCAGAGGCAAGAAACAGATCTACGGATACCTGGCATCCCAGATCCTTCAGCACGGCAACCGGGATTTCCAAACCTGTGCCCTCGATGTCCATGGTCGCAATGTCCTGCCACGTCTCAAAAACCCGCAGATCGGAAGAAATGATCTGGACACGTCCATCAGACCGCTTCTTGAGAATTGTGTAGAAATACTTATTGATCGCCACGCTGAGGACGGCGCCGCCAAATTGTTCGTAGTAGGCAGGAAGGTCAGTTCCGCCGCCCGCGAAGCTAATCCGCACTGGACTGCGAACGATAAGCACTGAGAAGGGCGTCCTCGGAAGTTAACCTGGATTCGGGGGAGCTTGAGTCTAGTGATGATAGCCGCGGAACACTGCGTGGCCCCCGTATCAATCTCATTGCTAAAGTCCAGGCCGTCTGAAGAAGCAGCGAGAGATCGATCAGCAACGATCGATGCATCAGGTACTGCAAGTCAAGTTTGGTTTTCTCCTCGGAAGAACTGGCGTCCCGCAAGCCGTGCACCTGGGCTAGGCCCGTGATGCCTGGTGTGATTCCCAAGCGACGATGCTGCCATTCGGAATAGTTTTGAACGCGATCCGGCGGCTCCGGCCTTGGCCCAATCAGGCTCATGTCGCCGCACAACACATTCCACAATTGCGGCAGTTCCGTGATGCTCAGTGCTTCGAGTGCGCGTTCGACCCGCGACGAACTACGACTGGGCCGATCGAGATCGAGGCGCAGCATGGAAAACAGTTTTCCGTGCCGTCCGCAGCGGAGTTCTGTTCGCCAGAAGTGATGCCCCCGCACCCGCAGATAGAAACCCACAGGAAGGACGACAAGCAAGGCAGGCACGGCAAGTAAAGCAGCGAGTGCAACATCAAGCAGGCGCTTGCAGGCGACGTACGCTGCAGAGGCGTGGGGCTCGCGTAACTGCAGAACTGGCAGCCCATCAAGATCGAGCAGCCGCGGTCTGGTCACATAGAGTTCGTAGAGTTGCGGCACGACACTAATGCGAATGCCGCACTCCCTGCAGCGGTCCACCAGGTTGCGAAATTCTGGGTTCGCGGCATACGGAAGCGCAACAATGACCTCATCGACTCTCTGCTCGTGCAGATAGTCTGCGACTCCGAACGTGTTCAAAGTCACCGAGTGCGGATTCGCGCGTGCGAACTCCAAATCTTCAGCAGCGCTATCCTGGGGGAAAAGCATGCCCGCCACCGAGCACAGCGTCTCCGGATGATGTTCGAATTTCTCCGCCAGTTCGCGCACCAGGTGCCCGGTGCCAATGACGACCACTCGCCAGACGCCGCTTTGTCGACATTTAGCACGCATTAGCACATACGCGATACAGCGGATGGTGATGAAGCCCGCCAGCAGAAGCAGGCCGAAGTAGAGCAGCACGAGGCGCGACATGTAATTTCTCGCGAGATAGGCAAGCGCCAGCAGAATCGCCATCGTGCAGAGCAAGGCAGAGACTACGTGCGATACAACAGCGGGCAAACGCCATCCACCGTGGAATCCGTCCAAGTTCAGGGTGGAAGACAGGAACGTCCAGACCACGCAGGTCGCAATCAGGAATGGCGCCAGGGAAAGAAAGGGAGCCCCTGCGATGCCCCAGTCCAGACCGTAGCGAATTACGAATGAAATGCCAAGTGCCAGGGCAATCCAGATCAAGTCGAATGCCAGGATCCAGGCGCTGATACGTCTGGGCGTCATCGGCCTGCGCTCCTGCCAACCAACAGCGGCCCTGACCATGCATGCGTCACCGAGTGGCTAATTCTATGCTTCACGCATGTGAACAATGCATGCGCCACAGAAAGATGCAGGTCTTCAATGACTTGCATGTTGTCGGTGGGAATCACCACGCAAGCGTCACAGAGCGCCTTCATTTTTCCCCCGGCAAATCCCGTCAGGCCGACCGTGGTTGCGCCGGCCCGTCGCGCCGCGACCAGAGCCTTGATTACGTTGGCAGAGTTTCCACTGGCGCTGACGGCGAACGCGACATCTTTCGGGCAGACAAAATTGATCAGTTGTTCCGCGAAGATATCTTCGTAGTGGGAGTCATTGGCCCAAGCCGTCATGATCGGAACGTTATCTGTCAGAGCGATTACGCGAAATCTTTTTCCGGAACCGTTCGCAGTTCCTTTTCCCAGATCGCAGGCGAAGTGCGAGGCGAGGGCGGCACTGCCCCCGTTGCCAAACAGGAAGACCGTACGCCGGCGTTCAAAGGCTGTCATCAGCATGCTGACAACACTTTCGACGTCTGCATGTGGAAGCTTTCCAACCGTGTCGGACAGAGCTTCAAAATAGGATCGGCAATCGGTGATCGGATTCAATGGACTCGGACTTTCTGAAGGAATCAGGCCGCGGACGAGATTTCAGAGATTCGAGGTTCTGGGTTGCTACTGTGTACTAAGCGGAGTTGAGCGCATGCGGTCTTTGCTGGTTTCCACGTCGGAGCGTTTCTGGGTGTCGCTTTGTTCACGGACAGACAATCGCCAATAACTGAGCAGATCACGGACGGTTGTTTCCAGCGGGATGTGCGGTTCCCATCCGGTGGCCCGGATCCTTGCAGGATTACCACAAACCACCCTGATTTCGCCCGCACGATGTTTGTCGGGATGTGTCTCAATAGCGACCTTGATGCCCGAGGCTGATTCGAATTCGTTAATGATCTGCGCGATGGACCAAGAACGGCCGCTGCAGACGTTATAGACCTCGTTGACGTTGCCCTTTTCGAGGAGAAGGCAATAGGCTTGAATGACATCGCGAACATCCGTGAAATCGCGCTTTACATGAATGTTTCCGACTACGAGATTTGGCTCGCGTGTTCCAGCTTCGATTTCCGCAAACTGCTTTGCGATAGAGGAGAGCACGAAGCCGGGCGATTGGCCGGGGCCCGCGTGATTAAAGGATCGAGCGGTCACGATTCCACCGCCGATGTGCTTCTGATACTGCACCCTGAGGAATTCTGCCATTGCTTTGCTGGCGGCGTAAGGGTTGTCAGGGCCCAACGCACTGTCCTCGCTCAACGCCGAGGCGCTCGGGGCGTATACCTGCGCCGTACTCACGTTCAGAATTCTCGGCGGCGCCGGCAGATTCATCGCTGTTTCCAAAACGTTGAGCGTGCCGAGGACATTCACTTCGTATGTCAGACGTGGAGACTTCCACGAGAGCTCGACCGACGAAATCGCCGCCAGGTGGTAGATATGATCAGGCCGGAAGTCATGGATGGCGGCGCGGACATCGTCAGAATCGCAGACGTCCACTTCATAGCACTCTATCTCCCGCAGGTCGCCACATCCACTGGACGCAAGCACCGCAAGTCGCGAGGTCCGCGGCTTGAGAAATGATGCGAGATGTCTGCCTACAAATCCCGTTCCGCCGGTAATTAGAACTCGACCCATGCTGTGACAGCTCAATGCATCGACGAAATAGTTCAACCTGTTGCGGATACCGCGGCATTGGAGGCAGTTTTCGCAAGCAGGCTGATGTCACTCTCAACCATACTCGCCACCAATTGTTCGAAACTCATCGTGGGTTCCCAGCCCAGGCGCTGCCGGGCTTTGCTATAGTCGCCGCGCAAGTGGTAGACCTCGGCAGGGCGCAGGAGAGTGGGATCGATCTCAACATACTGCCGATAGTCCAGACCAACATGTGCAAATGCGAGCTCCACCAAGTGACGCACGCTGTGCGGCAGGCCGGTCGCGATCACGTAGTCATCGGGCGTGTCTTGTTGAAGCATCATCCACATGGCACGAACGTAGTCGCCGGCAAACCCCCAATCGCGCTCGACGTCGAGATGGCCCATGCGGAATTTCGTCTGCATCCCGAGCTTAATGCGGGCCACGTTGTGACTGACTCGGCGGGTTACAAATTCAATGCCACGGCGGGGAGATTCGTGGTTGAACAAAATCCCCGAGCAGGCAAAGAGATTGTAGCTTTCGCGCGCATTGACGGTGATCCAGTGGCCGTACAGTTTCGCCACTCCATAAGGGCTTCGGGGATAAAATCGTGTGTGCTCGGTCTGGGGGGATTCTTCGGTCATGCCAAACATCTCACTGGAGGAAGCCTGATAAAAACGGATGGCGGGATTCACCACGCGAATGACCTCGAGCATGCGAGTCACACCGAGAGCGGTGAATTCTCCCGTGAGAACCGGTTGGCTCCAAGAGGTCGGGACGAATGATTGAGCGGCGAGATTGTAGACCTCGTCCGGCTCAGCTTCGTTGAGGGCAGCAAGCAGCGAGCTTTGATCAAGCAAATCTCCGGGGATCAGCTCGACTCTGTCCTGGAGATGAGCAATCCGCTCAAAGTTGATAGTGCTGCTGCGACGGACAAGACCGTACACGGAGTAGCCCTTGTCTAGCAGAAATTCGGCAAGATAAGAGCCGTCCTGCCCGGTGATTCCAGTGATCAGCGCTTTTTTTGGCATAAAGGCTTTCTTGACGAGCGGCGAAAATATGTTTGTGCGCAGCTACCGCGATGAACCGTTGTTGTGCGTTGGGTCGGTGCCGTTGTGATTGTGGCCGTTGCGGCCGAAGCGCTCGCGCGCCCGCCTGTAGAGTCTTAAAGTCTTTTCGCGGCACTTCTGCTCAACTTCTTGTGCCAGTTGCTTGCGGAGATCTTCGGAGCTCATTTCATTCCACGCAAAGGACGCTACGATCCAGGCGCATCCTCCCGCGAACACCAGTAGCGCGCCTAGCAAGATAATTACGAGGCGGTGCGGACTTGCCTTCTTTTCGGCCACCGCGGGTGGGTCCAGCACTTTGATCGTGGGAATTTCCTTTGCCTCCTGGATCCGCGCCAGTTCGTACTTCTGGCGGAGCAACCCGAAGACGGTCTCATTGATTTTCGTCTGACGGTAGAGATCAGCCCATCGCACTCCGAGGAGCGGAAGTTTGCGGATTGAAGGATAGAGCTCTGGCGGGTTAGGCTCTGCTGACGGAGCGGTGCCTTCGGGCGGAGGACCCTCCCCACCCATGTTCTGCAGTTGTCGCTGCAACTCCGCGATGCGGGCCTCGACCGTCTTGACTTTGATATTGTTTTTGGTGTAGATCTGCTCGAGTCCCTGCACCTCCGAGCGCGCGGCAATAAGCTGTCCCTGCAGAACGGCCGCCGACTCCACCATGGCCTTGGTCTGGGCGTTGATGTCCACCGCCGTATTCTTGCTGGCGTATTCGCTGAACTCACGTGCCGACGCGTCGAGTTCCTGTTTGACGCTATGCAGCCGTTGTTCAACAAAGATACGTTCCCGGCGTGCAGCCGAAGTGCTGAGTTCGGCCACCAATCGATCCAGTTCGTCGATGTAGGCCTTTGCCAAAGCTGCCGCTCGTTGCGGATCGCGATCAGTCACGCTGACGGTAATGATTCCGCTTTTTCGATCTTCCGTGATCTCGGTGAGTTTCCCGAGGTCTTTGCGGGCATCTTGTTTGTAGCGATCCCCGTAGACTTTTTGCAGCTGGAAGCGGTCGATTAGCCGGTTGCGAATGGTATCGCTTGCCAGAATGCCCACCAGCGTCGCCCCCGTGCTCTTCACTCCAAGCAGGTCACTGGCTAGCATGCCTATACCAGGCATCGAGCCTACGGAAGTTGAGCCTGAGTCGCTGGATCCCCCACCCCGTCCCGCCAGCGCAGCCAGCATACCCATTCCTCCGCCGGACTCTGGATCGGGCGGCATGATCCGAGTTGTCGATTCATATCGCTTCGGGATGAGCAAGGCCACCAGCGTCACGGCAAGCAGACCGCGAATCGTCAGCCGCCTTAGGGATTGCCTTTGCTGCCAGAAGATCTGCAGCCACTCCGTCTTGCTGCGACGACGAGTGAACTCAAGTTCCTCCCGGCCATAAGAATGGATCGTAGGTTCGATCTCCGGTGACCGGGAAATCACCGACGGAATGTTCGTGTTCGGCTTCACACTCGCTCAGAGCACAACTGGCATTCTCACTTGTGCAGTCCCCAATGAGGACTGACCGTCAGCTGCACAGAAGCGCTGATATTCGATTGCTGACCTGCGGCCAGAAGCGGAAACCTCCAGCGTTCGTACTGCACCGAAGCCTCCACGGCTGTCTGTGAATTGAGCAGGAACTCACCCCGGGCTGATACGTCGCGCAGGCGCCCGCCTTCTAAAAACCGCTGGCTCACGTGCTGCTCCCTGTATCCCAATTGAAAATTTGTGCGCGGTGAGAGCCAGTACGTAGCCCAGAGCCTTCCCCCCGCGCCCGCGCGGCCCACCCAACTGCCGATCAGATTCCCTTCGTTGGTGAAGCCCGAGCGGTAGCGTCGATCGTAATAAACGAAGCCCGCCGGAAACTCCCGCGTCAACGGCTCTCTCGCCATTTCAAGGCGAAAATCCAGCTTCTTGATTCCTGGAATTTGAGCCAGGTAAATTCCGGGATTTACGAGGGCGCGACTGGACCCAATGGGGGAGATTTCATCGCCTACCATCGTATTGGCGTAGACGATCAGCCAGTTTCTCAAGCCGGGGACCCGATAGTTGAAATCGACCGAGGAGAAGCGCTTTGCAGGATTCGCCGCGATGGTCGCCTTGTGGGAATAATACGTCTTGAGAAACTCCTTGAAGGTGAACGGCAGTCCCGGACCTCCGAACATCGCCGTAATACCCATGCCGATCTCCAAATTTGGAGTCGGCTTGAACGTAATCTTGTCGCCATGAACGAACGGTTGCGGCGTAAAGCCCGGGCCAAGCAGGTTCGGCGGATTGAAGTCCCACGTTTGGCCGGAGAGTTGGCTGAGAAAGAACTCCATACGCGCTGGTCCCAACAGTTTCGAAAGCAGTGGGAAATGGAAGGGTGAAACACTTTGAATGTCGAACTGGGTGATGGGCTGCGCGTTGTTGCTGCAGAGAAAAGGTCCACTCTCGTCCGAACCCAGCCAGTGACTCTGCCTCCCAAATGACAGCTGCACATTTTGAAAAGTCATTGCCACCGAAGCATCCAAGAGCGCGAACCGGTTAATTTCATGGGTGCCATTCGGCAACGGAAGGGTCTGATCTGTCTGTGCGATTGCGTTGAGTGCATCTGCCGAGTACGAAGGCGCGGCAGGCGCGTGTTGATACTCGCCCCGAACATAGAAAGATAAAGGCCCGGCCACTGCGCGAGCACTTACTCCGGTGACAGCATTGAAGCCGCTGGAGTAAGGCCGCCCGTAGTCGTTAACGATGGTCTGACCGAAGTGATAGCCATCGCGCAGAGGCGTACCTGAGATCTGGGTACCACGCGTGTACATCGAGTCGAGCGTCACGCCGACGTTGGCAGCTCCATTCAAGTGTTCGACGTCGTCGTGAAACTCGTCGAGCAGTGCGGAGTAGATCTTCTCCCCTTCGCTATCTCCGAAGCCGTCGTACCGGATATGTTCGTCAGCTTCATCAAGCAGCCGGGCGCACTCCATGCGGGTCCACGGACGTATGCCCAGGTATGCACTTTTGATGTACCCGAGCGCTGCCAGCCTTTCGAATAACGGGTATACCCAGCTGTCAGGCGGAACCGCGGGTGACCCCATATTCTTCGGGTTGCGCGGCTGATTCTCTGCGTCTCTTTCCAGGAAGTTTTCCCATGCTGAACCGCCAAGCTCCGGATCGTGATGCGCTCGGTAAACTTCGTGTGCGAAGTACCAGCCGAGGAGACTTCCCACAATGACGTCGGAGGGGAAATGCTGCTTGCTGGTGACCCGCGTCATAGTGATCGCGGATGCGAGGCCATAGGCTGCAACCTTCGTGAATGGGCCTGGATACTCGTGGGCAATCACTCCAGCAATTGACCAAGCGACGGCGGAATGCTCTGAAGGAAACGACGCTCCTCCCTGGAAGAACGTTCCGTTGCCGTTACCCGTTACCGGACGCGGACGCCGCGACATCATCTTGAACGCATAGGTCGCGAGAGTACTGTTGAATGCCGCCTCGCCGGCAAGGAACCCCGTTTCGCGCAGGTGTTCGTTGTGGGTCAGGTGTCCGAGCAGGAAAGCTCCACCGGTTGCTCCGATGAGTGAGTACGTCGCGTAATCCGAGATTTGCTTGCTGCGATGCAATTGACTCGTGCTGTTGGGAACTTGCTGTGAGATCCAATGGTCCCCGGCGATTACTCCGCCGGTCGCCGCTGCCATGGGCAGAATCCAGGGAAGGTCTCCCGCCTTCCAGCGCAGAGGCGCTGTCCAAAAGTTTTTCTGATCTGCGGCCACGTGCCTGGCAAAAGGCGAGAATAAGCGGTTCTCAGGATCTTCCCCGGGCTGCAACTCGTAGAGATGCTTCTCTCGCCGCTCGACAGGAAGCGCGCGTGACACAGTTTCGCCCCCTGCGTTCGAGGGTGCAGAAGGCAGGTCCTGTGCCCAGACGGTCGAGGGCAGAGTGCCGGCGAACCCAGTCAACAATGCCCAGACTTGGAGGCGCCGCTTCATTCTCGGTGCCGATCAGAAGCGAGTGTAGGCCAGAGGGGCCAGCGGCGCGCCCACGGAGGACAGCATCTGTGCGGCTTGCAGTATCTGCTTCCACTTGGCTCCTCCGCCGAGGGGCTTCTCCGGGACCATCACCATGTCACCGGGCTGAAGCACGCTGTCGAGGGCGCTACCGGCGAACAACCCGTTCTTTCCTCCGGCGACTGAGCCATCGGCACGGACCACGAAAATATTCTTCTTGTCCGCAGCGGTCGTGGGGCCACCGGCCTGACGGAGATACCACAATGCGCTTCGTCCCGGCTTGAAGGTGATTGCGTTCGCGCTGTAGACGGCACCGTCGACCAGAACGAAATGCGGGCGCTTGGGGATAAAGAGAACGTCACCAGCGCGGACCGGAATGTCTGCGGGCGTGTGAGCCCAGCGTTTCACGTCTCCGGAGACATGGATCACCAGCCGCCCGGTGGCAGAGGTAGCCTGCAAGGCTTGCAGCGTGGTGCGCCATTGGCCCATCGCCTCAGGCGCTGTTTTCAAGATCGTCTGTTGTTGATGGACGTCATTGATGAGTTCGGCGCGGTGCTTCTCCTCCAGTTCGCGAACCTGCTCGCGTTGCAGGATTGCTCCGTAGGGATAGGCATCGCTGGAGAGGCCGCCAGCGCGCGCCAACACATCGCTGAGGCGTTCGCCCGGTTCGATGCCAAATGTGCCGGGATGCGCAACTTCACCCTGCACCGCGATGGTTGCTCCGATGTTGTTCCATCCCGCGATCTGCCCGATAGTAAGTACATCACCGTCGCGCAGGCGAACGTCGGCGTCTGGCTCGCCCGCCAGGGCCTTGTCCATGGGAAGATTGTGGTGTTCGCTGGCCACACGGCTCCCTTGTTCGATTTCGTAGCGGGTGAGGTCGGCCTGTTGCGCGTATGCAGATCGCTTAAGACCTCCGGCCAGGCGCACCAGATCGGATGCCATCATCTCGTTGCCCAGCGGATAGGTTCCCGGTCGGGGTATCTCGCCCTGAATCGTCACCGTGGGCGGGTCAACCCTCGATACGCTCTTGTGGATGAAAACGCGGTCGGTCGGCTGCAGAAGGATATTCTCACGCGCATCTCCAGCGAGGGCCCGCTGCAGATTCACGCTAACGACTTTGAGGTTGCCATCTTCGGTGCGACGGAAGACCTGCGCGTCGTTGAGCTCTGCGTCCGCCGTCGTATTCCCCGCCAGATAGATGGCGTCACGAAGATAGGTCGCGCCATTAGTTACGTGGTCTCCCGGCTCGCGCACCTCGCCCGTGACGGTCACAACCGGAGCCTCTTCGAAATCGAAACGGCCAAAGATGCGAACCGTATCGAAGGGTTTGAGTACAAGGTCTTGATTTTTCCCCTGGAGCGAATCGTCAAGACTGAAAGCCAGCACCTCCGGTTCATTGTTCGGAGCCTTCAGACGAATGATCTCAGCGTGGCGACCGTATGCTTCAGGCAAGAGATCGCTGTATGACTTGACGAGATCTGTAACTTTCATTCCGTCGCTGTACGCGTACTTGCCCGGGCGGAAGACGTGGCCATCGAGATAGACCGATTTGTCGGTGACCGGCAAGATGGGTGAAATCTTGATGGTGTCGCTGTCCTGGACCTGGAAATCTTCCAGAGCCTTGGTGACAGTTTCCTGATTGTTGTGTTCGGGAATATCGAGCCGCAGCATGGTACGGGATTGGTGAGCTTCAACCCGCTCCACATCAACGTGGCGAAGAGTTCCGGACGGAAGCACGCCGCCGGCGAGCTGCAAAACTTCCCCCAGACTCTTCTCGCCGTTCAGCTCATAAATCGCTGGCCTGCGGACCATCCCTTGCACCGTAACTTCCGACCCGAGGGGAGGTACCAGAATCGTGTCGCCACTTTGTAAGTGCTGCGTGCCCGCTTGAACACCATGCAGGAGCAGATCGTAAAGGTCCACATCCTCGACGAGTTGCTTGCCCCGGTAGTGCTTCACAATACGCATCGAGCCGCGGCTGGTCGGCCCCCCGGCCTGATAAAGCGCATTCAATGGCGTGGAGAGCGAGCTGACGTCGTAGGCCCCCGGACGTTGCACATCTCCGACCACGTAGATGCGAATGGTGCGTAGCCGGGAAAGAGAGACATCGGCGTCAAGTTGTCGAAACTGCGTGCGCAAGGCAGTTTGCACAACGTGCTGTACCTCTCCGAGAGAACGACCCGCGACTTCGATCGCTCCCACGTCGGGCAGCGTGATCCGCCCTTGCCGATCCACGGTCTGCCGCAACCTTTGCGAGACGCTTCCCCAGAGATCGATGTTGAGTCCGTCACCAGTCCCAACTACGTAATCCGGCCCGACCGGCAGATCCATCGGCAACTGCTCGGAATTGCCAGTCCCGTTTTCAAACACGTCGATGCCAAACCGGCTCAGAACGGGCGAATGACGGGAGTACTGCGAATAGAGATCGTAGAGTGACGGTACGTCCGCGTAGGGATTCACGCGGCGCTGCAATGCAGGATTGTCTTGGCGCGGGCCTCCCGTCGACATTGGAGGCGCTGTGCTGCTGCGGAAGTTGGCCGGCGGGATCTGGTACGGGGGCAGGTCGTTTGCAGCTGAAAGATCAGGCATCGGAGGATTCACTGGCGGTTGTGCGCTGGACTTGAGCTGGCTGATGACGCTGTTAATGTCAGATTGGTCGAAGCTGCGTCCGGAGCTCGCCTCCGATATGAGCGCAGCTGCCCTGCCAGGATTTGCATTCAGAAGCTGCGCGACTTGGCTAGCGTCGACAGACGGGAAGCTTCCTGGACCAGTAGTTTGCACGCCGGAGTCGTCCGTTTGTGCCTCGAGAAGCCTGCGGCGCGGATCAGTCTCAGTTAGCTGCGACGATGGTGGAATCCGCCGATCCGGCGCCACCGGAACTGAGGGGCCCGAATACTGCGGCGCTCCCTGGGACGATTGTCGGCTCCGGCCAGCCCAGTATTGCTGTTCCTGACTATCCTGCTCTCCCACTCTGTTGGTCCGCGTGGTTGCTGCCGCCAGTGCCTGCTGCTGATCTCTACGCATCTCCTCACGAGTGGGCTTGGCCCGGATGTAATTCCGATCGACGATCTCGTGCGTAATCAGGATTCGAGTGTCTTCGTCCTGGCGGATGAGACGAAACAAAACGTCATCGCGCAAATCACTGCGATCAAGAACTCGCCCTTGCTCGTACGCCTTGCGGACCAGCATCTTCTTCACTTGCAGAAGCAGTCCAGGTTCCTGCTGAAGGAGTTCGATGATCCTTTCCGCCGGCAACGACACCAAGCGTTCAGCTTCTTTTTCCGCTCGGGAATCCGCATCGGCGAGAGCTCGGGAACCAGAGGAGCGATTGGGATAGCTGCTATTTTCGTCCTGGCCAGATAGCGGCCCTCCTGCGGCTGCGATCATACCCAGGAGCAGAATCGCGATTCCCGGCAATTGTTTGCTAAACGAAGGTCTCTTCATCGCTGCGCTCCCTCAGAGTCTGCTATTGCCATGCCTGCTGCGAGTCGTGTTCCCATTCACGAAAGAGGCACAACATCAGCCTCGTCAATCTCGACCGCAACCGAACGCATGATCGCCTCGATGGAAATAACGATGCGAAAGTTGTCTTTCTTCCGCACCAGAATCCCGCGCGCACCCGCCAAGGGTCCGTACCGGACCAGCACGCGCTTCCCAACCCTGAGGTAGGGATGAGACGCCGCATACACCCCTTGTGTCAGTCCATTTCGCAATGCTTCCAATTCGCTGATGGGCAGGGCAGCCGGCAATCCGTTGAACGTGACGAATCGAAGTACACTCGGCAATTGAAGAACCCGCAGCCTTTCCCGCCAGGGCAGCCGCACAAATACGTAGCCGGGAAAAAGCACCAGATCCAGTTCTTTGCGGCGATCTTTCCAGCGGCGCACAGAGCGGTACAGAGGCAGAAAATATTCGATTCCCCTTTCTTCCAGTTGCCTGACAATGGACTTCTCATGGCGCGAGCGGGTGCAGGCCGCGTACCAGAAACATTCCCGCTCCCCCGTGGCAGCCGCCGGAAGCGCGATGGTGGCGGCCATCGAGGTTATCTCCGTCGTTGCAGTGATTGTGGTGACACCGTCCATAGCTTCGCCCTCTCACTTACAGGGCATTTGTGAGCTAACCGCCGAAAAAGAAACGTGTTATCTACTACTCTCCCGCCGCCGTCAGTTCACTTTGGGAGAAAGTTCCGGTTCCTGCGGCTGGTGGCTGACAGTCCCACTCCGCAGAGCGTCGAGAATTCCCTTTTCCGAAGTCTCGATCCGGTTTGCTGAGAGATTGAAGGTCACCCAATAGAGAATGCTGTCATTGCTCTCCGCTTGCAGTGCAAGAACCTTCAGCCGCGGAAATCGTTCCCACAACAGATCGCAAAGCGAAGGCCGCTCCTCCGATCGCTGCAAGGTCATAATGAGATAGTCAGGGCGGACTTCCTCGACCTTTTCGAAAATCAACTTTTCGTCGACGACCTCGCCAACCACTTCGATGTCTTCATGACCGGCAATGGTGTCGAGCACAAGCTCCCGCATCAGGCGCGGTTGATTGGCTACGAGTACCTTTACCTTCAGCACGCTATCGCCTCGATATTCAGTAAGCGACCGGGCTGAGCTCTGCATCCGATCAAAAGGCACTGGACCGGCTCCTCAACGAGAAGAACGCGACGACACATGTGCAGGCCTGCTTTCTCTGCAAAAGAGCAACTGGGTTTCTTGACTCTCTTGAGAGTTGCGTTCGCGAGCGACTGTGGCGCCGCGGCGAGACGTCTGTAATCTCTCGCGCGTTCCATCAACCTAGCGAGTTTTGAGGAGAAAAAGGAAGGCTCAAAGGCGAACCAGCGGGACGTACTGATAATGGTTTGCGCGCCACGTCCGGGCGAGACATTGGTACTAGTAGGAAAACAGTACCAGTTACAGTACGGTACTAGCCCTCAGGCGACGAGTCCGTGCTGGCGACACAGCTCCACGACCGCGAGCCGGTCGTTTGCTCCGAGCTTCCGGAGCATGCTATGCACGTGATTTTTTATGGTTTGCTCGGAAAGATTCAGTTCGGATGCGATTTCCTTGTTCGTCAGGCCGCGACCGATCATCTGGACTAATTGCTGTTCGCGCCGGCTGAGCCCCAGCTGTTGCTTGACGTAGTAGCTGGGCATCCGGTCTGACTTGCCCGCGACGAATTCAAACAAACTGCGCTGCAGGCTGGATGGACAAACCGCCTCATCGTTGGCGACGGCGCGCACTACGTCAAGCACTTCCGCCGTTGACGCGTCCTTCAACACGTAACCCATCACTCCCTTCTGCACGGAGCGAAGAAACGTGTACTTGTCGCTCTCCATCCCGAACATGACAACCTTCAGACCTGGAATCGCCTTGAGCACTTCCGGGACTACTTGCAGCTCGGAAAGCGCGTGATCAGCAGTGTCTGAGAGCAGAATATCCGGTTCAGAGGCGATGATCTGATCGATTGCCAACGAGGAAAATGCCGAGGCTCCCACCACCCGAACGTTGTTCTTCTTATTAATGTATTTAGTTAACGCCTCTCGCAAAAGCCGATTTTCCGACAGAAGGTACACATGGATCCAACCCGGTGTCATAACTTCCACCAGCCTGTATAAGGAATCTCAAACCTGGAGTCTCTGGTTTAGCGGCGCTGTCAGACTTAGAGGCATCCGCGGGCTTCCCGAGTTGCAATCTGAAGTACACAATTTTCACTGAAGTGAAACATATACTAGGGCAAGAACATGCAAACTCAAGGGTTGGCGCATCTTGGCGTTTCTAGCAGGCCCGAGCGATTATTTGAAATCGGAAGATAGGAAATTTGAATAGGGATTACTACAGACTGTTACTTGTCGGTTTGGCCTTCGCGCTCGGGCCATGTTCGAAGTCGGTCTCAAACCTTCGCCCCAAGCTCCTGAAGTGGCCTGCTACTTCCACAGAAGCGTATTCACCGAATCTGCTTCGCAACTGAGATTCGCGATCAACGAACCCATCTGCAGAGTGACGGTCCGCGACGGTCCTGAATTGGTCACGATCAAAACCTTCTCGCCGTCAGGATTCTCACAGGCTAAGTGATCGAGGCCGGGAAGCGTTCCCTGAGACTCGAAGCGGCGCGCACCGCGCCGAATGCGGCGGGCAAAGTGCGAGATGGCCCAGTACTGCCCGCTTCGCGTGATCTCCCGGCTCTGCGAGTGAATCGTCACCATGCCCCCGCACGGAAATGGGCCAATGTTGGGGCGTCCTTGTTCGTCAAGGGCGAGGTTCCAGCCTGTGATCGATTGGCACCAGTTGCGAAGGGCGGTCGTAAAAACTCCACTCCAGCGCGTCCAATCGGTGGCATAGCCTGGACCGTATAATCCGGTCCACCTTCAGTCCAATGCATCCCAACCTTCGGGTAAGCATCCTGAACTTTCCCAACCATCTCTGCCGCACTTCCATAGCCATGCCACGCCACCGCATCGGCATACTTGCGTAGTCCGGGATCTTCGAGTTCCTCCATCACCCGTCCCCACAAGCAGGCGGGCATGCGTCCATCCTGGTCTGTGTCCACCTCGTTCTGCACGGTCACGGCCTGGATATGGACACCTTCGGTGCGGTACCCGTCGAGGAATTTAAGAAAGTAGTGAGCGTAACTATCGAAATACGATTTCCTCATCGACCCGCCGAGCATAGAGCCGCCCGCTTTCATCCAGCCTGGCGGGCTCCACGGCGAGGAAAACAGAAACAAATCCGGCTTAACTGCACGCGCGTGACGCAGAATCGGAAGGATGTAAGCGCGGTCGTGCTCGATGGAAAACCGCTTCAGCTCCGGGTCGGCGTCACCATCGTCAAAGCTGTAGACCTTGGTGGAGTAGTCGCTGGACCCGATACAGGTGCGGCCGAAATTCAGTCCTAGTTCAGAGGGATGAAACAGCTCGTGAAACAGCTGCTCGCGGGCGGAAGATGAGAGTTGATTGAAGTTATAGCAAGCCGCATCGGTGAAGGCTGCGCCAAAGCCAAGGATCTCCTGAAATTTCTTGCCCGGATCGAGTACGACCGTTTCGCCGGCAGGAGTTCCACGTCGCCACTCGATCGTGCTGCCCTGCGCAAAGCGCTCTTTCCCATGAGTTACCCGCGTCGCGATCGTCGAAGGCTCTAGCCCGATGAGATCCGTGAACTCTGGAAACGCGTTTAAGCTCGCGGTGGCGGTTGCGCCCAAGGCCGATAACTTCAGGAAATCTCTTCTCGTGCGCTTAGCTGCCATTGCCCTCCTCGAGCGCGAATCTGCT
The DNA here is from genome assembly GCA_003225555.1 of Acidobacteriota bacterium. Lineage (GTDB taxonomy): Bacteria > Acidobacteriota > Terriglobia > Terriglobales > Acidobacteriaceae > Sulfotelmatobacter. The sequence continues at coordinate 37,212 of QIAM01000004.1, read as the reverse complement.
AGAAAACAGGAGTCCCATCATCCCAACATATCGCCGTGCTGTCCAACTTTAGAGCGAGCCAAAGTGGCGGTCATGCGAAGGAGCCGGTGCTTTCACATCAACGATTCTCCCGTGAGGCCACTTGAACTTCCTGGAGAGAACCACGGTCCAGTCCATTCCAATCTTCCAGGTGAAGTGAGACCCGTGTGGGCTTTTGAGGCGGAGCGATCTCGGTCTCGAGCGAGACGAGTTCAACTGGTTCCACATCTGTCACGGGCAGGCTGTCTAACTCTGCGCCGTGTTCGTTGTAGAGGTGTGCCACCAGGCGTCCGGAGAAAAACACTCCAAAAGCGCCAGAAAGCGCGATCTTGCCATTATCCAGACGGGTAGCTCGAAGAGGGCGAACCACGATACCGGCATCCGTCGCGCCGTGAAATTCGCTCCCGGCACGGGTCGGAAACCATTCCGTCTCGAAATTGCAAGTTTCCCCGGGACGCAATCGGCAGAGAGGTGAATTGATCTCCGCCTCCAGGTAGAAAGGAGTTCCGTCTTCCTCTGCACTCAGGGAGACCTTGCCATCAGCATTCAACTTCAGCTCGGGGCCATTCGTCCAAAAAATGATGGACGCCTTTCCTGGATAGCTTCGGGATTCCTCAAATTGGAAGCGTTCCACCATGCCATACCGGCTGCTGCCATCGACGACGGCCAGCCAACCGGCAGTCGAGTCCAGCCACAGTTCCGCCGCCATGTGGACATAGCGCAGCGCAAATAAACCGTCCTCCCTAATCGAGACCGCATGATTTTCCGCCGGGCCGAACCGAACGTGGTAGCGGTTGAGATAGCTGCTAGCCGGATTCGCCGGGGCGAAAGTACGGAAATCGTGGTTGATTCGCGATGGATCGTCAGGGTCGGCGGTATCGTACTGAGAGACGGACTGCATCGACCATTCCACGGTGTGACCGGATGTGTTTTTCATGGTGGCGCGAAATCGAATGCGCGGGGAGTCGGCATCCAGTCGAATCGTACGCTGGAACTGAATCCCAGTGCGGGGATCGGCCGGTCCGGTGAGTTCTGCTTCACAGTGCTCTCCTTCCGAAACCTTTCGAAAGGAGTAAGGCGCGTCGTCGATCACGTCGGAGCCGCCTGCCCAATGTTGTTCGTCGTCGTTCCCCTCGGGCAAGAGCCACAGCTTGTCACCGCCGTAGTTAAACCATTGGCTCTGACTTGGGGGCACGTATTTGCCCTCATATTTCGGATTGACGAAGAGATAGGAGTGTCCGGCGAAAATCACCTGTATTAATCGCCCACCGTTGTGCGGCAAGACAATCAGTTGGACCCAGCGATTAGAAAGTCGCTGCGCGTGCCATCCCTTATAGTCGGCAGGTTCAACGTGGCAAGGTGAACTCACGGGCGGATGCGATTCACTTTTGGTCTGGGGAAACAGCGGGATTATCCCCATACCCACAAGAAACAGGAGGATAGAAAAGCGTCGTGTCCTATCACGCTTTCGCAACTGCAGTGTCATGGTTGCTCCAACTTGCCAGGTAACGAAAGAAAGCCTAATTAAACGCAATTAGCGATGGGCGTCAAGCTTGTTCTGTTACGTGGTCTCATGCACCAAGATGGCGCAGCCCGTTTTCCTCCTCTAGCCTGATTTGGTTCTCACACGCTGAAGGTCTGGTATATTGGCCTCTCTCGGAGGTGCTTTCATGTCCCGCGTCGTGCGCTGTGGGCTCATCCAGGCTAGTAATGCACTGGGTGCCAATCACCCATTGCCCAAAATCAAGAAGGCAATGATCGACAAGCACCTCAAGTTGATCGAGCAGGCGGCGCGCAAGAAAGTCAAAATCCTTTGTCTGCAGGAATTGTTTTACGGGCCGTATTTCTGCGCGGAGCAGGATGTTCGGTGGTACGACCTCACGGAGCGCGTACCTGAGGGTCCCACAATCAAGCTCATGCAGAAGGTTGCAGCCAAACATCGCATGGTGATGGTGGTGTCAGTTTACGAAAAAGAAATGCCTGGCCTGTATTTCAACACCGCAGCAGTAATCGACGCGGACGGCAAGTATCTGGGCAAGTATCGCAAGCATCACATTCCACACGTTCATCCCGGGTTCTGGGAAAAGTTTTACTTCACACCCGGAGACCTCGGCTACCCGGTTTTTCAGACGAAGTACGCCCGCGTCGGCGTGTACATCTGCTACGACCGCCATTTTCCTGAGGGTGCACGGATTCTGGGATTGAACGGCGCGGAGATTGTCTTCAATCCGTCCGCAACGGTAGCGGGACTCTCCGAACATTTGTGGGAACTGGAGCAGCCTGCGCATGCCGTGGCGAACGGCTACTTCGTTGGCGCAATCAACCGAGTAGGCCGGGAAAAGCCATGGAACATCGGTGAGTTCTACGGCAAGAGCTACTTCTGCAACCCGCGCGGCCGGATCATCGCCCAGGCCAGCCGCCACAAGGATGAAGTGGTCGTTGCCGATCTCGATCTCGAAATGATCGACGAAGTCAGGCGGGTCTGGCAGTTTTTCCGCGACCGCCGTCCTGAAACCTATGCGCCTCTGACGACGCAGACTGGACGCGCCGCGGCCGCTGACTAGCCCCCGAATCCGCAAGGGGCCAATGACCCACTGCCAATGACCACCATTCAAGACTCGCTGCTCTCGAGAATTGAATCCAGTCCGCTCTACAACCCGGACCTGGCGCCCGCCACCGCCGATCGCCGTCACTGGGGAACGTACAACTACGCGGCGCTGTGGGTGTCGATGTCGGTCAACATTCTCACCTACATGCTCGCGGCGAGTCTGGTCCAGGGAGGAATGAACTGGAAACAGGCCGTGGTAACGGTCTTTCTGGGCAACACCGTCGTGCTGATTCCGATGCTGCTGAACTCCCATCCGGGCGCGCGTTATGGAGTGCCGTTCCCTGTTCTGGCCCGTGCTTCGTTCGGGGTCTTGGGCGCCAATGTGGCGGCCATCCTGCGAGCCCTGGTGGCGTGTGGCTGGTTCGGAATTCAAACCTGGATTGGCGGGGAGGCGATCAGTACTTTGATTGCCGTCCTGGTACCCGGTTGGTCACAGGTCGCCTACGGACCTGCAATCTGTTTTTTGGCATTTTGGCTGATCAACCTGGCGGTGATCCTCAAGGGCATTGAGTACATCCGATTTCTTCAGGGGATCAGCGCGCCGATTCTGCTGGCAGTCGGAATCCTGCTGCTGGCGTGGGCCTATCGCGCTGCCGGTGGATTTGGCCCCATGCTGTCGGCACCTTCGCGCTTCGCCTCCTTCTCCGACTTTCTGAAGTTCCTGATACCGGCGTTGAACGGCACCGTGGGCTTCTGGGCCACCGTGTCTCTCAACATTCCAGACTTCACGCGTTTCGCGCGCAGTCAACGGCAACAAGCCATTGGGCAGGCATTAGCTTTACCTGCGACCATGACGCTGTATTCCCTGATTGGAATCCTCGTGACCTCGGCGACCGTTGTCATTTACGGCAGGGCAATCTGGGACCCGGTACAACTGCTCAGCCGGTTTCATTCGCCGGTAGCCGTGATTATTTCGTTGCTGGCAATCTTGCTGGCAACGCTGAACGTCAACATTGGCGCTAACGTCGTCTCACCGGCCAACGACTTCTCCAATCTGTGGCCGCGGAAGATCAGCTTCCGAATCGGAGGCGTCATCACCTGCTTCATGGGCATTGCGCTGATGCCGTGGAAGCTTCTGGCCGACTACAAGACCTTCATCCTCGGCTGGCTGGGCGGTTATGCCGCTTTCCTGGGGCCGGTAGCGGGGATCATGATTTGCGACTACTTTGTGGTGCGCCGGCGAATCCTGTCAGTTGAGGACCTCTACCTGCGCGGCGGCGCTTACGAATATTCGCACGGCTTCAACTGGGCGGCGCTGGCTGCGTTGGTTGCGGGCGCAGGAACGGCGCTGGTGGGATTAGTCATTCCTCCATTGCGCGTCCTGTACGATTATTCGTGGTTCATAGGTTTTGCGGTTTCTTTCGGCGCGTACTACGCCCTGATGGCTTTCCAGAGCAAACCGGAAAGTGGGAGCCACCTATTGAGTTGGAGTAGGTGAGTCCATTACTCACTCCTGGAACGTTACGCACACACCGTTAGGGTCAATCGCGCCGAATTCTTTTGTTCCCCAAGGCTTCGTTTGCAAGGGCCCGTTGGGATGAACCTTGCCGCCGCGCTTCTGGTATTCGGCATACAGCGCCTCAATACCTTTTACCGCGAGTCGCACCATGGTCTGGTCGCCGACCTCCCGCGCCAGCGCCTTGTCATCCATCCCAGCAATGTGTAGGTGGGCCTCGCCGCGATTGATACCTGCGTAGGTCGGTGGAGTGCCGTCGCGAAACGTTTCCGTGAAGCCACATATCTGCGTCCACCACCTTAACGACTCCGTGGTGTCAGCGGCTGGCAGAACGGGAATAGCGCCTTGGATGATCGGTTCCATTGATGAAGAATAAACAAATCCAGTTCGCATTAGCACGCGCTCGCGCGAAAAGCCGGCATGACTTCCTTCTTATAGGCTTCCAGCGTGTCTTCCTCGTCGCCGCACATCAGGTAGACATTGAACTGCGTTACCCCGAGGCTCGCCAGTCTGCGGAGCTTTTGCCGATGGGCTTCTGCCGGGCCGACCAGGCAGAAACGATCCACGACGTCGTCGGATACGAATTTCGAGTTACTGCTGTCGACTTCGCAATGCTGCTGATAGTCATATCCCCCGCGATTACTCACATATGAAGTCAACGCGGGAGGCAAATCCTCCGGCTTGTAGCGAGAGAGCAAGTCCACTACGTGATTGGAAACTAATGCGGGGAACCAGCGCACTCGTTTCCGCGCGACTTCGAGATCATTTGAAACCCACACCGGCGCAGCAGCCATGACTTCGATGCTGCGCGGATCACGCCCCGCGGCTTCGGCACCCTTCTTCACGAAGCCGAGGCACCAGGCGATCAGGTCGGGATCGGCAAATTGCAGAATGACTCCATCTCCGACCCTGCCCGCCAGGTCCAGCACCTTGGGTCCATATCCCGCAACCCACACCGGAGGAGAGCCGCCCGCCCAGGAAAGCCGTGTAGGTTGACCTTCGAAGTCGATTTCACGCGCGGCAGTCAACTCGCGAAACGCCTTGATAGAGCGCTCCAGATCGCCGGCCCCGACGGGCTTTTTGCCGAGCACACGCCTCGAGCTATCGCCACGTCCAATGCCAAGCTCCATGCGGTCGCCCGCAATCAGATTGAGCGTGGCGAACAGGCTGGAAGTCACGGTGATGTCGCGCGTCGCGGGATTGGTGACGCAGGTGCCGAGACGCATACTCCTGGTATTCGCTGCCATGAGTGTAAGCAGCGGGTAAGGCTCCAGCCACAGAATGTGAGAGTCGAAGATCCAGCCGTACTGGAAGCCGGCAGCCTCGGCCTGACGGGTGAGAGCGACAATGCGCTCCACCGTCATGTCCGGTTTAATCGTGAAGCCGAACTTCATGCCATCCGTCCCTCTGAAAACCCACTCTCGAAGCCAGGCAGTTTAGCATAAAATGCCTCTTCGCAGGCCGAGGAGAACACACGCATGGGTTTTGACACCGTCATCGCAAATGGCCGCGTGGTCACGGCGAGCGACACCTACGCCAGCGACGTCGCCATCAGCAACGGAAAAATCGCCGCGATCGGGCAGAGTCTTCCGCGTGAAAATGCCGGTCGCGTCATCGATGCTGCAGGGAAGTACGTGCTGCCCGGCGGAATCGATGTTCACACGCATCTCGACATGCCCTTCGGAGGCACCACCAGTTCCGATAACTTCGAAACCGGTACGCGCGCCGCAGCCTTCGGCGGCACTACCACGCTGATCGACTTCGCCATCCAGTACAGAGGTCAGACGCTCAGAACGGCCTTCGACACCTGGATGCAAAAGGCTTCCGCCAAAGCGGTGTGCGACTATGCTTTTCACTGCATCATCACGGAACTGGCCGACGCCCAGCTCGACGAGATGAATGCGCTGGTGCGCGAGGGCGTCACCAGCTTCAAGCTGTTCATGGCGTATCCCGGCGTCTTCATGCTCGACGACGGCAGCATCTTCAAGGCGTTGCGGACGACAGCAAAAAATGGCGGGCTGGTTTGCATGCACGCCGAAAACGGCAACGCGATCGACGTCATCGTGCAACAGGCTCTGGCGGAAGGGAAGAAGGCGCCCAAGTATCACGCATTGACTCGGCCAACCACCGCAGAGGCAGAGGCGACGGCACGCGCCATAGCGCTGGCAGAGATGGCCGGTGCGCCGGTCTACATCGTGCACTTGAGCTGCAACGAGGCACTTGAAAAGGTCCGGGAGGCCCGCGATCGCGGCTTGCCGGTTTATGCAGAAACGTGCCCGCAATACCTTTATCTTTCGATCGACAACTTCGATGTGCCGGATTTCGAGGGTGCGAAATATGTATTCACCCCGCCTTTGCGGGAGAAGTGGCACCAGGAGAAACTTTGGAATGGATTGAAACGCGACCATCTCCAGGTGGTTTCAACCGATCACTGTCCATTCTGTTTCAAGGAACAAAAAGAACTGGGGCGTAACGATTTCACCAAGATTCCCAACGGCGGACCAGGCGTGGAGCACCGCATGAGCCTGATCTACTCCGGCGGCGTAGCGGCGGGACGATTCAGCGTCAACCGCTTCGTGGAACTGGTTTCTACGACGCCCGCGAAGCTCTTCGGCCTCTACCCGCGCAAGGGCACAATAGCCGTCGGCAGTGATGCCGATCTGGTGATCTTTGATCCCAACCGGAAGCACACGATCAGCGCCAAAACCCATCACATGCGAGTGGACTACTCGATGTTTGAGGGAATCCAAGTCACGGGCATGCCGGATACCGTGCTCTCACGAGGGCGGGTGGTCGTCGAATCCGACAAGTTTCTTGGGCGGGCGGGAGCCGGAGAGTTCGTGAAGCGGTCCACATATTCGCAGCCGTAAGGAGCCTGTCTAAGGTGCCCCCGAGGGTAGCCGTCGGTATACCTCTCTTCCTTCGCGTACTACAATTGGATGGCCCTGCAAAAACGTGGATCCGCCACCGGCAAGCAACGCGCAGGGGCAAGAAATGTCGGGGTCAGGAAAAGAGGTCTGGCGATGACAACCCAAACGAGCACTCTGACGTCCGGTCGTGCCACAATCGCGGAGATGCCGTCGAGAGCACGGGTTCTGCAAAACTACGTCGGAGGCAACTGGGTTTCCGCGCAGGCCCCAGGCCTTCTCGATGTTACCAATCCGGCGAATGGACAAGTACTCGCTCGCATCCCGCTGTCCGGCCGTGATGACATCGAAGCGGCGGTGTCTGCGGCCAGCGCTGCACTGCCGGAGTGGCGATCCCGCGCGATCGGGGATCGGACCCAATTCATCTTCGCGCTGCGCGAACAGTTTCTTAAGCGGATCGACGATCTCGCCGCCTCGATCACGCAGGAGGGCGGCAAGGTTCTGTCGGACGCACGCGCCGAGGTCACACGCGCTATCGAGGTGTTGGAAGTTGCTTGTGCTTCTCCCATGACAATCCAGGGCCGGGTGCTGGAAGGGGTTGCGCGTGGAATTGACAGCCAGACGATCCGCCAGCCAGTCGGCGTGTGTGCCGCCATAACGCCATTTAACTTCCCGGTGTTGGTGCCAATGTGGTTCCTGCCCTTTGCTATCGTGTGTGGAAACACTTTCGTCCTGAAGCCGTCGGAGCAGGTGCCGCTGACTTCCGAACTGGTTTGCAGCATGCTGGAAGAGATCGGGCTGCCACCCGGAGTCGTGAACTTGGTGCACGGTGCGCACGATGCGGTTAATGCGATTCTCGATAGTCCGGGAGTCCGGGCAGTCTCGTTTGTAGGTTCTGTTAACACGGCGAAATATATCTACCGGCGTGCGGCTGAGAATGGCAAGCGGGTGCAGGCTTTGGGCGGCGCAAAAAATTACATGGTCGTCATGCCGGACGCGGTTGTGGACAAGACGGTGTCAAATGTCCTGAGCAGCGCGTTCGGCAACGCGGGTCAACGCTGCATGGCAGGATCTGTGCTCGTGACGGTTGGCGACGCACAAAAAACAATCATGGGCCGCCTCAAGGAAGAAGTCAAAAAACTAATCGTCGATGCAGGGACCAATCCGGAAGCGGCTCTCGGTCCAGTCATCTCCGGCACGGCTTGTGATCGAATCCATGAGAGCATCGAGAGCGGTGTGAAAGAGGGTGCGGAATTGCTCGTCGACGGCCGACGTCCGGCAGGGGTGCCCGCTGGAGGAAACTTCGTCGGCCCCACGATTCTGAACGGCGTAAAACCCGAGATGCGGGTAGCGCGCGAGGAGATTTTTGGGCCGGTGCTTTCCGTTATTCACGTGGACAGCTTGGACGAGGCGATCGCCGTCGTGAATCGTGATCCTCGTGGAAATGGCACGTCGATCTTCACCGAGAACGGCGCTGCCGTGCGGGAATACTGCCGGCGCATCGAGGTGGGGATGGTGGGTGTGAATATCGGTGTGGCCGCTTCCCCTGCGTACTTTCCTTTCTCCGGCTGGAAGGATTCGTTCTTCGGCGATCTGCACGTTCACGGATGGGATGCAGTCGAGTTCTTTACCCGCAAGAAAACGATCACGTCGCGTTACTTCTCGAGGGGAGAGACCGGCAAATACTTCGTGGAGCAAGGCGACAAGCACTGAGACCCGAGTTCACAGCGCGTCTCCGCGTCACCGTGATGCCTCTCAGGGTGGCGGGCACTAACTCCGTTTGCTACGCTAACTCGTGTCCCGTAACTTTCTAATCGATACCGACACGGCCTCGGATGATGCTGTCGCCATCATGATGGCTCTCCGTGCACCTGACGTTCGGGTGCTTGCGATCACGACCGTAGCCGGGAATGTTCCGATTCAACAGTCCACGCGCAACGCTCTGTATACCGTAGAACTTTGCGGGGCGGATGTTCCGGTCTATGCAGGCGCTGAAAAGCCTCTCGTCCGAACCTATCAGAATGCAACTTGGTTTCATGGACGCGACGGCCTGGGGGACCACAACTACCCGGCGCCGCGGCAACCTGCCGAAAGATTGCATGCCGTTGACGCCATCATCAAGACGATCGATGCGAATCCCGGGTTGGTGCTTGTGACCCTTGCGCCGCTCACCAATGTTGCGCTAGCACTGGCAAAGAAGCCTTCGATTGCCGCAAACGTCAGCCGCTGTGTGGTCATGGGTGGCGCGCCATGCTGCGAGGGCAATGTGACGCCAGCTGCGGAATACAACATCTGGGTCGATCCCGAGGCGGCTCGCATCGTTATGCGCAGTGGCCTTCCGGTGGAACTCGTCGGTTGGCAAACTTCCCGCGGCGACGCTGTGGTTCAAGAGGATGACATTCAGCGCATTCTGGGATTCAACAACAACCTGGCCCGCTTTGCCGTCGAATGCAACAGCCACGCACGGCAAGCCTACAAAGTGCAGACTGGAGAAGATGGGATATGTCTGCCCGATCCAGTGGCCATGAGCGTCGCACTCGACGCGAGTATCGGAACACAGTGGAGCGAGCACTACGTCGATGTCGAAACCAATAGCCAGCTGACACGTGGTATGACGGTTGTGGACCGTCTGAACGTCGCTTCGGATGATCGGAATCAGGCGGTCTGGTCGACTGCTTTGCAGGGGCACAAGGCCAATGTGTGCTGGACCATCGACGCTAAACGTTGGAAGGGAGCGCTATTTGCAGCACTCCGGTAATCAAAGTGGCAGGCGCTCCACGAACCCAACTCCAAATGGGAAGCGTCCTGCAAGCTCAGGAGTCCTGGAATTAGTAGCACCTGACATTTCAATAGAGGCGTCGTTGTCTCTGAGAACGCGAGTTCTTTTGACTTTCGCCCTTTCGGTTTAGCCGGAACCGGCAAAGTCTTGGCTTCAATCGACCTTCGTTGACCGTCGCCATTTGGCATGAAGCCAGGCCAGAACGCCTAATGTGCAGATCTCCATTGGACCGGGAGGCATAATTTGCATTTTCCACAGACTGGCATAATCTACGGTCGCAACGTAGGTCGCCCATATTGTTCCTCCTGCGGCGATGAGACTTCCAAGACGCTCTTCTGCCGGAATACTCAATAGATGCTGCTTGCCGCGAGTCGGGCTGGCGCCCTTGTGAACGGGAACGTACGTCGGCGTACGCGGCACGTCAACATAGCCTTCGCGTCCCGCGTCCCAGTCGATATAGTCGCTCTGATGAGGTTTCGTCACTGCTATCACAGTGCCATGAAGACCGCCATCGATGCCTGTTACGTACGTAACCCTCGCTGTCCTGGAAAATTTCCTGGTTTACGCTGCCGTAAGCGCATTGCCGACAGCGAAGGCCACGGGTTGGTGACGGTTTATGCGATTGAACATCCGGACGGCAAGTGGTCGTTGCTGCTGGATGTGGTTGTCTCGTTGCCATGCGTTCGGAAGGGCCTGGAGTGTGGAGAGCAAATGGAAAACTTGCGATGCTCCATGTCTGATGCTACATTGTGCGCCATCGACACTTTGTTGAGGCTTCCGGATGAACATGCGGCGCCGTGATCTTCTACTGAGTACCTTACCCGTGAGTACAGCTCTATTCCTGCAAGCAAGTCTCACGTCTTTAGCCGCGGACGAGCAGGCTTCAGAACAGGTTGCATTTGATCGGGACACATACAACTTCTGGACCTCGCAGGTGCATGAGTCATCGCAGTGCTTTGCCGAACACGGCAGGATCGTTGCCTCCAGAGGACTGAATCTGCCAAGTGAAGCTGAGTTTCTCTTTTATTCAGCAGATACTGGATTCGTGAGGGCGACAAGCACCGGGAGCGAGACTCCCGTTACAAGACTCTGCTGGAGAAAGGGGACACTTCGCTGTTGCTTTCGGTCGACACCATTCGCCCGTCCGAGGAACACATGCAAAAACTCTTAAGCCAGAAGAACGGCTCCCTGCGGGTTGACCTCAAGCAGGCGTTCCCGATGCAGCAGCTCTACGAAACTCTGAATTGGTCAGCGATTGCCGCCATGTTCCCCAACGAGAACGTGTTCAGCGGCTATCACCAGATCGCTTTCGATCCCAAAAGTACCTGGGGGAGGGTGTCGCTTCCCGCCGGGGTTGGTTTCTGAAGCTGGAATTTCTCCAGCCAGCCCAAACCGAGTATGTGGTCGCAAGTGATGGGAATGATTGCCGGCAACAAAAGCGATGACAATTCCGATAAGAAGGGGATAGGCGAGACGGTGCTGGGACTTGGGATGCCAGCAATCGCCAAGACCGCGCTTAGTGCTTTTAACGAATTGTTTGGCTCGATGCTGGCCAAAGGCAGCCCCAAGACGGACTGGATTATTCACAACACGGATACGCCACTGCTAGCCACCAAGGAGTCCCGCCAAAAGCATCCAGGACGTGCACTGGCGTTGCGTTCAGGATCCTATCTCGTCGTCGCGGCGGCCGGCACACAGCAATTGCTGGCGGGAAAATACCAGCTCAAGGATGGAGTTGTTGTACCACTGGACACCAAAGATGCTGATCTGGACGCCACCGCGAAATCGACTTTGTCCGAAGTTTCCTATATTGCGCTGTCCACAGTTGTTGAGCCTCCAGGATAGTCTTGTGTGCTGGAACTCGAGTAGGTCCAGTCGTCACTGGCATGGCTTCCGGGCTCAAGACATTCGGGCCGAAATGAAGCTGTGGCGTCGCAGTGTGCCAACTCGGAGGCAAGCTGATGCGGTCCGGGGTAAAACTCCCCATCAGTTTCAGGCGTGCAGGATCCGATTGTAGGGCCGAGCTACCTACGTTTCGGCACAGATTGATTCCTCCTTAACTGTCGTCGCCGACGTCTGGTTGTCATCAATTGCGGCCTTGATGTTGCAGCGTCCCGCAGCGTCCCGGTCTTAGTCCCGGTCTTAGTTGCGAGAACCGGGCAGGGGAGGTAGAATGCCATTCTTTTACAGACCGATCATCTCAGCAACTCCCGCGTAATCCAGAAGGAGAATTCAAATGAAAAAGCGATTAGCAGCAAGGATCGTGACTGCTTTGGCTGTCCTGGTTCTGCTGATAGGGAGCAAGCAATGGAAGCCCACGGCTTTCGCCGCGGGACCACAGGCATCAACCGCCAAGGCGACCGACAAATCTAACAGCAGTCGTGGCGCGGGCGAGGACCCCAACATCAAGACAGACAAGCAGCAGGCTGCCAAGAATGATCCCGCAAACGAGCCCCCGGCTCCCCCCAAGAAAGGCGGCGCCAAGACGCGAGGATTTTTCGACTGCTGGGTGACTGCGGACAACTACACGCCATGGTGGATTGACATATACGTGGACGGTACCTATCGAGGCCAAGTCGCGCCTTGGGGAGCTGGAACGGTCAACGCCGGAGCTGGCAGCACGACGTTGTATGGTCGCGCAGTATTCGACAGTGGCAGCGTGAGGAATTGGGGACCACGACAGTTCCACTGTTCCTCAGACGGAGTTTTTACCTGGCGACTGGATCGTTAAAGTCTTCCTGAGCCTCAAGAAGTATCATGTCGCCCAAGGACGGAGTCGACCGGGGGCGCCACCGGTTGATTCCGTTCTGGCACATTCACCTCTGCTAACCAGGCCAGCGCGCTCGGCTGCGAGTCACGGCTGCGCTTGACGGGCGGCGGAAGTGGGCACCTTTGCAGTGTTGGTCAAATCAAACTTAGTCCAGACAAACTTGTCGCGGCTGTCAGCTGCCAGTCCCGAGCGTTCGATAACGTCCGTCTTGGCAGCAAGACTCACCCCCGTCCCGACAGTCTTGTGACTGAGCGCACCGAGGCTAAAAGCCTTTTTTGCAGTCTTCAGCGCCCCCGATTTCTGATCACGCACCTCACCTGGCAGTAGCGGATACGGGACTGTGCTGCACGGCTGATCATTGGGGCATGGTTTGCCGATCCGCCCCCACAGATGCAACATCTCGCTGCCCTTCATCTCCGCAACCATATGCACGGCATTGTTGCCGGGGGCATCTCCAGCAAACCAGCGGTAAGAAGCCTTGCCCATTGCTGTCTTATCTTTCAGCTGGTCCGAATGCTCGCTTAGGATTGCGAAGGGCTGGCCGGTGGTGGTGTCGATCAGCGCCAAGCTATCATCACTTAACGTTGCAAAGAACGATCGGTTAATTGCGACGGCGCGCATGACGATGGCATCGCTAGTCACCTGACTAGCCGTGGGAACGGGTTTCACCTCATCAGGTTTCGGCGGGGCTCCTGTGGCGAGTAAGAAATCGCCTCCTACATCTTTTAGCGTTGCAAGCGGCTTCTGAGCCTGGTCCTTCTTCATGGCGTAGGCGGATACCGACCGCTCCACGTAGTCGCTCAAATCGTGGAACGTGACGAAACCATCCTTACCAGCCGCCTTCCCTCGCAATCCGTCGAGCAAGAAATAGGTGAAAACACCGTGGGAAAGATCGGGATCTTCATAGCTGTATGCGCCCGGCTTGGTAGCCAGCAAAATGGCTATTCCTTCGGCAGCCTTGAAGTCAGACATCGTGCGCGCCTTTTCAGCATCTCGCGTGCCTGGCACATTGCGGCAGGCATCTATGAAGATCACCTTGCGTCGGGCGCCGCTGGCGGTCATCAAAGACTGAACCTCTTCGACCGAGAGCGCTTCTTTGTCCATGTTGTTCGGGTCTGCTCCGTACGTCATCAAATAGTTCTGCCCGTGACTGTCCTGGAAGCCGTGTCCCATAAAAGCAAATAGCAACGTGGCCTGCTTGGTTCCTTCCAGGAAAGTCTTTTGATTCGCAAGCGTCTGCCGGATTCCCTCAGCCGTCGCTTCTGTACTGGGGATTACTCGCACCGTATAACCCTGGCGCTCGAGTTCGCTCTTGAGTTCAACCGCGTCGGCGAAGGTGAAGCGCAGTGTCGCCAATCCCGAGTCGCGGTAGCTTGGAGCCACAATGACTGCGCTGCGTGTTTCCTTCTCGAATGTGTCCTTGTCGGTCTGAGTGAATGGTCCCCGTTGCGCTCCCCGCGCCGTCATGCCGCCTTGCTTGCCTGAGGCCTTTGGAGACGCGTCCGGGTGCTGCGCCGTCTTGGGTTTTGCGGGGGCTTGAGGTTTTGTTTGGCCACGCGCCGTTGAGAACCCAGCGACTAAAAACATAGTGGCGACCAGAACAAGGCCTGGGGCGCGGTTCCAAGAACGAATTCTCATGACTACTCTCCAGTTTCGTGCCTGATGTAAATGAGCGTTGGACCACTAAAACCGTCTGGATCCGCGAACTTCCCCACCGCCCCGGCAGGCGCAAGCAATCGTCAGAAACTCGGGAGGTTGAAGGAACGAATTAGTCTGGCATTCATACATCAATCCTCGCTCGAGGATTCAGAAGGGGCTTATATCTTACTCGCATCCGCAGGCCCCAGGTCAAACTTTTTTCGTAGTCAGAACCGCGTCGAATGCCGCAAAGAAAGGTCAGGGGTTCCCGGGCAGTTTTTCCATATTCTCGTACCTAGTCCGCGGATCGCGGGCTGGGGACCGAAGGTCATTGCTGTCTATAGGTTCTGTGTGTCGGACGCTGCTATTGACGGGTGGCCCCCACGCAGGCTGCCATCGAGAGTTGGCCAGGGTCAATGTGCAATTGACTATCCGGTCGGGGCGATGTACCGTACGCCCGTCCACTTCTACAAGTACAAAGGGTGCCCAGTATTTAGTTGGGGGACCATCTTATGTTGCGGCAATGTGTGCGTGCCCTGATTGTGTCGCTGCTTGTGTGTAGCGGCTGGTGTGCAGCCCAGACAAAACGTGCGCTGCTGATCGGCATCGATGAGTACGCCCCCGCCAAGAAGTCGATCACTCCTCCGGCGGCAGTCGACAAGCCAAGGGGACTCGAGTCGGAACCCAGCCGATGGGACTTGCCTGTGTGGCCGACCCTTGAAGGCGCGGCCAATGACGCGCTGGCCATGAAGGAAACCCTCACCAGCCCCAAATTCGGCTTTTCAAAACAAGAGCCGTATATGAAAGTGCTGACCAACCAACAAGCCACACGGCAGGCGATTCTCGACGCCATGCGGAAATACCTGGTCGAGGAGCCGGCCAAGGGAGACGTGGTGGTGTTTTATTACGCCGGGCACGGCTCGCAACGTTATAACTCGAAATCAACCAAGCCCCGGCATTTGGACGAAACCATCGTTCCTGTCGACGCCAATGGTGGAGGGTTTGACGTCCGCGACAAGGAAATCGCCCGCATCTTCAACAGCGCTCTAAACAAAGGCATAAAGCTTACCGCCATTTTCGATAGCTGCCACAGCGGGTCGGTGGCTCGCGGTATTCCTGTCGGCTCTTCGGGTCCCGCACGCTTTCTCGGATATGACCCGCGGGACGCAAACGATCCCGAGGATAGCTCGGATCGACCAGAGGACCGCAAAGACAATTCTGCCCTGGTGTTCACCGCAACCCAACATGATCAGTTTGCCCGCGAGTGGGACTTCAATGGCGATCATCACGGAGCGTTCACCATCGCGCTGATCCAAGCCCTCAGAGCGTTGCCGGCCAATACTCCAGCGTCGGACGTCTACAAGCGCGTGAAGGTCGTGATGCAGGGCATGGGCCTCTCCGACCAGCAACCGGCATTGGGCGGCGTGGCCTCGCGTCCTCGGGACGCTCTCCTGGGTTCGTCCTCGGAGAGCACTCGCCTGCGCGTGGCGGTCGCGCGCGAGGGAATGCTCGATAACGGCAGGATCGTGCTGGACGCCGGCAAAATAACCGGTATCGGGCGCGGCAGCGAGTTAGTCAGCGTCACAGAATCGAGGAGCTCTCCAGAGACGAGAATTCGAGTGGTGGAACTGGACGGGATGAACAAGTCCCTGGCCGAACTCGTGGGTACCGGTACCGCGAAAATTGAGGCGGGCGATCTGTTCGAGCTCGATAAGTGGATTCCCGCGGAAGAAGGTCGTCTCCAGGTCTGGATGGCCCCGGCCACTCTTTCGAGCGCTGACTTGGACGACTTTGCCGCGGAGACGTCCACTCTGCGCACTTCATCGCGTGCGAAGTGGATTGATGATCCGTCAACGGTTGCGCCTACGCACGTTGTCTCCTGGAACGGCACGGAGTGGGTGCTGCAGAGCGTAGGCGGCGCGTCGCAGTCGCTGGGAACGCATCCGACCAGCGCGCAAGTACTGGACAAGATCGGCGGCAATGCGACGTCCACCCGACTCTTCGTGAACTTTCCGGCTTCCAAAGAGCTTGCAGCGCAAATAAAGCTTTCCCAGGATTCCAGTGCCGCCGTTGAGCTCTTGCGACGGCCACAACTTGCGAATTACCTGCTCACCGGACGTTTGCAAGGAGCCAGCCTCGAATACGCGTGGATCTTGAAAGACGTTATCGAACAGGGCAAAACTGCGCCGAGCAGCGGCTCCGTTTGCGGCGCGGATTCGTCATTTCCTTTACGCACGGATTGGACGCCGGCTGCCAGTGCAACGCTTGCGGCTGCGGGTCACAATCTCACGGACCTGCCAGCGCGGCTGGCGAAGGTCAAATTATGGCTTAGCCTGAGGGTGCCACCGGGCGGAGGGGAGAGCGATTTCCCTTATGCACTAGCCCTGAAACGACGCAGTCCTGCCGCAGGAAACTATGTGGAAAGCGGCAACGTAACCCAAGGCGAGGTCTACGATTTAGTTCTGCATGTCTCGGGGACACCTCCAGCCCAAGTCGACCGGCAGTGGGTCTATGTGTTGGGCATCGACTGTGCGGGCCGGGGCAGTCTGCTGTACCCGGTCGGTCCGGAAGGCAATCAACTGCCGGAAAGAGGCGTTGTCCCGACTGAAATTTCAATCACCGGCGGCGGTCCAGGAATCAAGATCGTTCCACCCTTCGGGCTGGACAGTTATGTATTGCTGACCACCACCGAGCAGCTGCCGGATCCAGGTCTCTTAGAGTTTGACCCAGTCTTGACGCGAGGCGCACGAGGTCCGAGTTCTCCCCTCGGCGATCTGCTAAGCTCCGCCAGTTCGGGCAGGCGCGGCATGGAGCGGCCAGTGCCCTCGAATTGGGCGGTTCACTATCTCCAGATAAGAAGCACGGCGCTGGGGACGGCATCTGCAAAGTGAAGTACGTCGCAAAGAGTGCGGACTCAGTTTGTGGTTTCGCGAAATCCAATGACCGCGATCACTCGTTTTATGGAGTCACATCCGCGAGCCAAGAAATTGTGGGATCGCTTATGCGTCCATGGCGCGACGTATTGGTTAGTAGCTTTAGGTCTGACGGTATTGGGAGTTTTCTCCGGGATCTACATTGAAGATCACTATTGGTGGACAGACATGCGTTACAGGGCGACACAAGAAATGCAAGACTTGTCCATCTGCATAAAAAGACCTCTCTACACGCTCTATCCGAAGCGCACCGCCCTGGTATTTATCGGGGATCAAGAGTACTGGTCGGATGAATTAGCGGGGCGCTCTCCCATCAAACGTGACTATCTCGCGCGCCTGATAGACGCCGTGGACAAGGCCGGTGCTGATGTCATAGCGCTCGATTTCGATCTGCGCGCACCTAGACTAGGCAATCCGCAGGACTTCCCCACCTATGAGGCAGAGAATCTTACTCTCGTCAAAACGATAAATGAGGTGGCGCTGTGTCACCGTCCAATCGTGCTGGCAACGAGTATTAGATTCGCGGGTACCGATGGCTATGTGGAGCAAGGGAATGTATACAACAGCCACGGTATGTTGCCAGCGGTTTCATTGGAGCCCTGTCCGACAGTATCGCGCGGCTACGTTCAACTCCCGTACGACGTCCGCCGTGTGCCTCTGCCCTTGCCGTTGGACACTGACCCATCGTCAACTGTGGACTCATTTGCGACGGCAATTGTGAAGTGCGTAGACCCGGTGGCATACGCGCGCACAGTGAATAGTGGGAAAGACGAACTGCCGTTTGCGGGCTACATCCCCCTAAACAATTTTCCCGTGAGCAAGGCTGGACAAGAGGCGCAAGACAAATCAGAAGGAATGAGCGCGTCTGAAGTGCTCGACACCCAGTGTGCTACGAATAAATGCCTGCGTGGCAAAATCGTAATCATCAGCGGCAATTGGAACTCGCGTGTATCCGGCGTCGGTCCCAGAGTGGACTTGCATGGGTCTCCTGTGGGGATGGTTCCCGGGGCGATGATTCATGCGAACTATGTCGAGGCCATGCTGAATGATCGCGCTTTCTCGCCGCTTCCCGAATGGCTCGTTCGCGGCGTCGAAATTCTCGCGGTTGTTTTGTTGGCCCTCGTGATGGCGTTGCTCTCCAGCGGTTGGCTGCAATTGGCTGCTGTTGTTGGCGCAACGTTATTGATGTTGGTGCTGAATTTCTTTCTGCAGGATCTGGGAATGTTCTTTGACTTCTTCGTGCCAACCGTCATGCTTCTGGGTCATGTGGTCCTGCATAAGATTTATGAGTGGTGGAAGATAGCCCACCCTGCGGAGGCTATTGCACATGTCTAGCGCTTTCCTTCGACGCGCGTTACCCGTAACCTTAGTCGCGTTAACTGTGCTCGGATCCTTCGTGATGGTGGGCCAAAGTTCACCATCAGCGGGTCAGCCTCCACCGCCGACGAGCCCGGAGAAGAAGGATAAGAAGGAAAAGAAACGACAGATTGATGAGTCGGACACAGCGGCGCCACGCGGAGAAACCGGATCGGCGGTAGAAGGCATTGTTACACGACCTGATGGCAAGCCGGCCGCCGGAGCTGACATTGTGTTGACAAGCGTAGAGGAACCCAACCAACGCTGGACCGCGAAAGCGGATGGTACGGGCCATTTCCACTTTGACGCTGTGCTCGCGCCCGGACAGTACCTCGCAACCGCGACAGCTGAGAACCTGACATCGCCTCCCGCCAAATTTTCTCTGTCAGGGACGAGGGTCGCCCCGTTGCGATTGAAGCTACGTGCTCGTTCCCAGTAGGGCCGAGACGAATCATTCGCGATCGGTGGCCTTTCATCGGGCCTTCTGGGATGCTGGATTTATTGAACTCAACGGGTTGCAATCTTCCATAGGTCGCTTACGGCCCAACTAAGGAGTGCATCGATGAGAACCCGCCACAAGTCAATCCTGGTAATTCTCCTTTTTGTAACATCTGCATTCGCTCAACAATCGGCGGATGAGGACCTGGTCAACTCTGTGTTTCGTCAACTGCTCGCCGCTCCGGCGGCAGCTCACCCGGGGCAAAAGTACACGTCCTGGCCTCCGAACGTGGGAATCATCTCGGCTCAACGCGACGGAGAAAGGGCTGCCGAGCAAATGCGTTTGAACGCTTTCGCGGCGGCACCTGATTGTCATCCCATCGTGCGCATCTCGCAAGGACTGGTGAGCGACGTGGTTCGGGGCGACCACGATGTGCTTGCTTTGATCCTCGGCCATGAGCTGGGACATCTCCTGCTCGGCCATCCCCTTTGCACACCAGCGAAGGACACTCCTTCCGTTATGGAGATGGCAGTCACTCGCGAGCACGAATATGCTGCCGACGCCAAAGGATATGAACTCGCACTCGCGGCTGGATACTCGGTGCGCAGAGGACTGAAGGGCTTGCAACGGCTGGACGAAGTTTCGCATTACTCCTCGTTCGAGGCCCTGGGCGCCGACCATCCCTCCTGGACTGACCGCATTGCTCGCCTCGACCGGGAACAAGCGCCCCTCTGGCGAACGATGAGTGCTTTTTATGATGGCGTGTCCTTCCTGGCAACGGAAAATTATGAGCTGGCCGCTAACTGTTTCCGCTCCGTCCTCCGCGAATTCCCGCAGGCTGCTGATGTCAGAGGCAATCTAGGGTACACGCTCCTGATGCAGTACATTGATCAACTACGCGACGACGATCTGCGCGCCCTTGGGATTGGACAGATTGCCACAGGATCCTTCTATGCCGAATCGCTCCATCTGAAGTCGAAGCTGCGGGGAGTGGATACCGCACTGTGGACGGAGGCAGTGCAAACCCTGAAGGCGGCCGAGCAAGCGGACCCAACGTTGGCCCTGGTGAAAGCAAATCTCGGCCTGGCGTACCTGGTTCAGCCTACTGGTCCCGACCCCAAGCAGGCTCTCACCTATCTGGTGCGTGCCGGCAGCATGTTGAGCGGCGACAAGGATTTGCAGAATGCATATGGAGAGACGGCTGTTCGCGCGGTCGCCAATAACACAGCCGTGGCATATCTCGCGGCCGGGAACCGAAGGGGTGCGGATGGGGTCTTGCAGTTCTTATGGGACAAACAACGCCGCATTACGGATGAGCAATCGCTTCTTCAGACCGCGGCTCTCTACTTTAACGTTGGCACCATGCTGGCCTCATCGGACGAACCCGATCAACGCCGCGTCGCTGCGGACGTGTTGCTCAAGTATCTTCGCGTTGAGTCGGCTGATTCTATATGGTGGAAGCTGGCATACGAGAAGTACGCCGGGGTGTGCTCCGGGGCATCGAATGGTTGCGTAACGGAACCACAGCTCAAGGCCAGCAACCGCACTTTCGTGCGTGAAGTAGCCGCGGTGGACCTTGGCGGCGGCAAATCACTTCGCCTTGGCGAATCCTTCCGTGACGCTAAGACCCGCATTGGCCAGGGACAGCCAGTCGGAGGCGTGTCCGGGACCGGCCCGCTGCGCACGCACTATCCGCAATATGCGCTCGACGTCGTTGCCAGCGACGTCATCATCGCGATTATTCTCAACGCCAAGGGCGCACCCGAATTGCACCTGCGCGAGATGGGAACGGGTTCGGGGAAAGCCTCGATCCGTTATGGCATGACGACAGATGAACTGGAAACGGTCCTGGCCGACCAGCCCTATCGCTACGAGGGCCTGCTGGATGCATGGGTTCCGTACCGTTTCTATCCCGGCATCGGGATCGCCGTGCGAGTCGGACCGCAAAAGACGGTCGACGAACTTGTTCTCGTTCGTAGCTCTATGCATAGTACCGGCGAGTAGCTCGCCAGGACACACCCTTGGTCCATCGCAGCCATGATTCTCGCCGAAACTAGGAAGGGGTCCGCCAGGTCTAGAAAGGAAATTCTGGATGAGGGAGTCCTCTCTGCTCGGCGGGGGGGTACCCGAGGCATGAGAAAGGTCGTCCCACGTGGCCTCGTGTCTTTTCTTGGTGGCGTGATATTTGCTGTCGCCAGTCTCTCGATCGGGCAGCAGATGCCAATCGTCCACGAACCTCCCTTGATCCTTGGACAAGGATTTCTGCAGTCACTGAGGCAGACGAACAAGCAATTTAACCTTGATGACGACTTGTGCGTGCGCCTTCTTTCTGACTTCGGTGCGGTCTTTCTGTCACATGGGACGATGTCGCCACCCACGTACCTTTTTGAGAACGAAAGCTCGGTCGACTCGTTCCAGGCGCAGTTGCCGCGCTCGGACCTTGCCGACCCGAAGTATCCTGTCGAGTTGCAGCGAATGGCGGCAGAGGCGATGAAAGCCTCGCAGGAGGAAGCGAAGCGCCTGGCACTTAGCATCACGCCTGCGAGCAAAGAGGCCGGACGCCGGAGCTATGCGCAGACGGTACAGTTGTGGGAGAGCCGGGTCCGTCACGGAATTGAGCATTGGGCTGCTGCTAACCGCATCCAGCGAGATGAAGGAGAACGTTTGCTCGCTCTAGCCCCAACTGGGCAGGTGCGCGAGGTGCTACGGCTTGAAGCTCGGAGAATTTACTTCAGCAAGGAATTTGACAAGTCCATTCTGTACTCGGTTGCAGCGCCGGGGACCTCGCAGCATCTTTCCATGTTGGCCATGGATGTCCGCGAACATGCGGACACAGGGATACGAGCTATTCTGGCAAGACACGGCTGGTTCCAGACGGTGTACTCCGACCTGCCGCACTTCACCTACCTGGGAGTGCCGGAAACAGAGCTCCCACGCCTGGGACTGGTAAGCCGTGAGAATGCGGGCCACACCTTCTGGATTGTTAAGACACACAAAACAAGGGGAGCGCCTCCGGGCGAGCCGGACGTTGTGGAAGAATGCCCATTTTGAGTCATCATCACATTCTTCCTGCACCCCTTTCGACTTCACCTCTCTTCGAACGGGTGTGTTGGTCGAACGCTTACTCTCAGGTAGCACTTTTCTTGGAATGCCTTACCTCCTTTTTTCACCGGGGCACCTTCCACCTTGATGGGTTGCCAGTGAGGGGATGCACTGCCTCGTCACAAGCCGTCCAATGATCGCGCCCTTGCAGCAGAGCTCGCAAAGCGCGACGCATTATCGCGCTGTGATCCACAACAAGAGTCCGAGTCGGCCGGGGCACCACTCTAGGGGAACGCTTGGCGTGCGAAGGCTTGGGGACTCGCCAGCAGCAGGATGTGGCTATGCGCCGACTGTCCAAAAGCTTCTCAGCAATCGAGAAGCCGAGATTGCTCCCCAAAGTCCGAGCACAGCCTAGGCGACGACAAGATCGACTGGGTCCAATGGACAAGGGTGAAGTAGATGTATCTAACTGAAGCGGTAAGAGCACGCTTCTTGGACGTGGTAGACTGTACCTCCGCACGCCGGAGAGGTGGCAGAGTGGCCGAATGCGGCGGTTTGCTAAACCGTTGTACGGGCTAACACCTGTACCGAGGGTTCGAATCCCTCCCTCTCCGCCATTACCTTAGTTATCTAGCACTTGCAAGCTGGTGATACCTACACTTGATACGGTTTTCAAGGAAGGGGTCACCGAATGCACCGCGAAGTCAATCTCACCAAAAGGGTCCAAACACCGCAAGGAATGCGGTATTGCGCTGTTGTGCTGTCCGCCAACGGGCGAGTAAAGCCTGACGTTGTGCTGGTCAATGACAAGCCCGAGCGCCACACCGAAGGCGCGTACTACATCGAATGGCACGACAACGGCAAGCGCATCCGCCTATCAGTGGGCAAGGACGCAGCCGACGCCAGTGCCATGCGCTTGCGGAAAGAGACCGAGCTAAACAACGGGGATGCCTCAGTGCCGGAGAATGGCGCGAATGGCCACAGGTCGGTTGCGGCCTCGGTCGCAGACTACCTCGAAGAAACTACCCTTACCAAGAAGCCGAAGACACTGGCGGCCTACACCACGGCCTTGAGCTACTTCACCGAGTCCTGCCACAAGCTGAATCTCGAAGACGTTGACCGGATGGACTTGCTGAAGTTCTGCGCGTTCCTGCGGGATGAGAAAGAGCAGGCACCGCGCAGCGTGTACAACAAGTTCGAGAACTTGATGACGTTCTTGAAGGCGAACGGGATTCGCGGGCTGGTCAGCAAGAACGATTGGCCTCGCTACACCGAAGAAGAACCGGAGATGTACGAGGCGGAAGAATTAGGCAATCTGTTCGCTGTGTGCGATGCGGAGGAACGGTTGTGGTACGAGTTCTTCCTGATGACCGGGATGCGGGAGCAAGAGGTCATGTATTGCTACTGGTCCGACGTGAACTTCGCTGCGTCCACTGTCCGCGTCTCGCACAAGCCAGACAGAGGATGGACACCAAAGGCTTACAAGGAGCGCGAGATTCCTATTCCGGCGAAGCTCACAAAGAGTTTGAAGGCGTGGAGAGCGAAGGCGGACAAAACGTGCAGCCTCGTGTTCCCCACTACCGGATGCAATCCGAAGCTGAATTTTCTCGATGATCTCAAGGCTGTTGCCGAGCGTGCGAAGCTCGACCCGGAGAACTTCTGGCTTCACAAGTTCCGGGCGACATTCGCAACCCGCTGCCTTTGGGCAGGCGTCGATCTGCGCACGGTACAGCAATGGCTTGGTCACTCTGATATTGAGAGCACGATGCGCTACCTGAAACCGTCACGGAGTCAGCAGGTGCGTGCCAAGGTGAACGAGATTTTTGCGTAAAGGAGCAAGGCTCCATGAAAACCACATCTGAGCTTCAGTTCGAGAAGTTCCTAGACGAAAACAGGCTGTCATTCGAGCGAGTCGAAGAACAGCAGACGCCACGACCCGACTACTTGGTGCAGATCGCTGACGCAAAGGTCCTCTTTGAAGTGAAGGAAATATCAGAAGACGAGAACTTCACGATGGAGCCGCTGAAGGTGGGTTCACGCACGGTGGGTGACCACATTCGCAGCAAGATAGCCGAAGCGCGTCGGCAGGTCCAGTATGGTGCGAAGCAGGGCATTCCTTCGGTGTTGGTGATCTACAACAATCTCGACCCGCTTCACCTGTTCGGCACTGAAGACCACGACTTCATAACCGCTATGTATGGAGAGTACACGTTGCTGCTCGACCGCGAGAGCAACAAGGCAGTCGATTATTTTCAAGGCCGTAACCAGTCGTTAGGTGCGGCCAAGAACACATCATTCAGTGCAGTGGGCCGTCTCTACCCGGTTCGTGGCAAGCTCGGAGTCACACTGTTTGAGAATGCGTTTGCAAAGGTAAAGTTGCCGTTCGACGCTTTACCATCCTGCTTTGAAGTGAAAAAAACCGAAATCACGCGCAGCCAGTATGTCTAGCTACCCGTTCTTAGCCACTGGGCTACAGCTTTCGGGTCAAAGCGCACACATGTGCCTATGCGAAACGATGGTATGCGTCCTGATTTTGCCTGTTTGAAGATGGTGATACGCGATACCGACAGCATCTGGGCAAGGTCTTGCGCCGTTAGAGCACGTTCAATTCTAGCTATACGATCTACGAGCGATGGTTGGAGAGCAGGCTGGTTGGTACTCAATCATGTCCAAAAGGTTATATGCAAGTGCCTCACGTCTGCGAAGGGGAGGAAAAGCGGATGCAGTACGCCGGGTAAGAAACTACCCTGACACCAGAAACTATACTAACACAGTTGACGCAGAGAATCAACGAAAACCCGCTCTGGACAGGGCTGTCGCGTGCATTCAGACCTTCGCCAACTCCTTCACGCCGATCTTTAGATACGACTTCGGATACGTGTCGTTGCCAGAGCCATCATTCAGAATCAAGGAAGGGGAGGAACCTGAATATGAGCGGGATAAAAAGACTGATGGCTTTGCAGGAGGAGCAGCGAGGAGTTGCTGAGCAAATTGCGATTGAAGCCGGTGTGCTCAAACGCTGCCAATTTCATGGGGATGTCTATGAGTTCGACACTCTAGATAAGACCCCCGCTTACAAACTCGGAAACTACAAATTCACGAACGGCAAGCTGAAAGGCGTTTTCGATGACCGCACGGAAATGACCGACGCAATCAAAGCTGCCATCGAAAACGCAGGGATGGTATGCGGGTGGTGTGCAAAATTTGAAGCCGAGTGAGAACGTTGAACATCAGGAACATCAGATGAAGAACTGGAAGAGAGCCGAGCCTCAAATCTACTTCATTTCCGCTGCTATCGGCGGATGGATGATGATTGGTTTTATCGGTGAAAAACTCACAATCCTCTGTTGGGTGCTACCGCTCATCGTTCTTGGCTACTACAGAGGCAGCAGGGGTTAGACCCGCTCTAGACATTGCGTACCGCGTGCGTCGGCACACACAGTTCTACTGCGGATTAGATTGCTTCATACCCAAGTCCTGATACGCCGAGTTCAGGAGCGTTTGATGCAGTTTTTCCCATTCATCCCAAAATGAAACTGCATCCTCCTTCTCCGTGAGTGATGA
This sequence comes from Acidobacteriota bacterium, assembly GCA_003225555.1. GTDB lineage: Bacteria > Acidobacteriota > Terriglobia > Terriglobales > Acidobacteriaceae > Sulfotelmatobacter. The sequence continues at coordinate 11,742 of QIAM01000004.1, read as the reverse complement.
CCATCGTTCAAGAGTGTTTTCCTGCTGAGTCCGCTTCGCAATAAAGATTCTGTCCTGAATTGCCCTTCGCGCCTCGGAGTCCGCTTCAAAGATTCGTCGCTGTTGGTCTCCGGTAATAACTCGCGGAACATACTCTCCTATAACAGGTAAAGCGTCCGCAAAGCATCGTGCACTCCGGGTGAGAGTGCCGATTAGCTCTCTCCACTCAGCCTTCTTGCTGTCCAGAACCCACTGCTTGTGTTGACGCGAGTGTGTGAAGAGATTCAGCGCGAAGTTTCCGGCTATCGACAGGACTGAGCCGATGACCACCCCGAGAAGTCCAATCAAGGCGAGTTTGTATTGAGGACTCAAGCTTACGTCCTCCCATGTGGCTCAGAAGTTCTTCCGCGCGAGTGCAATCAACAGCGCCATGCCGGTTACCATCAGGAAAAGCGCAATGCCGTCCACAATCTTCACGATCTTGAAAGCCGAGGTCTCCTGCTTTCCAGTGTCGGAGATATTGTTATTCAGAGTCCTTTCGTCTTCAGCAAAATCCTTCAAGTACGCTTGAACATCAATCATCTTTCCACTTTCCATAGCTACTGCTGGAAAAGCCACGATGTAGTCACGCCGACAGCGTTCTCTCTCCAACTGCGCAACGTACTGCTGCCGAGAATGGACTGCCAGCATATAGAAGGGAAACTTCCAATTTCGATACACCGCGGCAATCATCGCAAGCACGAGCGTGATGAGAGCGGACCGCAACAACCAAGTAGGTTGAAGTCTTCCAGAATGTGCACCAACGAAGGAGACCACCAAAGCAATCGTTCCTCCAGCCGCCAGTGCAAGCTTCTCAAAGTACTGCGTTTTCTCCTTGCCAATGTCAATGCTGACCTGCACAGCGCGAAGGTTCATGTCGGTTGCGTGCTTGGCAGCGCTTTCCAACCTCGTCTTAAGCCTCTCTTGTTCCAAAGAGTTGGTCATAGCATTCCAGTTTCAAACTGCTTACAGAAAACCGACAGACCCATCTTAAACGCCATGCGCAGCAACGCCGCCACTAGTGCTGCAACAACCACGATGTTCACTCCCAGCTTATTGGCGACCATCGCAGCAATGGAGAGAATGATGACATCACCACTATGCTTCAGCGCAGAGCGTTCTCTTTTGTAGCGCGTGCTTCGCGTACACAGCAGTATGGATTTCCTTCAAGATAAAGTCTTCCCACGAACGAACTTCTTTCTCGGTTTGTGACTCCTTTTTCGGCTCTTCGTGGGGATTGCGCTTCCTTCTCCATCGTGCTTTTTGCGCTTGGGAGATCCTCACTCTCCCTGCTGCTCTCCTTTTGACCCTCAGTGGCGGTGAGTTGATGGTAGCCGCTAACTCGATGGCTACTCGTTCGGTCCTTGACCTCGCGACTGCCTGAGCATTTTCGATGTACCGATTGACAAGCTCGGGTGTAAGACGCGGCATAGCTGCTCAGTGGATAGGCTTTTGGAATTGCACTCGTGCAGTGCCTTGTTCATCCCATGAAATGAGAGTGCGATACTTCGCGCCTGACAGGGATTCATACTGAATCTCAAAGCCTGCTGGGTTTCCGACTGCGTGCGCATACTCGTTGTGGACGATCTGTCTTCGTCCCGGCGCAATAGGTGGAATCGGGAACATCTCTCTTCGTTCTCGGTCGTACCTGCTATAGCTTATGTTGATGGCGGGACCAAAACCCTGATTGTAGATTCCCCATCCTCCTCCTTCTTGGTCGCCAAACGCCACAGCGAGAAATGGCATCTGCGAGTTTTCTAGCTGAGAGACACTAGCTTGTGCAATGGTGTTCGTGTCAGCAGCGTATCCCTTCAGCACAATCAGGGTCAGCAGCGTGAGAATCACAAGGCACACTGCTGCGAGAGCCTGAATCCAAGCTGGCACATTAGCGAGAATGCAGCACGCTACCATCTCTTCAAACCCCTTTTGACCGGGTTGAAGTACCTCCGCACAAATACAGTGTGCGACTCTTCCAATGAGCATGTAATCTCAAACTCTGCTGTGAAACGCATATCAGTGATGTTGAAATAGTCCACGATTACCCGGAAAGTCTTAGGAGCTATTGTGTTGCTGATGGTTTCCGGGACATTTGCGCCTTGTCGTGCGTCCATCAGAAACGCCTCAAAGGTCCATGTGAAAAAGGGTCCCTCGTTGAATTTCTCGAACTTCGCAGTTGCTTGCGGGGTCTGCCTCTCCTCAACATGCGAAATCTCGTTGAAGACTGCGACAGCACCCGCATCATTCATGATGTCCCGAATCTTAACTCTGTAAGCATTACCGCCTCCTAGGTTCTTCACAAAAAGAGGCGGAGTGATGTGCTTGGCTGACTTTTCATATTCAATCAAGACCTCCGGGTTCCCGGCAAGCATCGCCTTGGTGAACTGTTCGTTCCACGCAAGGAAGGCTCCGACCATGAAGAGAGCAGCACCGAGCGTCACCCACACGAATGCAGAGAGGGAGTGACCAGCGATGTGCTCATAGGCAGCGACCGCATACGCAGCAACGCCTCCGGTCATCAACCCTATTCCCCACTTCCCGGCAGATAAGAAGAACAGCAAGAGGCGTTGCACGCCGGTATTGTACGAGAATCAGCGAGTCGTTGCATTCGCCGCAATCAGGCGCACCAGAACGGCAGCTTACCTCTTCCGGCGAAGAGCCAGTCTGATGCTAGGATTACAACATGCACGAAGCTGAGAAACTCGAAGAGGCTGAGTTCTTCCTGAAGCAAATGGCCTCTGCCGGAAATGATGACAAGGCATACACGTACAATTTGAGCGCTTTCATCTCGGCTGCCCGTTCTATCCTGTTTTACGCAAGGAGCGAAGCAAAGCGCAAATCGGGTAGTCATGCTTGGATCGAACAGCAAGAATCCGGCAGCTCCGTAATTTCATTCTTCACAAGTCGGCGCAACGTGAGCATTCATAAAGAGCCAGTCAGTCCAGAGAAACAGCTTCGGGTGCATATCGGAGAGACTTTGCACTTCAGCGACATGAACGATCTGTTGCGCATCATCAGGACTAATACTGACACCGTTCTCTTCCGGGACGACAAATCTGTGCCAAGCATACAAACCGCCTTGGTAGCGGACGGAACGAACTGGCCGTATCCGTCGAAGGTCGCTATGACTGCTGTCTATAGGTTCAGTGAATGGAAAGGCGCGGAAGACGCGACAACGCTGTGTACCACGTACCTAGGGAGACTCTGATTAAGTTCTGCCTTTCCACAGGCAATATAGAGTAAGTTTCGCCAGATGACATCGACGAACAAACAACAGAGGACACTGGCGATGATGACTGGTTTTGAGCGGTACACAAAGAAGACGCGGCGAGCGATATTCCTGGAAGAAATGGAGCAAGTGGTGCCGTGGCGCGAGTTGTGCGCGCTTATCGAGCCACATTATCCCAAACCAGGGAATGGGCGCCCGCCAGTGGGAGTGGAACGGATGCTGCGGATTTATTTTTTGCAGCAGTGGTTCAACCTGTCGGACCCGGCGGTGGAAGAGACGCTGTACGACTCGGCGGTGATGCGGCAGTTCGTGGGCATTGATTTGGGCCATGAACCGGTGCCCGACGAAACCACGGCTTGTAAGTTTCGCCACTTGCTGGAGGAACATCAACTTGGGGAACAGATCCTGGGCACGGTGAATCTGCACTTGCAAGCCCAGGGAGTGCGCATCACCACGGGCACGATCGTGGACGCGACCATCCTGCACGCGCCCTCGTCGACAAAGAACCGGGAGCAGCAGCGCGATCCGGAGATGCACCAGACCAAGAAAGGGAATCAGTGGTACTTCGGCATGAAGGCCCATGTGGGCGTGGATAGCAAGACCAAGATCATCCACACGGCAGTGGCAACGGCGGCGAACGTCGCCGACTCCACGGTGCTTCCCGATCTGCTGCATGGGGAAGAAACCCGGGTTTGGGGTGATCAGGCCTATAAAGGACAAAGCCATGTCATTAAGGAGGGCGCACCTGGCGCGCAGGACCACACCCATCGTCGCTACCGGTACAAGAATGGGATTGACGAACCGGAGCGGGCGAAGAATCGAACCAAATCGAGCGTACGTTCGAAGGTGGAGCATGTGTTTCAGGTGATGAAGCTGCAGTTTGGATTTGTGAAGCTGCGCTACCGCGGACTGAAGAAGAACGCACATCGGCTGTTTGTCACTTGCGCGTTGGTCAATCTGTTTCTCAGTCGGGGGAAACTGCTGCTGAGGACAAACGCATAAACGCAGGCGAGCCGCTGTTCGCCTTGAGGTTGGCGACGGCGAAGCCGAGAAATCCGAGTGGAATGAGTTCAACACCACTCGGAGAGTTGCGCCAGGATCCAGCATTTCCAGACAGACGAAACTTACTCGATCAGAAAACTTACTTATTCAGAGAGTCCCTAGCTAATTTACGGAAGATCGTAGCTGACGGCCAAAGCAAAGGCTATCTGACCCCGTAAAAGGTCCGCTATGGAGGACGCGACCAATGTCCAACGACATAGAAGATAGGTTTCGTTGTGATGATCCTGCAACCTACCGATGGGTCATACGGAGGGGGTTCGACAACCGCTCAATTGGCTGGCTACAAACGCCACGAATGACACGAACTACATTGCGTTCACGACATCCCTTGAACCGGTGCGCAAAGAGTTTATGAGTTTCCTGAACGCGAATCGTGCCGAGCATGAAGCTGATTTAAGAACTATGCAGACAGTGCTGAGCGATACCAGCACGCCAGCCGGGATCGAAGTTGCATTGAAGCAACTCGGCAAAAGCGCGGACATCAGGCTTGCGGCCCTCGGTCGGAAGTATTTGAACACGATAGGTTCACCTTTCCCGAACCTAATATCGGATGAAGGAAAGCAAACCCTGCAACGAATGGGTATAGAGAGCAAAGCTCTTCCTGCAAGGCAGAACACTCCGGCATTGGAACCCGGATTCGTGCGCTTTCAAGATTCACGCGGAGGGGTTCACGATATTCCCCAAGGGAACCTGAAGGCAGCACAGCAGCGCGATCCCAACCTGCGTGTCATGCAACAGTAGGGAATTTTCCATGAGCACAAACCCGCAATCACTTAATTTCGACGATCTGGGAGCCAAGCCGGTGCCCGCTTCTCCGGCGTCCGGCAGCTTGGATTTTTCCGACCTTGGTGCAAAACGAGTCTCAACCTCCGACACTAACGGCACCTCCCAACCGGCCTCCCAACCAGAAGAGACGGGTGTTTACGCAGGCGTAAAGCGCGGCGTCAGCGCCTTAGTAAACTTGCCGGGGGCTGTCTACCATGCTGCTGTTGATTCGCCGCGCAATGAGAAGCGCAATTAAAGGCCGACACTAGCCACGGCTTCGGCCTAGACGCAATCAACAACGTCGCAGGACAAGTAAATTTGGCTGGCAAGAGACTGCTTTCGGATGCGATGGTGGAATCCTACAAGAAAGGCCGTCACCTCGAAGACCTAGCGGCAAAAGAGCAGGACCCTGCTAAGAAACGTGCGTTACTGGATATGGGCGGTTCCTACATTATGGCAGCACACGTTCCGCTCGTTGGCCCACTCGCAGCGCAGTTGACGGAGCGTGCTGAATTCGGCGACATGGAGAAGGGTTTTGAATTGTCTAAATCGGCATTCCAAGCGAACCCCACCGCCGATCCTTGGGGAGCATTGGCAGAGGGGGTGACGTATGCACTCACTCCTAAAGCAATTGACGAAGCGAAAGGATTAGCTGAGGCAGGAATAGAAGCAGGAGTGCGGACAGCAACGGACCTGCGTCCGACAGTAGAGCAGGTCGGTTCGGAGCGCCTCAACTCACTAAGGAAGAGAGAGCACTGCTAACTCGCAAGGAGAGACAGCGCCGGGAGCTTCAGTTGCACCATATCAAGAAACTCAGAACGCATCGGCAATTGCGTTTCGAGCGGTCTAATGTCATTGTGTGCTGCGCTGTGCCATGTCACAAGAAGTTGGAGGAGCAGGCGATTTTGTAGAGGTTCGGGTCCCCGAGTTCTTCTCACAATTGGAATAGTGAAAAGCCGCTGTAGCAGTGCTAGACTCTGAGAGTCTCTTTACACATCTCTCCGCCGGGCCTCGTTCTGGGCGTCGGTCTCCTGTGCAATCTGATGATTCATCGTCGCCTGTGGCGGGACAACCGATGCTCAATCTCCCACCTCTCCCAATCTGCGGCATTTGCAGTAAGCCCGTCTCTCCTGAAACCAGCAAGGCGGATGAAAACGGGAAGATTGTTCATGAGGGATGCTATCTGCTCAGTGTCAGAAGAAAGCCGCCACTCGACGCAAAGCCTAGCCAACGCACTGGTTAGGACACTACCAGTACATTAGCCCTCAGAAAGCCACCTTTTCCGGCGCTGTCCCTCCGACGACGGGTATACTCTTGGTGCCAGTGGGGACGCCGGGGTTGAAGGGGGTTGCTCGATTCCGGTTCCGTCGTCTCCCTCTGGCCTGTTGGCCGAAGCGGAGCTTTTCTTGTACACGGCCCGCTGGGATCGGCTCCAGTCGTTAGACTCTATCGTGCGAGGTATATAATACTTGCAATTGGCCAGCCCTCCCCGTTGAGGTGCGCCATGGAACGCAAAGAGCGCTGGCTCGAACTCTGCGAACAAGCCGCTACTGAGCAAGACCCTGCGAAACTCTACGCTCTCGTTCAAGAGATCAATCGGCTCCTCGAAGAGAAGAGATTGGGTTTGAACCAAAGGCGCATGGCCGAACGCAACCCGCCTGCCATTCCCCCTAGCTCCTAGATTCAAACTCCACCACTACGGACTGCCGGATTTCTCTTGCCAATGCCATTCGGCAGGCGGTAAGGTCAACTTGGTCACTTGGCGTATCCCTCCCCCGCGCATCCTAGTGACGTTCCTTGCCCACTCCGACAGTAACTCCCGTGGTGCAAGGCAGCGCGATATGGACAGAAAATCGCCTCTTCCCGATTCAAAATTCAAGCAGTGGTTAGAACTGTTTCACGCGGCTCGGCGTGAGACAGATGAGAAGAAGCGGAGAGATCGCATTGAGGCTGCACAGAAAGCGATTCACGAAAGATTGCTGGAACTAGCCCAAGAGAGTAACGACTCAGAGAATTACGACTCAATGCTAGAGCGCTGGCTGATCGACGTTGCACTGATGAACTTGCGTTCGTTACTGAACAGCGCGAGGCGGCTTGAGGGACTTCCTTACTCCTGTCGATACTGCTCCTCGGTCACGGCAACATTGTCAACGACAAGGAATTCCTTACCACAGTGTTCGCACGTTGCCCTAGCGAGATCAATTTAACGTCAATTCGGCGGCCCACGGAACGTTGGTTGCCGCGCTTGCAGTGAGGGCAGATGAACATAGTCTCGAAGCCTCAATCACGATCTTCCGACTCTTTGACAGGTTCCTTGCCGTCTAGGGAGTTCGTTGAGTTCTTTAACAAGCGCACTAAATTTGTCGTGGTCTCGCTCGGTCGCGATTCGAGCGCTGAGTTCCCGGAATCTTTCTGATTTATCCTTACCCCAGTGCATGGCGGTTCATTCTCTCTCCGCTCTGACTCTGCGGTCTCTTCTCCCACCTAACTGCTCAATCAACGTCTTACGCAGTTCTTGGGCGTGTTCGTGGAGGGCCGACTGGAGTTCTGAGATGGCCTCTTGGAAATCGTTATCGCCAGCTGCTACGGCTCTGGCGCATAGGTTGCGGATTTTATCTTCCATGCGACGGGAGGGCACCCGCCAAGATTCCTACGGGGCAGGGTCCGTTTTATATACGGTGTATAAGGTATCACTCCGCACAAGGGTTGTAGCGCGAAAGTGCCATCCGAGACCCCACGAAGGTGCCACATTGCAACGAGCATTCAGTTCCTAACCAGCTCGATTCCGCATCAGCAACCAAGCCTCACAGGCAACCAACACAATCATAAATAGCCAGTAGTACGGGGAGATTACCAAGAAGATCATGCTGGTTGCCTTTTCCTTTGGGAACTGGAGGTGGGCAAAAACCATTGTGAAGACAACCAGCGATACGACGATCCCGAATCCCGCTGCGAGTGCTTTCAGAAAGAACATGCGGGTAAACATCCAGACCACGGCAGAAATCACTGCAACAAGCAGCAGCCAATACCAAGGCGATTCCAACGATGCACCGAACACCGCCGCCAGCCCAACGGCTTTGACCTTTTCACCCGGCACCATGTACGGCCCGATCACGACCGCAAAAACCGCAGTGTAGATCAGCGCGGCGGCGATGATAACCAATCCGTCTGCTAGCGCTTTTAGAAACATGTTAGAAACTCCGTCCTTGAGAAAAAGCCGCTATCAGCAGCCGGAGCCATCCAACTGCAAACAGCGGCTTACCCCCTCAAATTTCTCCGGGACGCTTTACCCGTCGTCTAAATAGTTCGGCGTGGGAGGCCATGACGCTATCTCGTCTACGGCGGCGACGGGCAATTGCAAGGTCGATGGCCCCCCCGCGATTTGGGGCGGGAGGGGTAGCCCATTCTGCTGTTTTGTTAGCGAATACGCAAACCCAACACGCAAAGACGAATCACCCAAACCGTCGTCACTAGAGATGCAGCAATTAAACACGCCCAGAATGCGACACGGCGAGCCGGGTATACTGCCCTCCAGAAATGCAAATACAACTCCTTTGGCATATAGGTGTACAACAGCCAACCGCAGAGGACAATCGCCAAAATCGCTCCAACCGTAGCTGCCAGATGCCGTGACATAACATGCGCCGGGGACACTTGGCCGAGTGTGGGGTTCAGCATACGGGGCCTCCTAAGGACCGTGCTCCACTTTTCGACAAGCTCAATTGGGGATGCTACCCTCCTGCAAGGCTCCATACGTTACTGTCCACCTGTCCATCGCGTTGACCTGTCCAAACAGGTCATGGCTCCAATAAAACTGGATCAGAGTGATCGGCTGCAATACGGGCTTACTCTCTACAAACTTTATCATTCCTTTTGAATGGATAAGGAAGAGTACGGTGAGTTCCGAGTCGGTGCTCTTTCCTTTGAGACGAGCCGGATGGAACTTCCAATCCTGTCTCATTCGATCTCGAATCCAACCCAGAAGCTTCAGGCTCTCGGGTTCCTCCGAAACAACGTCCAGAACGTCGCCCATGGCACTTATTTTTAGCTTTGCAAGCAATGAAACGGGTGGTTGCACAGGCAACTCTGGAATCGTCTCGGGAAGGGTCGGAATCAAGGTCGGGACAGGCCCCGATTGCCACTGGGGAGATGAAAAGGTTCGTAGAGTCCCGTCAGTGAACCGAAGACTCGCGAACGTAACCCGTGCGCGAACCGGACAACGCCCCGTCCTGATTCCATCGCTAACTCGCTCCATACGTGCTGAGTCACCGGGCGACAATGCGTTCTTCCACGCCTGGCTTGGCGAGAGAACGAACGGCAGCGAATCCGTGATGCCTTGAGTCACAGTACCAACAAAGGGCACGCGATCAATTATCTCGTCCTCCTTGTCGGCATACTCCACAATGAGCGTCAATGCTTGAATAGAGGTAGACTCCCGGTTGCGAAATTGGAAGTCTAGCCACGCCCTCCCCGATTCTCCGAACGCGGCGTTATTCCGTTCGATGGTTCCGGGCGGATTGTCGAACGCCCACACGGTAGGGAGATTGGCAACGCGACAATCATAAGGGGCGGCCTTTTGCTCTTGAGCAAGCCCGCCCGACATTGCCGCGCATAACACAAAACAGACAGCCCATGTTCTCGGGACCATTTTGAACTCCTTTACTGGCAGGAGAAAGGCTGCGGAACGGTCCCATATATATCAGGATTCAATTTCGTTCCGCAGAAGATGTTGAAGTTCCATTTTATGTTGCCAGTCCGACCGGTAGACGAATTCGGGACGGCAGCTTTGTAAGACTGTTGATAGCACCAGGTAGAGCTTCCGGGCTTGTTCGTGCAGACAGGGTCAGCAGCCGGACCACCCACTAGATCGAGCAGGAGTGTATTGTCCGTGGTGGTGGTAACACCAATCTCAGTCACATACGTCGTTCCCGAACTGCCGACACTGGCACCTGCTTTGTAAGTCGTCGTCCCATCACATCTTTGTGATTGGGGAGGCGCATAAACAATCACCATCTGGCCGTTAGTACCGCCACAATTGGGATTGGTTGCTGAGTAGTCAGTTGAGGCTGCCGTAGCAAAGAAAGTCCCCACCGCAGTACAGATTACCTTCCCCGAAGAAGTGAAAGGTTGGAGGACGCTTGATGCCGCGATACTCTTAGAGTTCGTGTATGTCAGGTAATAGTTCCACGGAACGCTTGTTCCGTTCCCCCAACCCCCAGTACCGCCAATCAAATTGTAGGCGCTTGGCGTGTGGGTAACGCCGGAGCAGGCACAACCGATAGGGCAGACACCACTAGTGTATCCATCAACCGATACAGACGAGTAGATGGTAGTGCTGTTCGCACTTAGAGTTGAATAGACGCTGTAATGGGGAGTCATCCAACCGCCGCAGCCTTGGCCCTGCCCGCTTCCGAGAAACGCGAACAGGCACAGGATCATCTGCAAACAGAAAATTCGCGATTTCATTGGGCCTCCTTTGCTACTTTCATCTTCCTCTTTTCACGTTGCACATGTGCATGAACGCGATCCATGCCCGCATGGGTAAGGGCTGACGCGAGTGCATCTCGCGTGAATTGCACGAGCGATTCGCGCTGCTGCAAAAACGTCGCGAGGTCCGGTGCTATTCCGGTAGCGTTGGCAGAGGCGACTGCCTTGTTGTACCCCGCGATGAGGTCGGTGTATTGCGCTTTGAAGGTAGCCAATATGGGAATGGCAGCTTCAATATCGTCGCGGTCGAGTCCTGCCGCTGTAAGAAACGCGAGCTGGCGCTCCGCCTCCTTAGACGTTGGATTCGGCTTTTCAGAGACCGTGATAAGAAAGAGGCGGTAAGCCGTGGAATCAGGAATGAGTTCGGGATGCTGCGCCCCGTCGATCAATCCTGCATCGGTAGAATGGACGTGTGTGCGAGAGTGGTTCCCTTCGTCCAAGCGCTGCGCGGACGAATTGTAGGTGAGCGCAGCAATAGCAATCGCAATCAAGAATGAACGGACCATAAGCACCTCCTCCTTTATGCGGAAAGTCCGTCGCCCGGCGTGATCTAAAAACGCTGATTGCGGCGGAGATTACACCGAAAGTTGCGGATTTCGCGAGACGGGTTCTTTTGTTACAGAAGCCGAACAGAGTAGGGAGCGAAAGGCTTTGTTGGCTTAGAGATGCTCTGGGGATAGACATGAGGCAAACGCTCCGGCGAGTGTCGTGAGCGTTTCCTCGTGCATCGCACTGTAGCACCAATTCTGTTAATGTCAACGGCATTTTTCGCGCCTCACTGTCCTACGCCCCCGTCTGCCCTGTCACAGACCGCTTGGGGTTGGGGATTGCGGTGCGTCTTCTACCTATGCTGGAGGTTCTCGCGAGAGGATTTCAGATCACTGTTTCGGAATTGATGAAAGGCATATAGAGGAGCGATTCGGCCCTGTCTCGTGACAGGCTCAGCTATCGTGCTCGGTCTGGCAAGCATCGGGGCGGAAACGGTTCTGAAGGAGTCCACGCGGAAGTGATCGGCCTCAGTGCGTTACCCCCCTATCTCGATACACGCCCCGAACAGCACAAACAAGAGCGCCAATAGGGGCTAACCGACGTAACCGCTAGGTTCATCCCGCTAGGTTTCCGACGAGCACCAGCGCTTACTGAGGACCAAGCTCCGCCTTGGGAACGGACTCGGATGTGGAGCG
>QIAM01000043.1 GCA_003225555.1 Acidobacteriota bacterium | reverse complement strand
GATCCACAGAAGGCTGGGCGCTACCTGCCGCATCAACTGCCGCGCGATATAGACGGAGAGTTCGTCTGGACTCGATAGGGTCCGAGCATGTGCCTTAAAGTCATCGACCGAGAGCTTCAGGATCATCTCCAGTTGATGCAACTCAAACTCACTGCCCCCGAGTTCGGGGGCGTAGAACGGGGTTTCATAGTTGTCGCGCAGCAGGTGTTCGTAATTCGTGATGCGGCCTGACATGGCGGCGGTCAGCAAATGCTTTGGCAAAATCACGCTGGCTCCCAACCCGGCGCCGTAGGCACGGTGACTGCTTTCTCCAATCCGGTTGAAACCATTGCTGGGAGCCACAACCCAGGCGTCTGAGGAGGGCCGCTTCAAGTCTTTTCGGAAGTATTCGAAGACGGTCGGATGTTCGGGCGGAAGCGAGGCAAAGTTGTTGATCGTTTCGTAGACGCCAGTGGCCAGGCTTGCGGTCGCAACATAGTGGCCCAGGATTCCGCGATTCACGACTTGGGTAAAGAAGGTCGCCTGCGGGATGAGTTCACGTATGAGGTGCGGAATGTTTTCCTGACCTTCTGGCGCAAAAGTCTCCTGGTCTCGTGCTCCTCCACCGAAGGTGATCACCACTACTTTCCTGCGCTTCGCGGTGATCGCTGCCCGAGCGAACGGACTGGAGTGCAACAGTGCGCTACCCAGAGCGACGCCCGCGGCACTACGCAGGAACTCGCGGCGACTGCGGGCGAGAGCGCGGCTGATATCAGACAACATAGTTCCGGTACCACCGAAGATATTGATAAGCTTATAGCTATGTACAATGGCTTTTCAAAGATCAGGGCTTTGCGTTCGCGCCATCCTTTGCTGAATAAACAAATTGGCGAATCTCGGCTCTCTGCTCGTCAAGTTCGGCGAGATGCTGTGCGCGGAGGCGTTGATAAATCTCCAACTGTTGCTGAGCGCGGTCTTTTGCGCCGGTGTGAACATAGGCCTGTCCCAATCGATAGTGCGCGTCGGCGAGATCAGGGTTGTGTTCGAGCGCCTTCTCGTACTCGGGCACGGCTTCCGCATACTTGTTTTGTTCCGAGTAAAGATTGCCCAACTGCAAATGGGCTTCCGCAAATTTCGGATCGAGCGCGGCTGCTGTCTTAAGCAACAACTCGATCTGGTGGAGATCAAGGCTGCCATCCCGGGCACGCTTCCCTTTCCACATGCTCATCGCATAGTAATACGATGCGCGCGGGTTCTGCGGCTGCAATTCGGCGAACCGGCGAAAGCGCTGGATCACCTCTTCTGCCTGCGTGGGCGAACTGTCATGGGCCTTCGACAGGAAAAGGTAACAACGGGGGTCAGACGGATTCAGATCGGCAGCCTTGATCAAAGACGTGACCGCCTCGTCATATTTCCCTCGCGAATAGAGAGCTACACCGAGACCGATCGCTAACCGGGGCGAACTAGGGTAGCGCACGCTCGCTTGCCGGAAAACCTCGATTGCAGGCTCCAGCGTCCGGTGAAGAAGCAGTTCACTTGCCCAGTCGAACAGATTGCTCTCGCTGGGGTCCGCATGTGCGGCGATTTCGAATTCATTCGCCGCCGCTACGAATTGCCCGTCTTTCTCTTCAATCTGGCCCAACAGGTTGTGCAACTCGGCGGTGTCTTTTCGTCTCATCAGGTCCTGGACCTGTTGCCTGGCTTCCTTGAGCCTTGCGGTTTGAATGTAGGCGAGGGACAGATCGTAGCCGTTGCCGTAAGACGCGGGATTGATCCGCTGTGCCGCTTCCAGAAAAGGCGTAGCCGCGGCAATCTTTCCCGCTTGAACGTAGAACTCGCCGAGATTGTGGTTAGCGTCGTAGTTTCCGGGCTCGAGTTCGACTGCCTTCTTGAACTCCGGTTCGGCCAGGCCAAGCTTTCCTAAGCGCGCGAGGTTGGTAGCGAAATTGGTTCGGGCAGGAGCCGAATTCGGCTTCAGGCGCACAGCCTTCTCGAAATGGGGCCGGGCCTTGGCATCCTGCGACTGCGCAGAATAGACGAGGCCCAGGAGTTCCTGAACTTCGAAACTGTCGGGGATCTTGCGCTCCAGGTTTTCCAATTGAGTCGCAGCTTGGGGAAAGTGTCCTGCGTCATACTGTGCAACGGCTGCCTGAAACTCGCTCTCAAGCTTCTGCTTCTCTTGAGCATGAACTACACCGGGCAGCACACACGCCAAGAGTACGAGACGCACAGACCACTGCATCTGATGTCTCATAGCCACGGCGTTCGTATGTTAGCACTGATCGGGGACGCCCGGGGCATCAGGATCAGCGGAAGAATCTGCTCCCCGCGAGAAAGCGCTTGTGCCAAGCGCTTTCTGCGGGGAATTCAAGCCTAGAAGTAGAGCTTTAGCGCGAACTGAACCTCTCGCGAACTGTAGGCACCGTCGCGGGTCGATCCGGTCTCGCCAAAAGTTGAATCATAGAAATTCGTCGATCCGGATACCGCGACAACGCCGTTGCCGCCGAACCCAGGTGCGTTGAAGTTCGGGTGATTGACGATATTGAAAAACTCCGAGCGGAACTCCATGCGCACGCGTTCGCTGAGCTGGAAATTCTTGAAAACCGAAAAATCCAACCGGTGGTACCCGGGTCCTTCGATCTGGGACGGCTGAGAACCACCCAGGGCGCCAAGGCCCGTCAGGGGAATACATCCGCTCGGCGAGTCAGGAATCGGTGCGCTTGGCCCTGTCGGATCCGCAGTGGTGGCCTTCAACTGGCAGGGCTGTGCAAATGCAGCCGGGTTCAACACAGCCACATACCCGTTGGTTGGATCCACGTGTCGCGAAATCTTCGGATTCTTCCCCGGAATTACAAACGCGAGGCAATCTGTACCGCTGGTCGTTCCACTGGGGCAATCAATCTTGAACGGCTGGCCGCCTTGCAGGGTTGCGATCCACTGAAGACTCCACCCTCCCACCGCGGCATCGGCGAAGCCATTGGCATTGCCCATGAAACGCTTGCCCTTACCAAGAGGAAGTGCATAGCCTCCACTGAAGTGCACTACATTCCTGACGTCGAAATTGGCTAGGCCGTAGTCGTGGTGAATCCCGAAACCCGGCACCTGTGGAGCACGATAACCATTTCCAGAGAACCCGTTAAGCAGGTCAAGGGCATCAGAACGCACTTTGGACCATGTGTACGTGCCCAAGAAATTCAGCCCAGCAGCAAACTGCTTTTCAACCTTTACCTGTAAACCGTGGTAGTAACTGTTTCCATCTGTGGTCGCGTCGCTCGACCCGTATCCGAAATCCTGGAACTGAACATGTTTTTGCCGATCGATCCCGGCACCCGTGTTGTCTTGGTTGGGCAAGAGTTGCGTGACCTGGTTCGAACCCGGGAATACCTCCAGATGCCGTGCCAGCGAGGTTACATAGCCTGTCTGGACCGAAAGAGACGGAGTTAATTGATATTGCAGAGTGAAATTCCCGCTCATCGAGTAGGGAGTGACGTATTTGAACTGGATCCCGCGCAGTCCCAAACCGTTTGCGTTAACCAAAAGTGGGTCGAGCGGTGTACAGGAGAATCCAGTCTCCAATGTTGCATTCCCAATCGGACCTGCGGTCGTGCATCCGTTATAGACGTAGGGATCAATATCGTTGGGCGAGAAGAACGAAAAGTTGAACTGGAAGGGATAATTCTCGCCCAAGTTCGGAGAAAAACCTCTGTTCTCGAAGCCGTTGTAGAAAAGTCCAAAACCACCCCGAGCTACGAACTTCGGGGTCACCTGGTAAGCGAAACCAACCCTAGGCGCAAAATTCGCTTTCTGCGAAGTGCCCAAACCCTTGCCATACTTATTCGTCACGGCTAGCGCGATACCGTCCTTCGCGAGCAAAGTGGTAAAGCCGGTCGTGGGATCCGTAGAGAGGTTATTAGCATTCGGTCCCTGCGGGATGATGTACATCGGAGAACCGGTCGGAGGCCCACTGGGGACGAAATTGGCCTGGTTGCCGCGGTGCTCATAGACGAGCCCGAAGAAGTCCCAGCGCAGGCCCAGGTTGAGTGTCAGCTTGGGCGAAACCTTCCAGTCATCATTGATGTAGGTACCGTAATAATTCTTTCCATTGTCCGTGAGCGAAATATTTGAGACGAAGATGCTGTTCGGACCGCCAGCATAGTCGACTGTTCCTCCGTTGGTCGCTGCGGTCGGAGTCAGCAAGAATTGGGCCCGGCCCGTGCTTCCCGGGTGTCCGCCGCCCGCAACATCGGTGTACGTACCGTCAAAATTGAATTGCCCGCGCGACCAGGGTGGCTGTAACGTCGAAAACTTCACGTGCTGATACTCAAAACCCATCTTGAAGGTATGCTTGCCGTAAATCTTGGTGAAGTCATCGTTGACTTGAATGGTAGAACTGACTTCGTCTGACGGAAGGAAGGCGTTACCGCCAAGTGTAGCCAGCCCGTTGATCCCGAACGCAGGAAGTCCGCCATTCTCGTGTTGCTGAGGGATGGCTTGGACGCCGTACTTCCCGGGAAGGTTGCTCAGATCATTGGCGGCAGGCGAAACGCGCGTGGTGTGCAGGTAATTCAGGCCAACTCGGGCCACGTTGATCACGGTCGGCGAAAATACATGGGTCCAGGCTAACGCACTCGCCTCAGCAAGGGCAGTCTGAGGCCCTTCCTGAAACCCTCCGCCGTCCGCGATGCCCCCGAAAATAGCCGGAATAAGATGCGGGTCGTCGACCAGGCTGAATCTATAGAATGCCTGATCTTTCTGGCCAAAATTAACGTCCAGCCGGGTGTCGAAGGACTGTTTGTCTTCCTTGTCCTTCGGCGAAACATTGTAATTGCCGAGCAGCGCGGAGGTGTTGGTCGGCGACGGATAAAGATTCAAGAGGGCGATGGCATTTGGATCCAATCTGCCAGCTGGAATGACATTCAGATCGCACCCGGCCAGCGTATAGGTAAAGCCGGCGGGAGCGTTAACTGGGCAGGTGCTGGCTGGACCCATGAACGGCTCGCGCACAAATCCGGTTCCACCCGGTTGCGTGGTAGCAGGATCCAGAATGGTTCCGATTGGGATCGTCCGGCCTAAGGCATCGGTTTGTGTACCCGATTGTCCAGTGATCAGATCCTTGAAGTCCGTGTAACCACTGTTTCGTTCGGCGAGGGTCGGAACTGTGCCGGCATGAGGAATACCCTGGCGCCGCCGGAACCCCTCATAGTCACCAAAGAAAAAGATCTTGTTATGCCCGTCAAACACGTGCGGAATGATGACCGGACCGCCAATCGTAAACCCATATTGGTTCTGACGGAGCTCGCCCTTCTTGCCACGCTCGAAATAATCCGCAGCATCCAGCTTGTCATTGCGGAAAAACTCCCAGACACTGCCGCGGAACTGATTGGTTCCGGATTTGACCGTGGCATTGAGGACGGCGGCTCCGGAACGGCCGAACTCCGCGCTGAAGTCTGAGGTTTGAACTTTGAACTCTTGAATCGCATCGACTGGCGGAAGGACGACAAAGTTCGTGCCGTTTAGGAAGTCAACCGTATCCGAATTGTTGTCCACACCATCCAGCATGTAATTGTTCTGCGCCGGACGATTCCCATTGGCTGCGAAGGCGCCGGTGGCCGCATTACCCCGCGTGTCCGCCTGTGGCGAGTTCACGCCGGCAGCGAGTTGGGCGAGGAATGTGAAGTTTCGCCCATTCAACGGGAGGTTGTTGACATTGCGTGAGTCCACGACCTGGCCGACGGAGGCGTCCTGGGTCTGCAACGCAGGCGGGGCCGCGGTTACCTCTATAGTTTCCGTCGCGCTGCCTGGCTTGAGTGTGAAATCAACCAGCACGTTGGCGCTTACGTTTACTATAACGTGGGTCTGGCTGACCGTCTGAAAACCTTGAGCGGTAGCATCAATCTTGTAATTGCCAATTCGGACCGGCGAGAACTTGTAGACGCCATCCGAAGTCGTTGTGGTGGTGAGGGCGGCGCCGGTGCCTTCGTTGGTGAGCGTGACCTTGGCGCCGCTGACTACGGCACCGGAAGCGTCCTTGACGGTGCCGGTAATGCTGCCGGTGTCCACTTGTGCATGGAGGAGTCCCGCGCTTAACACCATACCGCCGACCAACACCAACCAAGCTGGCAGGATTCCAAGAACGGTCTTCGGCTTCATGGCCTTCTCCTAGGCTTGCAACTCGGCAAGCTCTGCACCGCGTGTTATCTATCTTTGGGTCAAGGTCCCCAACCGTCGCAAGAGAGCGAATACTAGGTTTCACAGAAATTCGGTGAGCCAGTGAATGGAAACGAACTACGCTAAAAAGCTGGAAATCAACCGAACTTAACCGCTTAACCTTTTGACGCGAAGAATCTAGTCCAAAAACACTAGTGTGCGGAATACCACCCCGCCTCATGCATTGTCAAGTATTTTTTCCTGGGCTATACTCCGACTCCATTTCGTGCCCACAACGTTTCCGCAGAATTCAGAGCAGTTGTGAACCTCGTTGACTAGGGTCGAACGATCAGGCCATGAGCCTCACCATTCGTGATGTCGCGAAGGCCGCAGGGGTCTCCACCGCCACTGTTTCCAACGTCTTGAACAAGACTGGAAAGGTGGGACGCCGCACGCGCCGCCTTGTTCTTTCGACCGTCAAGCGCTTGGGATACATTCCCGACGTTCATGCCCGCCATCTGGCTTCGGGGGACCGTCGCACTCTTGGCATCATCGTTTCCGACATCGAAAACCCCTTCTTCCCGGAGGTGATCAAGAGTTTTGAAATCCGCGCCCGTCAGCTTGGTTATGACGCCATCCTCAGCGACACCAACTATGATCCTCGCAGAACCCGGTTGGCGGCGGAGAGAATGATGGAACACAAAGTCCGGGGCGTTGCCATCATGACCTCGGAGATCAGCATGCGGCTGATTCATGAACTGGCGCGAAGGAAAATTGCCGTAACTCTTCTCGATCCGGCGCCCGTCCGCGGATACATGAGCAATCTGCGAATCGACTACTTCTCCGGAGTCGAGCAAATTGTGAAGTATCTCTACCAGTGCGGACATCGGAGAATCGCCTTTGTTGCGGGAAGGCCCGGGCTGAAATCGAATGTTGAGCGCTTACGTGCCTACGAAAAATGTATGTCCGCGTTGGGATTAAAACCGGGACCCGTCTTGCCTGGGGACTTGCGCTTTCACGGCGGACTGGCCGCCGGATTAGCCATCGCAAAGCTGTCGCCCCGTCCTACGGCCGTGATGGCCATCAACGATCTGACTGCCGTCGGTGTGATCAAAGGTCTGCTGAAGTCGGGATGCCGGGTGCCCCAGGATGTTTCGATCACCGGATTCGACAAGACGAGCCTGGCCGAATACAGCAATCCGTCGATTACAACTGTGGACATCCATCGTGAAACTCTGGGGCAGATTGCCGCCGACGCCTTGCACGAACTCTCCGGCTCGGCCAATCCTCAGGGTAAGGAGTACGAGATCGGGGCGGAACTTGTCTTGGGAGATTCGTCGGGACCCGCGCCCCTTGAACAACCTGCTTGATAACTCGTTCCCAAAAAACACCCCTTCGAATAGTTACGGGGTTGGATCAGTGCTAGCATGCGAACCTGGGGTCCTTGCTCCGCGGGCACTCGAGGATGGCGAGTCGTAAAGACGAAAACTTCACTTCACGCCGGGCCTTCCTCAAGGGAATGCGATGGGCGCCCATGGTTTTGCTTCCATCGCCCTTGCATGGCTTGCCCGTCGGGCCTTTCTTCCCAAAAACCATTTGGGATCGCGGGTTCTCTCTTCCCTTCTCGGACTTTCGTTTCACACCCCACGATCCTGCAAAGTCTCCACTCGAAGATCTTCTTCGCCAGGCGGTTCCGGGCGGTGACGAGTACGTTACCGAGAAGTACGCATGGGAAATCATGCAACTTCTCGGTGATTGGAGTCAGACTCTAAAGTCGGCTCCGCCTGCTCTCGACGTCATCGCGAAATTCGTGGACCCTGCAATCGAAGCGGCTTCGCTTTCGCCGATCCAGGAAACGGCTCTGCGTGCGGAAGGAGGAATCGAGATTTATCGAAGGCGCTTTACTGCCCAGGTGAAGCCAGGTCGCGAGCAGTTCCTCTGCGAAATCAAAACCTATTTCTCGCAAATGGCGCGAGTCGAGGTCGCTGAATTCGAACTCACTGCTATCGAGGAGCGAGCCGGCATTCCACACACCTTTCAGCTCGAGATTCGTTACGACCTTGTCGGAACTCGACGAGATTCTGCGCGCGAGCAGCGTGTGGGACGTTGGTTGACCTTGTGGTCGCGCGGTGTATCGAACGACTGGCAAGCAACCAGGTGGCAGGCGACGCAAGAAACTGTCAGTCGCGCTCGCGAACCACTATTCGTAGACATTACTTCGCAAGCCCTTGGTCAAACTGAGTCATACCGGAACCAAATGTTGCGCGGGGTTGACCACTGGCGTACGGTGCTAGACGCCGCCTGCGGGATCAACGTGTACGGCAACAACGGCGTAGCTGTCGGCGACATCGACAATGACGGCTGGGATGAGATTTACGTGTGCCAGCCCTCGGGACTTCCAAACCGTCTCTATCGCAATCGAGGTGACGGGACGTTCGAGGATGTGACTGAGAAATCAGGAGTGGGCGTGCTGGATGGAACAGCCAGCGCTTTGTTCGCGGACTTCGAGAACAAGGGATTGCAGGATCTTCTCGTCGTTTGCGGCAGTGGGCCTCTGCTATTCCTGAATCAGGGCAACGGAGACTTTTCGCTAAAACGCGATGCCTTCAACTTTGTGCGACCTCCGCAAGGCACCTTTACACATGCCGCCGTTGCCGACTACGACCACGATGGATTTCTGGATATCTATTTTTGTCTTTACAGCTACTACCTTGGCTTGGACCAGTATCACTATCCCGCTCCGTACTTTGATGCGCGCAATGGACCTCCGAACTTTCTACTCCACAACGAAGGCAACGGAACCTTTCGCGATCGCACACAGGTCGCCGGGCTTTATGTGGACAATGATCGTTATAGCTTCGCTTGTGCCTGGGGAGACTGCGACTCAGATGGACGTCCGGATCTCTACGTGGCCAACGACTTCGGGCGGAGCAATCTGTATCGGAATAACGGCAACGGAACGTTCACAGTTGTCTCGTCCGAAGCGGGGGTTGAGGAAGCGGGCGCAGGGATGAGCGCCAGCTGGTTCGATTTCGATGGCGACGGCAAGCAAGACATTTTTGTTGGCAACATGTGGTCTGCCGCCGGCATGCGAATTTCCACCCAAAATTCCTTTCATCCCAAAGATCCTGAGACGATTCGAGCCCTTTACCGCCAACACGCTCGCGGCAATTCTCTCTACCAGAATCAGGGAAATGGACGGTTCAAAAGCGTCAGCCAGCCAGCGGGAGTCGAGATGGGCCGATGGGCTTGGTCTTCGGACGCGTGGGATTTCGATCATGACGGCTATCCTGACCTGTACATCGCCAATGGGTATATCTCCGGAGCTGATGCACGCGATCTTGCCAGCTTCTTCTGGCGGCAGGTCGTCGCGAAATCACCGCCAGACTCCAGTGCTTCGTTCAACTATGAGCGAGGGTGGAATGCGATCAACGAGTTGATCCGGTCCGACGCCACATGGAACGGCCGCGAGCGGAATGTTTTGTATCTGAACAATCACGACGGCACGTTTTCAGATGTCTCCGCCATAGCCGGGCTTGATTTTCCGGACGACAGCCGCTCGTTTGCGCTCGCCGACCTGGACCACGACGGACGGCTGGAAGTAATTCTCAAGAACCGAAACGCACCACAACTCCGGATCTTGCACAACGCGATGAAGGATTTGGGGAACTCGATCGCGTTCCGTTTGCGGGGGACAAAGAGCAATCGTGATGCGATCGGAGCCGCTGTCACAGTCGAGGCAGCAGAGCATCGCCAGACGAAATATCTTCAGGCCGGCTCGGGATTCTTGTCTCAGCACACCAAGGAGCTCTTCTTCGGAGTGGGGACGTTCGAGGGCACGGTCCGGGCCACCATTCACTGGCCGAGTGGGCGAACGCAATCATTCGAGCAACTGCCAATCAATCATCGAATCGAAATCGAAGAAGGCTCAGAGAAATATCTTGCCAAACCGTTCGTTGCCTCGCCGCGGGTTCATCCGCACGCGGACGAGAAGCCCGCAGATTTGCCGTCGTCGATCGAGACTTGGCTCATTCAGCCTTTGAGCGCGCCAGAGTTCTCTTTGCATGACATCGACGGTAAGCAATGGGATCTTCGGTCTTTCCAAAAGGGCTTTCTGATTTTGAGCTTTTGGGTGACCGATTCGTCGTCCTGCAGCGACCAGTTATCACTACTGCGGCAGCACCAATCAAAGCTTACGGCGCGTGGCCTACAGATCGTCGCTGTGAACTTGGACGATCTCGTCAACGTCCCAAAAGTACGTTCTCTCGTCTTAAAACAAGGCTTCTCCTTCCCCACTTTGATGGCCACCCCGGAAGTGGCTGGCATCTACAACGTTATCTATCGTTACTTGTTTGACCGCCGCAGGGATCTCGGCGTGCCTATCTCTTTCCTCGTCGATCCCGAGGGCATGATCGTTAAGGTCTATCAGGGGCCGGTGAATCCCGAACGATTGCTGGAAGATGTGCGGTCAGTTCCGCGTACTGTGGGGGAACGTATGCGGAGGGGTCTTCCGTTTGAGGGAAAGCTCTACCAGGGGGAATTCCTGCGTAATGACTTCACCTACGGAGTCGCATTTTTCCAGCGCGGATATCTGGAGCAGGCGGCAACTTCTTTCAGGCAGGTGATAGCGGCTCGGCCGGACGATCCGGAGGCTTATTACAATCTGGGGACGCTTTATCTGCGAAGGAATGATTCACACAACGCCCGCCAGTACCTCGAACAGGCGGTAAAGATGCGTCCGAACTATCCGGAAGCATGGAATAATCTTGGAATGGTCGCGGCCCAGGAAAAAAGCGATGAGGAAGCCATCCAAAACTTCACGCGCTCGCTGGAATTGAGGCCGGACTACCCGATTGCGCTTGTAAACCTAGGGAACCTTTACCGGCGCCAAAAGTCATTTGCTAACGCGGAAAAGTTGCTTCTCCACGCGATCGAGGTTGAGCCTGACGATCCCGAGGCAAACTACAGCCTGGGAATGCTGTATGCCCAGCAAGACGAGATGGCGCGGGCCCTGGAGTATTTGGAAAAAGCAGTCAACACCAGGCCGGACTATCCCGACGCGCTCAACAATCTTGGCGTTATTCTCGTGAGAGAACACCGGTATCCGGAAGGGGAGGAGAAATTCAAGGCTTGCATCAAATCCAACCCAAATTTTGATCAAGCGTATGTGAATCTAGCCCGCCTGTATGTGATCCTGGACAATAAGGAAAAGGCTAGAGACATACTGCTGACACTATTGCACCAGCAACCGCAACATAAGATGGCTCAGCAGGAACTGGAAATGCTACATTGAGCTGCAACGGCGCAGACTGAATGCCCTTCGATACCTTATCTCCGCATGCATCAGCGCGCACCGCGTATCTTCGACCCGGGGTGCCCGCCATTCTTGCGTTCGGGTTGATTTTGTTTTCGTCGAGTGGAAAGGCAGCCCAGCAGACCGAATCCGGGCGCCGCATGCCATCGCATTCTTCCGTAACCCAATCGCCTTTCGCGGAAGCGGAATCATTGCTTCGCGAAGGGCATACTGACGAAGCCCGGAATGAGGTAGAAAAACAACTCAAACAGAATCCGTCCAACGCCGAAGGATACAACTTGCTGGGCATTGTCTACGCCAGCCAGAAAAACTACGGGGAAGCCGCAAAAGCGTTCCAGCATGCGCTGAGGCTCGCTCCTAGTTCGACAAAGACTCATAACAATCTGGCTAACGTTTACCTGGCCCAAGAAAAGCTCGGTCTTGCGGAAAAAGAGTTTAGAGAAGTCCTGCGCCTTGACCCTGCCAATCGTGACGGAAACTATAACCTAGGCCTGCTGCTGATGGCTACGGGGGCTCCCGCCGCGGCCATCCTGCACTTTCAGCGAGTGCACCCATGGAAT
Organism: Acidobacteriota bacterium; assembly: GCA_003225555.1. GTDB lineage: Bacteria > Acidobacteriota > Terriglobia > Terriglobales > Acidobacteriaceae > Sulfotelmatobacter. The sequence continues at coordinate 20,293 of QIAM01000043.1, read as the reverse complement.
ATGGAAACCCGCTTTAACCTGACTCGTGCCTACCTGCGGGCGGGCAGAACCGCAGACGGAGTGAAGCTGGCCCGGGAAATTTCTGTCGAAAAGAAGAACGATGTCCAGTTGCATTTCACGTTGGGTGTCTTGTTGGCTTCAGAAAAACAGTACGGATTGGCGAAGGTGGAATTGGAAAAAGCCAATGCGCTACAGCCCGAAACGTTCGAGACGCTCTACAACCTGGGACAAGTTTATCTGCGCAGTCGCGACTACGCGAAAGCCGAATTGACGTTGAATCGGGCTCTGAAGCTGCAGCCCGATTCGCCTGAGACCCTGTATCTGCTAGCCCAAGTCTGTTCCGATCAGACGAGGCCGGTGGATGCTTTGGACCTGCTAGTGCTTGCCAAAAAGCTGGACCCGCAGAACACGGACATCATCTTCCTGATGGCGCGGGTCAGCATGACCCAGAATTATTTCGAGGACGCGATTCCACTGCTGGAATCCGGATTGAAAATTGCGCCCCAAAGAGCGGACCTTCACGCTGCCCTGGGCGAGAGCTACTTCATGTCGGGGAAGGCAGAAAAGGCCATCGACGAGTTCAAGAAACTCATCGAACTGGATCCCTCGGCGCGATCTTACGCTTTCATGGGCCTTGCGTACCGCCACTTAGGGCGATTCGATGAAGCAAGGAAGTACTTTCAGGACGGGCTCAAGCAGGACCGTCGCAACGCATCTTGCTTGTTCAACCTGGGATACATCGAAGAGAGGCAGGGGAACGACGCAGCAGCAGAAGAGTTATTTCAACAGGCGCTTCGTTCGAATCCCGATTTCTCCGAAGCGCTGCTGGAGCTTGCGAACCTCCGAACCAAGAATAAGAAATTTGAAGATGCCGCGACTCTGCTGCGACGCTACGTTCGTGTAAGCCACGATCCTGCTTCTGGATACTACAAACTAGCCATGGTGGAGAGAAGTCTTCGCCAACTCGAGGCCGCGCAACGGGATTTGAACGTTTTCCAAACGCTCTCGAAAGACTCGTCGACCGGGCCGTATCCGTATCAGCACCTTTTTGACTACCTTGACAACCGGTCCAAGCTTGCTCCGCAGGAACGCACTCAACTCGACCTGGCGGAACTGAGCGAGCAAGCTCGTCTGCATCCGAACCAGCCACAAAATCTTTACCTTTTGGCGGAAGCTTACCTCAAGCTCGGGAAACGCCAAGAGGCCAGGGAAACTCTCGGGCAACTGGACCAGATAAGCGCTAATGACTATCGAACCCAGACTGGGGTGGGTGTACTGCTTGCGCGCTATCGGTTGTATGACGACGCGATCCAGCATTTCCAGACGGCGTTGCACGCGAATCCCGACTCCGACGATGTGAAATTCGATCTCGCCGATGCCTACTTTCGCAAAGGCAGTTACAACGAAGCGCTGGAAGTTGCTCAGAAAGTCTCGGCCAAGGGACAGCAGGACGATACCCATCTCGCTCTTCTTGGAGATATCTACTCGCACCTTGGAGACGCGGCCAAAGCGCTCGAAATCTTTCGCGATGCTATCAATCGGAATCCCGACAACGACCAGTACTACCTCTCGCTCACACTGATCGAGCTTCGCGAAAACGATGTAAGCGGAGCCGAAAAGACGCTGCAAACAGGACGCGCCCGGATTCCGAGTTCCGGGAAAATCCTGTGGGGGCTCGGTCTTGTATCAGTCCTTCAAGGCAAGACTGCCGAGGCTGCGGAGCGCCTAGAGCGCGCCGTGGAGCTACTGCCAGAGTGGGCCGGCAGTTATTCCACGCTGGGTGTTTTTTATTATCAGACAGGACAAATCGAGAAAGCTCGGGAAGTGCTGAATCGCTTTAAGGGTAGCAAGGCTGGCGGGTTGGACGTGAATCGGATTGAAGAAGCTCTCTCCAAGGCACCGGCGCCTGCTTCGTCGATCCGCGAACCCATGCCGATGGTGGCAAGGCAGCAAATATTGCAGCTAGCATTGTCGCTTGCCGACCGGACCTTGTGACAAAACTCCGGTGATGGGGAACAACCTTCGTAGTATGGGACTCGGCTTCGGACCAACTTGTGGCGCTATTCTCGCAGTCAGCGCTGCACTCATCTCATCGGGCAATTCAACGCCCCAGGCTGGGCAGTCTAGAAGGCTACGCTCTTCTGCGAATGCAGTCCATTTCACGGATATTCGGCAGAGTGCAGGAATCACCTTTCGCCAGGATGGCACTCAAACCGAAGAAAAGTATTACCTTGAAACCATGGGCACGGGCGTCGGGTGGATCGACTACGATCAGGACGGACTCCAAGACCTGTTCTTCGTACAATCTGCGGCCACTGACATTTACAAACCGCCCAGTCCCTTGCGCTCCGCGCTTTACCACAACAATGGCGATGGAACTTTTACCGACGTCACGGAGAAAGCCGGCGTCGGAGGAAAAGACCAGTACGGACAAGGAGTCGCCGTCGCGGACTTCGACAACGACGGATATCCCGATCTCTACGTCACCGGCTACGGCCGCGCCATCCTCTACCACAACAACGGAAATGGAACCTTCACCGATGTGACCGCAAAGGCCGGCGTCGCTGACGAAGGCGGATGGTCAACCAGCGCCGGGTGGTTTGATTACGACAAAGACGGCTGGCTCGACCTGGTCGTCACCAACTACATCGAGTGGACGCCAAAGAATAATCTCTGGTGCGGCGAGCATCGCCCAGGCTATCGGTCGTACTGCCATCCCGGCAACTACAAGGGTCAGAGAATCAAGCTCTACCACAACAACCACGATGGCACATTCACCGACGTAAGCGACGCGTCTGGAGTCGGCAAGCCGGAGGCCAAGGGCATGGGCGTCGTGCTGGCGGACCTCAATAATGACGGCTGGCCCGACATCGCTATCGCCAACGACTCGTGGCCGAATTTTCTATTCATCAATAAGCACAACGGCACGTTTGAGGATGTGTCGCTGGTTTCCGGTCTCGCCGCGAGCGAGGATGGCAGATACGAAGCGGGCATGGGAATCGATGCCGCCGATGTCGACGGAGACGGCTGGCTGGACGTATACATCACGCATCTGGATTTCGAGCTGAACCGCCTCTATCACAACAACCGGGACGGAACTTTCACTGACGATACATACCGTTGTGGCATCGGCAACAAGGCTATTCTGTTGAGCGGCGTGTCGATGAAGTTCGTCGACTACGATAACGATGGATGGGTCGACACCCTGCAATTGAACGGCGCCATGCTCGATAATATTCAGCTTTATCACAGTGAAGTTTCTTACAAAGAGCCGCTGTTGATGTTTCGCAATGTAGGGAATGGGCAGTTCGAGAAAGTCTCAGATTCTTTGGGATCGGACTTCGTGCGGCCCATCGCCGGTCGGGGCTTGGCCACGGCCGACTTCGACAACGATGGGGACATTGATATCGCCATTAACAACCGCGGCGACTACCCTTCCCTGCTGCGCAACGACGGTGGGAGCGCGAACCACTGGTTGGAAGTTCTTCTGATCGGAACACGATCCAACCGGGATGGCATCGGAGCCTTGTTGAAGGTAACCTCCGAGGGATTCGTCCATGTTGAGCAGGCAAAAGGCGGAATGAGTTACATGTCAGCGAGCGATCCCCGGATTCATTTTGGTTTGGGATCACGCACCAAGATCGCATCCCTGGAGATTACGTGGCCCAGCGGACAAGTGGATCGCCTGAATGTGGCCATCGATCAGATTCTCGCGATCAAGGAAGGCTCGGGAATTGTGCCGCGGAAGTTTCCAAAGGTGCCTGGCAAATAGCTATGAACTTCCCTCGGCGACATTTCCTTGGCTCTTCCCTCGTCGTGCTGGGCAGCACTCTCGTCGACGCTCTCACAACGCCCATCTGGAAATGGAAGCGCGGCCTTGTGCTGAGGCCGGCAGCGGTTGCGAATCCTCCAGCCATTTCTCCGGTTGTGTTCTTCGACGTCGCTCGTGAGGCCGGGCTGACTGCGCCCAATGTCTGGGGCGGCGTCAATCGTAAGCAGTACATCGTGGAGGCCAAGGGAAGTGGGCTGGCGTTTTTCGACTATGACAACGACGGTTGGCTCGATATCTACTTGACCAACGGAACGCGATTCGGCGAACACTGGCCGCAAGGCCAAGCACCGACATCCCATCTCTACAAAAATAATCGCGACGGAACCTTCACTGATGTCACGGAGAAATCCGGACTGGCGCGCACCGGCTGGCAAACTGGAGTCTGCGTGGGCGACTACGACAACGACGGCTGGGATGATCTGTTCTGCTGCTTCTGGGGGCACAACGTCCTGTTCCACAACAACGGCGACGGCACGTTCACCGACGTTACCCACAAGGCCGGAGTTTACGATGAGCAGATTCGCTGGGGCGCCGGGTGCACGTTTCTTGACTACGACCGCGACGGCCATCTCGACCTCTTGGTCTGCAATTACATCAAGCTCGATCCTGCGAAAACTCCCTCCACCGATCCTGCGGTTTGCCAGTGGAAAGGAATTCCGGTGATGTGCGGTCCCCGCGGTCTGACCGGCGATACCAACGTTCTTTATCACAACAATGGTGACGGAACTTTTACTAACGTGTCCGAGAAGACAGGAATTCTGAAACCGGGTCCGCGATATTCCATTACACCCGTTTCTTACGATTTTGACAACGATGGCTGGCCCGATATCTATGTCGCTGTGGACTCGCAGCCAAGCATCCTGTATCACAACAATCACGACGGGACGTTCACTGACATCGCGGTGATGGCCGGTTGTGCTTACAGCGAAGACGGTCATGAGCAGGCTGGCATGGGGGTAGCGGTTGCCGATTACGACTGCGACGGCTGGTTTGATATTTTCAAGACGAACTTTGCGGACGACACTTGCAATCTCTATCGCAATAACGGGGACGGAACCTTCAGCGATGTGACGTTTGCGTCCGGCATCGGGATCAACAATCGCTACGTCGGCTGGGGCTGCGGACCGATCGACTATGACAACGACGGCTGGCCAGACATTCTCCAGATCAACGGACACGTTTATCCGGAGATGGAGGGACACGAGATCGGCCAGACTTACAAGAATCCGAGACTCATGTACAAGAACATGGGCAAGGGGCAGTTCAAAGAGGTCTCGTCAGAACTGGGCCCCGGCATCAGCGAACGATTTTCCAGCAGGGGCGCCGCCTTCGGGGATTACGACAATGATGGCGACATCGACGTTCTAGTGTTGAACATGAACGATCTGCCTTCCCTGCTGCGTAACGATGGTGGCAACAAGCAGAATTGGATCAAGATCAAGCTGGTCGGAACAAAGTGCAATCGCACTGCAATAGGCGCTCGGGTACGCGTGGTGACGGGCAATCATGCGCAGATGGATGAGGTCCACAGCGGTTCAAGCGTGATGTCGCAGTCTGATCTGCGACTTCACTTCGGAGTGGGCAAGGCCGAGACTGTTGATCTCATCGAAGTTAAGTGGCCGACCACCCAGAAGATTGAAAAGTTCACACAGGTGAAGGCCAATCAGATACTCACGATCCGCGAAGGCGGCGGGATTGTTCCGGCCGCGAAACTGCAAACGAAGTAGAACACGATGAAAGCACTGCTGCTGTCAAAGTACCGTCATCTTGAACTTGCGGATCTCCCTGTGCCTGAGCCTGGTCCGAGTGAAGTTCTTGTGCGCGTCGCGGCCTGCGGTATCTGCGGCAGCGATGTTCACGGCTACGATGGCTCTTCCGGGCGGCGCATTCCACCCATCGTTATGGGCCATGAGGCGGCGGGAACAGTTGTGGCCCTCGGAGACAACGTGAAAGGTCTGTCGCAAGGGGACCGCGTTACATTTGACTCGACGGTCTCTTGTGGGAAGTGTGCTCCCTGTCGCCGAGGTGAAGTAAATCTGTGCGATCACCGCCAGGTCTTGGGCGTTTCCTGCGGGGATTATCGTCGAGCGGGAGCTTTTGCAGAATTCGTGGTTGTGCCTGCGGGCATCGTGTATCAACTACCCGAGAATCTGTCGTTCGCCGAAGCCGCGATGCTTGAAGCGGTGGCGGTCGCGATCCATGCTGTTTCGTTGGTTCTGATTCCGCCTGATACCACCGCGCTCGTCGTGGGAGCAGGCACAATCGGACTTCTCGTGCAGCAAGCCCTGCGTGTGGCTAGCTGTTCACGCGTATTCGTCGCCGATGTAGACAGCACGCGACTTAAACGTGCGCAAGAACTAGGGGCAACCGGCGTCTTACCGGCGGGACCGGAGATGTTGGGGCAGGTGCAGCACCTTACGGACGGAACCGGGGTTGGAATTGCAGTCGAAGCCGTCGGAAAGAACGAGACTGTCGCAGCCGCAATCGAGAGTGTTCGTAAGGGAGGCTCGGTCATTCTCGTAGGCAACATCTCACCTGAGGTAACTCTCCCGCTGCAAAAGGTCGTCACTCGCCAGATTCGGCTGCAAGGATCGTGCGCTTCCGCGGGCGAATACCCTCGCGCAATAGAACTCATGAATAGTGGTGCGATTCGAGTCCAACCACTCATCACCGCAATCGCTCCTCTGGAGGAAGGTCCACAGTGGTTTGAACGGCTCTACGCGCGTGAGCCCAACTTGATGAAAGTTGTTCTCACTCCGGGGACGGTCTCGTGAAGAACGAACTGTTTGACCTTACCGGCCAGGTAGCGATCGTCACCGGAACCAGCCGAGGGTTAGGTCAGCACTTCGCGCGAGCCCTGGCAAAAGCGGGCGCTGAGTTAGTTCTCACCAGCCGCAATCGCGATCACGTGTTGCCTTTCGAAACGGAAATCAAGGCTCTTGGCCGGCGCGCGATTTCCCTCGAACTCGACGTGCGCAGCCAGGAAAGCATCGAGCGGATGGTAGAGGCTGCCGCAGAAGAGTTTGGCCGTCTCGATGTCCTCGTCAACAACGCTGGCTGCAATGTCCGCAAGCCTGCGCTCGAAGTGACGTGGGACGATTGGAATCTGATTCTCGATACCAATCTCAGGGGAAGCTTCTTCGTCGCGCAAGCCGTGGCGCGTCACATGATTCCTCGCCGATACGGACGCATTATCAACATTGGGTCGGTAACAAGTGTCGCGGGCTATGCAGGGCTCGCGCCTTACGGAGCGAGTCGTGGAGGCATTCGGCAACTGACCATGAGCCTGGCCGACGACTGGGGGAAAGATGGGATCACGGTGAACTGCCTCGCCCCCGGTTGGTTCCGCACGGAGCAGAACAAGGTTCTCTACGAGAATCCGGAATGGGTCGAGTATCTTTGCGATCGCATCCCGCTCAAACGGCCGGGACAACCAAACGACCTGGATGGAGCCATCGTATTTCTTGCATCAGAGTCCAGCCGCTACGTGACCGGACAAACACTGCTGGTGGACGGCGGGATCTCGACCGGGGCCACACGCGCACTACAATCCAAACCCGCCTCGTAACCGGAAAGTCTCACGGATGAATTCTCGCGGCCCATCCGCCTCCCGGCGCTAAATGAATTTTCACCTTCGTCGTTCGGTTGACTTGGGCAGTCGTCTTCTCGTAGTCGCTGGCCGACCGATCGGCATTGACCCCATCTTGGTATGCTTCCATGTTGAGGCGCCCTTCCGGCAGGAACGACAAATCCACTTCGAGATCACGTGCCGTCCAGTCTGTCATCGCGCCCACATACCAATCAGACCCATTCTTCCTGGCGACTAAGACGTACTCGGCGATCCGCGCATCGAGCACGCGAGTCTCGTCCCACACAGTTGGCACCGGCCCAAGAAACTCCATGGTCTCCGGCTCGCGGAGATAATTCGACGGGCTGTCTGAGAGCATCTGTAGGGGCGCCTCATAAACCACATACATCGCGAGTTGGTGGCAGCGCGTGCCCATTGCCATCGGCTGGTGATTGATTGGGGCGAAGGTGGACTTTGTTGCGTTTCGCATCGCGCCCGGGGTGTAGTCCATGGGGCCTAGGAACATCCGCGTGAAGGGCAGCGTGACGTTGTGTTTGGGTTCAGATTCCCAGCTCCACTTGCTCCACTCCATCCCGCGCACGCCTTCGGTGTTGATCAGGTTGGGCCAGGTGCGAGTCATGACTGCCGGCTTCTGGTCTCCGTGGAAGTCCACCAGCATTTTCCGCTTGGCTGCTTCCCGGCATACGCGGTGGTAGTAATTGATCATGATCTGATCGCTTCGCTGCATGAAATCCACCTTGATGCCCTTGACGCCCCACTTTTCGAACTGATCGAGTGCAGGAGTCATCTGATCGTCCAGCGTCTTCCACGACGCCCACAAGATGAGGCCGACGTTCTTTTGCTTTGCATACGCAGCGAGCTCTGTCATGTCTAATTCTGGCGAGACCTCAAGCAGATTGCCCAGCTTGTACCAGCCATCGTCGAGAATGATGTAGGGAAGGTCGTACTTCGCTGCGAAGTCGATGTAGTACTTGTAGGTTTGCGTATTGATTCCAGCATGGAAGGCCACGCCATCGATGTTCCAATCGTTCCACCAGTCCCATGACACTTTTCCGGGTTTGATCCACGACGTTTCCTGCACCTGCGACGGCTTCTGCAACAGCCACACGATCTGATTCGTAAGCAGGTCGCCATCTTTCTGTGCAATGCCCATCACTCGCCACGGAAAAGTTCGAGTGCCGGACGTGACCGCAATGTAGTCGGCACTTTCCGTTACCTTGTAATCGCGATCGCTGGTCTGAGTCTCCTTCAATGGATACGGAGGAAATGTCGCAGCCAGTCCAAAGCTTGGCGCAGCACCATGCAGCCACAGGCCCGGATAGTCGTCCACATCCGACTCCGCGATCGCCATCTTCGCGCCTTCTCCAACATCCACCACCGCTGGTAGCGTAGCAATGAACTGTGGAGCGATTTCGCTCAGATGTTGCGGAAGGTACTTGCGCTCGTTGTGCGAATAGAAGCTGTCTTCCTGCGGGTAGTACACGATGAAGTTACTGGAAAAGTTAAAATTCCCTTCTTCGTTATAGATCTTGACTTGCTTCTGCGGAAGAGAAGTTTCCCAGCGGTAAGCGGCACCCTCGTTGTAAGCGCGAAACACCACGGTGTAACCTCCGTCCATACTTAGACGCAGTTCATTGTAGTGATCGCGGACCTTGGCGAATTTCCGGCGCACCACAGGCTCGACGATTTGGTCATTAGTGCGCTGCTTGGCATCGGTGACTTTCGGGGCAACACCCAATGTTTTGTGCTCAACATCGAGCCTAAGCGTGCAATCCTGCAACAGGGCCCTACCTTCCAGAACGACATCATAGCGCAGGCGCTCAGCGGTGCGGACCCGGATTTCAATTCGATTGTCCGGCGAGCGCAGGTCGTAGCTGGATTGCGCCGCTGCACCGGATACCCACACAAACGCTGGTGCTACCAATAGCAAGACTGCGATTAGAAACATTCTCATAAGGTCACCTTTTTCTGTTATTGCTCAAGCTTGAAAATCCTTTCCATCAACAACCACTTCTCACCTGGTTTGGCTTGTGGCAGCGCTTGCTGGAAATTCCACATCAACTCCTCCCATTCACGGACCTTGGGATTGTTCCTGTCAGCCTCAGCTTTTGCGTCGAACGAAAAACGATCATCCACTTCCAGGATCATGAACATGCGGGTCCCGAGCAAATAGATTTCGGCGTCTTCAATACCGGCCGACTTCAGGCTGGCGGTGATCTCGGGCCAAATCTTCTTGTGATATCTCTTGTACTCAGCGATCAACTCCGGATCGCCCTTCAGGTCGAGGGTCAGACAGTAGCGTCGGTTCATAAGAGTGTCTTTAATCCGTAAAAGTGAGTCGCATTCGCGCCGAAGATTTGCTCCTGCTGCGTGATGGGCAAGTGGCGAATGAAGCCGGCAACCAACTCCTTCACGTGTTGATAGGTTCCGGCCAGCAGACAAACCGGCCAATCGGAGCCGAACATAAGCCGGTCGGGGCCAAAGGCGCCGAACACCACGTCAAGGTATGGCTTGAAATCAGTCTCGTGCCAATCATGCCAGTCCGCTTCCGTAACGAGACCGGACAGTTTGCAATATACGTTCGGATTCGTCGCGATCGTCTTCATGCTCCGCGCCCAATCCGAGACCTCCCTCGATCGAATAGGAGGCTTGGCAAGGTGGTCGACCACAAATCGTTGCTCAGGAAACTTTGCGGCCAATTCGATTGCAGCGGGCAGCTGCTGCGGATAGATCAGGATGTCATAGGTGAACTGGAATCGTTGGAGAGATGCAATTCCTGCAAGAAAGTCCTGCCGCAGCATGTATCGATCATCGGGTTCAGATTGGACAACATGCCGGAAGCCGCACAGCTTCTCGAATTGCGAGAAGTATTCCAGACGCTCCGGCAGTTCCGGCGAACAAAGGTCGACCCAACCCACCACACCCTTGATCTCACTGAATCGGCTCGCCAACTCAAGCAGGAAGAGCGTTTCCTGCTCGGACTGACCGGCCTGCACGGCTATCGATCCGTCGATTCGGTTGGCGCGTAACTCGGGAATCAAGTCGTCAGGCAGGAAATCACGCTTGAGAACCGACATTTCATCCGTGATCCACGCATCTCTGCGTTTGTCGTACCGCCAGAAGTGCTGGTGGGAATCGATATGCATGAGGTATCGGCAAGATCGAGGGGACTCGCAGAAGCTTCACCCTCGCAGATTCAAGAAAACCTCCATCAATCGCATAGTCAGCACCGGTGATGAATGCATCGTCGGAGCAAAGAAAAAGAGTGCGGCAACCGCTCATGGTAAATCTGTGTGCAATAGCTCGACCAATGCTACCGGCAGCACCTGTAATGATGGCCTTTACCGTCCACTCGAAAGCCACCCGAAATGTTTCCAGGACGCGTCAGAGCGAAACACCTCTTTTCCAGGGAATGAAATCGTCCTGGCCTAGCAACTCTGCCTTGGTCCGCAGCTCACCGCTCGCGACTTGAATCACCAGCTCCAAGATCGAGTCTCCCATCTGCTCGATTGTCTTCTCGCCTGAGATGACGCCGCCCGCGTCGATGTCAATGATGTCCGGCATCCGTCGCGCGAGATCGGAGTTGGTCGAAATCTTGATCACAGGTGCGATGGGATTCCCCGTCGGAGTGCCCAGCCCAGTCGTGAACAGAACGACATTCGCTCCCGCGCCGACCTGCGCCGTCACGCATTCGACATCATTCCCCGGCGTGCACTGCAGGTTGAGTCCCCGCTGTGTGGAGTACTCAGGATAGTCGAGCACCGCCGTCACTGGCGAAGTTCCACCTTTTCTGGCTGCACCGGCGGATTTCATCGCGTCAGTCACAAGTCCATCTCGAATATTTCCCGGAGAAGGATTCATGTCAAAGCCGGAGCGAACTGCCTTGGCCCGAGCGGCATAGTCGCGCATCAACTGAATGAATCGACCGCCGACGTCACTGTTGACGCTGCGGTCAATCAGTTCCTGCTCGACGCCGCAGAGTTCCGGAAACTCTGACAGAATTGTTCTTCCCCCCAGAACCGCCAGCATGTCGGAAACATGGCCTATGGCTGGATTTGCCGAGATACCGGAAAATCCGTCAGAGCCTCCGCACTTCAGGCCCATGCATAGATGTGAGAGCTCACCGGGCGCGCGTTTCGCCTTGTTTGCTTCAACCAAACCTAAGAAAGTCGCCTGGATGGCCTCGGAGAGCATCTTGAATTCTGATCCGCTCTGCTGCTGCTCAAACAACAGCAACGGCTTGGTGAGATCAGGATTACGCCGGTTGATCTGCTCCCGGAGAATTCCAATCTGTGAGTGCTGGCAGCCAAGGCTGAGCACAGTCGCTCCCGCCACGTTGGGATGATTAATATAGCCCGCGATCAAGCCGCAAAGATTGGTAGAATCCTCGCGCGTACCACCGCAACCGCCTTCGTGCATGAGGAATTTAGTGCCGTCAACATTCTGAAACACTCTCGGACGCGTAGAAGTCGGCAGGTCTTGTTCGAGCGAGCGTCTCTGGGTGTCGCTCAGCGTTCCTTCGTGATAACGCGTGACCAGTTCAGCCACTTGTTGCCGGTAGATCTTGGGAGGAGCGAAGCCCAACTCCTCTTCAAATGCCTGTTTCATTACATCGATATTTCGGTTTTCGCAGAAGACCAGCGGCACCACCAGCCAATAGTTGCGCGTACCAACTTGTCCATCGTGGCGCCGGTATCCGAGGAAGGTGCGCTGCAGATAGCGAGTCACGTCTACAGGAGTCCACTCGTACCGGTGTGAGCTTTCTTGGTAGGGCGCTGATTCGTGATTGGTGTTGCGTGTCGTCAGGATTTCCCCAACTTGAATGGATTCCCTGGCTTTACCGACAAGAACACCGTACATGATGACATCACTGCCGGGCGCGAGATTCTCCGTTACGAACTTGTGCTTGGCCGGAACATCTGATGCCAGAACGAATTCCCGACCTGAAAAACTCACGAGGTCGCCCTTTCGCAGGTCTTGTAACGCGATCAGCACGTTGTCCCGTGGATCGAGCCTCAGGACCGTGCTCCGGGCCGGTGTCTGGATTGAATGGTTTGAACTCATGTACGTCGTCTATTTTAGTCACTGCGCCCTAGTACTGCGAATAGCAAGGCCGCGCTCGGAATGCCAGGCGAACGATCTATGGTTCATATTCTCCGGATCACACTGTTTTCTCCTTCACGTTGTCCACATCAATATCTGAAATAGGCCGACTGTCGAGAATGCGGAAATCCTCGACGTTCTTCAAGACAAAGCTCGGTACATCTGCCGTGTGCGCGGCTTTGATACGGGTGAAATACGCTGCTTTGACATCGTCGAGGTGAAATGCGGGACGGAAGTCTTCCTTCATAAACTTCACGTCAACGTCGCGCATTTCGATGTCCGTGACATGACGGATATAGAACCCATGCGCCGGCATGGGACCAAACCGGCTGGGTTCAGGATAGTCATTCTCCAGTTCAGGGGGTTGGATCCTGGCATCTTCTGCGGTACCTCCTCCCTGGTGCAGCAGATGAATATTGCTGAGCTTCAAATCTTCAATGTAGTGGCCGCGAATGCCGGTGATGATCGCGGCTTGGCGCGATGCACAGTTGGATGCGATGACATTGCTAATGATTACTCGGCGCAACTGGCCTACGGGAGTGCCTTCAGGACCACGCATACGTCGGCCCAGACGGAGGAAAAACGGCACATCGATGATGTCCCGCATCGTAACGTTAGTGATGGAAACGTCTTCCAACCGTGCGCCATCGACGGTTTCGAGAGCGATCCCGCGGCAATCTTCGATCACACAATTCGCAATAGTGATGTTGCGGAATCCGCCGTTGCTCTCGGTTCCGAATTTTATCCGGCCATTACGAGGCACTTTCGGGTCTAGAGGGAAGCGCTTGTAGGTGGCATCGAGCATCGTGCCTTCCTCGTACCCGCCAGTGACATAGCAATTTGTGATCGTCACATGATCCGTGGGTCGCGCAAATCCCAGGCCGTACGAGTTCTTCAGGCAAATTCCATCATCCCAGGGCGAGTTGACGCTGTCGATATCCGCACGTTACGGCAACAGTCGACATCGATGGCGTCGCGATTGGTGTCGACTTTGAGATTGTCCATCGTGAGATTGTCGACACCCGTGGCCAGAATGGCGAAGTGCCCGCCATGAAGCATGGAGAAGTCGCGCAAGGTAACGTTGTGACAGTTCTTCAGACTGATGGACTTGTTGCCTACCCCCGCAGCGAGGGCTGCATCTCCACTGCCTCTGCTCAAACCTTTTCCCCAGATGAGTCCAGGGCCGAATATTGAAACGTTGCTGATCTCCTCGCCCCAGATCAGACTGTTGTGCCAGTGGCTGTGGCCGAAGTCCTGGTATTTGTCGAACGCATTTGGTTCGGGGGGATCGTATCCGGTACCGCCCTGGGCGGGCGAATCGGCAGCGATAATCGTTGCTCCGGGCCCGAGAAAGAAAGCAACGTTGCTCTTGAGATGAATGGAATAGCAAAGATAATTTCCGGCTGAGAAACAGACTGTGCCGCCTCCGGCAGCGGCAGCAGCTTCGATCGCCTTGTTGATCGCAGTCGTATCCAATGTCGTGCCGTCGCCCTTGGCTCCAAACACCCTTACATTGAACCTATCGCCAGTGCCTGCAGCATCGGGATGGGCCGTGCCAGCAGTTGCAACACCTGCGAGTGCGGAGCCCGCAAGTCCCGCGCCGGCCAATTTCAGGAAATCTCTTCGCTTGGCCCTCTTGGTCGACATGAATCGTTCTCCTCCTGCCACACTCGGATTGATAGTGTATCCCATGAAGCACGGCTGAATGTGTCGCGTTCCACTGCTAGAATCGCCGGAACGCCGCCATGAACCAAGAGCACCTCGCACCGGCTAAAGTCGCGCCATTATCAGGATCCGACTCCTCGGCTAAAAGAAACGAAAGTCACGCAGTATCCCCTGCTGGATACTTCCGTTGGATCATCTGCGCGCTTCTTATGTTTGGGACGACGAAGAACTACATGGACCGCCAGGTTCTGGGCGTGCTCAAGATCAGTTTGCAACACGACCTGGGCTGGAATGAAATTGATTACGGCAATCTCGTGATTGCCTTTCAGGCCGCGTATGCGGCAGGCATGCTCGGTGTGGGCTGGTTGATCGATCGTGTGGGTACGCGGTTGGGATATGCACTGGCCATGGCTTTCTGGAGTCTGGCCTCGATGGCTCACGCGGCCGGAAGTTCTTTCACCAGCTTTGTTGTCCTCCGCTCCGCACTTGGGTTTGGAGAGGCGGGTGTTTTTCCGGCCAGCATCAAGACCGTGGCCGAATGGTTCCCAAAGAAAGAAAGATCATTCGCCACGGGAATATTCAACGCAGGGACAAACCTCGGGGCGATTATCACCCCACTTCTGGTTCCCTGGATCACCTCCCATTGGGGATGGCGTTGGGCCTTTGTCATCACGGGCGCGCTGGGATTCGTCTGGCTGATCTTCTGGCTGCTCCTATATCGCAGGCCTGAGGAACATCCCCGAGTCACAGCGGCCGAGTTGGCTTACATTCGCAGCGATCGGCAGGAACCGTTCGCCAAAATGAAATGGCTGAACCTGCTCCCGTACCGGCAAACATGGGCCTTTGCAGTAGGGAAGTTCCTGATCGATCCCATCTGGTGGTTTTACCTTTTTTGGGTGCCGGACTTTCTTCAGCGTCAGCACGGCCTCGCCTTGATGCAAATTGGTGTGCCCATCATGGTGATCTATGTGCTCTCCGACGTTGGCAGTGTGGCCGGCGGCTGGCTTTCGTCGAGGCTCATCGGACGCGGCAAAAGCGTTGATGCGGCCAGAAAGATCACCATGTTGATATGCGCGCTCTGCGTGGTTCCGATCGTGTTCGCCTACCGCACGCAGAGCATGTGGAGTGCGGTTCTGCTGATCGGGCTCGCAGCCGCAGCGCACCAGGGATTCTCGGCCAATCTCTTCACTTTGCCTTCCGACATGTTTCCGGCGCGGGCCGTAGCCTCGGTAGTTGGTATCGGTGGGATGGCCGGGGCGCTTGGAGGGATGTTGATCGCGAAGGTGGTTGGCCATGTGCTGCAGTCAACCGGCAGTTACGTGGTCCCGTTCGTCATTGCGGGCTCCGCGTATCTTCTGGCGCTGGGCAGCATTCAGATTCTAATTCCTAGAATCCAGCCGGTGAAGATCGAAAATGGATGAGCATCAGTCATTGGTTGACGCCGCTTGCCAGAAAGCCGCCGTCCACAACCAGTAAGTGGCCGGTGATGAAACTGGCAGCGTCTGAGGCGAGGAACACAGCGGCGCCGGCAAGCTCATCGACGTTTCCAAACCGCCGCATGGGAGTGCGAAGCAAGAATTCTTTTCCTCGCGCTGTACCATCGAGCAGGGTGGCATTCAATTTTGTGCGCAGAACTCCTGGCACGAGCGCATTGACACAAACGCCATGCATGGCCCACTCGACGGCGAGAGACTTGGTCAGGGAAGCAACCGCAGATTTGCTGGCTCCGTACGCGGCAACTTCATACAGCCCGACAAACGAAGACAGCGAACAGATATTGATGATGCGGCCATATCGTCGCTCGATCATGTGCCTGCCAAATACCCGACACGCGCGCAAGGTTCCATTCAGATTGGTTTCGAGGATTGCCTGCCACTCTGATTCCGGAAAGTCGAGCGTCGGCATCTTCTTGGTACGGCCGGCACAATTTACGAGAATGTGGATCTCCCCGAATTCGCGGCTGGCGGCCTGCAGAAGATCCTCCACACTCGGGTTGTCGGTGACGTCGCAAGTTTGGGCAAATGATTGCCGGCCCAGGGCTTCAACTTCGGAGACGGCATTGCGCACCTGTTCCGCCCGCCGGCTTGAGGGAACAACATTTGCTCCGGCCATAGCCAGTGCCTTGGCGAGCGCCAGCCCGATGCCGCTCGTGCCGCCGATTACTACGGCGGTCTTATTGCTAAGATCGAGAAGAGGATGGCCCATAGAATTCGTGCAGCAAGGCTAAGGCTAGTGGAGGGCAATTATAAGGGAGAGAGAGAGCATCATTGAATGTTGCTCGAAGGATCGTTTATCGTTTTTCTTGAATTTGGAATTCATCCGTCCTGAGCCGGGAGCACGCAGGAATCACAATGGAAATAAGATCGATCAAGCAACCCATCCCGAGCGACGATGTCGGTCTCCAGAGCTTGCTGTCACCCGAGCATCTCGCGTCCGCGGTCGAGGAAATACTGTCGACCACGGCGTTCATCGACATTCACACACATCTATTTTCTCCCGCATTCGGCAATCTCGGTCTTTGGGGACTCGACGAACTGCTTACATATCATTATCTTGAAGCTGAGTTTTTCCGCTCGTCCGAAATGTCTCCGGAGCACTACTGGCAGCTTCCGAAGGCAGAGCAGGCTGATGCCATCTGGCAGGCGTTGTTCGTCGAAAACACTCCGGTATCGGAAGCTACGCGGGGAATTGTTGCTGTTCTCAAGGCGTTCGATTTACCAACTGACACCTCGGACCTGGACGAATCGCGGTCGTTCTTTCGAGCGCAAAGTATCGGGTCTCACATTCGGAATACGTTTGCCATGGCGGGGATAGAGACCGCGGTCATGACCAACGATCCGCTCCATCCGGAAGAGCAACGGGTCTGGATGCAGGAGGTGCAGAGCGATCCGCGGTTCAAAGCTGCGCTGCGCCTCGACCGTCTGATTCGTGACTGGCCTGGGCACTGGGAAATATTGGCCGCGCAAGGTTATGCGGTGGATCCCCAGGCGTCGGACAGGACCTTGGCGGAAGTTCGCAGATTCTTAGATGACTGGCATGAGCGCATGAGCCCAGTGTATGCGGCTGTCTCGCTGCCGGATACTTTCCAATTCCCTGTGGAAACAATCGGCAACAGGATCCTGGGGGGCGCGGTTCTGCCCTGGTGCCGCGAAGCGGATCTGCCGCTCTCGCTAATGATTGGCGTCCGTTACCAAGTCAATCCGAGAATACGCTTGGCCGGGGATGGGGTCGGCAGAGGAGACCTTCGCGCGCTAGAGAACTTGTGTCGAACTTTTCCGGAGAATCGGTTTTTGGTGAGCGTGCTCAGCCGAGAGAATCAGCACGAACTCTGCGTGTATGCCAGAAAGTTCAGCAATCTCATGCCATTTGGCTGCTGGTGGTTTCTGAACAATCCCTCGATTGTGGAGGAGATTACGCGCGAGCGCATTGAGATGCTCGGGGCCAGCTTCATCCCACAACATTCCGACGCGCGAGTTCTGGAGCAGGTGATTTACAAGTGGCGTAACACGCGGGCGATACTGGCGGGCGTTCTTACGGAAACCTACCGGCTGCTATTGCGCGACGGGGGAAGAATAAGACGGCAGGATATCCAGCGGGACGTTAACCGCCTGTTCCGCTCGAACTTTGAAAAATGGACGAGTTCTGCTGTGAGCCCTTCGCAGGCTCGGTGATCTTGGTGGAATGTTTTCAACCAGTGAAAACGATCGCGGCGATTCAAAAATTAGGAGTTCACTTAGAACGTCATCCGCAACCCTGTAGGACTTGCCGTCAACCAAAGGGGCTAGCGAATTGTGTTGTTCGGTCAACGAAGGTAAAGGGTTGGCCGATCCTCTGGTCCGGGGCTATATTACCCATTAAACGATTCTGGTTTGTATTCACGCACGGAGGTTTCGTTCATGCGCGATGACGATGAGAATCCGAAAGTTCCCAACGAAAATTCAGAAAGCTCGGGCGTCTCCCGGCGTGACTTCCTCAAAATTTCCGGGATCTCAGTGGCGGTGCCCCTGGTCGCAGGACCGAAGATGGTCATGGCGGCGGGCCAGGAAGTTCCGGTGTACGGACCCGGTAAGGTCCCGATGGAGTTCGCTATCAACGGCAAGAACTATAAGGCGAATCTGGAGCCCCGCGTCACCTTGCTGGATGCCCTGCGCGATCAGTTTGAACTGACCGGAGCCAAGCGCGTCTGCGATCGTGCGGAATGCGGCGCTTGTACGGTTCTGATGGACAACAAGACTGTGTACTCCTGTTCCGTGCTTGCCATTGAAGCTCAGCACAAGCCGATCGCGACGGTCGAATCGTTGATGCAGGACGGCAAGCTGCATCCGGTGCAGCAGGCGTTCGTGGAGAACGACGGTTCGCAGTGCGGCTTCTGCACTCCCGGATTTGTCGTCTCCTGCAAGGCATTTCTCGATAAGCATCCTCATCCTACGCCGGAAGATATTCGCCGCGGTCTCAGCGGTAATCTTTGCCGCTGCGGGACCTATGACGGAATTCGCAAAGCCATCGCGCACGTCGCGCAGAAAGGAGCCTGACCTATGCCAGACTATGCATGGCCTGACGCTCAACACCGCACGTTGATTGGCACCCGTGTCACGCGCGTTGACTCTCCCGCCAAAGTTTCCGGACAGGCGAAGTACACCTACGATGTCCATCGCCCCGGCATGCTCTACGGCAAGGTGCTGCGCTGTCCCTACGCGCATGCCAAGGTCGTGAGCATCGACACTAGCGCGGCTGAAAAAATGCCGGGTGTTAAGGCCGTGCACATTGTGCAGGGGCCGGGCGCAAACATTCACTGGGCGGGAGACGATATTGTCGCGGTGGCAGCGGTCGATGAACCCACGGCGGAAGACGCCATCCGCGCCATCAAGGTGAAATTCCAGCAACTTCCACATCTAGTCAGCGACGCCGAGCCACCCAAGGGCAGCGCGCAAGAAGAAGGACCGCTCAGCGTCGATGCAATCGACGACATGCTCGATAACCAGGTACCCGCTAACCAGATGGTCAGCACTATCCAGCGGGATGGTCTCGTTAAGAAGGCGAGCGAAGACGAACTGAAGATGCTCAAGGCGGATGGCGCAACCGACGCCGTTTTGGAGGCGATCGGTTCCGCAACCATTCATCCCGAAGCCAGCAGCAAGCCGCCGTCGAATTATCAGAAAGCTGCCGCACAGACGCTTGGTGAACCCGACAAGGCTTTCGCCGAGGCCGATGTTGTTTCCGAAGGTCTATACGGCATTCCGGTCATTACACACTGTTGTCTCGAAAGTCATGGATCGATTTCCGAGTGGACGGATCAGGAACACCTCTTTACCCACATCTCAACGCAGAACGTTTCCGGCATTCCCGGCCAGATGGCGGAGCCGCTGAAGATTCCGGCAACCAACATTCGAGTTCATCAGGACAACATCGGCGGCGGATTCGGTAGCAAGTTTTCGCCGGATCGTTGGGGAATCTTTACCGCAGAAGTCTCCAAGAAGGCTGGGGGCAAACCAGTCCGCGTCATGCTGGAGCGCGATACGGAGTTAAAGGTTGCGGGAGCGCGCCCTTCTGCGTACGCTCGCGTGAAAGTCGCGGCGAAAAAAGATGGCACGGTCGTCGCGTGGCAATCCAACTCCTGGGGCACGGGTGGGCCCGGTGGTGGCGGCATGCCACCAATTCCTTACGTCTTCAATATTCCGAACCAGCGGCAGGAGCACACAGCCATTCGCAACAACATCGGTCCCGCACGGGCCTGGCGAGCGCCGAATCATCCGCAGGCTGCGGTGCTGACAATGTGCGCTCTAGACGACCTTGCAGCCAAGCTGAACATGGACCCAGTGGAATTTTTCGGCAAGAACCTCAACCTAACGAAGCAGCGAGAGAATATATATCGCGAAGAGCTCGGCATCGCGTCAGAGTTGATGGGCTGGAAGCAGAAATGGCATCCGCGCAGACAGGCCCCTTCTGACGGAATGGTGCGCGGGGTCGGAGTTTCTTTTCATACCTGGGGCGGACGCGGCCATGCCAGCGACTGCGATCTGACTATCCATCCTGATGGCTCGGTGGACCTGAAGATGGGCACTCAGGATTTGGGGACGGGGACTCGCACCTGCATCCTCATGGTT
>QIAM01000042.1 GCA_003225555.1 Acidobacteriota bacterium | reverse complement strand
CAACCTAACGAAGCAGCGAGAGAATATATATCGCGAAGAGCTCGGCATCGCGTCAGAGTTGATGGGCTGGAAGCAGAAATGGCATCCGCGCGGACAGGCCCCTTCTGACGGAATGGTGCGCGGGGTCGGAGTTTCTTTTCATACCTGGGGCGGACGCGGCCATGCCAGCGACTGCGATCTGACTATCCATCCTGATGGCTCGGTGGACCTGAAGATGGGCACTCAGGATTTGGGGACGGGGACTCGCACCTGCATCCTCATGGTTGCGGCGGACACGTTGGGCATTCCCATGGACGCCATCCAGCTTCAGATCGGCGACACAACGTACCCGCCCTCAGGAGGCTCCGGCGGATCCACGACCATCGGCGGCGTATCCTCTTCCACGCGCCGCGCGGCCGTGGATGCGCGCGACGCGCTCTTTGCCAAAGTTGCGCCCGCGCTCAGCGTTCAGCCGGATCAGTTGGAATGTGTGAATGGAAAAGTGAGCGTGAAGGGCGACTCCAGTCACTCCCTCAGTTGGAAGGAAGCTTGCTCCAAACTTGGAGCTATGCCGCTCACAGTGCGCGGTAAGAACCCAGACAAGAGCAAGCCTCCAGATCTCACTAATAGCGGCGTTGGAGGCGTGCAGATGGCGGAAGTCGAAGTGGACACCGACACCGGCATCGTCAAAGTGAAAAAGATGGTGGCCGTGCAAGACTGCGGCCTGGTCATCGACATTAAGACCGCCGAAGGCCAGTGCTACGGCGCCTTGATCATGGGCATCAGCTACGCGCTGTTCGAAGAGAAAGTGATGGACCCCGCCACCGGCCGCATGCTGAATGCGGATATGCAGTTCTACCGCCTTGCCGGCTTGAGCGATATCCCCGAGCTGGTCGTTCACATGATGACGGGCAAAGGTTACGACGAACGCGGTGTGATTGGGCTCGGCGAGCCTCCCGTGGTGTCGCCGGGGGCAGTCATCTCGAACGCAGTTGCCAACGCGATAGGCGTGCGCGTGCCGTTCCTTCCCCTTACACCCGACCGCGTGTTGGCCGCGCTGGAACAGAAGGCAGGTGCCTGATGCGACCCTTCGAATATCTCAGCCCGACCAGTCGAACCCAGGCCATCAGCCTGCTTGGCGCAGCCTGGGGTAACAGTGAGATTCTCGCGGGCGGAACCGATTTGCTCGCGCTGATGAAAGATGATGTCCTCTCGCCAAAACGGTTGGTCAACATTAAAGACATCAAGGATCTCCGAGGCGTGTCGTTGAATGCGCAAGGATTGCGTATTGGCGCGCTGACTACTTTGGGGGACTTGGCCGACGACGAGACTCTGAAGAAGAGCTATCCCGCGCTGAATGAGGCTGTGTTGGAAGCCGCGAGCCCGCAGATCCGCAATATGGCCACGCTTGGCGGCAACTTGTGCCAGCGCCCGCGGTGCTGGTACTTCCGCAGCGGACTCGGGCTGTTGCCGAAAGACGAGTCGGGCAAGGAATTGGTTGCGGATGGCGAGAACCGCTACCATGCCATTCTCGGCAACGAGGGTCCAGCCAAGTTTGTCAGTCCTTCCACGATTGTTCCGATCCTGGTTGCCTACGGTGCCAAAATCCGATTGGAGGGGCCGAAAGGAAAGCGCGAGCTTCCGCTGGAAAAGTTCTACGTGATCCCGAAGAGCGGGACCGAACGTGAACATGATCTCCGGCCGAACGAGATCGTTACGGAAGTGACGCTTCCGTCCGCCTCCGACGTGAAGGCCGCCCACTATGAAATCCGCCAGAAAGAAGCGTTCGACTGGCCCCTGGCCGTGACCGGAGTTGCACTGAAGATGCGCGGCTCAAATGTTGAATCCGCCCGCATCGTCTTGGGATACGTAGCGCCGGTGCCCTGGCCAGCACCGGAAGCAGAGCGGTTCTTGGCTGGAAAGCCAATTGACAAGGAGACGGCGCAGAAAGCCGCCGAAGCTGCCCTGGCCAATGCCAAACCACTCAGTCAGAATGCTTACAAAGTGAAACTGGCGCGCGTCGCGCTGACGCGTGCCATCATGAAAGCCGCGTCGGGAGGTGCCGCATGATCAGGGAATCGCGCTTCGACACCAATCATCCGAATTTGTGTTCGGCGTTGCGGTGGAAGGGCCAGTTCATTCTCGCCGAACCCGACCCCACTGTGCCGGCGTGCAACGACGGCCTGTTCTGGTGCATCCACACACAGACGTGTATTGGTCCCGACGGCGAATTGGCCGAACCTGGCAATTGCAATTCGAAGGGCCGCGCCTGTCATGGGACAGGAAAGTGCGGGTAGAGCTAGCCTTCGGAATGATCTTGGGAAGGGCACGGCTTCGAGCCGTGCCACTGCCGGTTAATTTAAACATGTGGGCCCAGCCCCAGACGGGTGTCTCTTTTCCTTCGGGAGTATCTTAGGTAGATACGCCATGGTCAAAAGCACAGTTTTTGCGCGTCTTTCGTCCGTGCCACTGCATCTCAACTGTTAGACCCCCAAGGAGTTTCGGTATGCGATTTAAGCTCTCAGTCCTTCTGGTTTGTCTGGTAGCCTGCCTTTCGATTTCCATGGCCGCGCAGGAAATTCGCGGCGATTACTTAGAAACGCGCAGCGCCGACGTTTACACCGGCCAATGCTTTGCCAATGGTGAGGTCAACCTGGTGGGGAATGATGCGATCCTCGCGTGGCACGTCCAGAGTGGAAGCTGGGACGGAGTTCCGCTGCAAGGCCTGACCGTCGCAGCCGCAGTTCGTGCCAAGGGCACGTTAGGCGATCCCTATGAGAATCCCTATCCGGCAAAAGCAGTGTTGCTGGTAGACGATCAGGCGAACCCGCAACAGCAGGCGGCTCTGCTGAAGTTCGCCCAACAGATGGGAGGAGAGTTGCTGAAGAATGTCGAGCAGGTGATTCCCACGCAGATGGAATTGATCGTAAACGCGGAGCACCACGGCGCAGCGCTGCTTCGTGCCGGCCGCTTCGCCACTGTGCAAACGCGTTCCATCGGCGGCCAGGACCATCTCTGCGGCAACGAAGAGACTTTTTACCCGCCCCTGACCGAGTTGTCTCATTCCATGCCTGCAGTCGCGCTGACTGACACGTACAGCGGGCCGGGACTGGGCATCTCCTGGGACCTGCACGGCAAGCGTAGCGCCTTCGTGGGCACTTTCGCGCGCTAGGGACGAACCCGATTCGGCGAGGCGGAATCCGGAATGAAAAGAGGCGCTGAGCGTGCGTAACAGAGCAGTCGTATGGGTTGGAATCAGCATCCCCTTTATCCTGGTTGTCTCAGTGCTCTGCGGCGCGCAGGCTGGCAAAGTAGAGAGCATTGGTGCGTTAACCGACGGCGCAGTTCCGGAAGCGGTGCGGCAGGCACTCGACGCAAAGGGATATCGGCTGACCCTCGATTATCCCACTCCCGCCTGTGAACTCTGGATACGAAAGAGTATTCCCGCGCAGGCAAAGAAGGATGTAGAAGGCGTCGCCTATCCCCAGCTTGCCGAGTCGACCCTGATTGGTGTCATCCATTTCCTGCAAGCTGCGGAAGATTTTCGCGGCCACCGAATCCCCGCCGGTTTTTATACCCTCCGCTACGAGATCATGCCCAATGACGGCAATCATCTTGGGGCGGCTCCCAACCGCGATTTTCTGCTCGCCATTCCCGCCGCATCCGACCCAGATCCGAATGCTACTTTCAAGCTTCAGGAACTGGTGACGATGAGTGCGAGAACTTCGGGCATGAAGCATCCCAGCCCGCTAAGTCTGGCTCAGACGGACTCCGGACCGTCCATTCCAACGGTCTCCAAGGACGATCAGGATCACTGGACTTTTTCCGCAGCCATGAAGCTCAACTCAGGCGATGAACTCCCGTTGGCGCTAGTGGTGAAGGGTACCGCACCACAGTAGTTCTAGAATCCTGAGCGAGAATCCAAAAGGTTGGCGAGCGCGGAAGGAGTCGAACCTTCAATCTACTGATTAAGGGTAGGCGAGTCTGATCGGTTCTGCTGTACCTTAGCACCGTAAAGGATCCATCCCTTACCGCCTATTCCGGCGGTAGGTATTCACACAAACCCTCCACGGGTGGGCCTAGCGGCTTGCCCGTGCTCTTTACTGGATTTTGGGATCACCGGGTGCCGCTTGTCAATGCTGCGGCCCTTGCGCGAAAACTTGGGACATTCCGGGGCGATTAGTTGTCAAGAGCTTCGAGATCGTCTCTTGGTCAGCAGGTTTGGAGAAGAGGTAGCCTTGTGCCCGCTCGCAGCCGAGATCGCGCAACATGTCCAGTTGGAGTTCCGTTTCAACCCCCTCAGCGACCACTTTGATGCCGAGGTTGTGGGCAAGCATCACAATAATGCGGACGATTCCGTGAGTTTCGGGGTCGCTGTCCATGCGGGAAACAAACGCGCGATCGATCTTCAATGTATCGACACGAAAGGCCTGCAAGCGACTGAGCGAGGAGTAGCCTGTGCCAAAGTCGTCAATATCTAAACCAACGCCCAGCGCCTTTAACTGCGCAAGCACCGCAGCAGATCTTTCGGCATCGGCCATGGCGATGGTTTCTGTGATCTCCAGGTCTAAGCAGCGGGGATCCATACCGCCTTGCTGAAGAAGTTGGCCAATCTGGGAAGGCAAGTCGATTTGGGCAAACTGTTTGGGGCTGATGTTCACGCTGAGCGAAAGAGGCGGTTCCGAGGGAAAGAGTGCCTGCCAGGCACGAAGCTGCCGACAGGCCTCGGGCAGCATTTTCTGGTTAATGGACAGGATGATGCCGGTTTCGTTGGCGACCGGGATGAACTCGTTTGGCATCACCATTCCTTCGGGGCGTTGCCATCGCGATAGAGCTTCGAATCCCACAATCCTTCCGTCGCGCAGAGAGACGATCGGCTGGTAGTAGACAAGGAACTCTCCCCGTTCAACCCCCTTACGTAAGTCTGTCTCGAGCTGCAAACGCTTGAGGGCGCCGGCGTGCATCGCGTTATCGAACACCTCGCAGCGAGCTTTGCCGGTGCTCTTTGCGCGGTACATGGCGATCTCTGCGTCGCGAAGCACGCCTTGCGCCTCGGTACTCGTATCGCTGCTGAAAGCAATACCAATGCTCGCAGTAACCACGATCTCGTGGCGATCAACATCGAAGGGAGTGATCAACTTCTCCCGAATCCGCTCGGCGACCCGAATGGCATCGCTCGGGTCGCGCAACTCTTCGGCGAGAACCACAAACTCGTCTCCTCCGGGCCGGGCCAGCGTGCTGTCGCCGAAGGTGGTCTCATCGTCATTGCCCGGCTGCGGGCGAGAGACGGTATCG
The DNA here is from genome assembly GCA_003225555.1 of Acidobacteriota bacterium. Lineage (GTDB taxonomy): Bacteria > Acidobacteriota > Terriglobia > Terriglobales > Acidobacteriaceae > Sulfotelmatobacter. Next base: position 17,174 of record QIAM01000042.1, on the reverse strand, counting down.
GAGCGGCGCAGGCAACTCATCAAGCGCAGGGCGATTTGGATCAGCAGGGCATCGCCGGCGTCGTGTCCGAGACTGTCATTGACTACTTTGAATCCATCGATGTCGATGAACAGGAGCGCGAACTTGAAATCTGCATGGCGACGAGAGATGGCGAGAGCCCGCCCAAGACGATCGAGGAGGAGCGTGCGATTGGCCAGGTTGGTCAAGCCATCGTGGAAGGCATTATGCGCCAACGCTTCCTCGGCGCGCTTCCGTTCGGTGATGTCGCGATTTACGACGATCAGTCCTTCGGTCTCGCCGCCAGCGTCGCGAATGACGCTCGCGGTAGATTCCAAGACTCGCCACGAGCCATCCTTGTGCAGGATTCGATATTCGAGGCGTTCTCCGCGACCGGTGAGCCGGGCTTTCTCAGCCGCTCCCAGCACTAGAGCGTGGTCCTCGGGATGAATCTGCTGCAGTGGCGATGTCGTATTCAGTTCGTCCTGGCTATAGCCGAGGATCGTTTGATAGGCAGGGCTGTTGTAAATGCGATGCCCGTTCCTATCGATCACGGCGATCATGTCTGCAGCGTTTTCACTGATAAGCTGAAAGAGGCGATCCCGCTCAGCCAGTTGCCGACGGACACGTTGCAGCTGAAAGTGCTGATAGATCGTGTAAATATCGAACAAGAGGACTAGCGCGGCAAGACCGCGAACCCATTCGCGCAGGTTCAGAGCATAGATTCTGTCGGTTTGCGGATGAGCACCGGGGAAGGTCAAAGAAAGAATAGCAAAAGTCAGAACCAGCGTAACTGCTACGGCGAAAACCCAAAGCCACCATTCACGACCCTCGACTTGGCGAATCGGGGGCAGTACGGGTTGAGTACGGTTCGCGAGTTCGGTGTCAGAGTTCACGTCTTCGCCGCTCATCTGATTCATGGGACAAGTTCCTATGCAATTGGGGGCGTTAGTCCCGTGAGGGTACGGTCCAATAGGACCGGGTGCACTCGAACGGCCACACCTGCTCGCCTAAGTAGTGTATTTTGTTGGGCCTGCTCGCCGTTTTCAGGCGATCTGTGTCTTAGAACAGGAAGTGTCTCCTATTGGAACAGGTTGGGAACAGTCGAGAGACGGTGGCTGCGGATATTGGGACTGGATTCCGAACCAAGGACGGCTGACTCGCATGATGACTGCAGGTTATGCGCTCAGGTTGCGTTCCTCAAGCTTGAGCCTTGAAAGCATTTTATAAATTGTGTTGCGGCCGATTCCGAGAATCCTAGCAGCCCTCAACTTATTACCTCCGACACGCTCGAGCACTCGGAGGATATGACGCCTTTGGGCCTCCTCCAGGGAAACGAGCGCTTCGTCCGTGCGCGGGTAGTCCCTTGGCAACTGCCGCAATCTTTCGGGAAGGTCATTGATGTCAATAAACCTTCCATCTGCCATCATGCAGGCATTGCCGAGCGCATTTTCGAGCTCGCGGATGTTCCCCGGCCATGGATATGTCGCAATACGACTCTGTGCTCGCCGCGTCAATCCGGCAATCTGTCTCTTATACTCCGCAGCAAATCTATCCACGAAATACCTTTGGAGGAGCGGTAGGTCTTCCCGTCGATCCGCCAATCCAGGAAGGCCAATCTCGACCGTAGCCAGCCGATAGTAGAGGTCTTCACGGAACGTGCCCTCGCGGATCATGGTGCGCAGGTCACGATTTGTGGCAGCAATGACCCGCAAGTCCACTTTGCGCCGCGCGGATGATCCAACTCTTCGGACATGGTGATCTTGCAAGACGCGAAGCAATTTTGCCTGTGTTCCTGGCGAAAGGTCCCCGATTTCATCAAGAAACAGCGTCCCGCCATCTGCGTTTTCAAAGAGGCCCGCCCTGTCCTGGTTTGCTCCCGTGAACGCACCTTTCACGTAACCGAATAATTCGCTCTCGGCTAGGCTCTCCACAAGAGCCGAACAATTGCACGCCACAAAGCGGTCTTTCGACGCAGGACTTAGTCGGTGCAGTGCCCGCGCAACCAACTCCTTCCCAGTACCTGTGGCCCCGGTCACGAGTGCAGTCCTGAAGTGCGGCGCTACCCGTCGAATCCTCGCGAACACGTCCAACATGAGCGGACTTCGACTCACGATACCCTCGAACTGGCAGGCTTCCAGCAACTTCTGGTCCAGACTCAATGTCCTGCGTCGGGTCTCCGCTTCCGCTCTGAGACCTGCGACTCGCTCGCGAAGTCTTTCAATATCGAGCGGCTTTGTCAGATAGTCACATGCTCCCTTCTGAATCGCCTCCACCGCGGACTCCGCAGAATAGTGGGCTGAGGTGAGGATGACATTCGCACCTGGGTCTGCGTGAATCATAAGCTCCAACAGCTCCATGCCACGCCTAGCAGTAGCACCCATCGCTAGGTCGAGCAACACGATCCTAGGTCGAACCCGCAAAAACGTTTTGAAGCCTGCTTCTGCCTCCCCGTCCGTCAGGATCTCTAATCCGTCCTGGCCGAGCGCGGCGGAAATCAGCATCAGCGTTTGGGGATCGTCGTCAATCGCTAGCAGTTGTTGTTGCATATCCGACATGCTCATTGCCACGCAGCGGACATTGATCTCTTGTTATGGATTTGGATGCTCTTACGCATCGCGGCCGGGGAATGAGAGGTGAACGTCGTGAAGAAAATCAATTGAAACGACGTAGACATCTCTACTGCGCATAACCCCGGTCCCGCACCTTGGGTGTTTGAGGTAAGCCAATCCCAACAAGGTTTCAAGCCAATTCGGGGGAAAGCGCTAACACTGTCCTTATCTCAAGAAGTGAGATTGCAAGTCAATAGCAATCCAGGGATTTACGAAAGCCGAACAGGCGTTGTTACAAAAACCGAACAAGAAGGGAAGCGGAGAAGACACCCGGAAGAGATGTCTCTTTGTTTCTTCTCCAAGCACTTATAGTGTCCTCTTGGGAGACACCTGTCGTATCGCCAGAGTACTTATCTAGCTTGTTGTGACAACCTGGCCCCTCATAACACGCGCAGGCGAAATGGGTTAGATCGCAGTAGTCAATGTGGTAATCAACGTGCGATAGACGATCAGCATATGACGTCCCAAGTTCGGCTCGATGGCCTATTGTTCAGTCATGATACGCAGGTTCTCTGCGTGATGAACCCGATCCTCCACAATTTTGCCATTGAGACCGAGGTTTGCAACGACTTGGGCCCAGCTCTGGAGGCCGTAACTCACCGTAGGCTTGATGCAGTTATTGTGGACTGGGATGATGCGTCCGACCCCACCCGCGTCGTGCGCGCGGCTCGCAAGTCGTCCCCGAACAATAACTCTACCATTGTGGCCTTGGTCTACCCAGGCTCAGAAACACATGCGCTCCTGGTAGGGGCAAATTTTATGATCCATAAGCCCGCGAACATCGACCACGCCGGGCGTTGTATGCGCGCCGCATACCGAACGATGCTGCAGAACCGGAGGCGCACGGCCCGCGTGCTCATCGACATTCCTGCAATTGCGAGAGTTGCCGAGGTCGGAGCCATTGAAGCGAGAATCAGCGATCTCAGCGTAGGTGGCTTTGCCTTGCAGTGCCAGCAGCCTCTCCAGGTGAATCGAGAAGTACTGGCGCACTTCACCCTCCCAGGGTGCGCCGATTTGATCCATGTAACTGGCAAGGTTGTGAACGCCGACGGTACGGGGCGGGCGGGGATTCGCTTCTCGTTTGTTCCCGAGGAGGACCTTGCCAATCTTGAGAGTTGGCTGGCAGTTGAGCTGGCTAGATTGGAGAAAGCTGAGATGCCCACCGACTATGCGCAGAACTACAGCGATTGACCGACGCGTTGACGCCTCTCCGCAACCTGCTGTAAAAATCCTGCTAGCTGAAGACTCCGCGATCTATCGTCGCCTGATCGAAACCCACCTTAAGGAGTGGGGCTTCGACTTTGTATGGGCAAAGGACGGTAAAGAGGCGTGGAAACTGCTGGGGAAGCAGGATGCGGCGAGGTTGGCCTTACTCGACTGGGTACTCCCAGAGATTGACGGAGTCGAACTCTGCCGCCGGCTTCGTGGCCGGCCGGATGGCGCGCCATACACGTATACGATCTTATTGACGGCAAAGAGTCGGAAGCAGGAAATGCTAGAGGCCATGGACGCTGGGGCCGATGACTTTCTTGCGAAACCCTTCGACCCACACGAACTGAAGGCACGCCTGCTGGTTGGCAAGAGAATCGTTGAGTTGCAGCAGAAACTTATTTCCGCAAATGATGCTTTGCATTTTGCGGCCTGCCATGACTTCCTGACCGGCGCCTGGAATCGCGCTGAGATTCTTGGCTTTCTGCAACGCGAGCTCGCACGCGCCCGACGTGACGTCACCAATGTGGGGATTGTTCTGGTCGACGTCGACCACTTCAAGAAGGTGAACGACCAGTTCGGGCATGAAGCAGGAGATTGTGTCCTCAAGGAGATTGCAAAGCGGCTGGTCAACGCTCTGCGCGAGTACGACGGTGTCGGGCGCTATGGCGGAGAAGAGTTTCTGTTGGTTATACCGGGTTGCGATCTGGCAACCACAGTCCGCCGGGCCGATCAGATTAGGGAACTAATTTCGAGCAGACCGATCCGCACCTCCACCGGAACGACGACCGTCACTTTAAGCATGGGGGCCACGGTGGCAGAGTCGTCCACAAATTCGGAGCAACTGGTGCGCAGCGCTGACATGGCACTGTATCAGGCCAAGCACAACGGAAGAAACCGAGTCGAACGTGCCGCTGCTGTCCCAGTTGCCTTAGCGGCAGGGCAGCCTTGATTGCCTTGAGTAGTTGCCAAGGACCGACCACCGAGCAATCGTCCCGGTCCCGGCTGAAGTAACTTGCTACTGCACATTGTCCCCAAAGCGGTCTTCCTTTTTGACGGTGCCCTTGTTTTTTCTCATGCATCAACAAAACCAAGAAACTGAGAAGCCGCAATTCTCACGGTCCTGGTCTCTGCGACAAGAAGAACCATCGGCTCCCCAATTCCCCCTCAACGAGAGGGGGAGGAGAACCCTCGTCGGATCCCTGCTCTCTTGGTTCTGGAAATAGCAGTTCTAGAAGGTCTCGCGCACGCTGATCCCCGTGTCCATGCATGGCCGTTAGTGAGTGAGGGCGTCACAAGCTACACTTCGCGTCAGACCAATATGACAGAACGTTAGAGCTGCATCTCTTAACTATGTCGATTCTGTTACAGAACCCGAAATCCGACCAACTTAACGCGGCCCTGCCTCCCTCCAATGATCCCAAGCATCCGGCAACATATGTACTCCCGCAGCTGCAATGGCTAAACTCGGAAGACGCCTCATCGCCACCCCTAGGTTACGCCTGCGCCAGTGGCCGCGAAGCGGAGGATCTACTAGCTAGAGGCGTGCTGCTCCCCGAAACCGAAAGGAACAGTCCAACTAAATCCATAAGACACAAGAAACCGCAAAGCCGATGGTTTGTTGAAGGTTGGATGCGCTTCACTGCCGATATTTTCGGCACACACGCAAGAAGAAAGTGTTCCGAGAATCGAGATGGGCCTTGTTCTTGCGCGCAGTACGGAGTTTGCCCAACACCAGACAAAGAGTAAGTATGAGCAGTAAGGCCCGGGTGTTCAACTATGGGACACTTTCCCGAATCGAGACAGCCTCAGCGCAACGGCGGGCCAGCCACGATCCACGCATCGCCTCGCTAAGTCATACCCTCACCTGATCTTGCAGGATGTTCTTGCGGATCAAGCGGTTCGGAAGGGAGCTTGCAATCAGTCCACTCGCGGCGAGTCTTGCAGCTCTAACTCTCCCCTCCAGACACCGCAACGGCGCTCTCTTGGTTTGTCCATTGAGATCAGCGCCACAGGTACAGCTAGACAAATGTCTGTGCCCCGACCAATCCGGGCAAATGTGAGGACCTAAGAATGCGACCCAGCAGTGTTGCAAGGATTCTTTTGTCGCTTGCAGTGGCAGCGCTGGCGTGCCAGGCACAGAACGTGATACCCCAAGGGACACAGCCCGGCTGCTATGGGCAGTTGCCGTTGACGTTCGAAGCCAACAAAGGTCAAACCGATCCTCAAGTCAAGTTTCTGACGCGCGGCAAGGGATACACGGCATTCCTTACCACGGGTGGCATGGTCCTTTCTCTACGGCCAGCCGAGACATTGGGAAGCACACAGGTGGGCAATGTAGGTGCAGCCAACAAGCCTCAATCTTCAGCGGCAACACTACAGTTCAGATTAGTGGGAGGAAGTCCGAACCCAGTCATCGCGGGCGAGGATCCGCAACCCGGAAGAGTGAACTACTTCATTGGAAACGATCCTGCGAAATGGCATACGAACGTTCCCACGTACGGACGAGTGCGCGGCAAGAATGTTTATCCCGGCATCGATCTAGTGTACTACGGCAACCATCGCCAGCTTGAATACGATTTTGAAGTCTCGCCTGGCGGCGATCCCAACAGGATTCAATTCGAGGTCAAGGGTGCCCGCGAGAACTACGTTGACCATGACGGGGACCTCGTTGTCAAAATAAGTAGCGGCGAACTGCGTTTCAAAAGCCCCGTTGTCTACCAGACGTCCAATGGCCTGCGCATTCCTGTGCGCGGCCAGTACGTCCTCCGCGATTCAACCCACATTGCCTTTCAGGTCTCTCAATACGACCGCAGCAAGCCCGTTGTTATCGATCCCGTTTTGATCTACTCGACGTACCTCGGTGGAAGTGGTAATGACCAGCCCCGAGGAATTGCTGTTGACAGCACGGGGAGCGTCTATGTCGCAGGATTCACCGATTCAGCAGATTTTCCTTTAGCCACCTTGGGATCACTGCCCACAGGGTCCTCTCATGTATTCGTCGCCAAACTCGATTCCACTGGATCCAATCTCGTGTACGCCGACTATCTGGGCGGGAACAGCCAGGACTATGGGTACGCACTGACCCTGGATGGCTCAAATGACGTGTACGTCACCGGCAGCACGGCATCCAGTGATTTCCCAGTGATCAACCCCTATCAGGGAACATACCCGGGTGCGTTCAACGCCTTCCTGACCAAGATTTCCCCCAGCGGATCATCGCTCTTGTATTCAACATATCTCGGAGGAAACGGGTCGGATGTCCCAACCAGTATCGCGATCGACGGCGCAGGAAACATGATCGTTGGCGGAAATACGTCATCTACCAATTTTCCCGTCGCGAACGCTTATCAGCCGACAGTCGGTCCGAATCAGGGTGGCATGTACGGAAATTACGGTTTCCTCACCAAGTTCAACCCGGACGGATCATCCCTGGTTTATTCAACCTATTTCGGTGGCAATTCGAATGTTCCGTTTGACTGTGGGGGAACTCCCTGCTGGCCACAACCGGTCAGCAGCATCAACGGAATGGTGGTGGACAGCGCCGGCAATTCCTACGCCACCGGCACTACGAACACATACAATTTCCCCGTAACATCCGGGGCATATCTCGGTACGGACTCCACCCAACTGAATGGCACCGTGGGATTTGTGAGCAAGTTCAACAGCTCCGGGAGCCTACAGTACTCGACTTACTTCTACGAATCCAGCGGCCTGCTAACCAGCATCAACGCAATCGCGGTCGATGGTTCCGGTTCTGCATATATCACTGGGCTAGCGCTGAGCGATGGGACATTCCCACTGACGTCCACGAGCATATGCGATCCTGCAGTGTATGGATGGGGATGCAGCTACGGTTTTGTCACTAAGTTCGACCCGACAGGTTCAACACTCTCGTACTCCACGTTTCTCGGTCCGAACAATAACGCCATTCCTTTGTCGGTGTTGATCGACGCGGACAGCAAGGCCTACGTGCTGGCATCCACGTCCAGCAGTTCGTTTGGAACCGTGAACGGCATCGAGCCTTACACGAGCGGAGTCGACGTCCTGCTGGTAGAGATTGACCCAACCGGCACCTCCGAGCTCTGGTCCACATACCTAGGCGGCAACCTGGATGACAGCGCAGCGGGCCTAGCTTCTGACTCCAATGGCAATCTTTACGTCGCCGGCGCGACGAATTCGATCGACTTTCCGACGATCCAACCGGCCTTCCAGGACAAACTCGGAGGAAACACAGACGCATTCGTACTGAAGATCGGGCCGAACTCAGCACCATCGGTGTCCGTGAGTCCAGCTGCTCTCCAGTACTCGCCCCAGTTGATTGGCTCGACCAGCCAGCCACAAACGGTCCTTCTCCGAAACATGGGTAGCTCGCCGCTTACCATTTCGTCGATCACTATCAGCGGAGATTTTGCGGGCACGGATACCTGCGGAAGCAGCGTACCCGCCGCTGGCAGCTGCACATTTTCCGTGACCTTTACCCCCACCGCGGTGGGACCCCGCCCTGCATCAATCCTTCTTCAGGATGACGCGGCGGGGTCGCCCCACGCGATCGACCTTAACGGGGATGGTCTTGGTGCCGTCGTTCTGACTCCCGCAAGCCTGGGGTTTTCGAACACGCAAGTGGGGACTTCCAGCACCGCGCTCTTGACGACATTGACTAACAACGGTAATGCGGCAGTGCACATCAGCAGCATCCAGGTAACGGGAGACTATTCACAAACCAGTAATTGTGCGGACCCTCTGGCGAGTGGCGCCACCTGCACAATCAACGTCACCTTCGCGCCGACAGCTTCCGGAACCCGCCCAGGTACCCTGACCATCAATGACGACGCCACCGGAAGCCCTCAAACTGGGCAGCTCACGGGAACCGGATACACCACTGCCGGTGCTGTCGTCAGTCCTTCAAACCTGGCATTCCCCAATGTGCCGCTGGGTAGCTCCAGCGCGGCGCAGAGCGTGTCCCTCTCGAGCACCGGTAGCGGTGCCCTGCACATCACAAGCATCCAAGCGACTGGAGATTACTCACAAACCAACAATTGTGCAACCACTCTGGCAACGGGCGCCGCTTGTACTATCAGTGTGACCTTCTCTCCGACCGCTTCCGGAACCCGCTTCGGAACCTTGATTATCAATGACGACGACGCTGGAAGTCCCCAAACTATGCAGCTCACGGGAACTGGATCAGATTTCAGCTTGGCCGGTTCTCCCAGCAGCCAGACCGTGAACAGTGGATCCACAGGAACCTACGTAGTGACGGTGGGCTCCGTGAGCGGCGCGTTCACTAATGCAGTCAATCTAACTTGCAGTGGCCTGCCTGCACGAACGACGTGCAGATTGTCTCCGAATTCAATAACTCCAATCGGGTATCCGGGAACGTCAACGCTGACCATTGCAACAACCTCAACGACGGCACGGCTATCACCGATTCCGAGATCGCAGAGGGCGTTGATCTATGCGGTGTGGTTTCAATTGCCGGGCTTTGGCTTGTTGGGAATGATTCTCGCACGGCGTGGAAGGTGGACTGGCAGCTTCCATGTCCTGGGGCTGCTAGCCGTGATCGCATCTCTGATGCTTATGGCTGCCTGCGCCGGAGGAACGGGAATCGTGAACCAGAGCGGATCGGGAACTCCTCCAGGGACCTACACAATCACAGTCACTGGGATCTCGGGTAGCTTGCAACACTCTTTGCCGCTGACTCTCACCGTGAAATGAGATGTTTGCAATGACGAGGTCGCCGAAATCGAAGCTAGTTGCAGGCAATCATGTTTTGAGTTGTGCCCTGCAGGCTCAGGATCGAATTCGCGACCAATGGCAGGCTCCACAGCTTGCTGTGGTGCTTGCGCAGGTAATAGGAGGCAACCACGGAGCCAACGCTCTTCAGGGAAGCAACCGCATACGCGCGTCCGACCGTGGGGTGGGTTCCATACAGGTAGGCAGATTGGACCTCTGCGTTGCACACGCCCTTCTTTCCGGCAAGCCAGTTCTGCCGGGCGAACAGCGTGGTGTAGGAGTCGGCGAATGTACTGCCGGTAGAAATCACTGCCAGGCCGATGAACTTTTTGTCGATGGTCTTGCTTTCGACGGTCTTGATCGCCAGGGGGTTAGGAGCGTAGACCCGTGTAGCAACTTCAATCGCGGAATCGTTGGGTATGGCTACGCTGCTGGGAGCTGACGGGAGCTCCTTCGCAGATGACGTGGCTACGAGCACGAACACTGTCAGGATGGATGCGAGCGTCGACTTCATAAGTTTGGCCCCTTTTTGGCATTCCATCGAGGGAAACAGCAGTGTGGTGCACGATGGTTTGAAGATTGCCGATGTGGTGTAGCACATCATGGTTCGAGAGTACGTGTGGGATAGACACTGCACAATCGCAAGACCGTAACGGAACTTCGTAACGGGGGGTAACCACCTGTTCGTGCCATAGCAAAGAATGGCGACAATAACGGCTAAGGGCAGGGCCCAGCGGGGTTGGTTCAAATCGTAGGAGTTTTGCATTCTGCCGAAGGATCAATGGGTGAACACGTGACGAACACCTGTCTTGCAGACATCATCGCTGGAGGAACCTACTTGTGAAGACGATACTGCTGGTCGAAGATAGTAGGTTCCTGCGACTGATGAACGAAAGAAACCTCGTCAGAGCAGGCTATTCAGTGGTTACGGCCTGCGACGGAGAAGAAGCACTACGCTTGGCCTTCGAGCGGGTTCCAGACCTGATCCTTCTGGACATGTTGCTCCCAAAGTTGGGAGGTGCCCAGGTGCTTAGGTCTCTGCGGAACAGCGCCACGACAGACCGCGTTCCTGTTGTTGTACTGAGCAGCCTTCCCCAGAGCAATGAGCCCAAACTAAAGAAAGAAGGCGCTACTGCCTATTTCGATAAGTCGACCTTGGGACTGCATCAGAACTCGGAATCGTTGATTCAAATTGTCAGGAAAATACTAGGCGAGAAGGCTCAGGCCGGCGACGCCGTGGCAATCCAGATCTCGGGTGAGGTCGCCTTGCCTGCGAAAGGCGAAGTATGACGCCGGAAATGGCATTCGAGTGCTTGCTTGTTTCTCACGATCCGGCGGTTTTCTCCACCATGGATCGAATACTCAGAACTTTTTCAATTTGCACACACATCTGCCCATCTGTTGCAGGAGGGCAGCGGGGAGCTCGTCGCAGTTTTCCGAATGACCGAGAAGTGCTCACCAGCCTCATCATCTGTACTAGGAGACTGACATGGCCACAGTAACGACCGGGCGAGCGATGGGTTGAACGCCAGGGATCTCACCGCGGGTTTATTGTCCCCGGTTAGCCAGAAAGTCTTTCTGGCATTGAACTGCCGCGGAGTGCAGGACCATCCATTCCGATGTCCCGCGAACCGAAGCAAACAGCGGATCGTTATCCATCGTGGGATACGAGCAGTGTTTTCCTTGAATCGCCATCTTCAGCAGGCCTAGCGATGCTTCGGTTTGGCCGCAGTATGCAAGATGGCCCGCAAAAAAATAATTCATCTCAGGATCATCGGAGGACTTCACGCTCTTGGCCAGCAATTGGATTTCTTCCTTTGGTCTGTGCTGCACGCAGGCCAGCAGCATGTTATAGCTCCCCCAGTCGGGAATGCGGGGTGCGCCGATCTTCACCGCCTCGTCGCCCTTTCCCTGGCGCACCAGGATTTCAACCGCATGCGCCTTCGACCATTCCGAACTGAGGTCCTTGCGGAGGTAATCCCGCGCGCGGCGGTAGTCTACCAACTCCATGAAGGTTGAGGAGCAGGACCCCCAATAAATTTCCGGCTCCAGCAGGTGTGCCGTCTCACACTGATCGGCTGCTTCTTGAAGCAGTCCCGCGTAGCGGAGAACATAACCGAGCGCATGGTGCGACTGGGCACTGTCTGGTCTGCTGCGAACCATCGTCTGCGCCTGTTGGAATGCCTTCACCAGATCGCCGCTTTCCGTGTGGTGTATGACCAATTCATTGATAGCCTCGATGGAATCAGGATCGAGTGCCAAAGCTCGCTCGGCCGCTGCGTCGGAGCGACGCAGCATTGCATCTCCGGCGCCTCCGAACCGGGCGGCCGAGTAGGCACGATTCGACAGAGCCGCCCACGCCCGGGCGTACGTAGGATCAAGCTCTACCGAACGTTCCAACATCGCCAACCCAGTGCGGTTGGGTTCGGGGTCTCCTGTGAGATAGACCGTCCTTAGATAAAGTTGATAGGCCTCCTGATTTCGCGGAGGACTGAGCACACTTTTTTCCACCGCAGACGCACCCAGCGCCGGGGCCAGGCGCCCGCGGGCAGACGCCGCGAGCTGTGCCTGCAAAGCCAGAAAATCTCGCGCGGGGACATTCACGGTATCGCGCCACAGAACGCGATTGTCATCGACATCCACCGCCTCCATCGTGATCTGAAGCTGTTCACCAAGCACGAGATAACGGCCCGTCACAATCCGATTGGCCGCGAGTTCGCGGCCCACCTTCTGCAAGTCGGTCCCAGAATCCCAATACCTGCTCGCACCGGGAAGCGGACGAATTGAAAGCGGGCGGGTGTAACTGAGCGTCGTGGTGATTTCGTCGGGCAACGCGAAACGCAGATAGTCGAGACTGGCATCCCCCGAAGCGTTCTGAAACGGAAGCACTGCCACAGCGGCGGGATGCTGCGCAGCGGGAGCGTTCCTTCTAAAGAACCCGGAGCTGGCGACTAGGGCGACCATGAGGGCCAAAACAGCAAACGCAATCCATGGAAGTCGCGCGCGCCACGCCGCTTTCTTTTCCGACGCCATCTGCGCCTTCCGCCTCGCATGCTCGATCGCTTGACGCTCGGTGCGGCGATGTTCGAGCATCGTAATTCGATGAAGCAGATCTCGCGCCCGCGCGAGCCGACGAGCACGATCTCCGCACACCGCCTGCGCGATGTCTTCCCGCAGCAGCGGGTCCTCCACATCCGCCTCCCATCCCGGCGAAAGCGGTTTGCGAAAATTACCGATGATGATCTGATAGAGAATGACGCCCAAGGCATAAATGTCAGAACCCGCCGTGGGGGCGTTCCCTGCCAGAACCTCGGGCGCCAGATACATGAGCGTTCCGGTTAATGATGGACTCGGCGGATTCAATGTTTGGGTCAAGCCCAGGTTCGTGATGCCAAGCGCCTTGAGCCTCGCCGGTTCAATGAGCGAGGCGCTGCCAAAATCCGCGACTCGAACCCGAATTCCGTCCGTGATTGTCAGCAGAATGTTGGCGGGTTTCAAATCCTTGTGCAGTACTCCCGCATCGTGCGCATCCGCAACCGCCTTAGCGACATTCGCAAAAACTCGCAGGCGCATCTCCAAAGGCACAGCGCCAATGCCTTCCGGCCAAAAGCAGTTAAGGTCCACCCCCGCGTATTCACTCTCGATGAAATATGGAGCACTCTCAAAGTTCCATTCCAGCAGCCGCACAAAATCCGAGCGCTCGCCCAGAGTCTCCCTCAGAAACCGGGCTACGGTGACTTCACGCTGCAGGCTTCTCATGCGCGACCAGTCCCAGGCGAACTTGAAGACTCGAAGTTCGTGCGTCTTCGGGTGCTCGGCCAGCCACACGTCGTGATGTCCCAAGGAAGCAAATGAGGTGGTGAGCCGCCAATGTTCCCGTCCCGGCACCGCGTTGCCCGGTGCCAGATCCCGCGGGTGGGGCGAACTCAAGGGTTCAATAAGCCTGCTCTGTACCGGGACAGCCAGGCGATAACCGACTCGCGGGACCGTGATTACAATTGACGAGTTCTGATCTCCCAGAGCCCTCCGCAGCTTGGAAACTGCTGTGGCCAGAGAACCATCCACCACGGTCAATCCTGGCCAGACCGCGTCCAGCAGCTCCTCTTTGCTCACTACTTCGCCGGCCCGCAGCAGAAGCTGTTGCAGCACTTCAAGCGGCTTTAGTTCAAGCCCAACGGAGCTTCCCTTGACCCGCAACTGCAAGGCAAGGTCGTCGAACTCGCAGTCCGCGAAGCGCCACAGGCGCCCGGACGAGTCGGTCGGCACGACTTGAGGCCCATTGAGAATCATCAACTTAGAAATTCTTAAGAGTTCTTTAGAGTTCCGTCAGGACAGCCTGCAGGGGAGTAGCGCAATCTTGGCCGGTCCGACTGGAGGCCCCATTTTCTCACAGTTTGCGGACCGCAGCGATTGCTTATCGTCAAAAATCAGGGGGAGCGACATGTATTCAGCAGCTCTAAAGATCATCAGATCGGGGTTCGCACTGGCCTGCGCCGCCATTGCCGTTGCACCTCTTGTCCAGGCGCAAAGCTACACCGCGGTTTACAGCTACGGAACCCACACCGGCGACCCTAGGAGTCCGGTCCCCAACGGACTCATGGCCCAGGGGCGGGACGGCAAACTCTACAGCACAACCTCTCTGGGCGGTGCGACGAGTGGAGGAGCAGCCTTCAACATCACGACCACGGGTTCATTGACTAAGCTTCTCGATTTCGCCTCCAACGAAGGCGCGGTCGGCGGACTGACCTTGGGATCCGATGGCAAATTCTATGGCACAACCTCCGGCGGAGGCACTTCGAATGTCGGCACGGTCTTCAAACTGACCTCCACCGCAACGCGCACTACCCTATGGAACTTCACCAGCTTCGATGACGGCGCCAATCCCATCGTTGCCCCCTTGCTGGGGAAGGATGGCAACTTCTACGGCGTTAATCCCGACAACCGCAACGGCGACTATGGTCTCGTCTACAAGATCACGACAGGGGGTACTCTCACCGTCCGTGGGGATTTTAACTTTACCAACGGCAGCGCTCCCAATCTGCCGGTGCAAGGCACCGATGGCAACTTCTACGGAAATGCTCGATTCGGCGGTAGCAGTTCCAGCTGTTCGGGCTGCGGCGTCGTCTACAAAATGACTTCCGGTGGAACGATTACCGTCCTGCACAATTTCGACGGCTATCCCACGGACGGTTCCCAGCCAGTAGGGGTCCTCGTGCAAGCCAACGACGGCAATTTGTATGGCACCACATACGTGGGTGGCGCCAACAACCAGGGAACGGTCTATAAAATAACGACGTCTGGAACTTACACGTTGCTCTACAGCTTCCACGATGTAGGGGGCAGCGATGGCATCAATCCTTGGACGGGCTTGGCATCAGGAACCGACGGCAATCTCTACGGGACGGCACAGGGCGGGACCCATGGCGGCGGTGTCCTATTTAAGATTACGCCCAGTGGTACCGAGTCGGTTCTCTACAATTTCTGTTCTGTCTCAGGATGTGCTGACGGATTCTTCCCCCAGACACCGATTCTGCAGCACACGAACGGCAAGTTTTACGGCAGCGTCGAATCCGGCGGAGCGAATGGCCTGAACGGGGGAGTCTTTTATAGCCTCGACATGGGGCTGCAGCCCTTCGCCGGCCTCGTTACGTGGCAAGGGGCTATCAGCAAAACCGTCGAGATCCTCGGGCAGGGATTCACCGGGGCCACCAAAGTATCCTTCAACGGCACCAAGGCCAGCTTCACGGTCGTCTCCGATACCTATCTCACAGCGACCGTTCCGGCGGGAGCAACGAAGGGGTTTGTCACTGTCACAACCCCAACCGCAACGCTCACGAGCAATCGAAAATTCTTTGTCCTGCCGACGATCACGAGCTTTTCACCAGACAGTGGTCCGGTAGGAACGGTCGTGACTATCACGGGAAACAACTTGACCGGAGCTACCAAAGTAAAGTTCGGCGGAGTAAAAGCTACATCGTTCACGGTCAACTCCGACACGCAGATCACCGCTACAGTACCCACGGCAGCGGCGACCGGCACGATTCAGGTCACAACCTCCGGCGGCACCGCCACCAGCGCCACCGCTTTCACGGTGACTCCCTGAGTCCTGCAGTGCAAGCGCAGAACGGCCCGCAGGCTCGATCTTGCGGACC
Source organism: Acidobacteriota bacterium (assembly GCA_003225555.1). Lineage (GTDB taxonomy): Bacteria > Acidobacteriota > Terriglobia > Terriglobales > Acidobacteriaceae > Sulfotelmatobacter. Next base: position 1,471 of record QIAM01000042.1, on the reverse strand, counting down.
GTCCTGCATAGCTGCCGGTGCGCAAGGCGCTCTCGTTGTTCCTGGCTCTCAACCTCGTGGAAGACGCAAAAGTGTAATCAATGAGCGATTCGAGAAGTTAGGCCAATGATTCATCTGGGTCCGACAGGTCGTCGTATTCCCCACGCCGCATTGCATGAGTGCAACCGCCAGTCTCTCAGATGAAACGGATTGCCTCGCTCACTACCTTCGACATGTACGCCGCGGGTCAGGGATGCTTGGGTTCCCCGCATGGGGACCGTGGGTAGCATGAGTCGATTGAGAGAAGGATTTGTGATCGGCCGTCAGTTGTAAGGAACATCACGCAGAGTCCAGAGCCAATTGTCAGGATCGAAGTTCTGCCGGAAGAATCAAGGCGATATTTAACTCCAATAATCTTCGAGGTTTGAACCGTCTACAATTTCTTCCACAGCGATTCAGACGGCTGTTCGAAAATCGCCTCTTCGCATTGAAAGGAGTGGTGAGCGCGGAAGGAAATCGAACCTTCAACCTACTGATTAAGAGTCACCCCACGCGGCCTCGTGAAATAGCGAGTAAAGCATCAGAAAACAAAGAGTTAACTCAAATTCAGCCCGCACGGAAGGAAAAATTACCCGCGTTGATTCTGTTGGATTTAGCTGATCGCGGGTGAATGGCTACGTCACAATTACGTCACAAAATCTTGAGCTGATCCTTTGTGACGTAATTGGGAGGTAAAAGACCTTGATTTTCATCAAATAACCATCTAAACTTTAGATGGTTAATCAATATGCAAAGCCCTACACTCAAACTCAAGCAGGCCAGCGCCGTACTGGGAGTGCCTCCAAAAGACCTTCAAAACCTGGTACAACTGGGGGTCATCCGTCCTGCCCGCCGCAATAGTGTGTGCTGGTTTGACGCGAATCTCCTGTTAGAAGCGAAGGTGGCTTTTTATCTCAAGGAAACCCTCGGCAGTTCGAGTGATCTATTGGCCAAGTTCACGGAGGTGTTTTCGAAAAATCTTGGCAAGGCAAAAATGGGCGAATTGCGAGACATCTGCCTCCGCTCTCGTCCGGTCAACGGCACAGATGCCGTAGAAATCAAGATCCCGGTTCGCTCGTTGGCTCAGGAACTCGAAGAACAGATTCCCCTTGCCTCGGCTTACAAGGACCTTCCCAAGGGCCGAAAGAGGGCTGGGTGGAAGAAGGATTTCTTGCGGAGCGTCCAGAAGGCCGCCGCTGATCTGGGCAACATCTCAGAGGAAGAGATTCTGAAAACCGTTCGTGAACACCGCTCGGGACGAAAGAAGCTGCCGGAGATCACCGTCGTTGCCCGCTCAAAAAAGCAAACGGCCTAGAGGCGTTGTCGATACGTCCGTCCTGGTAGCAGGAATCGCGGGACTCAAGTCTCCGGAGATCGCTCCCAAGAATCCAAGCGCCAAGCTGCTCCGGGACTGGATCGAAGCGGATACGTTTGTCTGGCTGGTTAGCGATGA
>QIAM01000041.1 GCA_003225555.1 Acidobacteriota bacterium | reverse complement strand
GCTCGTGCCAGGCGCGGTCGGTCGGGGGCGCTTGGAGCCGTTTCGCGAACGCCTCGAGGGAGTGCTCGTCTACAGACCAGACGTCCTCGGCTGGCGGGGCGGGCAGGGGCAGAACGGTTGGCGACTCCGGCATCGACACGCAGCGGGTGGCGAGGGGGCCGCAATATACCAGTTATCAGTAATAATGGCCCGCGACGCGACATAAGCACTATTTGTGCGACGCTGCGCGAGGGCAATGTAGCGCGAAAGCGGAGGCTTCATGAAACGTTGCGCGGGCGGTCCCGGATTGAGTTTCCTATCCGTCTACATTGAATGATCACTCAATAGTCGAGAAGACTTTAGACCTTCGTGAGTTCGAACCGCCAAAGTCTGGGAGAGCAACTTGCAGAAGTTCGTCGTGGCCGTTTCGCAAATATTCCGGGTGCGGTGCAGATGGAGTTGATTGCCTTAAAATAGCAGTTGACGTCTAGACGTCCAATCGATTAGCATGTGTTTATATACAGCACTGCAAGGTCGAAATGAAAAGACGCCCGGGCGAAGTTCGCGATGCAATTGTCTCCGTGCTCGGCGCAAGGCCGCGCGGCGCGACCGTAGCTGATATCAAGGGTGAGGTATCGGCATTGATTGGCGACGTCCCTGCGTCGTCAGTTCGCTCTTATCTTCAACTCAATACCCCGGGTCTCTTTGCGAGAATGGATCGGGCGCAGTACGTACTAAAGGAGTTCCTTGACCGGCCACTGAATGATCGGCCGCAAGCTCAGATCAAATCGTTGGTCATTGGCAATGCAAAGCTCTTCAATGCAGATTGCATTGGCTGGCTTGAACAGCAACCTCCTAATTCGTTTCATGCGGTAGTGACAGACCCACCGTACGGTCTTGTGGAGTACACAGCAGACGAACAGAGAAAGCTGCGGTCTGGCAAAGGTGGCATATGGAGGATCCCTCCCTCATTTGATGGCTCGAAGCGCGCGCCTTTGCCTCGATTCACAGTTCTGAAACCAGCGGATCTTGATGCAGTAGAGAGCTTTTTCTATGCTTGGGCTCGGAGATTGATTGGCGTGATCGTGCCTGGCGCCAATGTCGTCGTAGCCAGCAACCCTCTTCTCTCTTATTTAGTGTCCGGCGCCCTCTCGAAGGCTGGTCTCGAGAGAAGAGGGGAGATCGTGCGACTGGTCATGACGATGCGGGGTGGCGATCGCCCAAAGGATGCGCACGTTGAATTTTCTGACGTGAGCGTAATGCCACGCTCCATGTGGGAGCCTTGGTTGGTATTCCGAAAGCCCCTGAACGGGCGCGTTCAGGACAACTTGAGAAAATGGGGCACCGGTGGCTTCCGGCGGATATCGGAGGATCGCCCGTTTGGCGATGTGATCGAGTCTTCGCCGACACGGCCGAGCGAACGTGCTATTGCGCCCCACCCCAGTCTCAAGCCCCAAGCATTCCTGCGTCAGTTGGTCAGAGGGGTTCTGCCTCTTGGGCGGGGTGTGGTACTTGATCCCTTTGCCGGCTCAGGCTCGACTTTGGCCGCTGCTGAAGCGATGGGCTATCAGAGCGTTGGCGTCGAGAAGGACCCAGAGTACTTCCGCGTTGCGCAGAAAGCGGTGCCCGCACTTGCTCGGCTGAAGTTCAACGGCGCTTAGAGACGGTAGACCCAGCTTTCTCTAAGCTTCGCGATTCCCTCTGCGTGCAAGGTAGCAGTCCTAGTTCCCAGTTCACCACGGGCATTCTTTCGGAAATCCTTGACTGTTACTTTGCCTAAGTAAACTTCGGTGAAGGTAAGAGGCTTGCGGTCAGAGGATGGTTCGGTTTCGTTGTCGATCCTGTATACGAATACACACATCCATTGTTCCCGGGCGCCATGCGTATCCACAGCACCGCCAGATTTTCGCGTGGTCTTGATTTCGACGCCGTGCTCACCCGACTTGATTGAGTTGTTTGGGTATTTCCCTCTTACAACCAAGTCAGGATGGCCATTGAAATACTCATTCTCCACCAGAGCCCTTGAATGCCTAGCAAGGCTTGCGGTGAGCATATCTGAGAGCACCCCCGACATGATCGCCGGGCGCAACATATCGTCCAGGCGATCGAGGCCCTTGCCCACGAGGTGTGAATTGACATCGTGGAAGAAATCGTAGATATCTTGAAGACCCAATGAAAAGTCTTCAAGACGAAGTTCGAACGGAAGCTTCGCTTTGGCATTGAACTTGGCGCTGTCTACAGTCTTGCGTGTCAAAGCCATTGGTCAGTGTCAGTTCTTAGACCAGGAGTCTCACAGAGTAACAGTTCGATTGAAGATTCGCGCCGCCTTGCTGTCGACGACGTAGTATCCATGCCGCTCGAACTGGAAGGACATCTGGGTCGTGTCTCTCAGACTGGACTCCAGTTGCGCCATGGAAGTGATTTTTTTCCAATAATGGCCCGCGACGCGACATAAGCACCATTTGTGCGACGCTGCGCGAGGGCAATGTAGCGCGAAAGCGGAGGTTTCATGAGACGTTGCGCGGGCGGTCCCGGATTGATTTTCCTATCCGTTGTCGCGCCCGCCGCCGCATAAGGCCGCGACGCGGCCTCGAGCAGGACCCTAAATTGCGGATCCAAGCGAATAGAATAACGCGATGATCCATTTCGTAGTGCATGAAGAAGGTGACGGGGTCGGAGTGGTCGTCGTTGAGGGCGTGAAGGCCGGCCAGCAGCTCAATGGCTGGATCATGGAAGACGACAAGGACCTCAATGTGACCGCCAAGAGCGACATCCCGATCGGCCACAAGCTGGCGTTGAAGGACTACCGGCCCGGCGATAGCGTGATCAAGTACGGCGTCGACATCGGAAGAGTGGTGCAGCCGATCGCGAAGGGCGAGCATCTTCATGTCCATAACGTCAAGACCAAGCGCTGGTAGACAATGGACCTGTTCAAAGCAAGCTTCTGGGGCTACCGCCGCGAAAACGGCCGCGTCGGCGTCCGCAACCATGTCGTCATCCTGCCGGTCGACGACCTCTCGAACGCCGCGGCGCAGGCCGTGGAGAACAGCATCAAGGGCACGCTCGCGCTGCCGCATCCCTACGGCAGGCTGCAGTTCGGCGCCGACCTCGAGCTTCACTTCCGCACGCTGATCGGCGCCGGCTCCAATCCCAATGTCGCCGCAGCGATCGTGATCGGTATCGAGGAAGGCTGGACCGAACGGGTAGTCGAGGGCATCAGGCAGACCGGCAAGCCGGTATTCGGTTTCGGCATCGAGGGCCACGGCGATCACGAGACCATCCGCCGCGCCTCGCAGAAGGCGAAGGAGCTCCTTCAATGGGCGAGCGAACTTCGTCGCGAGCAGCGGCCGCTCAAGGATTTGTGGGTTTCAACCAAGTGCGGCGAGTCCGACACGACTTCCGGCTGCGGCGCGAACCCGACCGTGGGCAATGCTTTCGACAAGCTCTACCCGCACGGCGTCACGCTGGTGTTCGGCGAAACCACCGAGCTCACCGGGGGCGAGCAGCTGGTCGCCGCGCGCTGCAGGAACGACGCGGTGCGCAAGAAGTTCCAGTTCGTCTT
>QIAM01000040.1 GCA_003225555.1 Acidobacteriota bacterium | reverse complement strand
ACCCCCCAGTCGTTCTCCGAAAACAAGGAATGGATCTTTTCAATAGCAATACGAAGAACGCGCTGGGCCTGTTTGTTCAGCCCGGGTCGAGGGGCATTTGAGACCTGTAATCCTGACCGCGGCGGTGCTGTTGGCGCTCGTGGCCGGATGGACCGACTACAAAAGGCGGCGCATTCCGAACTGGCTAACGGTGCCGGGATTGGTGGTCGGAGTTAGTCTGAACGCCACTGCCAGCGGATGGAGCGGGCTGAAGTTTTCACTGCTGGGCGCGGGACTGGGATTGCTCCTGTTGCTGCCTTTCGTGCTGTTGCGCAGCCTCGGTGCCGGAGACTGGAAGCTGGCTGGGGCTTTAGGGGCGTTTGTGGGGGCAAGTGTGTTGCTGGACTTGCTGCTGGGATCAGTTTTTGTTGCCGGACTCATGGCCCTTGCGCTGGTAATCTATAAGCGCCGGGTCCGCCAGACGCTGCGAAACATCGGCCGTCTGTTGGTTTCGTTGCTCACGTTTCGTTCGCCGGGATCGGAAGTTTCACTGGACAATCCCCAGTCGCTGAAGGTTCCTTACGGCGTGGCGTTGGCTTTGACCGTAGTGGGGTACGGAATTGCGCTTGTGTCGGGCTTGGCATAAAGACATGAAGCATTCTCGTTTTAGTAGCGTCACGCAAGATAGCACGGGCTCTGAGATCGCAGAGGCCGCGCTGGTGATGCCCCTCATGTTCATGATGCTGCTGGGAGTGTTCTGGTTTGGCCAAGCCTTCAGCATATATGGCACGATCACGCACGCCGCCCGGCAGGGCGCGCGAGCAGCCGTGGCTCCGGCCTGTACCACCTGTGCGACTAAAGATCCAACCGCGAACGCTTACAGCGCTGTCAAGAACGCTTTGCAGGCCGCAAAGCTCGATCCTAACAAGTTGCAGCAGCCCTCGACCCTGCCGGGCCTCTGCGCTTGCGGCAGCAGCAACACAAGCTGCACCGGCGGCAGTGTGGTGCTGTGCGACAACGCCCAGTCAAGCATTTGTGTGCAGGGCGTCTCCCATTCGGGGGGAGGAGCCCTGAATCAGGACAGCATTCAGCTCTCTTCCACGAGCACTGGCGGCGCAGGGGTATGCGGGATTTCCGTCAGCTTCCAATACCCGTACAAGTTTTGGCTGCCTTTCACTTCGCTGAATAAGCAGCAAATTTTCTTGCGGGCACAGGCTCAGATGCGAGTAGAAACCCAATGACTGCAACCCTGAATGCCCGGCTTTGCGCGTCGCTCCGCCGGCTGCGGACGGACGAGGCCGCGTCACAACTGGTGGAGTTTGCTGTTGCCCTGCCTTTGCTTGCCGTCTTCGTGGTGGGAATCTTCGACTTCAGCGGGGCATTTACCTTGAAGCAGAAGTTAGTCAATGCCGCCCGTGAGGGAGCCCGCGCGGCGGCGGCAGACCCCGCCAATGACCTGGGAAATTCAGTACCCGCGTCGATAACTGATGCCCTTTGGGTCATCGATAACTACTTGACTTCGGAAAAAATCAACGATTGCGGCGTGACCACGGCTACCCCAACTACGTCTCAGTTGTCGTGGTTCTATTCCGCGAACGGGAATGGATGTCCGGGAAACGGTTTGAGGATTGCGATCAATCGCGCCTGCGTGGCCAATCGAACTGTGAATGGGACAGCCGTGGATATTGTGGGCACATGTGTCACCATCCGATACTCGTACCAGTGGCGCTTCAACAGCGTCATCACACTCTTGGTGCCGGCGACGTACCAGGGCATTACCGATCTCACTGCTTCTGCCGGTTCGTTGAATGAGAACTGAAGCTCCATGAAGTCACCCGCGATCAGAAAGTCTCTCCCGCTTTCGCCGCCACGCGACGGGGAACGTGGTGTAACGATTTTGCTGGTAGCTGTGGCACTGGTCGCCATCATCGCGATGGCGGCTCTTTCTATCGATGCCGTGACCCTCTATTTGGCGAGCGCGAATGCACAGCAAGCTGCCGATTCGGCTGCACTCGCGGGGGCAAGAATGCTCTCCCTTTCTGGAATGACCGGCGACCCCCCAAACGAATCTGGTCGCTGGTCGGCGGCATGCACATCCGCTCAGCAGGTGGCTTCAGCCGTCGGAAGCCAGATCACCGTCGGCGGAACCGTGCCAGCGAGCGTTACCGTGACATTCCCTAACGACCCGAGCGGGAATTGTAACGACGCTGCGGGAACTTCCACTGTTTTCGGTGTGAATCCCCAGGTGCAGGTCAAGGTTCAGAGCGTGCAGTTGCCGACGTTCTTTGCGCGAATCTGGGGCAAGACCGGCAGCAGTGTAAGCGCCACTGCAACGGCTGAGGTTTTCAACCCTTCCGGTTCGGGCAATTTCACGACCTCCGGAAACATTATTCCGGTCCGGCCGCGTTGCGTGAAACCATGGATTATTCCGAATCAAGATCCCGGCAATGGTGGTGCGAACTTCGTCAACCCGAACGACGGCTCCATTAGGAATCCCGGAATAAGATTGAGTGGTGCTGGGGCCGGCGTAATCGGCGAACTGTTCACACTGATTCCCGATTGCAAACCATCCGGACCCTGTGCAGTACCCGGAAACTTGATACCAGACAACCCGCCAAGGGCAAACGGATCTAACCTGGACTTTGTCCCAGCGCCGCCGCCACCATCGTCCACAGCTGTTCCCTCTGCCTGCGGCAATACCTCCGCATTCCAACAGGCGATCGCCGGATGCGACCAGACTACCGTCTACCAGTGCGGAGTGGAGGACCAAAACACGGTGGACTTGGGTGTGAACAATGTGCCGAGCGAGACAGCAGACGCAAGCCAGTGTTTGATTAATCACGTATCAAGCCCCACCGATGAGGATTCGCTCGATACCACGAATTTTCCCTATCAAGTAAAGGCTGGAACTAATAGCCCGTTAACCAGGGCAGGAGTTGCAAGTAATACTGTAATCACCAGCAGCAACTCGATCGTGACTGTACCGATTTACGACAGTGACCCGCCGGTCCCCCTCAATCCCACCGGAACGACCTCGGTAACCATCGTCGGCTTTCTGCAGGTTTTCATTAACAACGTCAATAGTGCTAACGGCAATCTGAACGTGACTGTGTTGAACGTTAGTGGGTGTGGCAACGGCACAAATACCGTGGGAACGGCTGTGGCGGGCTCTTCTCCCGTCCCGGTTCGGCTTATTAGCAATCCTTAGAACGCGTCAGCAACCGACTGCCGGTTCTTCAAAAAAGTGCATCTAGTCTGGAGTGTTGTCGTCGCCGGGAGCGTTGGCATCCGGTGGCGAAGCCGGAGCCTGTGGCCCGGAAGCGGCCTGAGCAGCGGCTTGTGCTGCGGCAGGGTTCGGGCTCACTGCGGGGATATCGTCCTCGGCATCGTCCGCGTTTTGCACGGCAGCAGAGGGCACAACACCGCCTCCTTCTCGTGGGCTCAGAATCACGCGATCCAAGGTGCGCGGATCGGTCGCCGAGTTCACAATCAGAAAATTGAACTTGGACCCGTTCAGCAGATTCGCCAGAACTTCAGCCGCAGGAGCTGGACCGAAATCGGCCACAACCTTCTCCTGCTCGGCTCCAGAAGCTATGGCAACGTCGGCTCCGGTGCGCTGATGCACCGCGAACAGGACCTCAGACAGCGTGGCCTTGTTGGCCCGAATTGAGAGCAGACCATTGTTGAAAGTAACTTCTAGACCGTGGGGCGGAAGACCGGCTCGGACCGGCTCTGCGACGTAAGCCGCTGCCACTAACCCGGGACGAGTCACAGGCGGAAAGTCGTCAACCTCAAGCGGGCCTTGCTGCGCCACACCGGTCACCTTGATGATGACCGTCCGACCGTAAGGAAAAATCTGGTAAGACTGTGGCGAGTTCAGGTCGAGCACGACCCGCGTGGTAGGAGGATTCGCCTGGAACAACCCAACCCGTACGTCCTTCACTTCTCCGCGATTCACCGATTGACTGCGCAACTGGTTGCCGGGAACCGCGTTGGGAATGTCAACCACCAGGCGGTCAGGACCGGTCAACACGCGTGTCTCGGGCACGACCCGGTCACTGGCCTCAATCTCTATTTCGACCACGTTCTTGCTGCCCAGAACTTGTATGTGGCGAACCGCAACGGTAGTAGGAGGAGTCTGGGCCCAAGCTGCATGTAGAAAACACACACCGACCAGCAAGAGCAAAAAAAGCTCGGTTCTGGGGGACTTGGGCACGAATACCTGCGCTGTTTTTGTGGTGATTCTAGCGCGATTGTAGCAGCATCGATCGGGTGGAGTGCTTACTTTGGTATTAGAACCCTCGGCTTCCGTCGGAGAGCGGATCTGCTAAGCGCGGGCTAATTTACGCCGAGCCTGCCAGTACAACCCACCCAGGCCTGAAGCAACCAACAACCAGGTGCCTGGCTCAGGTACCGTTCCCGGAGATCCACCACCGGTCGCGCAGGGTCCCGACTTTTTCTTCTTCCCCGTGTCGTCACTATCGCCGTCAGGTTCCTTGTCGCCCTTCTTCCCCGGCGCACAGACAGCCGGCAGCGGCGGCGGCGAAAGAGGAATCAAGCTTCCCCCGGTGAACGGGTTATACAAACTGAGTGGAGCGCCCGGCCCCGGAGTGGGGGCACGATTCAGAGCGGATTGGAATGGCACCGCAGGCTCTTGCATGGCGGTGCCCTCAAAATTTGGCAGGGGCTCGTCGAACTTCCACGCCGGTGGCTCCGATCCCGATGTCGCCTGCTGCGGAACTTCTTCCACGCGATTGCCGCAACGCGCACGCGCAGTCTTCTTGCCGTCCGTGATCAACTTCTCCCCTGGGTGCAGTGTCACTCGGCGGCGAGTCCAATAAACGTGACCGCCGATGCGGTACGAAAGATACACAGTCCGAGCCAGCACAAGGCGCACGATGCGCGCATGATCATAGTCGAAGCCGGCATAGTGGACGGCCACGATCGGATCATGTTCCGCAACCCACTTCAGTTCCCGAGCGTCCTCCACTCCTCCCGGCACGACCGAGTAGGGATAAACCCGACGTCCCGCCTGGCGATGGAACTCTTCCTCCGCCTGGTTGGCCAACGCCAAATGTGTACGGCTGGCTTCGGCCTGCTGACGACTGGGATCTGCAGCCTGCGCGGCGTGGAACAGAGAAGGGCTGAAATGCCTCAAGGCAACCGCGGACAAGCCGACCGCGAAGAACGCAGCAACCGCGCTCAACAGGATGTTCCGAATTAAACGATTTCTGCGATGACCGCGGGTTCGCCGGCGCCGGATCCCCGTGCGAACACTCCCTAATTCCGGTTGGATCACTACCACTCCCTGTTATGCGGCGAGCCGACGCGGGGGATCTGGGACTCGGGCGCACTTGCCCGCACCGCTAGTGGTGCAGGTCAGATGCCAATGTCGGCGCGCTGTCTCCTCCAAAAACACTGGAGATTGATTGGTTTATGCGCCTTATGCTAGCAGAGGTTGCACCCGTTTGCACAAAAAGTGATGTGGATTTCTGAAAATTTTCCCTCTCCGGAATGGTCCTGACCCATCGAGCCCAACTTTCGGGTCTGCAGACCAACTAATTGACCCGCAGTCAGTTGTTACTTGCGTAACCCCACTTTCAGGCCATTCCAAGCCAGTACCCCCGTTGGTACTATGTCTTTCGTTACTGATGTACGTAGCGATCTTTCCAAAACACAGAGCCGTTTCCCCAACGGACATGCTTTGGTTTAAAGTAGTGGATCGCTCTGGCAGTCAATCTCAATAGCACCCATTTTTCAGAGGCGAAAACCCAATGCGTGTAAGCCGCAACTTTCTCGTTCTTTCAGTTCTGCTCATTTCTCTCGCCCTGGTAGGTTCGGCGTCGGCCAATTCAGTCACGCTGAAATACCTCGGCGGTACAGGCAGCGGCATCGGAGGCGGCGCTGTCTATCCCTACAATTTTTCGATTAACGGCAGCAGCACGATGACACCTCTCATCTGCGACAGCTACGACAACACCATCAGCAAGAACGAAACCTGGACCGCGACTGCGACGCCGTTTCTGCAAGGCATCAGCACCAGCATGTTCGGCTCCTCGGCTATACTGGACTACAAGGCCGCCGGACTCATTTTCAAGAGTGTCTTGAACGGAGCCTTGTCAGCAACCAACGGCCAGTGGGCCATCTGGGGCCTGTTCTCCACCACGGCGCAGAGTCAGTCACAGTTCACCACCACAGGGGCAGCCGCTATTGAAGCCCAGTATCTCGCGCTGGCCGCGAACGCGCCCAACAGCGCCTTCAACGGCCTCATCTTGTACACACCGGTCCAGGGAACCCAGAGCGTGGGCGGCATGCCGCAGGAATTCATCGGCTTCAACCCCGTCCCAGAGCCCGGCAGCCTGATGTTGCTCGGCACCGGACTAGTTGGTCTCGCGGGGGCGCTTCGTCGCAAGTTCGCCAAGTGATAATTTTTTCCTGAACCGGATCCGCGTTTCCACCCTTCTGGACGCGATCCAACCTCGGCCGCACAGCACCAACTGTGCGGTTTTTTCTTGGGCGCGGCGGCCTGCGAGGAATCTTCGAGAATGTTTGGTGGAGCTAGTCGGGATCGCACTATTGAGCGGCATTGATACCACGTAACTTATTGATTTTTATAGAGGCGAGAAGGGCCAAAAAGGCACCATTGCCGGATGATGGGTACAATTTGGGTACAGTGATTTCTGCAGTGGATGGCGATGAAATGGCGAAGGTTGTGGAATTTGCAAGCTCTTTCCCTTCTGACCGGAAACCCGCGTTGGGCCTTGATCCGATATGCCAACTAACTGATAGCATGATATCACTGGCGATTAAGGGATACCGGTTGTGGGGCAACTCGTGGTCCGGAACATCGAAAATGCGGTAAAAGCCCGCTTTCAGCGTCGCGCAAAAGGGGCATGGCCGAAGCATGGAGGAGGAAGTGAGAGACATTCTCCGTAGTGCTGTCAGCGGGGAGGAAACTCCGAGCGGGGGGCTCGGGACAGATATCTCCAGGTTATTTACGAGAACCGGACTCGACTCGGATGTGGCGGAACTCCGCGGACACGCAATCGCGCCGGCAGAGTTTGAGTCATGATCGTTCTAGACACGAATGTACTCTCTGCACTATTGCGGCAAGCACCTGATGCGAAGGTGATTACCTGGCTCGACAAACAGTCTCGCAATCCGTTTGGACGACGTCGGTAACGATTCTTGAGATCCGGTTTGGACTTCAAATCATGGCAGCCGGCAGACGAAGATGTCTGTTGCTAGAGGCGTTTGAAACTCTCATTGAGAAAATGGGTCATCGAGTCGCTCCTTTCGATGATGACGCTGCCGCGCAAGCCGCAGACTTGATGGCCTCCCGGCAGCGCAAGGGCCGGCCGGTCGAACTTCGCGACGGCATGATCGTCTGACAGGTCTCAGTGCATCACCCGCATGTCGTGCGGTCCAGAATCGCGAGATGACACTTGGCCGCACCTAAACAATCCGCGCGAATCTGACGTCGAACCAACTCTGGATCTTCCTCTGTGGGCGACTATTCTATTTGACTAACGGGCAGGCTGCGTTCCACAGCAATAGCGAACTGGCCGTCCGCTTTGACTCTTACCACGACCCCAGAGTCCGCGAGTATGCTGGGCTGAACGATCAGCCGGCCTCGCACTGTGATGGCGAACTCAACCCCGCGTGCAACAAGGAGTCGAGCAAGCGGATTCTAGAAGCAAGCTGCAGGGCGGTAGAGGCCATGCGACGCTTCGCGTCGGGAGAACTTTTTGACACTCCACCCCTGAAAGGGCTGACGTTTGCTAGCGATTGTTAGCAATCGCTAGCACATTGAAACCGTGCCTGTTGCGGAATCTTTGTTGACAAATGTTAGCGAATGCTAGCGTTCGCTAGCTCCTTGAAATTGCTCGAGGTGAAGGATAGGAATCAGTACTTCAATGCAAGGAGTCGAAAGCGCAAGACGGTCCGTCCCGAAGACAAGAACGATCGCAGTTCGAGTTACAGAAGGTGGATATCTTGCGCTTGAGAACGAGGTTTGGAAACGCGGGGAAGGCGATTGCGGATTGGGCGCGCGATCAAGATATTGGGGCGGTTAGTAGTAGTCCACAGAGGCGGATTCTTCGGGCATCCGTATTCACCTCAATTGATCGGCCTGAAACCGTGCTCACGGGATTCTGGTGTGGTAGGAACA
>QIAM01000039.1 GCA_003225555.1 Acidobacteriota bacterium | reverse complement strand
TCAATACCGACATCGGAGGGCTGATGCAGATTCCATCCCGGCTCAGTCCATAGCGGTTCTGCGTGACAGTTGTTACATCCTGCCTTCCCGCTAAACAGCTCATCACCCCGTGCGGCAGCCGCCTTATCGAAAGGCACTGTCGGGTTCGGCGCGGGGATGGCTAATTGATAGAGCTGAAGAGCAGCAAGGTTGGAAGTGATCAGATCATCAGCCGGGTTGATGTGAGGCAAATCCCCAAAGCTGTTCGCAGCGGCAATTGGGAATGAATCGAAATGCCGAATGCCGCCACTTCTCTAAGAGTTTTATCTACCGCGATTCAGCCTTGCGGGCGATGGCCCGCAGCCACATGCGGCGGATCAACGCGCTTCCCGGATAGATCACCCGCCAGTAGCGGGCGAACCGGCGGCGAGTTGATGCGTCGTTGGCATAGACGCGAGTCTCGGTCGTGAGCGTACACGCGGCGGGGCCCGCGTCCTCAATACGGAAGTTCATCGTAGCCGAAGCGAAGCCGGGGTGATTGGTAGTCACAAAGAGTGCTCTGAAGGCGTCGGGAGTTGGCTTGGCGCTGGGGCGCCATCCAGGCGGCGCCGCCGCCAACGATCCCAGAACAATTTCGCGGTTCGACTCCTCGGCCAGAACAAGAAATGATGTTCTGGCGGCGACATCCAGGATCGGCGCGTGTGGGGGCGGGTTGAGGATGCTTTCGGGTCCAGGACGGCCGAAGCGCCGGAGCCAGGTTAACGTGCGGAACAAGGCAATCTCGTCAGCCGTTACTAACTTAAGGGCACGATACACCTGCTCTTTTGGGGCTGCGATCCGGATGGAGTGGAACTCACTGAACTGGTACACGGGTGCAAACTGGTCAAGTTGTGTGCGCGGAGTGGCGACGCGTGTCTCTCTTGCCGGTAAAGATCCGCCCATCACGGATACCATGAAACCCAGCGCCAGGACCAGCGCGGCTTGTCGGCGAGTACGAATCGCAAGAAAAGACAGAGGCCGGAGAACGGACAAGCCACCCAGAGATGCGACAATTAGGCCGAGATACACCACTACGACGCCGAGCATGACTTTATCGTAACAAGCATTGCGCTCTCAGATTGAGCGACTATTCACTTGGGCGAGTAGTCACCCCTAAAATTCGCTTCGTTGGTTCGGGATCACCCCAGTGACATCTCACCAGATTTGGCACACACGTGGCACACAAGGCTGGCACAACGAACCGTCTTGACCTCAAGCCATCACTACTCTCTTACGGCCAATTTACGTTCAACGTATCATTAAACAAAGCGCGGCGCCGCCGGATTGACATCATCCGTGAGATTTGGAATCTGAGATGGATCAGGTCGGTTGATCTACAAGCGCCAGTTCGACACTTCTGTAGAGACTATTGTCGGTACCACACGACCAGACGAACTATCGCTGGACGTGGAGGCGAATTGTCAATAATCCCGCTACGGATGAGCCAGCCGGTCACGATTTTCTTCTCATCTTGACAATCAGTACAAGAGGCGTACCATACCTCATACCTCTTGGACATCAGGAGGAGGGCTAAGTCTATGGTGTACAAACCCACCGATATTGTACAGGGCACCTTGGATATGCTCGTGTTAAAAACGCTGGCGCTAGAACCGATGCACGGATATGGAATCACTGTCCGGCTCGAACAGATGAGTCAGGGCACTTTTCGCGTGAATGCAGGCTCGCTGTTCGTCGCTCTACAGCGATTACAGCGGGCAGGGCTAATCAGAAATGAATGGAAGGCGACGGAGAATAGCAGGCGCGCAAAGTATTACACCCTTACCCAGCAAGGGCGAAAGAGGCTCGACCGCGAAACCCGAGAATGGGGAAGGCAGGTAGCGGCCATCGCCAGAATCTTGGAGGCGTCGTAAGAAGCTATGGCTTTGCTCCGCAACTTAGCAGACGGGCTCCGGTCGTTGTTTCGAAAGGAACAGGTTTCTAAGGAACTCGACGAAGAATTGGACAGCTTCGTGGAAATGGCAGCCGAGGAGAAGATGCATGATGGTATGACTCGCGCTGATGCCCTCCGCGCTGTGCGCCTGGAGCGGGGCAGTCTCGAAGTGACGAAGGAAATTGTCCACGCTGCCGGATGGGAATCTGTTCTGGAAACGTGCTGGCAGGACCTACGCATTGGAGTACGGACATTATGCAAGTCTCCGAGCTTTACAGCGGTCGTCGTGCTTACCCTAGCGCTGGGCATAGGTGCAACCACTGCAATCTTCACGCTCATCGATGCTGTGATGCTGAAGTCTTTGCCTGTCGCAAATCCAGGGCAGCTCTATCGGCTGGGCGATAACAATAATTGCTGTGTGATGGTCGGCACGCAGAACGACGACAGTTTTGTTCTATACTCTTATCCCCTGTACGAGTATCTTCGCGACCACACACCTGAATTTACCGGGCTCGCTGCTTTTTCATCCCACTTGTCGGATTTGAGCCTTCGCCGTCGCAGCGATTCCGCAGCCGCTCAGCCGTACAAAGGTGAATTCGTCTCCGGGAACTACTTCGAGATTTTCGGCATCGGCGCCTTCGCGGGTCGTACGCTCATGGCGACGGACGATATTGCGGGCGCTCCACCCGTGGCTGTGATGAGCTATCACACCTGGCAAACACATTATGGATCTGATCCTTTGGTGATTGGTGCGGCCTTCACCATCAATACGGTGCCTTACACGGTGGTGGGGGTGGCACCGCCGGGATTCTACGGCGATACTCTGCGCAGTGATCCTCCCGATTTTTGGCTGCCTTTGGCCGGCAACCCGGATCGTTGGCTGTTCAGCGCTGGTCCCGAGTGGCTGTATCTGATGGGACGGTTGAAGACGGGCTTCGCGTCGGAGCAGGTGCAGGCCCGGCTCACTGTGGAATTGGAGGAGTGGCTCGGCAGCCATCGAGAACTGATCCCCGAACGAGACTGGAAAGATATCGCTCGGCAACACATCCACCTGACGCCGGGAGGCCGTGGCGTAGAGGAAATGCAGACGGACTATTCGCTAGGGCTGCGCTTGCTCGTGACACTCTCCCTGTTTCTATTGCTGATCGCCTGTGCGAATATCGCTAACTTGTTACTGGCTCGCGCGTCGGCGCACCGTTCGCAGATGGCAATCCGGTCGGCCCTCGGAGCGCCGCGACGCAGGCTGATTCAACAGATTCTTACCGAGAGCGTTCTGCTCGCGGTAGCCGGCGGGGCTGCGGGACTCTACCTAGCTTACGCCGGGACGCATGCGATCTTGTCACTTGCTTTTCGCGGAGCCCACTACATTCCTATCGAGGCGCGCCCTTCGATCGCCGTGCTGGGCTTCGCCGTGCTTCTGTCACTCGGCACAGGTTTCGTGTTTGGCATTGCGCCAGCCTGGCTGACTTCGCACTCCAATCCTGCCGATGCCCTGCGAGGAGCAGGGCGTTCAACGGGCGACCGCTCCTCGGCGGTTCAGAAGTCTCTGGTGATCGTGCAGGTCACGTTCTCGATCGTGCTTTTGATCGGAGCTGGTCTTGTCACTCAGAGTCTCCGCAATCTCGAATATCAGCATTTCGGGTTCGTGACGGACGGCCGCCTGATCGCGAATATCGCTCCGTCGCTGGCCGGCTACACACCAGATAACCTGGGCGGGCTTTATCAGCGACTTGAGGACGCGCTGCCGCAAATACCTAGCGTCCTGAGCGCCAGTCTGTCATGGTACAGCCCGTTGGGCGGTGACAACGCGAATGAACGCGTGTACATACAGGGAAAGCCGCCGGACTATCGCTCGACCGCACCCTCCTGGGACCGGGTCGGTCCCCATTATTTCTCGACCATCGGCACGCGCCTAGTGCGAGGTCGTGTCATCGATGAGCATGACACGCCCGCTGCCCATAATGTTGCTGTCATTAATGAAACATTCGCGCGCAGATTTTTTGTGAACGAGGATCCTATCGGTCGGCACTTCGGGATGGCGGACGAGACTCACGGCAGTGACTATGAAATCGTCGGCATTGTCGAAGATGCAAAATACCAGGACACGCGGGGCTCTGCCTATGCCACATTCTTTCTGCCATTACTGCAAACGCCGCCCGGAGAGCCCGTTCGTGGGTGGGTTGGTGCGATCGAGCTGCATGTTGCGGGCAAACCGGAGAATATCGAGCCGGCTGTCCGCAAAACACTTGCGGATATCGATCCGAACCTTACTGTGCTGAACATGGTGAGCTTTGGCGAGCAGGTAGCGCGGAACTTTAATCAGGAACGACTCATCGCACGGCTGGCGGAATTGTTCGGCGTCCTGGCACTCATCCTGGCGTGCGTCGGGTTATACGGCGTAACAGCATATTCCGTCGCCCGGCGAACCAACGAGATTGGCATACGGATGGCGCTCGGTGCGGATCGTAAGAATGTCCTTGGCCTGGTGCTGCGCGGCACGGTCGTACAACTTGGAATTGGCCTAGCAACCGGTATACCGATCGCGCTGGCAGGTGGGCGCGTGCTTGCAGGCCAGCTCTATGGCGTAAAGAATTACGATCCGATAATCCTGGGTCTAGCTGCGACAATTCTCGTTGCGTCCGCTCTTTTAGCAGCATCCGTTCCAGCACATCGAGCTGCGAGTCTGGATCCGTTAATCGCCTTGCGTTACGAGTAGTCACGTTGTTCTTTTTGTCACAAGTCCTGCTTACGACTCGGCACGGATCCCTAAGGAGGTCCTGTGCACGCACGTCGGTTTTGTCAGCAGATCGAAAATAGTCTGATCCTTAGCCAAGGGTGATGAATACCAAGAAGTCGGGATTTGCGCACTCATCTCAGAGGTCGATGATCGTCTGACCGACAGTCAGCCAGTGAACCCTGCGAGAGTCAAAGTGCAGATGGACTTGAACCGCCGACCTTTCGGCAAGTCAAGTTCACTTCACTTTCGGAACCGCCATCACAAGTTTTGCCGCATCAAGTGTAAACGAAACTTGGACTTTGGCATCTGATTTCGCGTTCGAGGCCCGAGAGATGTAGATAAATGATATTGGTGCGTCGATTCCAGACAGCAGGGATATAACTAGTTTCGCCTGGCACTTATAGACTGGTGCTGCATTGCTCCCCCAGTCTCCTTCAAAAAAGGCCACGAGCGGCTGACTGTCGGTACCAAGAACAGCCTCTGTTTGCTGGCAATCATGCACCCGGGTTCATTCGTGAACCCCTGGCTGCGCCAGGGACTGCTCCGTTGCCATAACTGCGCAAGACTTCTTGAGAACCATTGCCCTTGCAAGGCGATTTCACTTCTGGTCTATCTATGCGGCCTTTTGCTCCGACTGTTCGAGGTGAGGCCATCGACGATGGTCGCCAGCGATGAGAGTGTCGGCTTCCGCTGGACCGCTGGTAACCTTGGCGATCTTTCGCAGTTCCGTAGAGTTGTAATGCGGACGGCCATTAGCAAAAACGCGGATCAGCCCGAAAACTCGAGGTGGAATCTCCCAATAATGATCGTCGTTCGGCTCCCTCTTCCGCCTGTTGGCTTCATCACTACCACCCTACTCGGGCATGGGAGCCGACATTGTCGTGGAGGGGCCGTCCGAGTTCCGCTGGGCAGTGGCGAAGATTACGGGCGGCGTGGCCTGTGTTGGATGCCGCCATTGTCATCTGCTGTTAGCGAGTTCTGTGAGGACGTCAACCTACTCTGCCGTTTCACCGACCACGGTATGTCTGGAACTTAGATGACGAGGGCGCTTGAACCAAGGATCCTCCATTCTCCGATTGTCGCGGGAGTGATTGCCGCTGGAAGTCGTGCGAAATCCCGGCCTGAGAAAGGTCGATCAGCGCAATCACTCGCGGGGCAATCGCACTACAACTTGGTCTAGGACGAGGCTTGGTCCTGATCAGGTCCAGCGATGCTGGTGTCGAGCCCGAAGTGAAAATCCGTGCCCTTCATCCTGATATCCTGATACCGTTGGAGTGAATCGAAGAGGTAGAAATGAGCGTTCGTGAAAATGGATCGTGGAAAACGAGACTGGTGGAGCGTGGGTTTCCAGATCGTTCATTCGACATCGAGTTTTGGCAGGAGCAGGGGGATGAAGCCATCTTTGCTGCAGCATGGGAGATGGTGGAGTTAGCTGAGGAAGTCAGCCATGGCAGAAAACCCAGACTACAGAGAACTGCTACAACTCTTAAACGAATTCGAAGTTGAATATTTGATTGTCGGCGGCTACGCGGTCATGAAGTACGGCGAGCCGCGTTATACGAAAGATCTCGACGTGTGGGTGCACAATTCAGCACAGAATTCAGTCCGAGTAATTCAAGCGCTCAAAAAGTTTGGGGCGCCTCTGGATCATGATGGGATCAATGCAGAAACCTTTGCCGAGAAGCAAGTGGTCTATCAAATTGGTATTGCTCCCGTGCGCATTGATATTCTGACCGAAATCACTGCCGTCGATTTCTCCGATGCTTGGAAAAAGAGGGTCCCAAGCAGCTTCTTCGGTGTTCCAGTGCACTTTATCTCGTTGGATGACCTCTCGACCAACAAGCGGGCATTAGGTCGGAGCAGCGATCTGACGGACCTCCAGAAGAGTCCGGACCGTGGAAAGCCAAAGAAATAAGTCACACACTTCCTCCCACTATTCGATAAGCCTTGCCTTGCACGGTCCCAGTCACTCGTTCTCAATTCTTAACTACGCCGCATGGCAATAGAGGCCGAGCAGCCGCGAGCGGAGTTCACGAATAGGAGGCGCCGCCATGACTTCGCAGTTGACCGAAGCCCACGGTGAGATGACGCCACGACCGCCCCCGCACGACAGTTGGGGTGGGCTCAGGGCCCAACCACTCACCAAAGAAAAATTCGAGGAAGTCCTGCGAGCACTGGAGATTCCTTTTGACGCGAACCTCGTGCAGTGGCGCATCACGGAGTGGAGCGAGGACGGCACGCGCGGGCTGATGATGCCGTACGCCGACCCCCGGGCGTACAGCGATCGACTCAACAGCCGCTTTACCCCTTCAGGCTGGACGCGCAGGTACACGGTGCAAGCCAGCGCACCGGTTCAGCGCAGTAGGCGAGGACCGGCGGCGAAGATCCTGGTTACGTGTGAGGTAACGATCGCCTGTATCGGAACGAATTCGGGTACCGGCGAAGAGTCCGATCGAGAGAACGCGTTGACGGGTGCGGAGGCGCAGGCGTTCAAGCGCGTCCTAGCCTGCTTCGGGCTGGGACGTTATTTGTACGACATAGACGGCGAATGGATCGAACTGGACCAGCACGGCGTGCCAAAGAAAATCCCCAAATTGCCGCGATGGGCGACGCCCGAAGGAATGGCTTGCGGGGCTGCGGCCGAGGCCTCGAAGAAACCGTCACGCTTTGGTTCCTGCCAACGGACACGGCGGCAACGGTCACTTTGAAAATCACCGCGTCAACGCCAATGGCAATAGCCAAAGCCTTGTGTCCGAGATGGAGGCAATGGAGAAGAAGATCGGAAACGCTTGTATCGCGGACTGTTGAAACATGTCGCGAGGGTCTGGAGCCCGCAACAGATTCGAGATGCCGATGGCCTTTCCGTTACCGGAGCTTCTTTGCCTGGGCGAGCATCTCGTCGGCACGCGCTCGTACGCGAACGTCCTCGGTGAAGTTCTCCCAGTGTACGACTCTCGCCGAGTCTACTAGGAACTCTGCGGGCCGGGCGACGTCGTGCCCCTCAGGACCGGCGCCGACATGCAGCAGATGGTAACGCCGTATCACCTCCGCGTTCGCATCGGAGAGGACAGTAAAGGTGTAACCCGCCTTCGTGCACAGCTCACGCGAAACCTCGGGCGGATCAACGCTGATCGCCACCGGTCGGACACCTGCTGCTCTAAACTCGGTTAATCGTTCCTCAATTCCTCGCAACTCGAGGTTGCAATAGGGTCACCAATAGCCACGGTAGAAAATCAGAAGCGCCGCCTTCGGTGGGACGGCTTTCGAGTCGTCGGTATCGGGCTCGAATAACCGGGCAAGAGAAACCGGCTGGCCGCTGGTATCGAAGAGTGTGAAGTCAGGCGCCAGCTGGCCCACCGTCGGCGCTCCCGCGGACGTTGGCATCGCCCGGGCGTGGAAGGAGATGAAGAAGGCCATGCCTACTAAGAATAGCGAAACCACGCTGACAATCGGGCCAAGAATTCTGCCACGATAGATGCGAGGCTGCCCAAAGGCGCGCTACAATCCCCTGCAGAGAAGAATCAGTGCAATTGCGCCCAGCAGCAGGCTCAGCCACGGGATGGCCCGCTGTCCGGGAGGGTTGAGGAAGAAAACGGCGTTGCACAGCATTGCCGCTAGGGCGAGAAGCAACCCCCACCACAAATCCCAATTCCGACGTCTTCTTATCGCGTCCGGCATGACACGGGGCAGTGTAGCAAACTTGCGCCGGCTAAGCACCAGGCACATTATGAAGGCTATTCGCCTGCGGTCCAAGGAAGCCACGCTTCAATGAATTGCAGAAACGTACCTGCGCAGATGAGGACGCAGTTACCTCTTATCTGAGAAGTACACGAGGAGACCAACCATCACCATTACCACTATTATAGGATAGCTAGCACCACGTGCGTAATCATCGTCAAATTCCTCCCTGCTTCGCTCGTTCCTCGGAACGTGAGAGGAGGCAGAGTGACGTTCAGGCACACAAATACTGGCATGATTGTTTTCTTGTTTGGGCTTTTATGAAAGAGTACGAAAGGTGTAAGCGCCGGCATACCCGAGCAGATCACGCGGCATTTACCAACGTTCGCGCGGGCAGACCCTTGATTTCGTTTACAGTATCCGCGTTGATGAGTACCTTGGAGGCTCACAGCATTCCTGATTGTGTGAGCTGCGGATAAGGAGGGACCTTGAAAAATCGGCTTCGGTCGTCTCCCAGCTTCTCAGAGGGCGCGGTGTCACGACGCAAGTTCTTGGCGCAAAGCGCCGCCGCGGCGCTTGGCTTCGCGATAGTACCGCGTCGCGTGCTGGGCGGCGCAGGATATGTTCCACCCAGCGATAGGGTCAACATTGCGTTCATCGGCGTTGGCTCGCAGGGCTTGCGCGTCATGCTCCGCTTTTTGCGCGAGCCCGAGGTGCAAGGCATCGCCGTCTGTGATCCTAATAAGATCGGCGCGAACCATCCACAATGGGAACCCCATGAGTTTTGCAATTCTGTCCGCAAATTGTTGGGCGTCGATAGTGGGTGGGATTGGCTCAGCCCTGACCAGCCCGTACGGTTGACCCACTCTCTCGAAGTCACGAGCGGCGTTGCAGGCCGCGAACCTGGTCAGAAAATCGTGGACGCCTATTACGGTACTCTGCAACGCTCCGGCCAGTACCGCGGCTGCTCGGCTTACAGTGACTTCCGCGAACTTCTCGAGAAGGAGAAGGATCTCGACGCCGTTGTCGTGTGCACTACGGACAATTTGCATGCAGCCGTGTCAGCGGCGGCGATGAAGAAGCGTAAACACGTCTTTTGCCAGAAGCCTTTGACCCACACAATCTATGAGGCACGGCGCATGGCCGAAATTGCCCGGGACACCGGCGTTGCAACCCAGATTGCCGTTGCGAACCAGGCGTCCGAAGATACCCGCCTGCTGTGCGAATGGGTTTGGGACGGCGCCATCGGGCCTGTGCGGCAGGTCATTAATTGGTCAAGCCGTCCGTTCTGGCCGCAGGGCATCGAACGACCCAAAGAGGCTGAACCCTTGCCCGCTGGCTTGGACTGGGATTTATGGCTTGGCCCAGCGCCAGAACGCCCGTTCAACAGTGCGTACGCGCCATTCGTATGGCGTGGGTGGACCGACTTCGGTGCTGGCGCACTGGGCGACATGGGCTCTTACAGTTTCGACACAATTTTCCGCGTGCTCAAGCTCGAGGCGCCCCTGGGTGTGGAAGCAAGTTCAACGGATCGCTACGAGGAAACGTATCCGCTGGCGTCGATCATCCACTATGATTTCCCGGCGCGGGGTGAGATGCCGCCCGTGAGATTTACGTGGTATGACGGCGGTCTAAAGCCGTCGCGACCGGAAGAGTTGGAAGAAACCCGTCCGTTCAAGGGAGAAGACGAGGAAGATGATGAAGGGCTCCTGTTTGTGGGAGATCGGGGCAAGATTCTTTGCGGATTCAATGGGTCGCATCCGAGATTGATTCCGGAGGCCAAGATGGCCGGCTACAAACAGCCGCCGAAAACTCTACCCAGATCGCCTGGAAACGAACGCGAATGGCTCGACGCATGCAAGGGAAGTAAAGTGAAGCCCGGTGGAAATTTCGAATTCGAGGGCTTGGTCACAGAGACCTTGCTTCTTGGAAATGTCGCAGTTCGCTCGGGGCAAAAACTCAGTTGGGATCGCACCAACCTGAAAGCAAACAACTCGGATTTAGCGCAGAAATACATTCGCCCGGATCGCCGAAGTGGGTGGGAACTGTAGCGAGTGGGATCAAGACGACGCTCAGCTGTAGTCAAATTATCAGCGGATAGGGAGGCGCCCATGCCTGTGATTTCGAGAAGAGAGTTCTGCAAAATTGCGACAGTGCAAGCCGCCGCTGCGGGGTTTCTTTCTGTAGGAATACTGAAGCTCCGCGCCAATCCACTTGGCATGCCCATGGGATGTCAGACTTGGCCTGTCAGGGAGATGATCGCGAAAGACTTTCCTGGTACGATCAAGCAGCTCGCCGAAGCCGGATTCCAGACCATTGAACTGTGCTCCCCGGTAGGCTATGCCGACCTAGGTTTCGGTGGCCTCGCCAAATATCCGGGAACCGAGCTCAAGAGGATTCTGGCCGATGCGGGCGTAACCTGTGTGAGTTCTCACTTTGGTATCGAAGAGCTTAGGAAGGATCAGCAGGACCGAATCGCATGGGCGAAAGACATCGGCTTGACGCAAATGCTCGTCCCCAGCCTCGATGGACCGAAAAAACCGACTATGGACGATGTGAAACGAGCGGCCGACGAATACAACAGAATGGGCGATCAGTCCGCCAAGGCGGGTATCCAGCAGGGCTTGCATAACGAGGAATTCGAGCTCTCGATGGTTGATGGCAAGCGCACCTACGACACACTGTTCGACCTGCTCGATCCGAACCTCGTCAAGTTCCAGTTCCAGATATCCACCATCAGCCGTGGCTATGACGCCGCCCGGTATTTCACGAAGTACCCTGGCCGCTTCATTTCAATGCACGTGCAAGGCTGGTCAGCAAAAACCAAGAGAGTGCTGCCCGTGGGGCAGGACACGCTGGATTGGAAGAATATCTTTACCGCCGCCAAAACGGGCGGCGTGAAAAATTACTTCGTCGAGATGAGCCTGGACATGATGAAAGCCAGCGTTCCCTTCCTTCGCGATCTGCAGGTCTGATGAAGTGTAAATGGCTTTAGTGCCCTGGCAACTTTGCGAAGAACGACGGCCTGGATATGGGTCGGACGTAAGAACATCAGGCCCTCATGCAACCACGCCGTCGAATGTGCGGCGGAAGAATGCAGAGTCCTCGACCGCCGCGGATTCCGCGTAGGAGAGATTTTGGAAAATCTATGACCGGAGTGGGAGCCACTTCCGTTGTTATTGCGACCCTAGCTGTGATCGCCTGCGCACAAACGTCCGAGCCTTACCTTTCCCCTGTTCCACTGCAACCGTTGGCGCAGCAGGTCCGCCAGATCGAAACCGCCCTGGCGTATCTTGGTCAACCTCTTTCGGCGGAAGAGTTATCCCGAATTGACGAAGCCGTCGCCGACCCGAGCGAGTCCAAAGCGGTCGAGCGGCTACAGAGCGTTCTGGACGCTCACGTTCTCGCCGTGGTGCAGATTAATGCGGAAAGTCGCGTGAAAGTTGAGGCCGGCTCTGCCAAGCCGGAGCTGATCGAGGCTGGAACCCGGCTCTTTCTGGTTAAGGTGATAAATGACGCCGGTGTGACGGCGCAGCTCAAGGTTGAGAGTCCGAATTCGGGTGACGTGTACATAGAATCCACAGGGTCGCCAGAGCCGGCGACGGAACTGACGCCGCGACAGGCTGCCGACCGCTGGACTGATATTTCCCTTTATCCACTGCCAACCTCTCCGTTCGCCAGCATTTCTCTGTACCAAAGTCCTCCCATGCTTCCACGCCTCTCAGGCTTGGCAGTGGAATACCAGATTTTAACGATTTACAGTCGTGACGCCGGTCAGAGATCGGCCATTATCAGCTTTAACGTGGGTCAGGGAACTCAGGATATTGGTTTTCGCAACGACATGACAGTTCTTTTCACCGCGCGCCCGGCGCGTCCGGTAACCCTCCGCGTGCGAGACGAGAACGGAGAACGCGGAATGGCTTCGTTCATTGTTCGCGACAAGCAGAATCGTCTTTATCCGAACCCCTCCAAGCGCCTTGCTCCTGATTTCTTTTTTCAGCCTCAGGTTTACCGAGCGGACGGAGAAACCCTGCGCCTGCCCGAAGGCCAATACGCCGTAGCTTACACGGGCGGCCCTGAGTACCTGACGCAACAAAAAGAATTCACAGTCGATGAGAAAGGGCCAGCGGAAGTCGAGTTCCAACTCGAGCGATGGACTGATCCAGCGAAATATGGCTGGTATTCCGGCGACCACCACATCCATGCGGCGGGCTGCCGACATTATCAGAACCCGGCCGAGGGCGTGTTGCCGGACGACATGATCCGTCAAATTCGCGGCGAGCGCGTGAACGTCAGCTCGGTATTGACTTGGGGACCGGATTATTACTACCAGAAGCAGTTTTTCTCCGGGCACGACCATCCCTTATCCACTCAACGCCAGCTCATGCACTACGACCTTGAAGTCTCGGGTTTTCCTTCGAGTCATGCGGGGCACATCGTACTGCTTAATCTGAAAGATCAGGATTATCCCGGAACCAAGAGGTTAACGGACTGGCCGACGTGGGACCTGCCTATTCTCCGCTGGGCCAAAGAGCAGGGAGCAGTGGTCGGTTTTGCACATTCCGGATGGGGCCTGGCAGTGCAAGGCAGCGAACTTCCCAACTATGAGGTGCCAGGATTCGATGGAATTGGGGCCAACGAATACATCGTCGATGTCACGATTCCTAACTCCGTTGATTTCATTTCCGCAGTGGATACGCCTTACGTCTGGGAACTAAACATCTGGTACCACACTCTGAACTTGGGATTCCGCACAAGAATCGCCGGCGAGACTGACTTTCCTTGTATTTACGACAGCCGCGTTGGTATGGGCCGTACCTATGCTTCGGTATCTGCTCCAGTCAGCTATAGCAAGTGGCTGGACTCTTTAAAAGCAGGGCGCAGCTATGTGTCCGATGGAAAGACCCATTTGATGAACTTGACCGTCGGCGGCGTACACGTCGGAGAAGGAGGCAGTGAGCTTCACCTGCCCGCTGGATCAAAGGTCACAGTGACGCTGCTAGCAGCGGCGTATCTCCCAGAGCATCCCGACAAATCTCTACACGAGTTGCCCTACGATGAAAAACCGTATTGGGACGTCGAGCGCGCGCGCATTGGCGACAGCCGTGAAGTAGCCGTGGAAATCATCGTCAACGGCAAAGTGGCTTCTTCGCAAAAAATGCTTGCTGACGGAGTCACACGAGAGATGAAGTTTGAAGTTGCTATTAAGAGCAGCAGTTGGGTAGCCGCGCGTGTAGTCCCGGCTGCCCATACCAATCCTGTTTTCGTAATTCTAAATGCGAAGCCGATTCGTGCCTCCCGGCGGAGTGCGGAGTGGGCGCTGAAGGGGGTAAACCAGTGCTGGACACAAAAGGCGGCTCGTATTTCAGCGGCAGAGATCAGTGAAGCCAAAGGAGCCTATGATCATGCCCGTGTGGTCTATCAGCAACTGATTCGTGAAAGCGCACCCGATTAGTCTCGACTACCAGTCACTATGAAGTTTTGTTTCTTCGCCCGTCCTTTCTGCCAGCAGCAGCACACGTTTTGGTTCGTCGCGGAGTCAGAAATCGTCGCGTCATGAAGCTGGAAGTCCAAACCGGCGGCGGTTCGACGGTCGATAGTTTCTGACAATAGGCTACGTCGCAACTTAAAATCGGCCGTTCCGGGTCAATGCATTATGAGAGAGCGGCCCGTTGAGAGTGACTAAACAGGGGGATGTGGGCAAGAACCAGAGGAGAAGATAGGCAAGTCGGCTAAGGGTGACACTTTACCTTGAGGGAAAGACTCCGTGGAGCGCGAATGATCTTTCCCCCAAGGAGGCAACTGAATGAGTCGCGACATCAAGTATATCGGCATGGACGTGCACAAGGAAGCGATTGTAATCGCCGTGATGCAAGCACCGATTCGAGGTCTCACGGAGAGGAGTGGAGAAGTGTTTTCGCTTGACATCCTCTCTCATAGGATGAGTGAAATGGCGATTTGTCGCCAAGCTTTGCCCGGCCAGCTAGAATATCCCCCGTGACTAGGGGACGCTGGGCTCAGATAGGAATCACGGCTCAATTCCTCATCGTGGTAAGGACACTAGGTGAGTTCTTCCGGCTCAGGCACGTCCTTGGCACGAGCTTCTCGGCCGCAGTCGCTGCGCCGTATGTTGGTGGCGCCTTAATAGCTGCTTGCTCCTGCTGGGCAGGCGTGACCTTATACTTCTTCCGACGCTACACGCCGTCCGTCTGGATCGCGCTGGCGGCCGTAGTCATTCTGCTCGTGTACAAAATTGCGGTAACTGGCTGGTGATGGCGGCTCGCTCTGACGCTTGAGTCGAACGTCGAGCAAACTGTGCCTCGTCAAAAGTTGCTATTGCCATAGAGAATTTGGCGCGGATTGCGGCTTCGTCTTCTCAAGACCTCTGGCCCGGAAGGAGTGTCCCATGAAGCCTATATTGCTGTTGTTCCTGATCGCAGGGACTGTCCTGCTCGGCCGCGCAGTCCACTCTAGCGGACAGCCACCCACCCAGCCCCCGGAAGCAGTCACCGGATTCGACGACCAGAGCAACGGATTTTCTGATCCTGACCGGCGCAAGGCTGATCAAAAGTTTTTCGAGGAGGTCGAGTCCATCGCCCCCGATGGACTCGGCCCGCTCTACAATGCCCAGTCCTGCCGCGAGTGTCACCAGACACCGCTCACGGGAGCCGCCAGCCAGGTTACCGAGTTGCGCGTGGGACATCTCGATGTCCACCGCCAGTTCCAGAATCCGCAGATCCCAATCAATCACGGAGCCGAGGTCATCCGGGATCGGAACCTCGTCAATGACCGTGCTATCTGCCCCGAGATTCAGGAACGCGTACCTGGGACTGAGATCGTGCGCACCACCCGCCTCGCCACGAACAGCCTCGGGGACGGATATGTTGAAGCCATCACTGACGAGACCCTGCTAAAAATTCGCAAGAAACAATGCAAAGCGTCGCGTGGAACGATCTGCGGGCAGGCGATCAAAGTGCTCGTCCCCGAAAGCGAAGGACCAGACCGGATCGGCCGCTTCGGATGGAAAGACCAGCACGCCAGTCTGCTGGCCTTTGCCGCTGACGCTTATTTGAACGAGATGGGAATCACGAACAGCCTGCAAAAAACCGAAGTGACGACGGTCTGCAATCCGCCGGTGGCGACAACAGTTCCCAATACCGACCCCACGAAGATCACCGAGCCCAACAGTCTGCCCGATCCCACCGACAATAATCTGGAAGATATCGACCACTTCGCCAGTTTCATGCGATCGCTAAAGGCGCCCGCCAGAGACGAGACTGCGGCGTCAGCTCCTGGGGTCAAGCATGGCGCTAAACTGTTCGCGAGCATCGGCTGCGCAAGCTGCCACGTGGAGACAATCGTTACGGGTAAGAGTCCGGCCGCCCCCGGGGGCCCCGGGTTGCATCCCGACGCGCTCGAAAACAGAACGATTCACCCTTACAGCGACTTCCTGCTCCACGACGTTGGCACGCGAGACGGAATCCCGATTGCGCTGGTTGAGCACTTTGGCCGCGAGCGAATCGAGAAGCGGATGCGCGAACTGGAAGCAACGCGCGCCGCAGAAGCACGGCAGCGCCAAAAAGGAAAGGCCGAGGACGAATGCAGCGAGAGCTACCAGACCGCGGTGCTCGAAGGAGGAAAGCACGCTGATCTGTTGCGAGATACCCTCTGCGCGCGCAACAAGCTCAGGACTGCACCCCTTTGGGGACTTCGCCTGCGCTCGCGCCTGATGCACGATGGAGCATCGGTCCGACTCAGCGATGCCATCCGCCGTCACAAGGGCGAGGCTGAGGCAGTAGCCGAGCGCTTCTCCAAACTGACACCGGCGGATAAAAAGGCGTTATTCACGTTTCTCCAATCCCTTTGAGCATCTTGCCAGCGGGCACCGATCATCCGCCCATGTCTCTCTATCAGAAGAACAAGTCACCCGCGCGGGAGGCTGGTCAATGCGTGAAATGATTCCATAACAATGTCGGCTCCCAGGCCCGAGTAAACTTTGGAGGCGCAAACCAACCAAAGGGCTCGGAGGAAAGGAGCCGAACATGTTGATTATGGGTTGTGACTATCATCCGGGCTTCCAGCAAATTGCGTTTCTGGACACCGATGGCGGTGAAGAAGGAGAACGGCGTCTGGCTCACCGTGAGGACGCCGAGCAGTTTTACTACAAGCTGAAAGAGCAAAACTTGCGCGTGCGGGTGGGAATGGAAGCCAGTGGGTGCGCACGCTGGTTTGAGCGTCTGCTGCACAGCTTGGAGTTCGAGTTGTGGATCGGGGATGCAGCGGAAATTCGCACCAAGCGGGTACGCAAGCAGAAGACCGATCGCCAGGACGCACAGCCGTTGTTGCGACTCATGATCGAAGACCGCTTTCCGCGGATCTGGGTAGCGGATGCGGAGAATCGCGATCTGCGGCAGCTGCTGTGGCATCGACACCGTTTGGTACAGATGCGCACCCGGGTGATGAATCAACTGCATGGTCGCGCTGAATGAGGGTCTGCGGCGCAAGAAGGCACTGTGGCGGCCGGCAGGTCGCCATGAACTGGGGTCGTTAGCACTGGCGCCGTGGGCCAGCCGACGCCGCCAGGACCTGCTCGACTTACTCGACCAACTCACGCCCAAGATCCAGGAACTGACCCAAGCTCTGGAAGCCGAGGTGGAGAAGCGTCCGGTGACGCGGCGGCTGATGACGCATCCCGGAGTCGGCCCGCTGACCGCACTGGCGTTCGAGTTGGTGCTTGGAACTGCCGAACGCTTTCACTGCGGGAAGCAGATAGCCAGCTATGTGGGACTAGTTCCCGAGGAAGAGTCCAGCGGCGATCGTCGCCGACTCGGACATATCAGCAAGCAAGGCAACTCGCTGCTTCGCTTTTTGTTAGTGGAGGCGGCTCAGGTCACAGTGCGCAGTCAACCGTAATGGCGCAGCAAGTTCTTCCACCTTGCCATGCGGGGCGGGTGCAAGATCGCGAAGGTCGCGATGGCCCGAAAGCTGGCAGTGCATCTGTACTGGATGTGGCGCCAAGGGTGCGACTACGCACACTTGGAAAAGTTCGGTTCGCACGCGGGAGAGCCCGGAAATCGCCGTGGTGGCGAGTAAATCACCGACGTAATGATTGGGTATCCCGCTCCCCTTAAAAGAGGGGAGTTCGAACAAGTAATCATGATCGCGGTTTGTGATCGAAGAGATGGCTGGGTCGGACTGAGTTGCTGACCCGAACGATTAAAAAGCGAGCCCAGGTTGGAAAAGCGCAAACCAACTAATAGAGCGAAATGGCGCTCTTCTCCGAGAATGCTGTCGTGTGCCCAAATAGTGCTTGACACCGCCGACATTCTTAGAGATGGCGATTTTTCGACAGTTAATGCGTAACCGTGCATTGTGCCTTCTTTTAAACAAGCGGAGATCGGCGTCACGATGCAAGAACTTCCAAAGCACCGCTTTCCTTCCTAATACCTTGGAGTTGGATTCGCGCCGTTCGCCGTAGCGGTCGGATTGACGACTCCGGAGCGGGTGAGCCGGGGGAAAAATGGCGTCACTTCCAGCGGCATCTTGTAGCGCGCCGAAGTGATGGCCATCGGTATGGTCTTGATCAGTTCCAGATGGTCATCCCAGGCGTTGAGCTTGACGCGTCCGCCCAAAGGCAGCGCTGCGATCTGGTCCAGTTTGTTGGGATCGAGGGCGGGAGCAGAGTTCATCAACACCACCATACGATTTATGGCACCCTTTCGATCGGTGAAGCCAGTGCCCAAGTGTGGAGTCAGTAGAGCGGAAAGCGCGGGGCCTCGCGCCGCCACCTCGCGCAGGAACAGTCCTGGTGTATTCAGCTTCTGAGCGTACGGTGAATTCCTCAGCAGTTCGATAGCCTTCTTGTCGGCTGCAGCTTCCTCCTCGGGAACGTGCCGGAAGCCCAGGTTCTGGTAAGTGGATTCATCAGAGAACAACATGCGATCGGAGAAGGCGTACTTGCTGCTCAAGTTGTGCCCCAGGACGATGTGGGCAAGTTCACGCGAAAGCACCACGGCTAGGCTGGCTTCGTCGGGGAGCACGTCCACCAGGCCACGGCTCACCACGATGGTGTTGCCCGCGCTGAACGTCTCGAGTGGCAAAGTCAGCATCACACGGGCATGCACCGGGCCCGGGAGTTCGATGTTGTTGGTGGTCAGCAAATTGCTGACCACGGTCTCCAGCACCTTGTCGACTTCACCCTCGGGAGCAAGCAAGCCGGCATTCTGTAGCCGCTCGATGACGTTGTCTCCCGCCTGCTGCTGCCATTGCCACTGCGCTTGCAGCGGGGCAGCATCCTGCGCCGCCGGACTTTCGTCCTTCACACTGGAGTCCACCAGCACCTGGGTCAATTCGCTGTTCTGGGCGCCCTTCTGGAGGTCGTAACCCCAGAGCCGGGTCTGGGCCTTGAAGGTAATCTTGTCCTTCGAACGGTAGCTGAAATCGCCTTCCTCACTGTAGATGTAGGCCGGTACCCAGTAGCCCGGGATCAGGTTCAAGCGCCAGCTATCCATGTGGAAGAAGTAAGCGTTGCGGGGGCGCGGCTCATAAAAGCCATTCAAGCGCACAATGTTGTAATCCTGGTCTTCTACCCAAATTCGGCCAAGGAAACGGCCATTCCCGGTGCCTGGTTTGGCGGTCACGTCGAAGACGATACAGCGGACATCCCCCAGGAACTCGTTGTGCACGTACTTGAAATCGTAGGTTTGGCGATTGAAGTCGTCGCGGTCGACGTAGATCATCCATGAGAAACCCATGGGTTTGTATTCGAGCTTAAACAACCGGGTGAAGCCGCCCAGCAGGTGGCTCTCAAGGCTGGTGTCTTTGGAGAGATAGTCCCGGCGGTCCACGCTTTCGCCCAGATCCATGCGGCCGAGGAAGTAATGGTCTTGCACTGGTGCCGGGCCGACTTGCGGGTCGAACTTCAGATTTTGCAGGTAGGTCTCTACCAACGGGGTGCGGGTCTTCAGCATTTCCATCAGAGCGTGCTCCCGCCCGATCGCGCGGTCCACCACCTGGTCCATCGTGGTGAACGGTACCGGGGGCGCGGTGCTCGCGGGTGCTGCTACCGGCTGCGGCGCAGCGTTCGGTGGTTGCGGCTCAGGCTGCCCGCGCGAGGAAGCAGGGTCAAACTGCGCGGCCGATTCTAGCGTCTGCACCGTCGCCGGGGACGAAGACGGGTTCGCCGACTGGTGGGCATTCGAGCTCAACGTGAGCAGCAATGAAGCGATAATTACCCAGCGCCATGTACACATAACTCAACCGAGGTTTCGTTTTTTGCCTTCGTCGAGCACTCCGAAAAGCAGCGGTTCAGTGGCGGTCATGCTCATGGTCGTCGTTGCTCGCTTGCTTGGGCTCTTTACCTTGGTATGATGCAGGCCTAGCGCCAATCTCGAGCGGTGAGCAAAAATTTCTTTAACGCATTGTCTCTTAGTGAGTTAGCAGCTCGGGCAGGCGGCGATTCGCACGTCTCCGGTGGCTGGGTTTCACCAGGGTGGTGCTTTTCAGCCACGGGTTGGAAATCGGCGAAGGATCGTCACGCTCTGTTGTGAGATTGATTCCATGGCAATGTTGGCTCCTGCGATTGTCAAGTGTCTGTCCAGCCAAACAGTTCCCCGCACGCATGCAAAACTTCTACACTAAGGTCAGGGCCGACGCCGATCTCACCGATGCACTTTTGATGATGCTGACCTATGACCATTCATGACTGACGTAGTCAGGCCGATTACTAAAAGGATGCTCGGAAGAGTTGTCCCGTCGCGCATCTTCACGGGAACGCCCCGCTCAACGATGGGGGTGAGCGAATCCACGGCCGCCGAAAACCGCGAGACAGCCGCAACGATGATCAACAGGACATATGAACCGGATTCGCGGAAGGCTTGCATGTCGAACTCCGTCGAGTATTTCTATTTGTTCACCAGCCGGATCAAACCGAAGCGCTCAGGAACATGAAACGTTTCCTTCATGAGAGCCCGCCAAGCCAACTCGCGATGATTGGCCGGAGCGCCCTGACTCAAGAAGAGATTGATGCGGAGGGTGTTGCCTCAGCAGGAACCCGCTGATCGATCGCGGAGAACGGAATGCGCATCGCGGCAGACCAGGTGTGCTTGGCCTCATCGATACGAGCGGCTCCTTCAAAGCCTGAGTTCCACGTCCAACCATCTTTTTGGTGTGGATTGTGAAGGTTGATGTCGAGATCCACCCATTCGCCCTGGGGAGAAACTTCAAATTCCTTGTACCGCTGAATGTCGTTGAAGCGGAGCCGATGAAAACTTCCGCGACATCCCAGTTCCAGAGTTCGTTGGTTTCCTTTTGGGCGGTGGGATGCGGTTTGAGATGGAGTTCGTCATATGGAGAGACAAACAAGAAATAGATATTCTTTTGTGTCCAACGGGTGCGGACCATAGCGCGAGAGCGCGGGACTATTTTTCCGAAGCGGCCTTTCTCGACCGTGACAAAGCGTGCGTCACACCAGAAAGGCGAGGCTGGATCGAGCGTAAGCGACACGTCCTGATCGGCACGCACTTCATGACGGCCTTGCGGTGAGACGGCGGGACTGTGGACAAGATTAGGATCGCGAGCACAATGCTAGTGAAGCCATTCATCAAGGTGTTCCTTTACAAAATCATCATCCTGCAGGGACGGATAGGCTTTGCAGACACGATCGATCTCATCGCTTTGTCCGGGTGAGAGTTCCTCCGTGGGATCAAGACACCAGCGTCCTTCAAGCAGCCCCTGCCGGCGGAGAATTTCGTGAATCCCGGGAATGCAACCGCGAAAATGATGGGCTGGATCAAAGATGGCCGCATTCGCATCCGTAATCTGGTGAGCCAGCCGCAGAAGATCGCTTGAGATCGAATCGCGATGTTGTCGCGCCAAAGCCAAATGCTCAACGGCAGTCTTTGTCCAGACGGCCCAATGGCCCAGCAGGCCGCCGGAGAACCTGACCGGCCCAGACCCGAAATCAAACACACTGAGCAGGTCGAGCAGGATGTGGTTGTCGTTTCCTGTGTACAGCGCGATTTCCGGGGCCCTGCCTGAGTCGGCAATGGCCCGGACAACTTCGATGGTCTGATAGCGATCAAAGGGCGCGATCTTGATGGCTACGACATTCTCGATGTCGGCGAATTGCCGCCAGAAATCGTACTGCAAAAGCCTTCCTCCGACTGCAGGCTGCAGATAGAAGCCGATTATCGGAATGATGGAGGCGATGGCGCGGGCGTGGTCCAGAAGTTGGGGAATGCTTTCGTCCTTGAGGTCGGCGAGACTGAGCAGTGCGGCATGATAGGACAATCTTGCGGCAAGCTCTGCTTCCGCCGTGGCCTGCTTGCGCCGGCCGCATATCCCTGCAATCTTCACTACGTTGCGATCACGACATTCTTCGGCGGACAAAGTCAGCACGGGCTCGAGCAGTCCAATCTTTCGGATCGCAAACTGGGTGGTGTGAACCCCGATCGCGACTCCGCCCGCGCCAGCGGCCAAATAGTAGCGGGTGAGGGCCCGTTGCCGGCGTTCGTGCAACTGGCGTTGAGAATTCAGAGCGAGGGGGTGCGCGGGGATGACCAGGCCCGAATGCAGTTGTTCGCGCAATCGCATTAGAATTTTCCGTCCCGTGTTTGAAAATGCGTCGGCTTGTTGAGAAGTGCCGGCCGTTCCGAATCCAGTTTGCAATCCAGGGAATCATCTCTTGAGGACTGATCTTGGGATCGCCAAACAGTCCTCGTGCCTTGCTCGCGTCACTGAGCAGCGCGCGCGAACCCTCAGTTTCCGAGACGAAGGTTGGCTCGATACCGAAATGCTCGCCGAACTCGAGGGCGAGCTCGCGCACCGAGAGCATTTCCCTGCCGGTGATATTCAGAACAAGCGGAGGGGCCTGACATAGGGGGAAGGAGCGCAAGCACCAGGAATTCGCGTCCCCCTGCCAAATGACGTTGACCTTGGGCACTGCCAGGTCAATCGGACGTCGTTCGAATACCGCCAGTCCGATGTCAACCAGTACTCCGTAACGCAACTCGACAGCATAGTTCAGACGCAAGAGCACGACGCTGGTGCCCCATCGGGCCGATGCGTACTCGAACATGCGCTCGCGACCCAGCGCCGATTGCGCATACTCGCCGACCGGAGCGACCGGCGTGGTTTCTTGCGCACCGCCTTGCGAAATCGAACGGAGCGGATACACGTTGCCGGTGGAAAAGGCGACGATCTGAGAGTCATGGTAACGCTCGGCGACGAGTCCGGGAAGGTACGTGTTCATCGCCCAGGTCAGGTGTGCTTCCCCGGACGTTCCGAATTTTCGGGCCGCCATGAAGATGACATTTGGGATGCCGGGAAGGCGTGCCAGTGCCGCTCGATCGAGAAGGTCGCACGTGATGGTCTCGATGCCAAGCACGCCCAGTTCGGCCGGCAAACTGGAATTGGTGAAGCGGGCAACCGCGACAATACGTTTCCTGATGCCTGCCCGTTCGCAGGAGCGACGAGCCAATCGAGCCAGGCTGGGGCCCATCTTGCCGCCCGCGCCCAGAATGAGTAAATCGCCCTCGATGGACGCCATGGCGTCAGCCGTCTTGTCGTCGGGCCGCGAGAGCAACTCTTCCAGTTCTGATTCTGTCTGGGTGTGCATATTCAGCCAAACTCAAAACCAGCGATCGCATAGATAGCGTCCCGGTTTTCGGAAAGTTTCTTGCCGCGCGCCATCCGCAAAAGGCGCCTTTGCGGGGTGAATGCCAACTCGCGGGCGATGGTGGCCGCTTGCTGGTTGCCAGGAAACAGGTCCCAGCACCAACTGCAAGTGGAGTTTTCCACCCAGGCGAAGATCAAGCTTCGAGCGTCTTCGGTATTGTCACTCACACAAGGACCCAGGTACGCGCTCACGCGGCCCGGCCGGGAGAACAGATACGATTGTCCACGCACTGCTGGCGGATTTGGTTCTGCCAAGCGTTCGAGCAATGTCACGCGGTCCGCTCCGAAATAGTTTGCGTCCACCTGGCGCCACACCGGGGGCGACTGGGGCGCGGCGGGGAACTGCCCAGTCCCGAAGTTCGGCCGAGACCAGCGCATGATCTCCTGTTCGCCACGAAAGCCGAACTGTTCATAGAGAGGGTGGCCTTGTTCGGTGGCATCGAGCTTGATGGTTTCAATTCCCATTTCATCCGCTTGTCTTAGGGCTTCGCGAAACAACTTCTTGGCAAAGCCGCGCCGCTGGAACTCCGGCTTTGTCAGAACCATTCCAATCCATGCCAGCCGTCGGCCGTAACAAAGCAGAGTTGTTGTCGCCGCCAGTTTCCCGTCGACCTCGATTGCGAGACAGCTCTTCGGAGCAAGTTCGAGCAGCGTGCGCCAGTCTTCTTCCCTCTGGTTCCAGCCCGCCTGCGCCGACAACTGGAAGGCGGCGGGTACATCGTCGGCTCCCAAGATCCGCAATATTTCCCCCTCAGGCATGAACGTATGCCCGGCGAAACCACTTCGCGAAATGGGGCACGGCGATGGCAGCGTCCTCCAGTTCCGGATGCCATTTCTTTTCCCACTCGAATGAGAGAAAAGAGTCATAGCGCAGCTGTTTCAACGCGTGGCTTAGGTCTTGCCAGGGAAAGACACCTTCGCCGGTGAGAACGTATTGGACGCCGTCTGTGCAATGCCGAAAATCCTTCACATGGATATGACGGATCGCCGATCCCAGCTGCGCCGCCCCCTGCGCCAGTGGCTCGCCGGTTGCCATGAGACTGTTGACCGGATCCCACACTACTCCCATGCAGCGAGAGCCACATTCCCTCAAGATCGCGGCGGTTTCGTCAGCCGCCACAAAATCACCATGAGTCTCGAGCCACACCTGCACACCTTTATGTGTCGTCCTATCTGCCAGGTTTCGAATCGATTCTGCGATCCAGTTGCGAGTTGAATCACGATCCACGCCGGGCTGGATTGTGTCGCCAAAAACGCGGATTCCGGGCGCGCCGAGTTCGGCGGCCATATCCGACATGCGTTCTCCTTCTACGATCGCAGCCTCGCGTTCCCTGGCGGCGGGAGAGTGGAAGCGGCAACTCGTATCCACGCAGGCGATCATCAGCCCGTGATCGGCCAATGCCCGCCTGTTCGCGGCCATTTGCGTTCCAGAGAATGCCGCAAGCTTCCAGAGAGAATCTTCTCCCTCTACGAATCGCAACTCAATACCGTCATAGCCTGCATCGGCTGCAACCTCCATGATTTGCGGCATGGTCCAGTCCGGACATGCTAGCGTTGAGAACGAGATTTTCATTCCTAAGTCATCCGGTCGAGCATCGCGGCGGTAACGCGATTCGCAACCTGGTTGCCCATGAAGAACTGCTCGAGATCGTCCAGTGCCACTCGCGCGATTTCCTGCCGCACATGGCGCCCGCTGCCGGCAATGTGGGGCGTGATAATCGCACCTGGAATGGTTCGCAGAGGATCGTCTACAGCGAGAGGCTCCACGGGATCGGTTACATCGAGGGCGCAGCGCAAACGTCCAGAGCGCACTTCTTTCCGCAGGGCGTTGAGGTCGATCAAGCCTCCACGAGCGATGTTAATGACGGTCGCTCCGTCAGGAAGCGTGGCGAGGTTTTTCTGTGCGAGAATTCCGCGCGACTGATCAGTTAGTGCGGCGGCCAGGACCAGCAAGTGCGCTTTGGGCAGGAGCTTTTTGAGGCTTATGAACCTTACCGGATATTTCCGCGCCAGAGCTCGATTCGCATAAGGGTCATGCACCAGCCAATTTACGTCGAAGCCGCGCATTAAATCGACGAGAGCTCGCCCAATCCGTCCGAAGCCGATCATCGTCACTGTGCGCCCGATCATCGACTCCGGGGCGCCGTGAAGGTGCACCTGGTCATAGATACGGTTCGATTTTTTTCGGAGCGCAGCGCGATAGAAGTCGACGTTGCGCGTGCAATAGAGGAGCAGTGCGGCGCCCATCTCTGCCGTGGCGCGGGCCATTGGGCCGGCGGCGTTGGTGATTGTCAGGCGCTGGAAGAGCGATCGGGCGAAGCGGGATTTCACTTCGCCTCCGCAATGGGCAATGATGCGGAGGCTGGGAGCCAATCGCGGTAATCCGTCGTCAAGACGCGGACTGTCCCAGGTAGTGATCAACGCGTCAGCCGTACTCAACTGCCGCCGGAATTCAGTAGAAATCGTGCCCCTCTCGATCCTTTCCCACGCGAATGCCCGGTCGAGGCGCCTTGTTTCCCGTGGGGAAAAGAACGATTCGAAGAGTTCCTTCCGGGCGCTGATCAGCAGACAAGGGCGGGCCATGTGGAGGCGAGTATAACATCCACAATACTTCGTTTTCTTTCTTTCATTGTTTCTTTGCTTCAATTCCTGTCGAAAACAAAGTATAAAGAAGCGCGGGCCCCTCGATGAGTACTGCCAACCGACTCGACTACCTCGTGATAGTCCTTTATGCGCTTCTGATGGTGCGAGTGGGTTTCTACGTCTTGCGCTTCAACCGGGGCGCTGCCGACTATTTCCGCGGGGGGAGCCGCATTCCCTGGCTAGTGGCCGGTCTGAGTTGCTTCATGTCGGGCTTCAGCGCGTGGACTTTTACGGGCGCGGCCGGAGTTGCCTATCGTTCAGGGATTGCGGCCATTGGCTTGTACATCGGCAATGGTTTGAGTTTTTTGCTGGGCTATTTCATCTTCGCCGAACGCTGGCGGCGGAGCCGGATCACCACCGTCATGGAGTACCTGGCGGGACGGTTTAACCTCGCGACGCACCAGGTTTTTTCCTGGAGCACGATCTTTTTCCAGTTATTCACGAGCGCGAGTACCTTGTTTGGCCTGAGCCTGTTTGTTTCGGCCGCTTGTGGTTTTCCTGTGACTTGGACGATCGTCGGGGCGGGAGCGCTTATCGTCTTCTATTGTGTGCTGGGCGGATTGTGGGCGGTCGTGGTCACGGATTTTTTGCAGGCCTCCATCCTGATGCCATTTTGTTTGGTTCTCGTCGTGATGTCCCTGCTTCGGGTAGGGGGCGTGGGAGGGCTCGTCCATGCGCTTCCGGCGGAAATGAAAACGATTCATTGGTCGGGCGAGTTTGGGTGGTTCTACCTGGCTTCGTGGACGATCATGGTTTCGTTTGGCTACAACACCAGCGCGATGGCCCAGCGTTACTTCAGCGTAGATGACGAACGATCGGCGCGGAAGATTGCGTTGCTGTGCAGCGGATTGTTTTTTGCCGGGGCGTTCATCTGGTTTCTTCCTCCCATGGCGATGCGAGTCGTCTATCCCGTGCTGCCCTCTCTGCGGGCGACCCTACCGAAACCGAGCGAAGCTGCTTACGCGATCGCGAGTCTAACCCTGCTCCCTCACGGTCTGATAGGAGTGATGCTGGCGGCCATGTTCAGCGCGACCATGGCAAACTTGTCAGCCCAGTTCAATCTAAAGTCCGCGATTCTTACCAAGGACATGTACCAGGCGCTGTTCCGAAAAGCAGCGGGCGAACGCGAGTTGCTGGTAGTGGGATGGATCACAACATTCCTGATTGGGGGAGCGACGACAGTGATTGCAGTGATCATGGCCTCGAGCGGGCAAAGTGTTTTTCAAGTAATGCTCACCTTCAATACGTTGATGTCACTGGCGTACGGCCCGCCCGCGCTGCTTGGCCTTGCCGTGCGCCGCACGCCGCCCTGGTCGGGTCTGGCTTCATTTGCCACGGGACTGGTTCTGGGCATTCTTGGAGCTTTCGTCTATCACTGGACGCTCATTCAGCAGGTGGCAATTATCATCCCGTCATCTTTCGGCGTTTTCTTCGTAAGCATGCTGCTGGACCGCGGAGATTGGCCGGCACGAGAGCAACTCTTCCGGAATTTGAATATGCCGGTCGACGCAGGCAAGGAACTGAAAGACTCCGCCGATTTTACCGGCCCGGTATTCCGCTTTCTGAGCCGAACAATCTGCGCCATTGGAATCCTCAGCCTGTTGCTGTTGTTGGATGTTCCCTCCAACCAGCGTTTGACGGTCATCTGGTTCGCCCTGCTGACAATCGCCGTGGGCGGATCTTTGTTCTTTATTCGCGGAAATGTGACGGCGGCTATGAACGCCACCGATCACGAGAAGGTTCTAGTGGTTCGCGCGAATCCATGAATACGCGACCCATGGTCCGGTTGGCACTTATTGGCTGCGGGGAGCACGCTGAGACTGGCCATGCAATTCCGCTGGCCAGATACAAGTCCGAGTACCCGGATGAAATTGCGCTGGTCGCGGCTTGCGATATTCGAGTCGAGCGGGCGCAAAAATTCTGTGAGCGATACGGATTCAAGGCGGCCTACGGCAACATCGATGAACTGCTGTCGCGCGAGGAGCTAGATGGCTGCATCGCGGTCGTCCCGCCGGACAGAATTTCTGAAACTGGAATTCTTCTGTTGAACCGGCACGTGCCTTGCGTCGTGGAAAAGCCTCTCGGTTCCGTGTCTGCCGAAGTAAAAGCGTTGGCGGAAGAGGCCGCCGGCAGTGGCACTCCGAACATGGTTTCGGTGAATCGTCGCTTCATGCCGTTTCTGAACCGTGCTCTGCAGTGGGCGGGCAATGCCAGTTCGATTCGTTATGTCCACTGCACACTAGCGCGGCACGCGCGCTCTGAGCCCGAGTTCATTTGGGCCACCGCGGTTCATGCGGTAGATACGTTGCGATACATCGCAGGCGAGGTAGGAGAATTTCAATGTCGCACGATGAAGGGCGGGATGACCCGGACCGCCTGGCACACCATTGACCTCCATTTCCAAAGCGGCGTCGAAGGCCGCATTGATGTGCTACCCACAGCGGGGATGGTTGAGGAAACCTACGATCTCTCCGGCGAGGGCTTTCACGTGTCGGTGACGTGCCCGTTTGGGAGGAAACGTGGTTGGTCGGCCTATCGCAACGGAGCGCTGGTCACCGAGGAGTCGGCGTCCGCCGACCTGGCGGAAGACCTTTCAAACGGTTGTTACCACGAGACGGCTGCATTTATACGAGCCTTGCGCGAGGGTTCCGTCCCCAAACCTTCCATTGCTGACGTCGCGCCGTCTGTCGAAATCTGTATGTCCATCGCAGATGAGCAGATCGGCCGGTGAGCAGACTCCATCGGTTTAGTGATGCATGAGTCATGAGCGTCACACTCCCTTGCGCCAACCGTGGTCGTCCGCGTCCTTGAGTTCAATCGTGATCGAACCATCCGGATTCACCGGTTGTTCGCACGCCCAGGCGACTGGCTTCATCGTGCCTGCACGAATCTCAAGCTGGGCGGAAAGATTGAGTTTGCGTGCGTACCCTTTGGGAAGGAGAAAGGAAGCCTGCCTCAAACCGCCACCGTGGGGATGCCCTGGATCGAGAGTTCCACGTAAGCTGAGTTTTCGGTCCGGGCTCTCGACATGAAGCCACAGTACCCCCGGAACTCCTGCCCCTCCCCGATTGCTGACGCACACGATCACTTCGAAGGTGTCGTACCGCTTGCGTTGCCAAACCCATGAAGGCCGCAGGCGATATCCCATGTTGGCGCGCAGCCGCTCGAACCCGCGTGGATGCATTTCGTTGTAGCGCGCCAGATTGTCGGCTTCGGTCCACAGCGACCAGTAGTTTGCTCGCAAGTCGAGGACGTGCAACATGTAATTCTCCAGCACGTTGATGCTCGCCGCATCGGTCGACAATTTTTGCATGTCGTATTGCCGGAAGTACCCATCCTCCATGATGGCAGCGAGCCACGGCGGACGGTTGGCGAGTTGGTCAATCTGGATGGGCTCCTCCACGATGATGCTGTCGGAACGCAACCAGGCGCCAGCTCGCATGGCCATGTCGATGACGGCGCGATTACCGACATTGCTGATGTCGGGCTGAGTGTTCACGGCAAGCGGTGTTCTCTTCCATGCCGCCAGTTGGTGCTCCGTCATGCGAAGCGAAGTACGCTCGGCGGTTACGTAATCGGGGAAGGGATTGGGATAATCGCTGGTATGCCCCTCGCCCCAAAAGCCGTACTGCATCAGGTCAACCCACTCGATCAGGGGATTGCCATCAAATCGTGCCGCCAACAGGTCGGTCAACTCCATGAATGCTTTCTGAAACTCCGGATGTTCATAGCGAGGCTCGCGGTATTGCCCATTTCCCCGGCCGGGAATGTGGCCGATGTTGAAGAGCGGGATGCGATCGCGCAAGAACGGAGGCAGGGCGACCTCTTCGGGCTGAAACGAAGCGTTCGAGAGTTGAACCCGAAAGGCAACGCGCAAGCCCTTGCGGCGGGCGGCGTCCAGCGTCAAACCCCAGACAGGATCCAGATCGAGGCGGCCGGGTCGCGATTGCACGTTGCGCCAATCGCAGCGAATATACAGGACGTCGACGAAGGGCAGGCTTGAGACCTTTTCTACATGCTGTTCCAGAGTTTCTCGACCGGCGCGCGCCGCAAGAGATGGTCCACCCTCTTCCCAGCTGTACCCGACGAGACCGAATCCTGGATTTCGCAATGGTTTTTCCGAGGGGGTGGTGAACAGAATGGTTTGCCAACCCTGGTCTTGCTCAATATCGAACGGTCCCTGATTCAGACGCTCTCTTGGCGGCTGCGGGAAACTGATGGGATCGTCCCCGGTCGCGACGGCTGCTAGGTTCAGGCGAGTCAGAGCAGGCAAGAGTGCCGCGCTTTTCAGGAGGTCTCTGCGACGCATGGCGGTGATTTCCTTCTTGATGCGAATGCTCAAAAGCAATTTACAGGTTGACGGACTTGAGACGCAGCTCCAGGATACCGGCACTCTCGGTGACGGAAATGTCGGCGCAACAATTGACGACGAAGTCGGCTCCCGCGGCTCGTAACTCGGCCTCCGGAAATGTGGCGCGCAGGGCGACAACAAGCGCCCCGGCAGCTTTACCGGCCAGAACGCCGGCGGGAACGTCTTCGCAAACGACACAATCGGAGGCGAGAAAGCCGAGTTTCGCTGCTGCTTTGAGAAACGGTTCAGGATCGGGTTTGCCGCGAGTCACGTCGGTCGAAGTAACGATGCATTGAGGAATGGGTAGGCCGGCGGCACGCAGCCGCGCTTCCGCCAGGCGACGTGTGCAGGAAGTCGCGATTGTCCAGGTCTGTGGAGGAAGGCTCGTCAGCAATTCCACCGCGCCTGGCAGCACAACGATCCCTTCCAGGTCCTCGATTTCTCTGCGCTCCACTTCCCGATTTTCCGATTCGTGATCCGCGTCGGGAAGAAAACGCCTGACCGTGCTCAAGCTAGGCCGGCCATGGGCGTGGGCCACCACAGCGTCGGGGTCAAAGCCGTGTTCCATCGCCCACTGGGCCCAAACTCTCTGGACAGCGGGAGTGGAATCGATGAGGACGCCATCCAGATCAAACAAAAAGGCATTACAACGGATGGCGGCTAGCCAGCCTCTGGGGCGAAATTCACGTTCCTGCGTCGTTTCTGCTGAATCCATTTGATTCTCCGTTTGCTTTCGTTCACTGTACCATTGCTTTCTATTTTCTGCTGTTTTTCCGATGTCGATTCCCGTGCATTTCCCGTTCCTGTCGCAGGCCGAGTGGTTAGGCTGCCTCTCCGAAGTCCAGCCCGTCGCAAGGGAAATGCTCGAACGAAGCGACGAGGACCAGCGACATATGGGATATTTCCATACCTTCCGTGAAATCGGCCAGCAGCCTTCGACTTGGCTTCGTACATGTGAACTCATGCGGTCCCACGCTGCCGAAATTGCGCGACCTGGTGGATGGGATTTCGTGCCTGTCGCTGTCGGGATCGGGAAGCTCGGAATCCGCGGGTGCCTGCGCGCCTGGCGCTTCGCAAGAGTCTAGGGATCAACGTGGAGGCCGTGCCAGCGGGAGCTTTGCTCACCCTTGGCAGGTATGCGTTGCCCGGTCGGCAAACCTTCATTGATGGTGTCGCTGGGGGCTCGATCCGGAGATAGTCCCGAGAGTGTTGGGGCGCTCGCCCTGTCCGGCAGCTGGAGCCTGAGGCTCGCCACCTGGTTCTGACTTGCAACCAGGAAGGGAGTCTCGCGAACGCCTTCTGCGGCGATCCGAAAGTGTGGGTCATCACCCTGACGCCGCGAATGACCGCAGCCTGGTCATGACCAATAGCTTCACGAATATGGTGCTAGGCGCACGTTTTCTGGGCTTTTCGAAGGAATTCAGCGGCCTTAGGCCGGATT
The DNA here is from genome assembly GCA_003225555.1 of Acidobacteriota bacterium. Taxonomy (GTDB): domain Bacteria; phylum Acidobacteriota; class Terriglobia; order Terriglobales; family Acidobacteriaceae; genus Sulfotelmatobacter. Next base: position 103,657 of record QIAM01000039.1, on the reverse strand, counting down.
GCGAAGTCTGTCGAATACTTTCGATAATTTATTTATTTCTTGCTTTCCCTCGCCGGTTTGGTTTAAAAGAGCTGGGGATTGGGAGCCTTCCCAGGCTAGGAGTCCCCACAATGAGCTTCGCAAAATATCTGGTTGTTCTACTGGCGCTCGCGATCAGCGTTGGATGCGCGCAGTCGCTGCTGGCGCAAGGCACGGATCTCGGTACTATTCGGGGAACGGTCACTGACCCGAGCGGCGCAGTCATCGCCAACGCAAGCGTGACCATCGCCGATCTAGCCACGAACACGCTCCGTCACACTGACACGAACCCCCACGGCGAATATCAGATGTTCGGACTTCCGTCAGGTACGTACAAGGTGACAATCGCGGCTCCGGGCATGACTGCGTATGACATCACGGGCATCGTGTTAACGGGCAGCGGCACTGTTAATGCCAACGCCGTCCTTAAGATTTCAACGGCCACCGAGAGCGTAGTGGTGACTACCGAGGCTTCCACGATCAACACCGCCGATCAGACGATTGCCGATACGATCACCAGCCGCGAGGTTCTCGACCTGCCGCGGGATAGCCGGGATGTCTATTCGTTTCTTTACCTGAACCCGAACATCACGCAGGGCGTCGGCGACGGCACATTCAAGTTTCTCGGATTCCAGAGTTATGGCGCGAACTTCACTATCGACGGACAGCGCTCCACGAGCACACTCGACGGATCAGCCTCCGCCAGTGAGCCGTCACTCGAAGCAGTCGGCGAACTGAATGTTCTGTCCAATGATTTCAGCGCAGAATATGCCGGCATTTCGAGCATTCGCGTGACCACCAAGCGCGGCTCGAACCAGTTCCATGGCTCGGCCTTTTACAACAACAAGAACTCCGCCCTCGCCGGCCTCACGATTCAAGATCAGCTGGGGATCCGCGACGCACAGGGCTCCTTGTATCCTTATCCCTCGCCTTACTTCAACTTCAACGACGTCGGTGGTTCTCTTGGCGGCCCCATCCCGGGTCTGACGAAGACCTGGTTTTTCATGGCCTACGAGCGTAACTACAGTAGGGATTCGGTACAAGTAGCGGACAGCAGATTGCCGCATCCTTCGTTTTGGACGGGAGATTTTTCGCCGTTAATCACTAACCCCGACGATATGAATCCGGACATTCTTCCTGCCGTTCCGGCGGGCGTAACCCTGACGCCGGAGGAGATTGCAACTGACACCTATTGTGATGGCTGGCCAAACTGCACAGGAACGGGCGAGCAGTTCGTCAAAATCCCGTCTGAGCTTTTGAACCCGAATGTCCAGCAACTCATCAACGGGTATTTTCCCAAGATCGATCCATCGATCGCGGTCAATACATCGAATGGTCGGATTGGAGAGTTATTCCAAACCCTGATGCCAAGCAACACGACTCGGGACCTGGGAACCCTTCGCATAGACCACGACTTCTCCGACAAAGATCACGTGTACGGCGTGTATAACGGGCAGGCATTCAGTGGTGGTAACTCCGCCGTCAGATCGCCATTTACGGGGCTCGGCCTGACTCAGCAAGAACGGCGAACCCATACCCTCTCCGGTTCTTACGTGCGCACCATTCGCAACAACATCATCAATGAAGCGCGCGGTGGTTTCAATCGCGAATTCATTTACCGGCACAGCAACACGACTCTGCAGAGCTTTTTGTCCAGCATCGGCTTCGATCAGAATGCCATCGATGCCTATGGCGCAGTAGTGGGTCCAGCCGAACTTCTCACGCACGGGCATACCGTGATCAACTACGGTTCCCGATTCACATCATTCGATCGAAGCGGCAACCGAAATACGGATCGTCAGGAGAGCCAATACCTGTCGACCTTTGGAGACACCCTCACGTGGGTAATCAAGAATCACAATCTGAAAATTGGCGCCGATTTCGTGCACAACGAGGGTCTCGATGGTTTTTCAACGGCTCGCGGCAATCCACGGGGAACGATGACTTACTCGGGCAGAAGCACAGACGCCTTCGCCAATTTCCTGCTCGGGTTACCGCCCTCCAAAGTCACTTACATTGCCAAAACCCGGCCCGATATGGACGTAACCAACTGGGAGCAGGGGTACTTCTTCCAGGATGATTGGAAGGTCAAGTCCAACCTAACCATAAATCTTGGAGTCCGCTATGAACTGGTTTCCCCATGGCTCGACAAGCATGACATCTTGCTGAACTTCGATCCCACCTTCAACAACAACACCGGACGGTTCATCGTATCTTCTGACAAGACTCTTCCCTACCTGGATCCGAGAATTCCCGCTACTCTACCCACAGTCACCGCCGCACAGTCCGGGCTCGGCATTGGCCGAGGTCTGATCCGGACCGACAAAAACAATTTCGCTCCCCGCGTTGGGTTCGCCTGGGGCATCGGGGATAAATCGGTCATACGCGGAGGCTACGGGATCTACTTCCCAACCTCGGCTGCCCAGGGAGTCCGTGATCCCATTTCAACGAACGGATTCAACCAGGCGCTGATAAAGCAGACCGGGACCGAGAATCCACCGGTACAACCATGGCCCACTCCGCTGACCGGCGGGGATGTTGTGCTCGATTCCAGCGCGTTCTCGATCAATGCCGTACCCATTGGACTGCGCGAGCCCCTGGTCCAGCAGTACAACGCTACCTTCGAGCGCCAACTAGGTCTCAAGACATCGGTGCGATTTTCCTACATTGGGATTCATTCAGGGGGACTGATTGGGGGCATTGATCTCAATGAAATTGCACCCAGCGACAATCCGTGGGGCACTACGATTGGTGACGGAGTGACTCCATGCACCCCAGATGACGGAGATTGCGTGCCAACCAACGCAGACTACGCCCGCTTACCGTATCCCACGTTAGGCGATTACCTTCTGACTTATGGGAACTATGGGTACAGTCGGTCCAACAGCTTCCAGACACAGGTCGAGCGACGGTTTGACAAGGGCTTGATGTTAAATGCGTCTTACACCTACCTCGACCAGAAGTCGACAGGTATCGACCAGGGCAATTCCAGCCTAGGAGGCGTTCCTTACGATCCATTTCAGCCGCACCTCGATTACACAGAGGACGCCTGGGTCTCACACCACCGGTTCGTCTTCTACGGCGTGTACGACTTGCCATTCGGACGGAACAGGAGGTTTGGCAGCGGATTATCGAAGTGGGCGGATGCGGTAGCCGGTGGATGGCAGACGACCTTCCAGATGTTTGCCAAGAGTGGTACAGCATTTACGCCGTACTGGACCTGTGACAACTGTGGCAACGGTTTACGCATGGTGGGTCCGGGCAACATCGCTTCCGAATCGATCGACGCGCTCGGCGACTTCAACGATTTCATTGGGTATAGGCCGATGATTGTCGGGAACTACAAACAGCACGCCGGCGATCAAATCTTCAATCCCGACGCCTTCGCACCTCCGCCCATGGGAGCTGATGTTTTCAGGAATAGTGCCATTGCGCGAAAGAACTTGTTGTGGGGTCCCGGAGGTTGGGGAGTCAATTTCGGTTTGCATAAGGACTTCAAATTAGGGGAGCGAGTTACCGCCAACTTCGGGGCTGACTTCGACAATATTTTCAATCACCCGATTCGCATGCCGAACCAGGATTTCGGAGACGGCAGCTTTTCCTATCTCGGCGGATTCGATGTCCAAATCGATCCCGACACCTTAATGCCGGCTATCGAAGACGTTAATCCCAATGCGGACTTTGCTCGTGCGTTCTCTACCTTTCCACAGGAGGGCGTCGATAGCCGTCGCACGATCCGGTTGCGGCTTAGGATCACTTTCTAGGCTGAACCAGTTGTCTGCAGAACGACTGTCCATAACAAGCGAGAAACGCCCGGGCAGTCGCTTCAGCCCGGAGAAGCCATGAAATTCAGAATAACTATCGCCATCGCTTTTGTTTTCTGCCTGACCAGCGTCTGGGCAGAGCGGCCGGGAAATTTTCGCGTGATCGGTCCCGGTGGCGGCGGGGCGATGTTTAACCCGACGATCAGCCCACTCGATGTAAACACTGTTCTCGTTTCTTGCGATATGACGGGCTCCTACATCACGCACGACGGCGGGCAAACCTGGCGGATGTTCAACCTTCGCGGCGTCGTGAACTTCTTTGTTTTCGATCCGCAGGATCCGAAGACCATGTACGCCCACGCGACGGGGCTATGGCGGAGCAGGGATGGCGGAGAAACCTGGGCCTTGGTCTCCCCGGCGCCTTCGACGGTACGTGGTCTGAAAATGAATTCCGACCACGCGAATGAAACCATTCTCGCCCCGTCGGATCCGCTGGGCGACATTTACGCGATGGCGATCGATCCCGCCGACTCTCGGGCACTCTACGTAGCCGCGGGTCGAAAGGAGAATCCAAGCCTATTTGTTTCCCGCGACTCAGGGGAACACTGGCAGAAACAGACGGAATTGCTCGCGAATGTGCGACGGCTCTGGGTTGATCCGCACTCTCAGTCCGGGGCGCGGCGGCTTTTCGTGGGCGCCACGAATTCACTGGCAGTGGTTACAGGGACGAGCGTTCGCACTCTGCCGTTGCCCGCTGCTGCCACAGACCTTTCTCTCGGATTCGATTCTGCCGAGCAACCGGTGATTTACTTCATATCAAAGCGCGGAGCGTTCCGCTCGCACGATGGCGGGGCAAGCTGGCGTGAATGCGCGCTTCGCGGCAGCGGCGCCAAAATCCGCGCGATCGCAACCAGCTTGCATCATCCGGAAACTGCGTACCTCTCTTATAGCGATCTCTCGATCGACGGGAAAACCTGGCTGGGCGTGGCCAAGACTACCAACTCAGGCGAGGATTGGCAGTTGGTCTGGAAGGAATCCTCCGGTCCGGCGAACAACGTTCATGATGACTGGATTACGGACCGTTTTGGCATCACGTGGGGAGAGAATCCCCTGAATATGACAGTGGCGGACCAGGACCCGAACCTTGCATACGGCACTGACCTCGGCCGCACAATGCGCACTACCGATGGCGGCGGAACCTGGAGCGGAATCTATTCGCGCAAGATCAACAATGCGAGTTGGACCACAGTCGGCCTGGATGTGACGACGACTTACGGCGTGCATTTTGATCCATTCGACGCAAGGCGCATCTTCATTACATATACGGATATCGGGGTGTTCCGTAGCGAGGATGGAGGGACTTCCTGGACCAGCGCCACGATGGGGGTTCCGGACGAGTGGACCAATACGACGTACTGGATTGTTTTCGATCCGAAGGTGAAGGGCCGGGCCTGGAGTGTGAACAGCGGTACGCACGATCTGCCTCGTCCGAAGATGTGGCGGCACACTGCAGTGTCGACATACAAGGGTGGTGTGTGCCGCAGCGATGACGGTGGCAAGACCTGGGCGAAATGGAATGGGGGGATGGATGAGACCGCCGCTACACACATTCTTCTAGACCCGACCAGCCCAGTGGATGCGCGCGTTCTCTACGTTTCCGGGTTCGGACGGGGGTTGTACAAGAGCGTGAACGGCGGACGAACCTGGACACTGAAGAATCAGGGGATCACGCAGTCAGAACCATTTGCGTGGCGATTGGCCCGTAGCACGAACGGAACTCTGTATGTGCTTCTGGCGCGACGTTCGGAAGATGGCAGCATCGGGAATGCCGGCGACGGCGCGCTCTATCGATCAACCGACGCCGCCGAACACTGGGAACCGGTTACACTTCCGCCCGGAGTAAATGCTCCCAACGGTCTGGCGGTTGATCCCGCAGCTCCCGATCGGTTGTATCTGGCTGCGTGGGCCCGCGCCGTCGGGCAACATGGGGAAGGCGGAGGGATCTACCTCTCGGAGAATGGCGGCAAAGGCTGGCAGGCGGTGCTCGATCGGGACCAGCACGTCTACGACGTAACCATTGATCCGGTGGATCCGAAGATTCTGTATGCGGCGGGCTTTGAATCTTCCGTATGGCGGTCTGCCGATCGAGGACTGCACTGGTCGCGCGTTCCGGGGTTCAATTTCAAGTGGGCCCACCGCGTCGTCCCGGATCCGCAAGACCGTGACCATATTTATGTGACGACATTCGGGGGTAGCGTCTGGCACGGGTCGGTGCGTGGAAAGGATAAGCCCGTCGATATCGCCACACGGGCACTTCAGCCTGGGCAGTGAACATGGGAGATGACAATCGGGTCTCGATGAATCGCCGGCAATGGCTTTATAGCGCAGGGTTGATGGCAGGAGCTTCAAGGCTCGCCATGCCGCGTGCGAACGCGCAAGCGGAAAGGCCGCCGGCTCCCAAACCGCTCGACCTGTCGCACTACGAGCCGAAGAGCATGCTACATGTGCACGAATCGCGCGTTGAACGAGCGAAATTTCCCGTCATTGATGTCCATACTCACATTTCGGTCTCGACGAAGTCGGAAGCGGGAGTCGAGCTTGCCGCCGACCGGCAGTACCTGGGAACGCCACAAGAATTGGTGTCAGTCATGGAGCGGAAGAACATTCGCGCGATGGTGAATCTGACGGGAGGGTATGAAAAAGGGCTGGCGGACACGGTGGCGAGATATGACCGCGCTTATCTAGGAAGGTTCTACACCTTTACTGAGCCTTCATATATGCGGTTCAAAGAGGCGGACTATCCTAAGCTGCAGGCTCAGGCGATCGAGCAGGCACATCGTGACGGAGCCCGAGGGTTGAAGATTCTGAAGACCCTCGGGCTCTATCTGCGCGAGAACATCACATCGGGGACGCTCGTCAAAATAGACGATCCACGATTCAATCCGATGTGGGAGGCGTGCGCGCAGCTCAATATGCCGGTGGCGATTCACGTTTCGGATCCGATCGCGTTTTTTACTCCCACAGACCGCTTTAACGAGCGCTACGAAGAGCTGAACAATCATCCCGACTGGTCGTTTTACGGAGGCGATTTTCCGAGCAATGAAGAGCTGCTCGCGGCGCGCAATCGTGTTATGTCCCGGCATCCCAGGACGCAGTTTGTTGTGCTGCACGTCGGAAATTTCGCTGAGGATCTGCAAAACGTTTCCGATAATCTTGACCGCTACCCGAACATGTTCGTCGACATCGCCGCGCGCATCGGCGAACTCGGCCGCCAGCCAAGGACAGCCCGGAGATTCTTCGACAAACATCAGGACCGGATTCTGTTCGGGACGGACGCGACTCCCCATGGAGACGATTATCCGCAGCAAGTGTTCAACAATAAGCTGTATGAAATCTACTTCCGCTTTCTGGAGACCGACGACGAGTACTTCGACTACGCTCCGGCGAAAGTGCCACCACAGGGGCGGTGGCGAATTTACGGAATCAATTTGCCGGATTCTATCTTGAGCAAGGTGTACTACGAGAACGCTGCCCGGGTGCTGCGAATCTAGATGCGACCCCATACCTATCTCTGTGCGGTTTTCGGTTTCGCAATCTTGCCGCGAGCGGACGTATGCGCCCAAGTTCGAGTCTGGGAAGGAAGGCTGACGTTGCCTACGTATGAAGAAGGAACGGCAGATCCGAATCCTGCTTTCGATCAGTTCACCGCCAACAAATTTAATTATCCCTATACCCTGCGGGAAAACCTTAGCAGCCGCCGAGTAGACCACGGGTGGCGTGCGATCTACCTGGAGAACGAGTATCTGAAGTGCACGATCGTGCCTGACATCGGCGGACACCTTTATACGTGCATCGACAAGATCTCCGGGCAGTCGATGTGCTATGACAACTCCTCTATCAAGACAGCGGCGGTGGGTTATCGCGGAGCGTGGGCCGGATTTGGTATCGAGTTCAATTTTCCCGTCTCCCATAACTGGGCCAGCATGTCGCCCGTGGACTTCGCTTTTCGCCAGAATCCGGACGGTCGCGACGCGGTGTTTGTCGGGACGTCGACCGCGTGTATGGCATGGAATGGCACGTAAAGCTGCTGCTCCGCCCCGGATCGACGGTTCTGGAAGAGCGCGTCCGCCTCCGCAACCGAAGCGATGTCCGGCACCGGTTCTATTGGTGGAACAATGCTGCTGTCCGAGTTTCGGATGATTCGAAAATGGCGCCGATCGTCGACGCTCCACGAGCAGAGTACCTGGTGGGAACGGCGTATGCCACGTGCGGGAGAACGCAGGAGGCAGAGGCGAAGTTTCAGGTTGCATCAAAGGCTTCCACGCCCGACCAGGTGCTGTGGGCCTGGCTAGCTGCGCAAAAGCTGCCTGGATTCGATGGGACGGTGTGGCAGGAGCGCCTTCAATCGGCCAGCGCCGATGCGGAAGGTCGCACGCAGACGAGCAGTTTTGCGAGTTGGTGGCATTACACGGCAGGCGCGCTCCAGGCTGCGCTCGGAAACAGGAAAGAAGCAGATACGGAATTCGAGAAGGCGTTCCTGGTCCCCGACCGCATGATGAGTTATCACTGCACACGTTTGGCGCGCGCTGAGGGCACACGCTAGTTCGGTACCAGGAGGTAGGAAAACAGGGTGTCTCATTTGCAGATCAAAATTCTTGCAGGTAAGGATTCTTTAGGCCGCGCCGCGGCAGATCAGGCCGCGACTTCGATTCGGCGAGCCATACGCCAGCAGGGCGTCGCTCGAATTGTTGCAGCTACGGGCGCATCGCAATTCGAATTTCTTGAGGCGTTGACCGCTGCTTCCGGCATCGACTGGAGTTGCGTCGAAGTTTTCCACCTTGACGAATACATCGGACTTCCCATCACGCATCCGGCGAGCTTTAGGAAGTATCTGTTCGAGCGATTGATCAGCAAGACGGGGATCACTCGATATCACTTCCTGGACGGCGACGGAGATCCTCGACGTTCGGTCGCTGAAGTCGGGAGAGAACTTCAGCGCGAACCGGTCGATCTGGCGTTTGTCGGAATTGGGGAGAATGCGCACCTGGCATTCAACGATCCGCCCGCAGACTTCGAAATCGACGATTCTTATCTGGTGGTCCCACTCGACCACACGTGCCGGCAGCAGCAAGTGAATGAGGGATGGTTCGGGAGTGTGGCGGATGTTCCGACACAGGCGATTTCGATGTCCGTGCGACAGATCCTGCGCTCCAGGGAAATCATCGTGGTGGTTCCGGACGAGCGCAAAGCGCAAGCTGTGAAACAGTCACTTGAAGGAGAGATTACGCCGATGGTGCCGGCATCGATTTTGCGCCGGCACCCGAACGCCACCATTTATCTCGACAAGGATTCTGCGGCTCTGTTAACTTCAGCAGTTCCTGCCGCGACGTAATCCGCCGGACATGCAACATGCCGACAGAGCCACCGCGCCGAATGTGCGCCCCATCCACAATCTGCGCTTGTGGATCGGGGTCTGCTGTTCGCCTCTACGGTCATCAACTATATCGATCGCCAGACTCTCGCCCTGCTTTCGCCATATCTCAAGGAGACTTATCACTGGACAAACACCGACTACGCGAACCTGCTTATCGGGTTCCGGATTGCGTATTCAGTGGGCCAAACGGTGTGCGGGAGATTTATGGATCGCGTGGGCACCCGGCGCGGATTGAGCCTGTCCGTTCTCCGGTACTCGATAGTTTCGATCGCCACTTCTCTTTCCCGCGGGTTTTACAGTTTTGCGACGTTCCGGTTTTTCTTGGGTGCCGGCGAATCCGCCAACTGGCCGGTGCGACGAAGGCCGTGTCCGAGTGGTTTCCGAAACAGGAGAGAGCGCTGGCCACGGCATTTTTCGACAGCGGTTCTTCCATTGGCAGCGCGATCGCTCCTTTTGTTATCTTGCCAATCTATTTCCGTTGGGGATGGCGTGCCGTGTTCGTCGTTCCGGGATTGTTAGGGCTGATTTGGCTGCTCGTGTGGCGGAGCGCGTACCACCTGCCACGGGAGCATCCGCGGCTTGAGTGCGGCGGAGCGGCAAAAAATCCTTGCCGACGCCACCGATCCGCAAAGTGCGGTCACACATCATTCTCGCTGGGTCGACTTGCTGAAACTCCCGCAAACCTGGGGAACGATTGTCGCAAGGGTTACGGATCCGGTGTGGTTCTTCATTGCAGACTGGTTTCCCATTTACCTGGTGGCAAAGGGAATCTCGCTGAAAAGCGGGCTCATTGCGATCTGGATTCCGTTTATTGCAGCCGATCTCGGGAATTTATGGGAGACACAGCTGCCGGTACTTGATCAATCACGGCTGGTCATTAGGCGCAGCCCGCAAGGCGGTAGTCGTCTTCGGTGGGATTGGAGTGATGCTGCTCATCCCGACCATCGTAACCGTGAACCTGGCGGCAATCACCGTGCTGTTCGCGCTGGCTACGTTCTGTTACGGTACGTTCACGACAATCGCGAATGTCTTGCCTTCCGATCTGTCCAAGAGCGATGCGGTGGCCTCTGTGAGTGGAATGGGCGGGACGGGCGCAGGCATCGGGACGATCATCGCATTCGAATTGATTGGGCACTTTTCCGACGCACATTAATCCCTGGCCACTCACTCTTTCGATTCGATCATCATTGTCGCTGGGCTGGTGCCGTTCGTTGGGATGATTCTCGTGCTGCTGCTCGTGCGGAATACACGAGCCACACAGGAGGGAATTGTCCGGCCAATCTAGTTGGTAGCCGATTCTTCTCCCGCCAGTGTTGCCGCTTCCGCTACTGAATGTATGCGCCGCCGGGCAGTAAGTAGTGAATCGGCCATAGCTCGCGACGCTGCAAAACGAGCTCCGACCACTTCATGACTTCCACAGCCGGATGCGGGCCAGGGCTCACTGAACTAAGCGTGCTGGCAATGGCGGCAGCAAGGATTGCGCTCTCCGGATCGCTGACAATGGAAAACGAGCCGGCGTGCAGTTTCCCTCTAGAGAAACGGATGGCGATCTCGGCATCCTCGATCATCTGCAGGAAATAAGGCCTGCCGGTTAACAGTGAGTTATATACGTAGTCGGCTAAGACGCTTGAAAGTGGATTGGCATAGGCCTGGGCGTCGTCCATCAGCGCGAGGGAAGGATCGTCCTCAGAGACAGCCTTGTAAGGCATGCGCGTTTCGCCCAGTCCGCGAAAATCAAAGCTGATGACATCGTATCCGGCATTGAGCTGCTTAACGATCTCCGCCCAATCGTTTGCAGCCGCCTTGCCATCTTTGGTGAACCACAGCAGCCAGCGCCTGCTTTGGCCGGTGGTGCTGTGGATGTGGATCAGAGGCATCACGAGATTGTGGCTGTGATGCAGGAGATATCGATCGATCGCTATGTCTTGGAATGTGGAGCTGCCGGCATTTTCCCACGCGATAATGTCGACAGCAGGTCCAACGTTGCCGTAAGGGACTAATTTCCACGAACGAATTTCCGGATAACGCTTGCCGAAATAGAGCTGCCGAATTGATTCTGCTGGTTGCCCTTGGTGCTCGGTGTAATAGTCCCGAATTAAGTCCGCCACCGGCTTTGCGTCCTGAAAATCCTGCATTACCTGGCCGGTCGAGGTACATTGCAGTTGCTTCGCGTCGAGTTGCTTAACGGAGGCCAGATTTCGCAGGGTAGGCATTTGATTAAAATGATCCAGGAACTCGAATGCTGCTTCCTGGTTGGCATCCGAGTACTCGTGGCCATGATAGCCCTCTCTCATAGCGATGCGGTCACCATGTCCGAAGCGAGCGTAAAGCTGTTGCACCTCGCGGAAAGTTTTCTCGGTGCCCTCGATGGGGAAGAAGTCGAGCACGGCAGCGGCGACGAATACCGGTCGCGGATACATCAGGGCGAGCAATCCAGCATTGTCAACGCCGTTCGAGATCATGCCGTAAAGATCCTGCTCCGGATCACTGTCGGGATCCTTGAAGATACGATTGTGAATGCGCATGGGCAGGGCAGTGATGTAGCAGGAAATCGCGGCGACCTTGATGCGAGGCTCCAGAGCAGCGATGTGTATCGCCTGAAAGCCGCCGCCGCTCGTGCCGGTGATGTTGATGCGGTTGGAATCGACCTCGGGGAGTGTGAGCAGGTAGTCAAAGGCGCGCAATCCGTCCCAGATTTCCCAGCGCGCCAGGTTCGTGCCCGCCAGGTATGCGAGGTTGCCGAGCACAGCATGCTCGGCACAAATCAGGTTGTAGCGGCTCTTGCCGGCCTTTGCATCCCAGAACTGGCTCCGCTCTCCTTGGCCGACCGGGTCCCAGGCCAGGACAACATATCCACGCTGCACAAGGCGCTGGCACAGCGATTGATAATGGTCCTTGCCGTCTGGGGCATGTCCAGCAGGCACGAGAATGGCAGGATATTTTTTGCTCTTGCCCGCCTCGCGTTCATTCGGCAGATAGACGAGAGCAGTCACATAGACTCCCGGAAGGCTTTCAAAAATCACCTTATCAATGTGAAAGCCGTTCATTAGAATGCTGCCAGTGATCCTCGCCTGCAATGGAGTCCTGACCGTTGGGAGTCCGCCCATCATCATCAAAACTTTTCGCCGCAGTTCGCGTTGCTGGAGCAACAGATCAGGTTCCGTACGGATGCTGCGCCAGGCGGCGATTCTCTCTTCGTCCTGCTGCCATGCCATATCAGTCTGGTACTGGAGATAAGGAGTGATCTGCGGGCCCTTCGAAGGTGGCGCAAGGACTCGAAAGGCATCCGGAGGCGGCTCCGTCTGGCTCAGCGCGGGAAGAGTAACAAGCAAGCAGAAGAGAAAAGCCCAGAATGATGCTTGCGGAGAGATGCTCATCGTTCGAATGAGGAACCCCAGACTCGTCACAGCGCGTGTTCTTGCAGCGCGAACGAGGATACGTACGAATGTCCCGGAGCAATCTGCTGCACGCTCTCTCGTCGAATGAGTTCTGTCGGCATGATCAGTTGTTGCGGAGGAAGGTTCGGTTCCTGGATTCTGCGGATAGCAAATTCAGCCAGATGCACGCCCAGTTCTTTCGGAAACTCGCGCACAGTCGTCAGCCCTGGATGCAAGACTTCACCAATGGTGTCATTGAAGCCGGCAACGCTGATGTCATCAGGAATTCGGGTTCCAGAATCCTGCAGCGCCTGGTACACACCCGAGGCGGCCTGATCGGTCCCGACAAAGAGTGCGGTAGGGCGCTCACCCGTGGCCAGCAGAGCCTTGACGGCCAGGTATCCCAGTTCGCGATCTTCCGAGCCGATCTCACTGAAACGGGGTTCGAGGTCTGCTTCTTGCATCGCCTGCCGATATCCGCGAGCGCACCGCGCAAACCAGGGTAGCCGCTGGTTTCCGATATACCAGATGTTCCGGTGACCCTGCGCGATGAGATAGCGCGTGATCTCCGCAGATCCTCGCACGTCATCAGTGAAAACGCAGTCGTATTGCTCTGGCTGCCAATCGCCGACAATATTGTTTCCAACCAGAGAGAAGGGGATCTTCTTTTCCGAGAGGGCGGACAGAATGTTGGCGGAGTGTGTGCCGCTCAAGATGACTCCGCTCGGCCGGTTCGATGACGTCAGGACTTCGGGAAGGCTCAAACTGCTCAGCGGTGCATTCAGATCGGAACGAAAAGAGACGAAATGGAGCGCCCAGTCTTGGCGTGTACAGTATCCCTCGGCTCCAAGAAGAACCTTGGACTGGAATTCATTTACCGTATCACGATTGCCAAGGATAAACGTGATGGTGCGATTCCTTGCGTCGGATGCGAGGCTGATACCCAGGTCTCGCGCGGCCGCGAGAACGGAGGCCTGCACCGATGGTGCGATCTTGGAATTTCCTTGGGCTACGCGGGAGACGGTGCTCAGGCTGACTTTGGCTAGCCGGGCCACCTCGGCGAATCTTTGAGACTCCTTGGATGAGGTACTGGGGTCCGAACCCGACTCTAGCTTCCGCACTGCGCCGCCATGGGACCGAACCGCGAGACCAGCTGAGCAGAGAGCATCAAGATCGCCGCGCGCTGTCACGGCGGAAACCGAAAACCGGCTCGCCAGCTCACGGACCGTGATCTGTCCCTTCTGCTCGATAAACTCAAGTATCTTGCGCCTACGTTGTTCAGCTAACAGTCGCGGACCGGACGCCATTTTGGTTTCCCTGCCAGGCGTTGAAACGGGCTGCCTGTTGCACCATATTCTATACACAGAATGAGAGCAAAACAAACGAAAGGTGCTTGAGGGGCAGGCAGGCGGTCATGAACACATCTCCAAGCTATTAAGCCATAAATAGTTACTTAGGGCGTGCGCTGTAGCACAAGGCGCCGTAAAAATTCGCAGGTTTCCCTTTGCCTTTCGTATACTTGTTTTTACTTTGCAAGGGAAAGGTTCTCTCGAATGAAGCGTCGAGACTTCATGATGGCATTGGGAGCGACGATCAGTCTCACCATATTAAGGAGTAGTGCGGAGTCCCTGGTATCTCGTCCTCGTCTCCTCATTGGCAAGACCGATCCTTTTACGGGTCTGGTGCTCCTGAAGAGTCGCTATCAGATGGGAATGCGACCATCCGATGACATGGAAGGTTGGGCGCTTTCGTGGCAACTGACAGGCGACAAGGGTTTCGCCGAGAAGGTTTTGAACGCCATGCGGAGGAATCATCCCGCAAAAGGGACAAGGCCCTCCCGCTCTTGGTTGGATTACGCGCGATGGTCATTGGCCTTCGATTGGCTTTCCGACTATCCGGGGTTCGAGCAGACTTTGCGGGATCGGATTGCGACGGAGTTGATGGATGGTGCCACGACGATGCTGGCGACCGAAGATTTTGCCGATCCCAGCGTTTTTTCCTATCACAACTACGCTGCCCGCTTTCTTTGTCTGCCCTCATTCGTCTCAGCCGCGCTCGAAGGCTACACAGGCTGCAGGAACCGTTGCGAGGCTTGGCGCGAGAAGGTCACAAAGTGTTTCACCAATATTCTCGAGATTACAGACTTTGCAACACCGGAAGGCAGCTATCACGAGTCGATGGACTACATGCGCATCACCTGGGCCTCACTTACGCTCCTGGCGGAATTGCAGCGCACCACGACTGGCATCGATCCGGCGCAACACTATTCGTTGTTCCGAAATATCGGCAACACATACCTCTATAAACTCCTTCCCGATGGCACGCCTTCGCGCGAGGGCGACAATGAGTACCCGATCCCGGATTCGCGTGACACGTCAGTGATCGGATACGCGGTAAACCGCTTCAAGGATCCATACAGCGCGTGGCTCCTCCGCAACAGCGGATTTTTCGCGAAGCAGTGGACGCTGCCCGTGCTCGAGTTTCTCTGGAACGACCCGGAAGTCACGCCGAGTGATCCTGCTCTTGCCAGCGAGAATGACCTTCCCAGACAGCGCTACTTTCCCGGCGTAGGACACCTCGTTATCCGCGATGGCTGGATGAAGGACTCGACCTGGATCGAATTCGATTGCGGGGCTTACCTGGCGAAGCACCAACACCTCGATCAAAACCAGATCAACATCTACCACCGCGGCTATCTCGCCATCGACAGCGGCGCCGACTACACAGACAGCGAGAGCCCCCACTACCTCAATTACTACCGCCGCACCATTGCGCACAACTCGGTGCTGGTGTACGAGCCCTCGGAACAATTCTTCTGGTCCGAGAACCTGCTGCGGGCCGCCAACGATGGAGGGCAGCGTATGAATTCCTCCCGCTACTGGAACACGATCCGCAGTCCGAAGGATTGGCAGCGCACGCGCGACCTCTGGGACCTGGGCTCGATGCGCGTCGTCGATTATGTGCCCGGGCAATATCACTACGCCTTGGGTGATGCGACCAGGGCGTATTCAGTGGAAAAGGTGAAGAAGTTCACTCGCGAAATCGTATATGTCCCGCCGCAAAACCTGCTCTTCGTCTTTGATTGCGTGGTCAGCACGAACCCTTCCTTCCGAAAAGCCTGGCTATTGCATGGTGTCAATCAACCGCTCGTCGATCAAGATTTGGGACAGGGGACCGCGGAGGCAAAGGAATTCAGGAATGCGAGCACCTTTCGCTTCCGGGAAGACAAAGGGGAACTCCTGGTTCATTCGTTGCTTCCCCGGGAGCGCGTCGTCACACGGCGAGGTGGTCCCGGAGAAGAGTTCTACACACCTGGCAACGACAATGGAGGTCCCTGGGGTAGTGGCGAGAATTGGCCCCTCGAACCTGCGGAAGGCGGGCCTTTGCCACAGGATCCGAAGCTGGTACACATGTGGAGGACTTTTTGGGGCGACGACTTTTCCAGAATCTCGCCGTCAAATCGCCGGAATGTTGTACCTGGTGCCTGGCGCATCGAAGTGTCGCCGTCAGTGTCTGCCGAAGAAGACTTCTTCCTGCACGTCTTCGAAATCGGCGACCTCGGGACGACCGGAAAGAAAAGAGCCGCGCTGACCGATGGCGTGAACTTTGTGGGAGCTGTCTCAGAGCAAGGCCCGTGCGTTTTGTTCGCCACATCAGAGTCAGCGAGCCGTGGCGGGGAAGTCTCGCTGCCCGAGTTGGCTTGCACGTCGTTGACGTTGTCGAGCCTGCAGCCCAACGCGGTTTACGAGTTGTGCTTCTACGGACCGAACGTTCCCTCGCCGCCAGCGGCGGCATTGCCGGGAGTTGAGACAGACCTTCTTCGTATCCAGACGAACCCGCACGGAATCCTGCGGTTGGATAAGGGTCTATCCGGGAATCTCCGTCTGCGCATCATCAGGGTGTGAGGCCAGCAGGGCGGCTATTGAGGGTCGTTCAACTGAGTCCGCTGATTCGGGCCTGACCTCGGCAATCGCGTGATTCGGACCTTATTAGACAGTTCAGCGACAAGGTCAGACTCTCCTTGACGAGCTTAACGGTACAGGGACTAATCGTGTTGGCTTCTTTTTCTAGCGGCTGCAAGTTCATGCTCACGGCCGCAATTAGCTGCCCTGTACTATCATGAAGCTCGCGCGCGAAACGTCTTCTCTCTTCGTCCTGTATCTGTAATAACTGGCCAGAAAGATCGCGCAGACTCTGTTCTGCTAGCTTGCGTTCTGTAACGTTGCAGACTACCTTCGAAAAACCCAGCAACTAACGTTTGCGTTGGAATGGCCGGCCATGGACGCCTTCTACGCATGAAGACGAACGGATCTTGGGGCACGCCGCCGACAGTTACCATCGCATCGACATCCGCCAGGCCTCCCGTGGGCTCCTGGTCCGCCGTGGCGGCCGCATCATTGCCGATACAAGCGACCGTTAGCTCTCTACAAACCCGCCTCGCGCCGCGCTGGCACATTGCACGCGCCGACGTCGTTGAGTCCGCTCTGACGCCCGTGGAACATCAGACCTTCTGCCCGGCTTCGAAACTCCAAATTCCCTCTGAAGTGGTTGCTGATCTCGATTGAATCGCCGGAGGTCGAGAACAATGAGAACCGCTCTTGCCAAAGGCCGGGTGAACGCCGCGACTAGCTTTGACGGCGATGCCACGGGAGTGCGAGGCTTCACATCGGGAAATCGGTGCTGACCGGTGCCGGCGACCGGAAACGACTCCTCCTGCGATCCTACGACAGCGGAGGCCGCGACGGTCTCTTGAAACTGGCGCTCTATTTGCGCTCTGTTAGTGTTCTTACCATATCTTTCGGGGACCTTACGTGTCATCGCTTGGCCCTCATGTTGTTAAATGTACGTTATACTGTGTTTTCGAATCCCACTCTCTCAGCCAAGTTATTGAAAATAAACTACTTAAAAGCGATTTGTTGAGGGACGTTGTTTGGGCTTCGCTCAAGAACAAGTTTAGAACTCTGCCCTGTCACGGGACGTGGATCGCTGATGTCACCTACCATGTAAAAGGGGCATAAATCGAGATTTCCATACGCGCGAGACGCAATTCACAGTGATGGACGTTTCCGGGGGGTATGGGGAGTCGGATCAAGAACAATGGTGAAGGGTATGAGTAGACTGTCTAATAAAGTGGCGATCGTGACGGGCGAGTCCAAAGGCATAGGCGGTGGGATTGCAACGGCCTTGGGAGCTGCCGGCGCGCGCGTGGCCGTGAACTATTCCTCCGACCGGGAAGGCGCCGAACGCGTTGCTCAGGCGATCACCGACAACGGGGGCGAAGCGATCTCGGTCGGGGGGCCGACGTGTCCAAGGCCGCAGATGTCGCGCGGTTATTCAAAGAAGTCGATTCTGCCTTCGGAAGACTGGACGTTTCGAGCCGGGGGGCAGCACCACTCGCGATCCAGTGGCTATCGCGATCGCAGGCAAGCCGGATTTCGCCGTTCATTGATGAGCGCCTTGCATGGACCACGCTGCCGCGAGCCGTCTAGTGATGCCTCTGGACGACACGGTCCTGCGGGTTTTCTGCTGAGGTTGCACCATTTAGGGCAGGAGCCTTGCCCCCGTGGAAGAAAAGCAAATGGATGAAGAACATCACGATCAGAACCGCACCGAAGGTGCATACGATGGTCGCGCCCGTGGGCGTGTCCAGCAACACCGAGAAGTACACGCCGAGTCCTGAAACCAAAGTCCCCATAGTCCAGCCGATCGCCAGCCGCCGCCCGATCTTGTCGGCAAAAAGCATGGCGCCCACTGATGGAACCACGAGATAGCAAAAGACCAGGAGCACGCCCGCGATGGCTACCGAGGAAGTCACAACAAAACCGAACGACGCATAGAACAAGAAATCCCAGAACCGGATGCTGAGTCCCTGAGCTTCAGCCGCCTCCGGATTGGTAGAGATCAGCAAGAACTGTTTGCGGAAGATATAGTGGAACAGGCCGATCACGCCGTAGAGAATCGCGGTCTTCACCACGTCGTGCATGGAGACTGCCAGGATGTTCCCTACCAGCATGTCCTTCAGATGCTCGGTTTCGCCGGTTGCCTTGCTCATGGCCAGAATCGCGGCCGCCGAGGCCACGGAGTAGGCGATGCCGATGAAGGCCTCTTGCGGGATATGTCCCCGCCTCGTCCGGGCAAAGGCGAAAATCGCCGCGCCTACGAAGGTAAACGCCAGGCTGAGCCAGTAGGCTCCGCCGCCATGAGGGTCCATGCCAATCAAGATGGCAGTCGTGGCCCCGAGCGCGGCAATTTGCGCCAGCGCCAAATCAACGAAGATGACCCCGCGCTCCACCACATGAACGCCGAGGTATGCGTGAATGCCGGTCAAGATCAGGCTGGCTAAAAAAGGCGCCAGCAGGAAGGGAAGGATAGCCATGGAGCTCCTATCGGGTTGCGCTAAAGGCTTTGATCAACAGATCGATATCGTAGTCGAAGAGCTTGAAGTAGTCTTCCACGCCTTTTTCCCCACCGACCGATGGCAGGTACACGACTACCTGCGCCCCGGTTTCCCGTCCAATCGACTGCGGTGTCTTGAGGTCGAAATAGGGCTCGACCAGTACCACCTTGCAAGTCTCTCGCCTCATCAGTTGGATCAGTTCCAGGGTATGCGTGGGTGTCGGCGGAATCCCCGGCCTCGGCTCGACGTAGCCGATCACATCGAGGCCGAAGTGTTTGGCGAAGTTGGGGAATGAGCGGTGATAGGTAACGACCTTACGTCCACGATAGGGTTTCATCTCCCCTTCCCACTTCTGCTCCGCCGCAGTCAGCCGATTGTCGAAATCCTGGAAACGTTGTTGGAAATATGCCGCATCGCCCGGGTCCGCCTCGCTCAGCTTGTTGGCGATCCCTCTGGCAATCCGCCTCCCATTGTCCGGATCAAGCCAATAATGCGGGTTTCCCAAGGGGTGCACGTCCCCCTCTGCGCGAGTGACCGTTCCCTGCGGAATCTCCAGGATCTCTGCAAACTGAGATGCGTCCAAATAGCCCGGCGCGCCTACCTGGATCCGGGGATTCCCGCTCTGGTTAATCAGCGGCGGAAGCCAGCCAATTTCCAGTTGCAGCCCCACCACCACCAGCAGATCGGCCTGACGCAGCTTGAGCAGAAAGCTGGGCTTAGCCTCGACAAAGTGCGGGTCCTGATAGCCTTTGGCGATTGACTCAACACTGACTTTGTCCCCACCAACCTCCTGGGTAAGCGCCGCCATATCGGTAGTCGAGGTGACCACGGTGACCTTCTTGGCGTGTGCCCCGATTGGCAAAGCCAGCGTCCAGAGCAGCAAGGCCGACGCCACAAACATCGTGAAACGGAAAGAACGGCTGCGTCTTCTCATGTCTCTCCTAGAACGGATGCGCACCATGCGCGCCGAGCGAAAACATCACTTGCATCAGGAATTCATTGGTATCGATATTACCTGCGTAGCGCGTGTAACGGTATTGACCGCGCACCTGGCTGAACTCGCTCGGCCAGTAGGTCAAGACCGCGGAAGCGCCTTGATCGGTCAGGTTGGCAAACTCACTGCGATCGGAACGATCAAAGCGTCCCCCAACAAACCAGCGGCGGCCCAACTGATAATCGCCCGAAGTGTAGAAGCCGAATGCGCGTTGTTCGGAAGGCAACTGCTGGCGCTGGCTCCAGGTAAACTCACCTCGCCCGATGAAGGAATGATAAATAGAGCGCCGCAGCGGCTTCCAGCGCAGGGTGGCATCAATGCCGTAGAGTTGGGTCAGAAAGTTGGTTCCGAGATTATTGTGGCCACGTGCGTAGGAGAGCCCCAGATCAATGTTGGTTGACTCGGTTAGGTCTCTGTAGGATCGCAGGTGCGCCACCGCGCTGACGTCGCCCTTGCCGGAAGCCCGGAAGACCGGACTCTGCTGAGTGCCGGAGTCTCCCCGGAAAAGCTGTCCCGTGGCTTCCAGGAAGATTCCCTTCGGGGCCGGAAGTATCCGCTCGATCGACACGCCAGCATCGTCGATTCCATCTTCCCCCCCTACCAGGTTGTTTGTGACCAACGGGCGGTCAACCCAAGGTAGGACGTGGTTGTGGAGAGTATTCACCTTTCCAAAGGCGGACCGCATCTTTCCGACCTTGGCCACAAACCCTCTGGGCAGCGCGGTGAAGGTGATGTAACCCTCCTCCAAGGTCACTCCTTCCTCGCCGAAAGAGAGGAAGAAATCGCCGCGCGCATAGGGATCAATGATGGCCTGAAAGCCCAATTCCGACTCGTGCATCTCCAACGATGGGGAGGGTTGCACCGGATTGTGGCCGGCCACGCTGATGAAATCACCGATCGCACTAATGTCTGGGTTCAAGGCCTTCGCGGCGCTACCCCCGGCCCCGCCCAGCACTACCTGAGTTCCAGTCCCGCTCGTAACGGCGCCCAGGGTGGGAACCTGGGATTGCAGCGTGGGGCCTGCCGCGTGCGTATTCGACTCAGCGTTGGCCGGGGCCGCCGCCGGTGGCGCGACCGGAGCTTCCTGAGCCTTCATTTGCCGAATCTCCCCCTCCAGAGCGATCACCCGGTCCTCGAGATCGCGGATCTTTTGCATGAGAACAGCATTGTCCGGATTCGCCGATGCGGCTTGAGGAGTGTCACCTTGCACGGCATAACCAGGCAGCGAGACTAGGAGCACAGTCCCCAAGAAATTTAGAGCTCTCATTTGAAAATTCCTCCCTCTGGAAACCCCGGATGGCCTGAGACTCCTCACAGTTTGACATCGATAGCGCTGTGAGAGGAAAACGAACAAGGAACGAGCCGATTCCGTCAAGCAAGTACTCTACAAGGTAACTCTAAACTGTGGAAACTGGCGAAGCCTGAGCCCGTGTCGCGATGAACCCGAAGGCGGAAGCGGGTTCCCGCGACGGTCGCCGCAATATCCGATGCCGTCCGCTGGGCCGAGGAAATCATGCGGACGATTGATGAGCGTTGGCCGTCACCTCGAAAGGGTGCTCTATGAAAAAGCCACTTGGCACGCGGATGGATCAAGTTCGTGTCCGCCTTGAAACACTCGAATGGAGTCTCCCGACTCATGTTGCGATGACGGTATCCCCGATTTCAAAACTGCCATTCAAGGTTTTGCTTTATCGTACTCCCTCATGTGGCGTTGCCCCGAATTAGGTTGTAGCGTGTTCGACAATCTGTGCGAAGACAAACTCGTTTCTGGCATCGTTCTTACGCGGGCAACTGTCGAAACCAGTGCAGCACTGTGGTTCCTGGGTGGAAAGGTCGAGGAAGCGCTCAAATCACAAACCGTAGGTGATATTGATGATGTCACAGTGGGTTGCCGAAAACGGCCTCGAACGAATCCCACTCTCTCCGACAATTCCGTCCAGAATCAATAAGTTCATTACAATAGTCTATCGGTTACTTTATCGATTTGGGTTTTGTATAGAGGTGAGGGCGCTGATTTTCGACTGCGGAGGAGGTAGCATGCTTACGGCTCGACACACATTGTCTCTGCGCATGTTTCCTTTCAAGCTGCTCGTCTTCGCCTTCGCGCTTCTCCCGCTTGAGTCGCTTTCACAGGCCAAGGCTGATCCCGTGGCGCCCACGCAAACGAACGACCCTGGCACGATCGACCGAGAGTGGCAAACGGAGAGTTCAAAATACGACTCGTCGCGCAACGCCATTCTGAAACAGGTCGACAAGGTTAATACTGAGGGCCCATTCCGAACCGACTGGGAGTCGCTGCAGACCTACAAGGTGCCCGACTGGTACAAGGACGCCAAGTTCGGCATCTTCATACACTGGGGCGTGTACTCTGTGCCGGCCTTTGGGAGCGAATGGTATCCGCGACAGATGTACCTTGAGGGGACGGAAGAATACAAGCACCACATTGCGACTTATGGTACGCAGGACAAGTTCGGCTACAAGGATTTCGTTCCCATGTTCAAGGCGGAGAAGTTCGATCCGGCCGCATGGGCCCGCCTGTTCAAGGAAGCGGGCGCCAAATATGTGGTGCCGGTATTTGAACACCACGACGGCTTCACCATGTACGAAAGCGGACTCTCCGACTGGACGGCGGTCAAGATGGGTCCACATCGGGATTTGATCGGCGACTTGGGCAAGGCCGTGCGGGCCGAGGGGCTGCATCTTGGGGCTTCCTCCCATCGCGTCGAGCATAACTTTTTCTTAGGAGTCGGCCGCACTTTCCGGTCGGACATTAACGATCCGCAATATGCGCAGTTTTATGGGCCCGCGCACAACTGGCTGGTGAACAAGTCTCGCACACCGCTCAACAATGACTTCACGTATGTTTCTCCGGAGTGGTCTCATGACTGGCTGGCCCGCTCGGCGGAAATCATACAGAAGTATCACCCGGACTTGCTCTTTTTTGACTGGTGGATCGGACAGCCCTCGATCCGTGCCGACCTGACCCGCTTCGCCGCCTTTTATTACAACTATTCCTTGAAGAACGGTGGTCCCGTGGGCGTAATAACTTACAAAGACTACGCCATGGAGGAAAACTCCGCCGTCCTCGACATAGAGCGCGGTCAACTCGCGGGTATCCGCTCGCAATACTGGCAAACCGATACTTCAGTGAGCAACAAATCCTGGGGCTATATCGAGAACGACACCTTTAAGTCACCGCAATTCATCGTGCATCAACTGGTCGACGTGGTGAGCAAGAACGGCAACCTCCTGATGAACATCGGGCCTCGCGCGGACGGAACGATCCCAGACGACGTGCAGCATGTACTGCGCGACGTTGGGGGGTGGCTAAAGGTGAACGGCGACGCCATCTACGGGACGCGCCCGTGGAAGGTCTACGGCGAAGGCCCGACCCAGGTAGCGGAAGGGTCGTTTAATGACATAAACACCCGACCCTACACTCCGGAAGACTTCCGCTTCACTACCAGGGGCGATGTCCTGTATGCCATCGAGCTCGGCTGGCCCTCCAAGCGAGAGGCGGTGATTCAATCGATCAAGACCGCTGTGGCCGGAGAGCGGCCGGTCCGGTCGATTGAGTTGATCGGCTACGGCGGGAAGGTCCAATTTGAGCAGAAAGACGATGGCTTGCACGTCCAACTTCCTGGCGAGGCTCCAGGCAAGTTTGCCTACGTCTTTAAGATAAACTTCGCGGGCAGTAAATAGCCGGACGTCCTACGTTGTCTGCACGCTCCGCTCTGGCGCGCCGAAGAAAGAGTACAGCGCGATGATCACATAGGCTGACAGCGGCACTGCATAAGCCAGCGCGACGCTGTGAAACTCTTCCGAGATCCAGCCCATTGCCGGAGTCAATACCGCACCCCCGATGATCGCCATGACGATCAACGAGCCGCCGATCTTAGTGTTCGGGCCCAGTCCTTTCAGCCCCAGAGCAAAGATCGTAGGGAACATCAGCGACATAAAGAGGCTGGTCAGGAAAATGGCCCACAGCCCGATCCACCCGGGCTTCAGCACTCCGACGGACGCCAGAATGACATTGACGACAGCGTATGCGCCCATCAGTTTGTTGGGTGCAATAAACCGCATCAGATAGGCAGAAACAAATCTTCCCACGCCGAACGCAGCCAGAGTGCCGGTGAGGAAATAGCCGGCAACTTTTTCCGGTTGATGAGTGTATTCCTGTACGTACTGTATGAAGTAGCTCCACGTACCCACTTGCGCCCCAACGTAGAAAAATTGGGCAACCACGGCCAGCAAAAAGTGCGGATACCGGAATAGTTCGCGGAATCGCCCTTGGTCCTCCGGGCTGTTCTCGTGCTCGCTTTGAATGGCGGGAAACTTCGTCCGCCAGATCAGGAATGCCCAGAAAAGAGTGACGCAGCCGAGGACCAGGTATGGTTCGATTACTCTTAGTGTTTCGGTGCGCAGATAAGCTTCATAAGTACCGGCACTTTGACGAGCTGCGACCTCTGCCGGTGTAAGTTCCACGCCGGAGAAGATGAAGGTGGTGCCGATTAGAGCACCCGAGATAGCGCCAAAAGGATTGAATGCCTGGGAAAAGTTGAGGCGCTGTTCCGAAGTATCGGGATCGCCAAGTTGGGCGATGAATGGGTTCGATGCGGTCTCGAGGAACGACAAACCGCTGGCAATCACAAAGAGCGCGCAAAGAAAGTATCCGTATTGCCCCATGAAGGCAGCGGGCCAGAACAGAAATGCCCCGACGGTGTAAAGCAGCAGACCAATGATGAATCCGGCTTTGTATCCCAGCTTTCTCATCACCAACGCAGCCGGCATGGCTAGGAGAAAATATCCCATGTAAAAGGCCGACTGCACGAGTCCCGCCTGCAAACGGGAGATAGAAAATGACTTCATGAACTGCCGAATCAGGACGTCATTCAGGTTGTTGGGGATTCCCCACAAGAAGAAAAGTGCGGTCACGAGAATGAAGGGAACAAGCTGACCGGCGGGGAAAAGGCGGTGTCCGAAGCTTTGCGACGGCAAACCGCCTGAGTGCAACGAGGTTGAAACCGCCATGGATGATCCTTGATCTGCAAGATAAAATGTTCGAAGCGTCTCGGGACTCACGTCAATGCACGGTCGAGGTGAACGTATCCTCCGTCCACGAACAGGTGTTGTCCGGTCGTATGGCTTGATTTTGTGGAAAGCAAAAAGACCGTCATGTTAGCGATTTCTTCGGAGGTCGTCATTCTCTTTTCCAAAGGAATCTTGCTGACGATCCTATCCAGCTTCTCTTGGGGATTGGGGAAAGTGTCGAGCCAGTGACGGTAAAGCGGAGTCATAACCTCCGCTGGAATCACGGTGTTCACGCGGATGCTGTACGGCAGCAACTCCACCGCCCACTCACGGGTGAGGGCCATAATGGCTCCTTTGGAGGAGGCGTACCCGGAGGTGTTTCCCTGGCCCGTTACGGCCGTCTTCGAGCCGATGTTCACGATCGAACCTTTGGATTGTTTCAGATGCGGCAGCGCGTAGTGCGCCATGTAGTAGTAGTGGACCAGATTGCGATTCAACGAGGCGACATAGTCGCCGGGCGTTCCGTGTTCCAACCCAATCGAGTCGTTCACGCCGGCATTGTTCACCAGCGCATCCAGGCGTCCGAACTTTTTCACGGTCTGCTCAACTGCCTGCTGGCAGGTCTCCGGCGTCGACAGTTCCATGGTGATCAAGCTACACTTTCCATTCTTCAACAGTTCGGTTTGTAAGGCTCTACCCGCTTCGGCATCGCGTCCCACAATTACGGGAATGGCGCCTTCGGCGGCACACGCTCGCACAATTCCCGCGCCAATGCCCTTGGCCCCGCCCGTAACGATGATGACTTTGTCCTTTAATTGCAAATCCATGTTCATCCTCGAAGATTCATGAAACCGCCATCCAGCAAATAGTCGACGCCGGTGATGAAGCTCGCTTCATCTGAACACAGGAACAATGCTAGCCCAGCCACCTCCTCAGGTTCGCCCATTCGTCCAACCGGTTGCGCCTTCGACAATTTGTCAAAGATCTCTTGCTCCCGCCCGGGATAATTGTTTTTCAGATAGCCATCCACAAACGGCGTGTGAACTCGCGCTGGAGAGATGCAGTTGCAACGGATGTTGTAGGCCAGATAGTCCCGGGCTATTGAGTACGTCATGGCCAGGACTGCGCCCTTGCTCACGGAGTACGCAAAACGATCCGCCAGCCCTGAAGATCCGGCGATCGAGGCCATGTTCAGGATCACGCCACCGGTGCTTTTCATGTGTGGGACAACGGCGCGTGCACAGTTGTAGAACCCTTTCACGTTGACGCGCATGACCCGATCGAACTCTTCTTCACTCGTGCTCTCCGCCGTCCCGATATGCGAAATCCCTGCGTTGTTCACCAGAATGGAAATCGGCCCCTGTGCCGCCAATTGTTGGAATGCTCCGATGACTTGCTTTTGGTCGGTCACGTCACAGACGTGCGCTTCGGCATTGCCTCCTGCGGCGCCAATTTCCCGGCATGTGGCTTCCGCGTCCTTAAGGCTCAGATCCAGAATGTGGATCTTCGCCCCTTGAGCGGCGAATCTGGCTGCAATCGCCCGTCCTATTCCGCTGCCGCCTCCGGTGACGATTGCGGTCTTTGCGTCGAGCCGGAAACTACCTTGCTTCGCCGAAGGAGCAGCTTTTTCAGAAGGTGATGGAGTCATGTTGTTCATTAGTCCGCAGATGCCGAGGCAAACGAACCTTCGCTCCCAGATCTTATTGACTAATCTTCAGGACCCACGCCGGTTGCTGGCGCAAGTCCTCTGGAAGGTCTGGAAGTTCAATCGACAATCCCGTTTTCGAGTTTTTGGCTTTCAACGGCGTACTTGAGCCGAGCAATGTGACTGACTTTGCGGCACTCAGGTCTTTGATTACAAGGTTGTGACCCGACCAACGGGGTAGGATAGCGTAAACCTCGTTGCCCTTTGAAGTGAAGAACGCTTCGATCGACGCTTTTCCGTCAGCAGACTTTTCAATTAACTTGGTCACGTCGTACGCTGACGAATATTCCTTGTTATATTCGACTTTTGGCACTTCGCCGGCAGTCCACTGGCGGCTATTTTTCCAGGGCCTCGTACCGTAGATCGCTTCCCCGTTGATTTTGAGCCAGTCGCCCATCTGCGTAAGCCGTTCTTCCATGATGACGGGGATCATTCCGTCGGCCCTCGGACCGATGTCGAGCAGGAGATTGCCGCCGCGGCTGACCGTGTCGACCAGGATGAACACCAGTTCCCGGCCAGTGTGGTACACGTTGAGATCTTCGGCGCGGTTGTAGCCATAACTCACGCCCATGCCACGGCTCTCTTCCCATGGATGGTCAATGCCACTCATTCCCGCTGTGTATTCTGTGGTCCAGTAGCCGCCATGTTTGTGGCGAGTGTCGCTGCCCCAACGATCGTCGACAACCACTTCGTCCTTTACCGGGGACTCGTTGAACAGCCATGCCAGCAGTTCGGCGCTGTGCCAATCGGCCGAAGTCATCTCCCACTCACCATCGCTGAAGATTATTGCCGGTTTGTAGTGCGTGACCAGATCCTTGAACTGCGGGAACATGTGCTCGCGTACGTAACGCGGTTTGTCGTAAAGCCAGAGCGGGTTATACCACTCGTAAAGCGAATAGTAGACGCCCATGCGCAGGCCTTTGCGCCGCACCGCGTCGGAAAGATCGCCAAGCACATCGCGTTTGGGACCGATTTCGACCGCATTCCAGGGGCGGCCCCAGGTGGCTGACGCCTCCTTGCTCGGCCACAATGCGAATCCCTCATGGTGTTTCGAGGTCAGCGCAACGTACTTGGCGCCGGATCGCGCGAACACGTCGGCCCAATGGTCCGGATCGAATAATTCCGCCTTGAACTGCGGGGCAAGATCTTGATATGGAAAATCCGCGCCATACACTTTCTGATGAAATGCCCACGTCCCCTTCTGGAGTTCATCGGCTTTGGGATTGCTCCTGCCATTCGTCAGCGCATTCCAGTACCACTCGGCGTAAGCGAGTTTGCCGGGCAGTACCGGAGCATAGGCCGGAACCGAATAAGTCCCCCAATGAATGAAAATTCCAAACTTAGCGTCGCCAAACCAGGAGGGCGTGGGACGCTTATCGACGGAATCCCACGTGGGTTCATAGGTTTGCGCGTTGACGGTTGCGAGTAAAACAAAGGAGAGCAGGAACAAGTTCGTCAGGCGTCTCATGAGATCTCCGGCTAACTTTCTAGATGAACGGCAGCGAACGAGGCTGAAATGGAAATATATACGATCGTACTTATCATGTCGGGCTATAAAAAAATGCCCGCCTCTCATAAGGGGCGGGCGATTTGCAGGTGTCTCCCAGCTCAGAAGATAAACCTCAACCCGAACTGCAACACTCGAGCGTTATTGCCCGTGGCCCGTTGCGTGATGGTAGAGAAGTTACCGTCTGGCGGCGGCGCCTGGCTCTGATCGGCATTCGGCGCACCAAATATTACCGTGTTGAAGAGGTTAAATGCCTCAGCGCGGAACTCAAGCTTCCGTCCTTCACTCCAGACCGGGAATCCACGAAATAGGGAGAAGTCCACGTTCCAGAACCTCTGCGCCTGAAACGGATTCGGACGAAGATTGCCAAACGTTCCCAGAGGAGGCGTTGCAAAAGCGTTAGGGTTGAACCAACAGGTTTGAGTATGCACGTGTGCCCCATTGGGACACGTCCCGGAATTGGGATCGCCGACTAGATTGGCCTGCTCGTAGCCTCCCCAACCAACGTTCCCGGTATTCGCCTGATCACCATTACTGTAGGTCACGCTATAGCGCTGACCAGAGCGTACGGACATGATCCCGTTCACTTGCCAGTTGCCCACGATGTAATCAACCGCGTGGTTGCCGGTAGAAAAGCGCTTGCCCTGGCCGATGGGAAGCTCATAATTTGCATTCATAACCAGCAGGTGAGGCAGATCGTACCCTGCTGGACTCAGGCTGGCTCGTGGATTGTAAGGATCTGCAACGTTCTTGCCTTCAGCGCCGAACCATCCATCGTTCTCGGTGAGTGCCTTCGAAAACGTGTATGCGACCTGGTAGGCCAAACCGCCGGAAAAGCGTTTGTCCACCGACAGTTGGAAGGCATGATAGTCGGCGAATCCAACGCTACGGTCATAGAACGTCGATATCATATAGGGGAACAGCGAACGCGATTGCGGATTTGCCAATGGGCTCGGCTTCAAAGCTGTGTTGTACATGCCCCCGATGTTCGCCCGATGGGTTAACGCGCTTACATAGCTGCCGGTAACTGTAGTGGTCGAGTTGATCTGGTGCTGTAGGCCAAAGTTGTACTGGTAGGCGTACGCATTCTTGATATGCGGATCATAGTGCCAGTTCACGCCACCGGAGAAGAAGGGTGTCGGTGCAGGCAGACCGGCGCTAACACCGCCTGCCGAGAAAGGATCGCCGTAAGTTGCCGTCGGGGTGCCGCTCGGAGCCGTGAGACCGCCCGGCACGTTGAGGTTGTTGGCGATCAGCTGGCCAATGCCCGGCCAGTCGCCTTCGATGTTCTGCGACATCTGGCTGACCGCAGCCCAATTGTCATACACGATCCCGGCACCACCGCGCACCACCGTTTTCTCGGTCACACGATAGGCGAATCCGAGGTGAGGACCGACATTGGTATAGGTGTTGTGGGAAATGCGGCCACGCGGGTCAATCACGACGTGAGGCGGCAAAGTTCCCGGAGGCAGGCATTGTTGAGTAGCCGGATCGCAGGCTACGGCCTTGCCACTGGCGTCCAGCATGATGCTGGGAATACATGGAGCGTGCCCCCGCACCGTGCAAGGCGGCGGCGGATACTGCAACACATAGGTGCCGTTTGAGAAATCGAAGTCTCCGGTTTCTATTCCACCCGACTTGTCGATAGTCTTTTTGGTGCCGTAGGGCGGGATCAAGGTAAGGTCATAACGAACGCCATAGTTCAGGGTTAATTTCGGGCTCGCCTTCCAGGAGTCTTGAAAGAAGGCACTGAACAGCCCGCCAGGGCGGGTTCTTTCGTCCACGTCGCGCCGGTTCGCGCTATCCGGAACACCGATGAGTGCCGAGGCAACGCTAAAACCAGCATTGCCGTTTCCGTCTCCCGTTTGGCCATTGGCAAAACTAACGCTATCGAAGGAGAGTGGGCTGGAGAACACGCTGCTGATGTAGTTTGCACCAAATGTGAATGTGTGGGTGCCCTTCAGCTTATTCAGCGTTACAGAGAACTGATTGTTGTCCGTGGCTTGCGGCGTGAGCACGACGCTCTCGCCTCCGCTCACGTATCCGTTCCGAAGATCATAGCTGGGAAGGAGCCAACCCTTGGCCCCCGAGAAATTGCTGGAGAACCCGGGAGCAAAACCAGCCGCCTGAATGACATTGGTCAGGTCTGTCTTGAACTTGGTATAGGCATTGTCTGACACCGTGGTGCGAGAGAAGAGCGCCTGCAATTGCAAACTCGGACTGAAGGTGTGGACCCAGTTGCCTCCCCAGTTACGACCGGGAATGGCTTGGTTTGTCGTCAGGCCCGGCAAGTCGGTGGGCTTAAGAACGTTGCTGTTGATTCGGCTGTAGCGGAACCAGACCGAGTCCTTCTGCCCAAAGGTGTGGTCAAGCTTGAGGTTGTATTCGTTCTGGTGCTGGGTATTCGGATCCTTATCGAACGCATTGCTGTTGAAAGCAGGATCGAAAGCGCCGGCCGCAGGCAATACCGTCTGAAGGAAAGTAACAATCTGCGGCTGAATGTCGCCGGGATTCGTTCCTACAGGAACTTGGTTGTTCAAGTACGGTGTACGAGAAAATCCAGAACCCGCAACGGTCGTATACGGATTGTAAAGCTGGTGGTCCACTAAATTGGTAATAGGTGTCCGGTCATTGCAAATCCCACCCGTAAAGCCGCTTTGGCAGATGGAACTGAAATCACCGCTATACATGGCCGCGGTGGGAACCAGGATTCGGGTTGCCACGGGCTTGGAGTAACGGAATCCCTGGTACGCAAAGTAGAAGAATGTGTTTTGCTTCAAAGTGGGGAGGGCAACTGGACCACCGACAGCGCCGCCGAACTGATGCTGGTGATAGTGAACAACTGGGGCAAACTGATCTTGTGAATCGAACGCGTCGTTGCGCAAGTACTCCCACGCTGAACCGTGGAACTGCTTGGTGCCGGACTTAGTCACCACGTTTACCACGCCGCCAAGAACGGAGCCGAATTCAGAGGAGTCGGTGTGGGAAACCACTTTGAACTCTTGGATCGCGTCAACGATCGGAGGCACGGCGTAGGTGCTCAGAAAGGCCGCAAAGTTGTTCATGCCGTCGGTCAGGAAGTAATTGCTCCTGTTGGTGGCGCCGTTGATGGACGGGAATGTAAAAGCGGCACCCTCCGCGATGGGCGCTGCGAAACCGCCTGAGCGACCACCCATGCTGTTCTGGCCCACGCTGATTGGAGCGACACCGGGAGTCAGCGATAGCAACTGAGTAAAATTCCGGCCATTCAGGGGAAGGTCGTGTACCTGATTGCCCGCGATGACCGTGCCCAACTCGGCGCTGGAAACCTGCAGTTGTTCCGACGTCGCTTCCACGCTCACAACCACGGTCTGAGCGCCGGGGTCGAGTGCGATGTCGATGGTGGCCGTCTGGTTCACGGCAAGAACGAAGTCGGAAACCTGCTTCGTGCTGAAGCTCGGTGCGGTGACCCTGAGCGTATAGCGACCCGGGTTAATATCCGAGAAAACATAAGTGCCAGTGTCGTTGGTGAAGGTGTTGCGCTCGACGCCGGTGTCTGAATTGTGCAGAGTAACCGACGCTCTTGGCACGACCGCACCCGTGGCGTCGCGAACAACTCCGTTAAGCGACGCCGTGGAAAGCTGAGCGAGGGCAGCCGCGGTTGATACAACTACAACGCTGATGAACCAAACCAGGGTGCGAAAGCGATGGGTCCGCCCGAGTGAATCGGTCATGGATTCCTCCAGCCTGTTCGTAACCGCTATCCCAATCAACCAATACGCAACTCCACGTCTTTGGCAGAAGGCGCCATTCTAGGATCAAAGTACTAGAAGTTGTCAAGAACTATTTGAGCGCTCGCATCGGGACGGAAACGATAATCTAAGCCAGAAGCAGCTACGCATGCTAGCTTTGAGCGCTCATAATCCAAAAATTGGCGATGTTTACCTTCTTGTACCGCAGGCAGTCGCATGCGATCAAAGCACTTTGTATTCAGAGAGATAGGTTCCTGCCCGGAAATATCCCAGACCAAGTCAGCTGAGGACTCGTAGGGGCAAGCTGCGGTCGGCCGTGAACACTCGTCATGCGTTGGAGTCGGGAGGATGACCACCAAGTGACCTACTCTTGCGCTCCTTGACCACCGCGTAGAATTAGCGTCGATGACCGAAGATGTGGTATTTCAAACTTGCAAAGGGATGTTCCACAGTCGATTTGGAAGGCCCACACAAAGCGACGCGGGAGAGATCGGTCAGCAACCCGAAGTGGGGAGCCTTCATGCATCTCAACACCGAAAACCGCCCAGAAGAGTCCGGCTGCCAGCGTGGTTCCCAATTTTCGTCTCTGTTTTCCTCGTCTCTGTTTTGCTCAAGGGGGTACCCGCCTGTGGACAATCGCCTTCCAACGGAAAGCCGACAGCGCAACCCGAAGGAAAGGCGTCCGAGTACGTTGGTTCTATCGCTTGTGCTGGGTGTCACAAACAGATCTACAACAAATATTCCCAGACCGGCATGGGGCGCTCTATGTCACGGGTTACGCCTGAGATTTTGAAAGCGCAGCCGACTTCGGGTTCGCTCGAAGACAAGAATACCGGTTTGCATTTCGATGTTTATGCCCGTGACGGGCAGCTCTTTCAGTCGGAGTCCCAGGTCGACTCCAACGGAAAGGAAATCTTCCGTGACACTCGCGCGGTGGAGTGGATTATCGGAGCCGGGGAGAATGGGCTCGGCGGCCTCGTCCGGCAGGGCGATTACGTATTTCAAGCTCCGCTGTCTTTTTACTCCAAGGCACAGCGCTGGGAGCTGTCGCCGGGATACGAGCTCGGCAACTCTGGGTTCAATCGGCCGATTTTGCCCGGCTGCATCTCTTGCCACAGCGGGCGGCCCAATGCTCTCCCTGAGGGCAACGGTCATTTTGCCAATCCGCCATTTTCGGAACTGGCGATCGGTTGTGAGAACTGCCACGGTCCTGGTCTCACGCACGTGTTAGCGCATCAGGTGGGATTCGAAAACGATCAGGGTCGTGACTCTTCCATCGTGAATCCCGCGTCGCTCCCCCCCGCACTGGCAGACAATATCTGCGTGTCGTGTCACCAGACCGGAGATGTGCGAGTGCTGAAGCCAGGAAGAGACTACAAGGATTTTCGTCCGGGAACGCCGCTCGACGACACACTCACGATTCTCATGGTCCCGCCGAAGCGGGAGTCCCCACCGCAGCAGGACCTGCTCGAACACTACTACTCGATGACTCTTAGCAAGTGTTATCGCGCGGGCGGCGAGAAGCTGAGGTGCATCAGCTGTCATGATCCTCACGTGGACCCGAGTCGCGAAGGAGCGCCTGCCGACTTCAAGAAGAAGTGTCTGACGTGTCACAGCGAAAAGAGCTGCACACTGCCGCTCCAAGTCCGCGAACGGAGCCAACCGGCGGATGATTGCGCGGGCTGTCACATGCAAAAGCGCGACGTGCGGGAGATTTCGCATTCCAGCATCACCAACCACAGGATTCTGACGCGCCCGGATGAGCCGTTTCCTGACATTGCGTTTCAGCAGACGACACCGGCGCTGCCCGATCTGATTCATCTGAATCCGGCTCCCGGCAAAAAAGGTACACCGCCACCGGCGCTGGTCCTGCTGCAAGCTTACGGCGAACTGGTGGAGAAACATCCGGAATATCTGACCCGCTACTACACCGTTCTTGAGCAACTCGAACGTACTGATCCCGATGATCCGCTCGTGCAAGGCGCACTCGGCAATCGAGACCTGCATGCCGGCAAATATCAGGAAGCAGTCGATCACTTGCAGCGGGCCATCAGACAAGGGCATGCGAAAACCGTCTTGTACACTGATCTCGCTGACGCTCTGGTGAAACTGGATCGTGCGAGCGAAGCAGTTCAGGTTCTGAAGCAAGCGGCGGATCGGGACCCGTTCAATGCAGAGCTGCGAAAACGGCTGATCGTTCAGCTGATCCAAGTAAAGGACTACGTTAACGCCCGCGCACAAATGGAAGATTACGTCCAGCGCTTTCCCGCTGACTCATTCATGCGCCAACTCCTTGCCAGAGTGCAAGCAATGGGGCAACCGAAGTGATGCGACGAAAGCTCTTCACGGTTGCATTGGTGGTGGCACTGGCCGCTCCTCCTAGGATTTTGTGGGGCGCCGATGCCGGGCGCATTCAATTCGAGAATCGGCAAAAAGATTCGGGGATTAGTTTTGTCCTCGACAACGGCACGGTTCCTGACAAGCCAATGATCGATGGCATACCCGGCGGAGTTGCGCTTCTCGATTACGACAATGACGGCTATCTGGATATCTTCTTCACCAATGGCGCGAGTCTGCCAGGACTTGCGAAGGAAGGCGACAAATTTTCGAACCGCCTATACCACAACAATCACGACGGCACCTTCACGGACGTGACAGACCGCGCCGGGTTGCGCGGCGAAGGCTACAGTGTTGGCGCCGCCGCCGCTGATTATGACAATGACGGACGCACGGATCTCTACGTCACCGGTTTTGATCGCAACTTCCTCTACCGTAACAATGGGGACGGGACATTCACCGATGTATCCGCCAAAGCGGGCGTTCCCGGCGTTTCCTCCGCGGGGAAAAAACTGTGGGGCATCTCGGCCGCGTGGCTGGATTATGACAACGACGGCAAACTCGACCTGTTTGTGGCCAACTATCTAGACTGGTCGTTTGCAACCTCCCGCGTGTGCGGTTTACCCGGCAAGCGCCTGTCCTGCTCACCCACTTTCTACAAAGGCGAGCCAAACATCCTTTACCACAACAATGGCGATGGCACGTTCACAGATGTTTCAGAAATCATGGGCATCTCCCGGAATATTGGCAAAGGCATGGGCGTAGCGATAGCCGACTACAACGATGACGGCTGGATGGATATTTTCGTCGCCAACGACAACGACAGAAATTTTCTTTTCAAAAACCGCGGAGGAAAGGCATTCGATGAGGTGGGGGTCGAGTCGTTCGTCGCATACACCGACAGCGGACTGCCCGTCTCCAGCATGGGCGTGGATTTTCGCGACTGGAACAATGATGGCAAACCCAGCCTGATCGTCACCGCACTTGGCGGCGAAACCTATCCGCTCTTCCGCAACGAAGGCAACGGTTTTTTCAGCTACGAAAGTTACAAGGCAGGTATCGGATTTCGCAGCTTTAAAATGAGCGGCTGGGGAGCCGGAATTCAGGATTTCGACAACGATGGTTACAAGGACCTGTTCACGGCGAACTCGCACGTGAGTGAGAATGCTGATCTAGATAGTCAGCAGCACTACCGGCAGGCCAATGCCGTGTTCCGCAACATGCATGATGGAACTTTTCAAGACGTGAGCGGTGATGCTGGTTCTGGCATGCAGATTCGTGCTGCCCACCGCGGCTGCGCGTTCGGCGATCTTAACAACGACGGTAAGATTGACGTTGTAGTCTCGGCCATTGGCAGTCCGGCAGAGCTGCTTTACAACACTTCAACCGGAGACAATCATTGGATTCTGATCAAGACAGTGGGAGTGAAAAGCAACCGTGACGGCATCGGAACGCGAATCAAAGTGACAACAGCATCCGGCCTTGTGCAGTACAACCACGTCACAACAGCTGGAAGCTACGCGAGTTCGAACGATCCGCGGGTCCACTTTGGACTGGGCACGGGTGCGATTATCAAAGAAATCGAATTGAGGTGGCCGA
Source organism: Acidobacteriota bacterium (assembly GCA_003225555.1). Taxonomy (GTDB): domain Bacteria; phylum Acidobacteriota; class Terriglobia; order Terriglobales; family Acidobacteriaceae; genus Sulfotelmatobacter. The sequence goes on along the minus strand of QIAM01000039.1, from coordinate 67,763 downwards.
ATGGAACGGTGCAGGTGCTGCGCAACGTAAAAACAGACCAGATCCTGACCGTGACCGAGGAATAAAGCGTGAGGACTGCGTTTACATCGCTGCTGTTCGCTGTGTGCGCCGCATGGCCGGCGTTTGCCAAGCCGTGCACTGGTGCGGAGGCGCAACTCGCACAGGTCTCGAAGGCTTTGACCGTCAATGCTCTCGATATCGCCGAAAATACGCTACGCGCCCTGATCGCTTCCTATCCTGACTGTCCAGAAACCGTTCTGCACCAAGCCCGACTGGCGCAAGCGAGAGGAAACATTAGCGAGTCCGCCGAGCTTTACTATCGTTACACGGACAAGGATCCGGACGACTCGCGCGGACTTGCTTACTTCGGCCGCTTCTTCCTTGAGCAACGCGATTACATGCGAGCCGATGCCTTGTCGGCAGCAGCGATAGACAAAAATCCAGACGATCCGGCTGCCTTAGCGTTGCGCGGACAGATACTTCTGATGAAAGGGCAATCTTCAGAGGGGCAGAATCTGCTGGAAAAAGCCATAAAGCTTGAACCCAATGATCCCGAGGCCCAATTCCAATTGGGCACGATTTATGACAAGGCGAAGTCTGCTGCACAAGCTGTGGAACATTTTCGAAAAGCCTCAACGCTGAATCCACACGATGCCCGAGCGTGGGATTATCTGGCCCTGAACGTCGAACTCGTGGGCGATTTAGATGGCGCCGAGCTGGCCTACCAAAAAGGGTTGCAGGTGAATCAGGCCGGGCGATATCACGATGCTTTTCTCGATTACAACTACGGCCGATTTCTGGAAAGGCGTAACGACCTGAGTGGCAGCAAACGCCACCTCGATCGCGCTGTCGAATCAGCGCCTCAAGTCCGCGCAGTCTGGTACGAGCGCGCAAAACTCGACATGCGGATGCAGAACTATCCGCAGGCACGCGCGGACGCGGAAAAAGCTGCTGCGTGCGCGCAACAGGGAGGCGTCATCGATCTGCAAATTTACAGCCTGCTAAGCCAGGTGTACGCCCGGTTGGGCGATGTTGCTCTTGCCAAGAAATATACCGATCTAACTCGCGAAACGCCTCCTCCTGTTCGCGGAGAACAGCGATAGCTTGCTCTCGAAGATCAATCGCCGGTCGTTTCTGCTGACTGCTCTCGCGGCTGCTCCTGTCGCCAAATGGTTGCGTGCATCGCCGGCAGCTGCGAGTCCGCCGGTCATTGAGTTTGAAGATGTGACCGCACAATCCAGCATTCGCTTCCAGCACCAGGCCAGTCGCACCAGCCAGAAGTATCTCCCAGAGTCCATGGGTGCCGGAGTCGCGATGTTCGACTACGACAATGACGGATGGCTGGATTTGTTTTTTGTGAATGGAGCAAAACTGAAAGATCCGATGCCCCGCGGTAGCTTGCCGGATAAATCCGATCCGCGTTACTGGAACCGCCTCTATCACAACAATCGCGACGGTACCTTTACGGACATTACTGAGAAGGCAGGCCTGCGAGGGCGGTTTTATGGTATGGGGGTCGCCACTGGAGATTACGACAACGACGGCAATGTCGACCTCCTGGTCACGAACCTCGGTGGAAATATTCTTTATCATAACAACGGCGACGGCACGTTCACCGATGTTACGGCCAAGGCCGGCGTGGGTGGCACCGGATGGTGCACAGGCGCGTGCTTCGTTGACTACGACCGCGACGGGCGGTTGGATCTGATCGTCAGTCGCTACGTGCAGTGGGACTTCTCGGACGTCTACTGTGGTGAACACCGTCCCGGCTATCGCGCCTATTGCCACCCCGACCAATTCGACCCAATCACGCACCTCATATTTCACAACAACGGAGACGGGACGTTCGCGGATGTTTCGAAGAAGTGTGGCATCGCGAGTTCCCCGGGGAAAGGGCTGGGAGTCGCGACCGACGATTTCGATGGCGATGGCTGGCCCGACATTTTCGTCGCCAATGACTCGGTCGCGGAACAACTCTTCCGCAATAATCACGATGGCACATTCACGGAAGTGGCTTTGCCCTCAGGACTCGCCTACGACCAGAACGGGCACGCGTTTGCGGGGATGGGTGCTGACTTCGGCGATTACAAAAACAGTGGCTGGCCTTCGGTGTTCGTGAATGCCCTCGCTAATCAGAAATACAAGCTTTTCCGCAATGACAAGGGAACCTTCGATGACGTGACAGATTCGATCGGCCTCGGTGCTTCGACCATGTCGCATTCCGGATGGGGAGCGAAATGGATTGACTATGACAACGATGGCTGGCTCGACCTTTTCGTCGCTCAGGGCCACGTGATGGATAACATCCAACTGACTGAGCCCACCCTTCGCTATCGGGAGCCTCCACTGCTCTTGAGCAACGATCGGGGCCGCTTCTCGAATGTCTCGCCCCCGGCCGGCTCCATTTTCACCACGCCTATAGCGGCACGGGGCGCCGCCTTCGGGGATCTCGACAATGACGGACGTGTCGATATTGCGATCAACTGCAACGACGGACCCGCAATCATTCTGCGTAACCGGGACGGCCACGGGAATCACTGGCTCACGTTGAATCTAATTGGCTCGTCCAGCAACCGCGATGCAATCGGATCCAAAATTCGGCTGCTCACTGACAGTGGACAACAGCAGACTCGTTTTGTCAGCACAGCGGGAAGCTACATCTCCGCCAGCGACAAGCGCGCGCACTTCGGGCTGGGAGCTTCGAAGAAAATTCCACTGATCGAGATCACCTGGCCGAACGGAATTGTGCAACGTCTGGAGTCCGTCGCAGTCGACCAGACCCTCACGGTCAAAGAACCGGCTCGTTAGTGAGCAGGCAACTGCCGCACCAGGCGGTCTAGCTGGCTTTCTAGCTCACCCCCACTTTGAAGCGTGGCCGCGTCTTTCTCACGTACTCGTGGCTCAACGCCGGCTCACCGTCACACTCGATCGCAATCACGGTAGCGGGCTCATCGCGGGCAGTCGGCGGAAGGCCGGTAATCCTCAGGGACAAATCGTCCTGTGTGAACGTCAGCGGTTTGTCGCCAACCAGAAGCCGCACGGACTTCACCTTCGTCCTCCACCCGCCAAGTGAGATCACCGAAGGCGGCTGATAGAACGTAAGCCATTGCTCGGCGGGCGTGTCCCCGGGCCAATTGGTAACGTGCGCATACGCCGTGTGGCCACGTTGTGTGAAGTTGGCATAGACGTGCCACTCGAAGTCGTTGCGCTCGGTCCCATAGATGGCAGCGCCGTTTTTTGAAGTCCACATTCCCACGGCCTGCAGAATTTCTATCGATTCTTGCGGTATCGAACCGTCGGGCTTGGGGCCGATATTCAGCAGATAGTTGCCCCCGCCGCGAGCGCAGGTGATCAGATTGTTGACGATCGTCTTCGGCGTCTTCCAGTTGTCGTCGGCTTTGTGGTATCCCCAACTGTCATTGAGGGTCATGCAGGTTTCCCAGGCGCGTCCCTTATCAGCCGCGCGGATCTCCTGTTCGGGAGTCGAAAAATCTCCCGGCAATCCGTTGCGGTTATTCACAATGATGTCCGGCTGAAGCTGGAACACCATGTCGTTCATTTTTTGCGATTCCCACTGCTCGGGCGTTAACGGCCAATCTACGTCATACCAGAGCACGTCGATCTTCCCGTAATTGGTCAGGAGTTCACGGATGAGCCCATGCGTGTAAGCGACAAACCGCTGGCGCGCTGCTTCATCAGTTGCACAACGCGCTCCATCCGGATGATGCCAGTCCATCAGCGAGTAGTAGAAGCCGACGCGTAATCCTTCTGCCCGCGCGGCGTCGACGAATTCGCGTACCAGATCGCGTCCTGCCGCTTGCTTTGGCGCGCAGTAGTCGGTGAGCTTCGTGTCGAAATTGCAGAAGCCTTCATGATGCTTCGTCGTCATCACCATGTACTTCTGTCCCGCCTGCTTGGCCAATCTCGCCCAGTCGCGGGCGGCGTTCGGCTTGGGATTGAAGTGCTTCGCCAGAATTTCGTATTGCGGAATGGGTACGCCTTCCACTTCCATCGCCCATTCATGACGGCCATCACGCTATACAGTCCCCAGTGGATGAACATGCCGAATTTTGCTTCCTGCCACCATTGAATTCGTCGCTCATGCCCCGGAGGAGGTCCCGCCTGTGGCGCGGCTTTCTTTGCTGCATCCTCCTGCGCGAAAGCAAGTCGCGCTGCCGTTGCCAATCCGGCGGTTGCCATCAACTTCAAATAATCTCGCCTCGATGTTCCTCTGTTCATGGTCGTCGCCTCTCAGGTATGTATTGCGATTCGTGCAATCCCAACGCACGAAGATGGATTCTACTCCGGCAAGTCAAGGCACCCGGAATTTCGGCGCGAGCTGCAGTGGCCGGGCAGCAAAAACACAGGCTCGTTGCACCCGCTGCCGCTTAGGCGCGGAGTCGCGTTTGCATTTGCGTGGTACAGTACGAGACTTATGCACGCAGAGCAGAATGCGGTCGCGGCACGCGGCCTGCTCAAAGAGAGCGTTGCCCAACGCCTTCGTGAGGAGATCCTCGCCGCTAGAATTTCTCCTGGAGAAAAAATCGTTGAAGGCAAATGGGCTCGCGAATACGGAGTCGCTCAGATCTCCGTCCGCGAGGCGCTGAACATTCTTGCGACACAGGGCTTCGTGACCAAAGGACACGGCCGCAGCGCGCGCGTGCTGAAACTCGAGAGAGCTGACATCATTCACATTTATCAGGTGCGAGGCGTACTGGAAGGACTCGCGGCACGGCTGATCACTGAAGACAAACTCCCCGTGGACGACCTGGAAGCCGCCTTCAATGAAATTCACCGTTCTGTCGGAACCGGTGATCTGCGCCAGGTGATCGAGAGTGTACAGCGGTTTCACATGCTCATGCTGGAGAAGCCGCGGAACGCCGTCCTGCGAGAGCACGGACGGCGCCTCCTGGTGCCGCTTTATGCGTTTACGCTTATGAAGGCCCTGGTGAAAGAGCTGGACGTCGGCCCCTGGGAAAGGCAACTTCGACTGCATAGGCTCATCATCGACGTGCTGCAACAGGGCAACCCTCACCTCGCTGAGGAGACCTTGATTCATGTTACGGATTTGTTTCTCCATGCGGCATTGGAAGTCTGGGCGCCGTAGAGCCTTTTCTCAAGCCCAAACCCTTGAGGCGCTATGTCATTCGCTATCTGGATAGGACTGGCTGCAGTTGTATTTGCGGGCGTGCTGCAAGGCCTTTTCGCCGTGCCGATGAAATATGCTCGGCACTGGAATTACGAAAATATATGGCTGATTTACAGTCTGACGGGAATGGTCGTCCTGCCTTGGATGCTTACGACTGCGACCGTCCCACATTTGGGTGAAGTGTATTCACTCACTCCAATGCCTGTGCTCGTTCGCATCGCGGGCTTTGGACTGTGCTGGGGAATTGGGTCCGCGCTGGCCGGTTTAGGAATGAATCTTCTCGGGATCGGTCTTGGAATGGCGATCATCCTGGGACTGAGCGCGTCATTGGGGTCTCTGATCCCCCTACTCATTCTCAGTCCTCAACAGTTGCACACACCTCAAGGCCGCACCTACCTGGTTGGAACAGTGACTATGCTGGTGGGAATCGCACTCTGTGCGCGCGCGGGAATGCTAAGAGACGCCGCTCGTAACCGCGGCGAATCTGCGCCTCACCGATCATTCTTTGCCGGGTTCGTGGTCTGTTGCCTGTCGGGACTGTTTTCGTCAGCGTTGAATTTTTCCTACGCATTCGGCGGAGACGTCTTGAATCGCGCACGCGCTCTTGGCGCAAGCCAGCTATGGAGCACTGGCGTGGTGACCGCACTAGCTGTTTCCGGCGGCTTCATCTCAAACCTGTCTTATTGCGGCTATCTTCTGCGCAAGAACCGCACGCTGGGAAAGTTCACCGGCGATGGGGCAGGCACCGGCTGGGTTTGCGGTGCGCTCATGGGCCTGTTCTGGTTCGGAGGCCAATCACTGTACGCAATCGGCATAACCTGGATGGGTCAGCTGGGAGTCGTGATTGGTTGGCCTTTACTCATGGGCATGATCATTGTGACGAGCAACGCAGCGGGGGTAATGACTGGTGAGTGGAACGGCGTTTCGGCTACAACCAAACGCTTTCTCGCATTCGGTATGCTGATCATCCTGACTGCGCTGGGAGTTCTGGCGATGGCGCAACGAAGTGCGTGAATAGACACCGCCGCTATCGGCGATATCCCAGTTCAGCTCCGCCGCTCACGGGAAGAATGCAGCCAGTAATGAAGCGTGCCTTATCAGATAAGAGAAATGCAGCCGCGTCCGCGACCACGTCGCCGCGAGGGCAGTATCCCAGCAGGTGAATGTCGTCAAGGTACTTGCGAATGCTCTCCGGGTCTTTTTGCTCTCCGCACCATTGCTCGAGCATCGGCGTCCACACCCCTGCAGGACAGATCGCATTCACGCGAATGGAATACCGCGCATAATCCGCCGCCATCGCCTTGGTAAGCGAAATCATTGCCCCTTTTGTTGCGACATACGCAGCATGGTCCTGCTGCCCGATCAATCCGACCATGCTAGCCGTGTTAAGAATCGTTCCTTTGCTGACACGGAGAGCTTCAAAAGCGTAACGCGTGGTCCAATAGACCGACTTCACGTTGTTCCGCTGCAAGTTGTCCCACTCTTCTTCAGTGGTTTCGTGGAGCGGTTTAGACGGAGTGGCAATACCGGCATTGTTGTGCACGGCATCAATTCGTCCGAACTCTTTCAGCACGGCTGCGATGGCCGATTTCACCGCAGCGCCGTCGGAGACATCCAATCGCAAAGCCAGCCCCGGCGAACTCAGCTCAGCCGCGGTCCGCTTTGCGCTCGCAAGATCCTTGTCGAGGATCGCAACCGTCGCGTTATCCCGCGCGTACGCCAGGGCGCACTCGTGCCCGATGCCATCCCCGCCGCCGGTGACGATCACTACCTTCCCTTCGAGATTGCCCGCCATGGAAATTTCCCTCGATCAAATTGTTTGAAAAGCGAGTACATATTAAAGGTGTGAACGAAAATAGGTCTTGAATTGACGCGTGACTGCAAATGAGTGCTCAGATAAGCGAGGAGTGATACTATAACTCCGTTTTTGTGTGGTCAATCGACGTTTAAGCGCTTGAAGTTGGACTGTCTGAAGAAATATCTTCTGCAACCCATGCCGTCAGCTCTGAAAACTACAAATGCGACGGTCCCAGAGGAGAACAGTGCTTAATTCTGACAACTGCAAACCGAACCAAGCCATTTTCCACAGCAGCAGGCGAGACTTCATCAAAATCGCAGCCTTGGCCGGCTCGCTGCCGCTGCTTACGCCGGCCGCGTTCGCGTCAATCTTTTCTGACGAGCGCACTGCCTGGTATCGAAATGCGAAGTTCGGCATGTTTATTCATTGGGGACCGTACTCACTGGCCAGCGTCGAGGCCTCGTGGCCCATCATGACTCCAAAGCCGGGAGGCATCACCCAAGCGGAATATGTCGAATTGCCGAAGCGCTTCAATCCGCAAAAGTTCGATGCACGCGCGTTCGTAGATTTAGCCCGCGCCGCGGGTCAGCAATACATGGTATTCACCACCAAGCATCACGACGGCTTTTGCATGTTCGACAGCTCCTATACGAACTACAAAATCACGAACACTCCCTACAGCAAAGACATCGCGCAGCAGCTTTCTTTAGCATGCAAAGATGCCAGCATGCCTCTTGGCTTTTACTATTCGCCTCCGGATATGCACCACCCCGCCTTTCGCGATACTTCCAAGCCGGCATCCACGAACTGGAACGGCGAACCAATGCGACCGGAGTGGCCGCTCTACCTCGACTACATGCAGTTGCAGTTGACGGAACTGCTCACCAGGTACGGACCCGTTGTGTTGATCTGGTTTGACGGTCTGCATGACCAGCAGAAATACGACGGACGGCGCTTCGTCGAGCTCATACGGCGCCTCCAGCCGGCAACGTTGGTGAATGATCGCATCGGTGTGCCTGGGGATTATCAGACTCCGGAGCAATTCATCCCTAAAGGGATTCCTACGAAGGATGTGCGATTCAACGCTGTCGACACCAGCATCAACGAGAAACTCAAGTCTGCGGTTCCAAAGCCTGAGGATTTTCAGCTTTGGGAAACTTGCATGACCATCAACAACCAATGGGCGTATAACGCGAACGATCGAGATTTTAAGTCGGCTCAGTTTCTGATTCGAGGTTTGGTCGAAGTTGCGAGCCGTGGAGGGAACTTCTTGCTCAACGTCGGGCCGCGGCCGGATGGAACGATTCAGCCGGAATTTCAGGAACGGCTGCGCGCGATCGGTGATTGGCTCTCAATTAACGGCGATTCGATTTACGGCACTACCTATGGTCCGGTACAGGGAATCGCTTCGATTCGCACGACTGCAAAGGACAACAAGATCTTTGTTCACGTCCTGGAATGGCCAGCCGCAGCGCAGGAAATCAGGGGAATCAAACCAAGAGTGCTTTCCGTGCGCCTGTTGGCCAACGGGCAGTCCCTGAAGTTCACGCAAACGGAGGAAAAGCTCAGGTTAGACCTGCCGTCGCAAATGCCTGATGCGAACGTCACGACAATTGCCTTGATGACGTCATGATTCGGCTGCGCTTCGTTTGGCACGTGGTTCAACGGCTAGTCTTCACTGGGCGCTCGTGCGCGGTGGATTCCAACCGGACAATTGCTGTCCCGCCCATTCGGCATTCCTTTCAGTGTGGCACAGTAAGCACGCGTTTGGACTCTCTTCCTGCCCGAATCGCTTTGTCATTTCTGCGTTTGGAATATTGTCAATCTGGTGGTAGCGCGCTCGGAAAAGCAAAGCGTCCATGATGCGAGGCATGTGACAGGAGACGCACCGGCTGCCTTCTGATCTCGGCGCGTGGTGGGAGTGCCGGCTGATCGCGACCGCATCTTTGAACTGGTTGTGACAGCCAGTGCACATCAGATCGGGTTCATCGCGAAATTTTAGCGACGTTGGATTCGAAGCCGAATCGCGGCTGTGAGGATCATGGCAAGTCCCGCAGCTTACTTCGGCTTTCTTGAAACATTGTGAGCGTTCCAGCGCCTCAACTATGAACGTTGTTTGCCGAAACCTCCCGTCTTTGTAAAAGCCCTTTCGCGAGAACTCGCCGAACGGCTGCCGCAAGCGGTTTCCGAAGAACTCTCCAGAAGAAACATAATTCAATTCACCGTTAGCGCCAGAATTGCGGATTGCCGATTGCATGTGGCACTGCGCGCAAATGGCGACAGACTTTCGGCTGTCGATCTTGTGGAAATTTACAGGTGGATCCAGCGGTTCCTTCGGATGGTAGTCATGCTCATTCATTTCTATAACGTGACCAGCGGAAGGACCATGACACATCTCGCAATCGACTCCGGGCTCCTTGAATTCCACATTGTTGACGTCGAACCCCCCGCCCTTGGCATTCCGCAACTGGCTGGTATGGCACACCGCGCAAATTGCCTGATAGCTGGTCGAGGCGTCGAGTCTCTCCCAGGTGCGCGGGTCAGCGCGCTCGCTTCCTGGGCCGTCAATCACTTTCCAGAAATTGATCCACTGCTTGTGCCGCACGTTGTATTGAATCGGGAATACGTGGATTTCTCCGTTCGGCAGTTTCGTAGCATACGCCTGCTCAAATTTTGAGCCGATGGTGTAGTCGACAGGATAGCTGTGCCACTTGCCGTCAGACTGCAGGATGTCGAAGTAGTGGCGGTCTTGGCGCACGGCCATCCTAGCAAAGAGCCGCCGATCCCGGGCACGCTTCATTCCGAACTTTCCGTCGTGATAGTCGGCGTCGTCCCCGAGATAGAACTCATTGCTGTTCCTGAAATCTCCCACAACGTTTTGCGGAGCGTGAGGACGAAGCATCTTTGCCATGCCGCTTTCTGACCAGCCCTTATAGATTTCGGCATGGCAAGTGCGGCAGGAATCGGAACCGAAATAGGCAATCGCCGTGGGCTCTGTGTGGCTTTTCTTGTCCGTGGACTTGCTCGAATTCTGGAGGAAGGTCGTCCAGCGGTCCGTGGCTTGTTGCAAGAAAGTCTCGAACGAAATGGTCGCGCTGGGATAAAGCAGACGATATATCGTCCGAAGATTGTCGAGCGCTTTGGGAGCGAGCTCACTGCCACCCCGATATGCTGCGGCGAAACTGTTGCCGGCCTCCATGGCTTTACCGAGACTGAGTTGCGCTAGGCCCAGCACGTAGGCAATCTCCAAGTCCTGATTGTTAAAGTGCAGTGCTTCGACCAGCGACGCCTCTGAGTTTTTCAGGAACTCCCACCGCGTTTCACCCACCGGTTGCGAGAGCGCTGCTTGCAATAGGGCTCGACCCTTCGCAAAATTCGCGGTTGACTTGAGCTGCTGCTTCACATTGGGCCAATCTTCATCGCGAACAGACGCAGGCCCAGCGAAGCGATCGAGATCATCTAGCGCCTCCCTCGCGTGGGCAATAGCCGCGGAGTTCAGACTTTGACGCGCCTGCACATCCGCAACAGGAACCAGCAGCAAGGGATTCTCCGGAAGGAGTGCCAAAGATTTGTGCGCGTAACTGAGTCCGACATCGTATTCACCAAGGCCGAAGCAGCCACGCGCTGCCACTTCATAAGCTTGCGCCAGGAACGCCGACTGAGGAAAGCGACTGCTGAACGCTTCGGCACGCGCACGCATCTCGACCGGTGCGGATGGCTTGAAAAGTTGCAGGAATGCGGAGCGCTCCGCGGGATCGCCTATCTCATCAGCGATTGAAGCCAAACTGCGCTTCTGCACAGACGGAACTGAATCGATGTCCTGCGCTGCCAAGAAAATAAACGAGCACAGCAGAAAGCCGACAACCCGGAGCCGCTGAAACATGGCTCTACACTCTACAACATTTCATCTCCGGGCAGTTTGCGCGATGTGAATCGCCTTGTCGATATCCGGGTCCGCAGGCGTGAGCTTTTTTGCTTCGAACAGCTCTTGGAGTCCATTTTTTGTGTCGCCGGAATGGAGGTAGATGAGGCCAAGGTCTTTGTGCAACTGGCCAAGCGCGGTGCAGCCCCCGCAAACCTGGATCCCTTCCTTCAATTGTGAAATAGCTTCCGGCCAATCATGCGCGGCGGCGGACGCCAACGCGAAGTTCCCCAAAGTCTGGGCCCGATCCCTGATTTGTTTTTGTGCCTGCAGGGCCTCAAAGCGCGATTGCAGGCTCTTGGACTCATCCGGATCAGATTGCGCCAGTTGGCGCGAGAGGTTGTAAAACGCTTCGCCGTGCTCGGGATTGATCTCGATCACCTTCCGCCATTGCGCGATTGCCCCGGCCCGATCTCCGGTGTGCAGCAGTTCTTGACCAAGCACGAAGAGAGTGTCCGGATTTCTTGGGTCGAGTTCTGCCGATTTTCGAAGTGCTTGAACTGCCGCCGCGGGATGCCCGGCTGATTTTTCGATGAGTCCAAGCAGATACCACGGTTCCGCATACTGAGGATCGAGACGCACGGCAGTCTCAAGTTCCGGCTTGGCGTCCTGATCGCGCCGCAGATCGAGCAGAACTCGCCCTTCGTTGTAGTGCGCGGGAGCAGAATTGGGATCCAGTTTCACCGCTTCAGAAAACTCCGCCAGGGCGCCTTCCAGGTTGAACTCGTCCGCGTATGCAATTCCCAGATTCAAATGTGCGCCTGAGGACTTGGGTTCCAATTCGATAACCTTATGGAAATAGCCAATGCCCTCTTCCGTCCGCGTCATGCGCGTGAGTACCATCGCAAGCACTGTCAGCGCTTGGGAGTTGTCGGGACTGATCTTGAGTGCGGTTCGTATCGGTTGCTCCGCCTCGGGAAAACGCGATTCACCTGCGAGAATCAACCCGAAATTAATGAATGCCTGGGTGTACTGCGGATTGTTTTCTGTCGCCTGGCGAAGAAGTTCTTCTGCTTCTCTGTTTTTTCCTTGTTGCCCGTATAACACACCGAGGTTGTTTTGCGCCTCTGCGTAACCCGGGTCCAGAGCAATCGCTGCTTTCAGTTCTCTTTCTGCTTCGGCCTCTTGGCCGGCTTGAAGGTTGATAAAGCCGAGCTGGTTGTGCGCGCGAGCGATGGTGGAGTCAATGCTGATGGCTTTTTGCAGAGCCTCGCGCTCCTCGGCCATTTTGCCCAGACGATCAAGGGCTAAGGCCAGATCGTAGTAGGTGCGGGCATTTCCAGGGTCCTGTGCCAGCGCTTCGCGATAAACGTCCACTGCGCGTTGGTACTCGCCCGCCTGAAAATATTCGTTGGCCTGGTTGACCTTCGTCCCGGCCACGTTCTCTTTGAGACTCTGCTGTTTTTGTTCTTGAAAGTCTTCCAGCTCTTTGCGGGCTCGCTGCTCCTGGCCCAGGCTCCTCAGCACCGCTGCCAACTGAAATCGCGCTTCGCTCGACGCCGAATTCAGCTGGACTGCCTTTTCCAGCTGAACCAGTGCTTCTTGCGGCCTGCCCAGCTTCGCAAGAACAAAGCCCAGGTTGTACCGGCTGTCGTAATGATTGGGATTGAGTGCCACCGCACGTTTGAGCAAAGGTTCAGCAGCCCCGTAGTCTCCAAGCCCGCGGTCGACCACCCCCATCAAGTACAGCCCGTCAAAGTCGTGTGGCTTGCGAAGGAAGTAGTTCTGGATTTCGGGCAGAGCAGTGTGGAACTCCGCCAAGATAATTAACGCTTTCACATACGAAAGTCTCGTGATGTCATTACGCGGATCCAGCCGCAGTGCCTCGCGGAACTCATCCACTGCTTGTCGAAACTGAGATTCCTGCGTGTAGGCAAGGTCCAACCTGGCGTGCCGGTCCGGTAATGAAGGGTTTTGTTGTACTAAGTGTGCCAGCAGCTTGACCGCTTCCGCCACGTCACCGTTACTCGAGTAAGCCACCGCGAGGTCATCCTGAAGCACAGGATCGGCAGGCGCGTCTTTCAAGTACGCAATCGCGGCCGAGTATCGCTTCTGGGCAATCAACGCTTTAGCCAACCCATCCAGGGCGGGCACGGACTTCGGGTCCGATTTCAGAGCAAACTTGAATTCTTCAATTGCGGTTTCATTTTGCCCCAATTCGCCTAAAGCCTCTCCGAGTGCGATGTGTCCCAACGGATCATCAGGTTTGATCCGCACCGCTACTCGCAATTCACGAGCGGCCCGCGCGGCATCGTGCTTTTGCAGAAGCGCTAAAGAAAGATTGAAACGCGCCTCCCAGGAATTCCGGTCCTGGTGTACCGCAGCTTCAAAAGCGGCGATTGCGCACGACAACTGCTGCCGCTGGCCAAAGTAGGCTCCCAGTGCGTCATAGGCACCCGCCGAAGGATGACTTGCAAGTACCTTCTCCAACTCCCCTGGACCTTTGCAGTTAGCAGGCATTTGCCCCAACAGGTGAAGACTGCATGCCTGCACAACCCAGGCGCAGAGCGCGATTTGGGTCCACCGACACATTTTTGTAACCTGACCGTCCAAATTCTCGCTTGCGCTCATGGTAGCAGACAAGCGCCGGAGGAACGTTCGGTCGAATGTTATGATCGCGAAATAATGCGCGTAAGAGCTTGGCAGTTGCGCGAATTCAGTTTCGGTCAGATGTCTCTTTTTGTCGGCCTCATACTCCTTGTGCTCGTCCGCCCTCATCCCGCGTACGCGCAAGGTGTAGCAACCGGCGGTACGGCAGTTCCGGCGCGACCACTTCCTGCCGGAATGAAAGCTCCCGCAGTGGAATATCGGGATATCGCGAACCAAGCAGGGCTTGTCGGCGTGAACGTCTCCGGTTCAGAGACTTCAAAGCAGTACATTGTGGAGACGACCGGCGACGGCGTCGCGGTCTTCGATTTCGATAACGATGGCTTGCCCGACATTTTTCTGGTCACCTCAGGGCGACTGGAGAAAGACGCTGCTCCAGCGAAGCATTTCCTTTATCACAATCTGGGTGGACTGAAATTCGAAGACGTTACGGACAAGGCGGGAATCAAGCCCACCGGATGGGGACAGGGAGTCTGTGTCGGAGACGTCGACAATCATGGATATCCGGACTTGTTCATCACCCAGTGGGGCCAGAACGTTCTCTATCGAAATCTCGGGAATAGCACGTTCAAGGACGAGACCAAGGAACGGGGACTGCTTTCGCCAAAACCGCGCTGGAGTACAGGTTGCGCATTCCTCGATTTCAACCGAGACGGATTTCTGGATCTGGTCGTGGTCCACTATGTGGATTTCGACATGGCCCACACGCCTCACCCTGGCCAGACCAGCCAATGCCAGTGGAAAGGAAAGCCGGTCATGTGCGGCCCGCGCGGTCTACCTCCGGAAACGCTTTCGTTCTATCAAAATGACGGGCACGGAAATTTCACTGACGTGTCGGATCAGGTTCGCATCTCAGGCCCCAAGAATTACTACGGCTTCGCTGCACTGACTGGAGACTTCGACAATGACGGCTGGCCGGACATCTTTGTGGCATGTGACTCGACCGCGAGTTTGTACTACCACAATGTTGGCGGAAAGAGGTTCGAAGAGATCGGAGTACACGCCGGCCTTGCGTACAACGAAGATGGGCGCGAACAAGCTGGTATGGGCGCCGCTGCCGCCGATTTCGACGGTGATGGTTTGCTCGACATTTTCAAGACAAACTTCGCCGACGACACCCACACTATGTACAAGAACCAGGGCGGAGGTAATTTCGCGGACGATACCATCGGCTCCGGCCTTGCGGTGAACACAAAGTATCTTGGGTGGGGCACGGCATTTCTCGACTTCGATAATGACGGATGGAAAGACCTGGTCGTTGCCAACGGTCACGTTTATCCCGAAGTAGACACCGGCCGCACTGCCGAAAAGTACAAGCAGCCACGACTTCTGTACTGGAATCGAGGCGACGGGCAGTTCTTTGATCTCTCTTCGCAGGGCGGGCCGGGTATATCCGACGTTCACTCGTCACGCGGTCTGGCCATAGGGGATCTGGACAACGACGGCAATGAAGAAATCGTTATCGTCAATATGGGTGAAACACCATCGTTGCTAAAAAACTTTCGCAGTAGCGGTAATTCGCTTCTGGTTCATGCCCTCACCTCGGGGCGAGATGCTATTGGCGCACGCATTACAGTCATTACCGGCGGCCATAAGCAAATTGACGAAGTGCGCAGCGGCGGCTCCTACATGTCACAAAATGATCTTCGCTTGCACTTCGGCCTTGGTAGCGCCAGCACGGCGGACATATCAGTCCGGTGGCTCGACGGCAAGGTGGAGAATCTCAGGTCAGTAGCAGCGGGTGAAATCGTGACCATTGAAGAAGGCAAGGGAGTGGTTCGCAAACAGACCTACAATTCGGCAAGGAAATAAATTTTATGTATCAGCAAGGTCGCACTGTCAGGAGTAAGGTCGAATGGGAGCAGCCACCGCGATCCGCGCGAATTTCGCCTCACCCGAGCGGCACGGTAAACTTTGCTTCCGCAGTGCGCTTCCGCTTCATTCTGAAGCTTCTCGATCGGATCAGCCGACCTAACTCAAGGACTCTTTGGCTTGTCCACACCACCGATCGCTTCCGACAGCGCGGAACTGGCCTTCCCGAGTACACGTTTGACCGTGGAGGAAGTCGTAGAATCCCCAACTCTTTGAAGGAATGGAACGCTAAGGGCAGCTACGCCGTAACCGCGATCGTCCAAAACAGGAAACGAAATGTTGATTACACCCTCTACCTCATAGCTTTTTCTCTCGTCAAATCCGCGCTGTTTAATCTTGGCCAAGTGTTGGTCCAAATCGCCGAGAGCGCGCGTTCCATTGTGTTTGCACCAGAGCTTTATAGCCCGAGAAGAAACTTCTGAGGTCTGATACGCCAGGATTACCTGTCCCGTTGTCGAACGCATGAGGTCGCCAATGCCGCCAGCTTTCACGTAAAAGCCGCTGCTGCTGAACGGAGGATTGGCCTGAGCGATGATTACAACCCGGTCTCCGTCGAGCACTCCCAAATGGCACGATTGGTTGATTTGGCGCGTGACCTGCTGCATGATCGGCAAGGCTTCGGTCGTCAGGCGCTCAATGGGGGGATGCTGGTACGCCAGCTTAAACAGATGCAAGGTCAGTGAATAGCGCTCGTCGCCACCAGATCGAGCAATATAACCGCGCGTCTCAAGACACACCAGCATCCGGAAGACCTCCGAAACCGTGCGACCGAGCTTGCGGGCAACATCAGTTTTTGTGAGCCCATTCGACTCGCTCGACAACAATTCGAGCACATCAAGACCTTTTTCCAGAGCGGGCGTCGGATAGCGTCGAGCGCCTTCAGTTCGTTTCTTCACGTCCATTCCAGAGTCTTCGGTCGCGTTTCACAGTGGGAAATATTAACTGTTTCGCGTGAAATTCAGGAATCATGTTGCCCGGGATGCCAAGGAGAAACAGCCTGCGAGAACTTCTCATTCCCTGGCGTGATCACCTATCTCTTTCCACACCGGGCCGTCAGGATAGCTATGGGTTACAAGGGTCTCCGAGCGTATTTCAGTGCTGTAGCCCGGTTGCTGCGGAAGCACGTAATGCCCGTTGACAATGCGTACAGGATCAACGAAATGTTCATGCAGGTGGTCGACAAATTCAGTGACGCGGTTTTCCAACGACGTCGACACGCAGAGATAGTCGAAGATCGCCAGGTGCTGGACGCATTCGCAGAGGCCGACGCCACCAGCATGGGGGCAGACCGGGATTTCGAACTTGGCAGCCATGAGAAGTACGGCGAGGTTTTCATTGACCCCGGCCAGGCGACAGCTATCAATCTGACACACGTCCATGGCCCCTGCCTGCATCAACTGCTTGAACATCACGCGATTGTGGCAGTGTTCACCCGTGGCGATGCGGACAGACACTTCCCGCCGGATGCGAGCGTGTCCCAGAATGTCGTCCGGACTGGTGGGCTCTTCCATCCACCAGGGGTCAACCTCAGCAAGTTCATTCGTTCTCTGAATAGCTTCCTCGACTTCCCATTTTTGATTGGCATCCATCATCAGCTTGTTGGTCGGGCCGATTTCTCCGCGAACAAGGCGTGCACGACGCAAATCGTCGGCGGGATCTCCCCCAACCTTCAATTTGAAATGGGTCCATCCTTGACGAAGGCCTTCACGGCACAGCCGCCGAACCTTGTCGTCACTAAAGCCAAACCAGCCCACAGAAGTGGTGTAGGCCGGGTACCCATGTCGCTCCAAGGCCGCGAGGCGCGCCTCTTTGCAAGAGGCCCGTTCTTTGAGAAGTGCTAACGCCTCGCCCGGAGTGATCGCGTCTGTGATATAGCTGAAGTCAATTGAACGAATAATCTGTTCGGGTTCAAAATCGGCAAGCAGTTTCCAAAGTGGTTTTTTCTGGGTGCGCGCGTAAAGGTCCCACACCGCATTGAGAAGGGCGGCCGTCGCAAGATGGACCACACCTTTTTCGGGCCCAAGCCATCGGAACTGGCTGTCTCGAGTCAACTCCCTCGAGAAAGCCGCCATGTCGTCAGTAAGCGAAGAAAGGCGACGCCCGCGAACCAATCGGCCCAGATACCGAATTGCAGAAACGCAGAGTTCAGTCCCCCTACCGAGAGTAAAGGTGAGACCATGTCCCTCCACGCGGGCGTCGGTCTCGAGGATGCAATACGCAGCTGAATAGTCGGGATCTTTATTGACTGCGTCCGATCCGATCTGCTGCAGGGAAGTTGGAAAGCGAAGATCGATAACGCGTATATCGGTAATCTTAGGATCGCTCAAGTTCAGTTTCTCCATCGCGCCTACGCCACCCCGGTGCTCAGGGGAGAGACAATTCACCGAAGCAGCGCATGGTGATTTCTATTTCTGAAACGTTCCATTTGTCAACAAACAGCAGGGTTTACTGCCTGTCCAGGAACGGTCCGCCATCACGGCTGTCAAAATCAGAGGGGCGTCGTTAGATCAAGGCGCTGCCTCAGCGGTGACCCCACCCATCGCCTCCGAGAGCAACATACTAGCCTTCTGTAGGGCTTCGCGCACAGTTGCGGGAGTGGTGTGATCGCCAATTCTTTGAAGAAAGGGAACAGTCAATGCCGCGATGGCACGTCCTCGATCATCGAGGACGGGAAACGAAATATTGATCACACCATCCACTTCATAGCTCGCTCGTTCTTCGTATCCCCGCGAGCGGATTCTGGCCAGGTGGGCCGCCAGATCACGCGGAGGACGCTCCCTGTTTTGTTCACACCAAATCTCGATGGCCCGAGAACAAACGCCAGGCGTCTGATGCGCAAGTATGACATGTCCCGTAGCCGCATGCATCAGATCGATGACCGCTCCGGTTCTAACATAGAAACCTGAACTGGCATGCGAATCAACTTGCGCAACGATCACAACGTGTCCACCTTCAAGCACTCCCAAATGGCACGATTGGCCTATTTCATGGGCGACCTGCTGCATGATTGGCAGAGCCTCGGCGATCATGCGTTTGGTTGGAGGATGCTCCTGAACCAGCTTAAACAATCGTAGTGTTAGTCGGTAGCGTTCGCCATCGCGCGACTGAGAGATGTAGCCGCGCTCTTCGAGACACAAAAGCATTCGAAAAATCTCGGAAACAGTGCGATCGAGGCGACGGGCAACGTCACTCTTACTGAGCCCTGCTGGTTCGCTGGCAAAAAGTTCCAGGATGTCCAGTCCCTTTTCAAGAGCGGGCGTTGGATATTGCCGGCTAGCCTGCTTACGTGATTTCTTGGTCATAGCTGCGTTTTCACTAGCGTTCCTCGCCAACTCCGGATGTCAGAAAGCCGGTCACGCGCGTTGTCGCGATGTTTCGCTCAAGACTGTGCAATCAGCCTCAATCCTTCTCCTTCGGGATCGTTGCGCACTGCGCTGGACGTGTCAAAATACATCGTTGCCCGCTGCTCCGAAGTGTATGCAGGCCAATGCGGCAGGCCGTTGTGATTAGGATTTCCCGTTCGGGCAAAATTCACCCAGGCAGTGCTGATTTGCTTCGATAGGGCCAATGCCTCCGTGCTGCCTCCACTGTAGTGATCACAAATTTCAGCATTGTCGAAAGTAAATGCGATTTCTGCGGCGTGAAACGAACCAGGACGGCCATCCAGTACCGGCGTGCGCCAACCGTACACATAAGAGTACGCAGGTGCGTTGCCCAATGCGGCCTTTCGCGCGGCCTGCTCGATCGCCGGTCGGCGAAAGGCAGCCGCTGCAATTGTGGCGTATAGATCAAAGGGAGTTGCCTCAGGATACTCGCGCCGGTAAGCCTCGATGATCATCTTGCTGCGCTCACCACATTCTTCGCTCACCAGGCGGTTAACTTCCTCCACTCCCATGGCACTGGCATCCAGACGGTCAAGGCCACATACGAATTCGTGCAGATTTGAACCCGTCAGCAAGGGAACTTCCGCAGACACTTCCGGAGCTCCCGGATGGAACGGATGGCGAGGAAGAATGCGTCCGTCCACGGTTGGCCCCCAATCGTGCTCGCCAAACTCTTGGCGAATGGGTAATGCTTTCTGCTGAGGCATCTTCTTCATGGCTTCCGCTGCGGCGCCTGAAAGATGATCGACGGGAACTTTCTGCAGTTCTCGTGCTTGCGATTTGGATAAGCCCAGTTCAGCCAGCACCAGTTCGGCCACGCGTCCCGAGTAATCAGGGGAGAGCGACTTGAGGAAAGGTCCGCTCTGCACGATCGCGCGATGAAACAAGCCTTTCGCTGCGGGCATTCCCATGAGGGTAACCACCTTCCCGCCGCCGCCAGACTCGCCGAAGATTGTTATGTTACCGGGATCGCCGCCGAAAGTCGCGATGTTATCGCGAACCCACTCCAAGACCGCCACAATGTCGAGCATTCCAACGTTCGCGCAGCTGGCAAATTCTTCTCCTGCCAAATGTCCGAGATTGAGATAGCCGTACACGTTTAGGCGATGATTATGAGTCACCACGACAACATCGTGATTACGGGCGAGACTTTGGCCATCATAGGAGAGAAGATCGTGCCCGCTGCCGGCGGCGAAGGCGCCGCCATGCATGAAGACCATGACCGGGCGCTTGTGGGACCCATTAATCTCCGGCGTCCAAAGGTTGACACGCAGGCAGTCCTCGCCGGGAATCGTTAGAAATGCACCGGCATGCATCACGAATGCAGATTCGTCGGAGTTGGCCAGATTCTTCCCATCCGTATTGAAATGCGCGGAGTCCTGGGCGGGGCACGAGCGGCCGTACTGGAGCGCGTTGCGAATTTCCCTCCACGGCTCAGCCTTGACTGGCGGCATGAAGCGTCTGGCACCCGCGGTTGAGGCGCCGTAGGGCACGCCTTTGAAAATGTACACGCCGTTTCGCCTGAAGCCGCGGATTTTTCCAGCCGTAGTTTCTGCGACAGTCGCGGCGTCAGAGGCAATCACCAGGCTGCGGCCGCCATCGCCCGTTGCGGACTTTGTTGTCGAGGCAGGGTCCGGCATGGACTTGGATAACGCGGGCGACCGCAAGATGATTGAACCCGCTAAGCCTGCGCCCAAGGTTGCCATGCCGCCAAGGAAGGAACGTCGCTCCTTAAAGGCCGGCATTGACTCGCGATTTGGCTGCTTTTTCAATGTCGTTCCTGGCTCACATCTCAGATTGCCCAACGGCGCGTCCTCGATCCGCCTTAGCGGGCCAAAAGCCGCCCGCCCAACATGTTTCACGTTTTCTATTACTGAAACAGTCTGTCTGTCAATAAAAATTCTTGACAAGCCTCACTAATGAGGCTTATAAGTTCACTCGTTTAACAGGCAAACGAATAGTTTTAGGTATAAAAGCACGTCCGGACCGCAAACGGCTATTTTCTCCGTACCGCATCCGGCTGCCACAGAGGTCGTTGAGGATGGCGAACCAATGCCGAGGGGGCGTTATGCACAATCAGGCCTTTAGTTTTTTTGCGCTGATTCGAGAGGGCAAAGATTCATGCGGCTGGCATGAAGACGGATTCCGGTGCGGTGCCGCGGCGCTATGTGTTGCGCTTGTATTGATACTCGTAATTCCGAATACTGCTTCGGCGCAGGCCACAGCCACTCTCAACGGAGTTGTTCGGGATTCGAGCGGTGCGGTAATTCCGCAGGCAACGGTAACTCTACACAATACAAACACTGACACGAAGAGAGAGAGTCTCACCAACGATTCCGGGCTGTATGTTTTTGTGAGCGTGCCACCTGGTGAATACGTTCTAAAAGTAACAAAAGATGGATTTACTACGACGACGCAGGCGAGACTGCATGTTGTCGTCAATCAGGCCAGCACTCAGGACTTTACACTCCGAGTAGGATCGACTCAGCAGTCCGTCACGGTCGAGGCCTCCGCGGTCAACCTCGATACCGCGAATGCGACGTTAGGCACGGTGATAGAGTCCAAGCAAGTTGCGGACCTACCGCTCAACGGACGAAACTTCACCCAACTTCTGGCCCTCACGCCGGGCGTGGCTCCGGTCAGCGTGGCGCAAAACTCGGGTGGCGCACAGGCTGCCCCGATTGGCACATTTGTCTTTCCCGCAGTCAGCGGGCAATCAAATCGCAGCAACTACTTCCTGCTGGATGGGATCGACAATACCGACCAGGTCTTTACCACCTACGCAGTAGCGCCAATCCTCGACGATATTCAAGAGTTCAAGGTCCAATCCCACAGTGATGAGGCGCAGTTCGGCGGAGTATTGGGCGGGATAGTCAACGTGGTCAGCAAGTCTGGCACGAACAACTTCCACGGGACTGCGTGGGAGTTCTTCCGCAACACTGTCCTAGATGCCAAGGACCCGCTTAAAGGCGTTGCTTCGAAATTAGTACAGAACCAGTTCGGCGCGAATTTCGGCGGTCCGGTGGTTCTCCCGTTTTACAACGGCCGTAATAAGACCTTCTTCTTTGGAAGTTACGAAGGGTTTCGACGCGCACAGCCTTCAACGGGCGCGTTTTACAATGTGCCCACCCAGGCCGAGCTCTCAGGCGACTTCAGCGCACTGCTGCAAGGTCCTAACCCCGTCCAGCTTTACAACCCGTTCACCACGCGACCCGATCCCGCCAGTCCCGGATCATTCATCCGCGATCCCTTTCCGAACAATGACATTTCGAGTGTCTTGAATCCAGGCGCCGTGTCCCTTGCTCAGGCGGTGTTTCCCAGCCCGCTGCCGGTCGTCAACGGGTTCAATGGCTACGACCTTCGTTCCAATCTAACTCCTCAGAATGAATACAGTTTCAGAATAGACGAAAACTTCAACCCCTCGAACTCTCTCTTTTTTAGGTACACGAATTCGGACCAGTCGAGGATCGGAACCGGTGGTCTCGTTGGGGAGACCGCTACGGGCGAAACGTTCGGAAAGCAATACGTGTTGTCCTACTACCACCAGTTCAACCCGTCAACCATCCTGGATGCGCAATTCGGACATGTGGACCTCACGAATAACGTTGGCAACGCCTACGACAAGCTAGACCCGACAACGGTGGTCAATGCCGCCGGCCTGGCACCTGGTTTCGCCTGTGGTTTCACGGGTACGGCTGGCTGCTCCATCCCAGGGCTGAGCATTCCGGCATATGCGGGTACTGGTGCCACAAACAAAGGCGGAACCAAGCTCACGGACATTTATCAGTGGAGAGCCAATTTGACGAAAGTTCTCCGCAAACACTCCTTTACCAGTGGTTTCAGTATTGAGACAGACTCATTTTATGTACATGGCGGCGGCCCGAGTGTGAATTTTGGTGCCGCACAAACGGCGAATCCGGAAGCGCCGGCCGGGACGGGCGATGCCATGGCAGCGTTTCTTATCGGAACAGCCGCCGGCGCCTCGCGTCGAGATACTTTTGCACCCGTTACTGGGGAGCGCGGTTACGGTTTCTATTTCATGGATAAATGGAAGGTGACGGACAAACTGATTGTGAATGTCGGGCTTCGGTATGACCTAATGCTTTGGCCGGGGTATGGGGCAAATGCCAGCGATAAAACCAGTCAGGTAGGGAATATCGATTTCAACAACGGGACCTATGTCGTTCAAACAAATTCACCGGACTGCGCGAGTGCCGGCCAAGCTCCCTGCGTGCCTGGAGGTCTGCCGCAGCCTCACGTGGTTGTTTCCGGAAATGATCGTTTATATTCCAATACTTATGACAATATCCAACCCCGGATCGGGATTGCCTATAGTCTTAACGACAAAACGGTGGTGCGTGCCTCGTTCGGCATGTTCAATGACCTCTGGGCGGGCGTCATGCAAACCGTGCAGGGCATTGGTGGCGACTGGCCATCAGTAGCGCAAATACTGACTCCCGCGTTGAATACGTCCAATCAAGTCGCCACAGCAAATTGGCAAGATCCGCTTGCAGGCTTAGGTTCGGCGGGTTTACCCGCTCCAACGCCATTCGGCCAGGTTGAGTGGTACCGGGACCCGAAGGCTAAGGATCCATATTCGGAGCAATGGAATTTTGGAGTCCAGCGGCAGTTGAGCTCGAACACTGTCATGACGGCGAATTATGTGGGTTCCCAAAGCCACCGCCTTACAGTTGGTGGCTTGTACAATGTTGCATTAACTCCGGGACCGGGGACGCCCGCCCAGGTTACGGCTCGACAGCCATATCCCTATATCAGCCCGACTTTTTATGATAGAAGCATCGGTAATAGCTCCTACAATGCTTTCCAATTTTCTGCCAACCACCGTAGTTCGAGCGGGCTTACTTATCTGGTCGCTTACACTTGGTCAAAGTCCATTGACGTCGGTTGCTCTGGGTTCTTCGGTATAGAAAGCTGCTCAGTTCAGAACCCCTACAACATCAGGGGTGACCGCAGCGTGTCCGGTTTTGATCTGAGACATGTTCTCAGTGCCAGCGCGACCGCCCCACTGCCGTTCGGTAAAGGGAAACGCTTCGCAAACTCCGGCGGTTTTGTTAACTACATTCTGGGAAATTGGCAGCTCAATGGCATCCTGACCCTCACTTCAGGTTTGCCATATAACGTCTACATCTCGTCTGACATCCCCAACGTCGGGAATTTCGCCCCCTGGAGTGGCAACGTTCGAGCGAATCAAGTTGGAGATCCCAACGTGTCAAATCCGAGCACGAAGGAATGGTTTAACACTGCCGCTTTTGCCCCGCCAGCGCCTTTTACGTTTGGCGATTCTGGTAGGAATTCACTTCGAGCAGATTGGTTTAAGAATCTGGACATGTCACTATTCCGTGATTTTTCTTTCGGCGAGCGCAGAAGTCTTCAGTTCCGGGCCGAGGCCTTCAATGTTACAAATACGCCCACATGGGGAATTCCGGTCAACGATCTGAATAATCCCCAAAAGCTCGGATCGATAACCAGCACTCGCAGCACGGAGCGCCAACTGCAAGTGTCATTGAAGCTTTACTTCTAACTGGGTTGCGCTTTGACTTCATTGAGGTGGGACTAGCTGGCGAACACCGGCCCACTAGTCTTCTGTTCAAGGATTCGATGACGACCGGAGGTTCCCTGCGACAAATCGGGGGATGTAACTTGTACCTGGGCAATACGTACGATCTGCGTGAGGAGAGCAATATTTGAAAACGTCTTTTCAACCTCACACCCTGAGCAGAAAGAACTTTTTGAAGGTTATGATGAGTGGCGCTGCCGGCGTCCTTTCAGCAGGGTTTGATTCTCCACTGTCCCTTCGATCTGCAGTTCCTCCGGCAACAGAGCCCCTCGTCCGTGGACTCACGCCATATATCCGTCTGTACGGAGCAACAGCCGCAGCGATCGAGGGCAACGCAAAACTGGACGGCCTGAAGATCTCTGTGAACTGTAAGGATTCAAGCAGGATTAAATGGAACGTTACCGCTCTGGAAGAAGGTGAGTACGACCTGTTCATTTCGTGTGCTGTTCCCGGCCCCTCCTGTCGCCTTGAAGTTATCTCAGGCCCCAGTTCCGTTAAATCAGATCTAAAGTTCACCGAGGGTGTGTATCGCTCAAGTGAGGGCGGCTGGTCGGTAAATTTCGAAAAGATGCGGCTCGATGGGAAACTGCACCTGACCCGCGGAATAAACCCAATCACACTTCAAGTATCCGGAGCTGACACGGACGAAGTGGTCCGCTTGCGCTGCCTGGAAGTTCTCTCTGCTTCGGCCAACGCTGAAATGACGGCCGCTGAAGAGAGTGCCCGCGCGCATCGAGCGAACACGGACTGGTTTGTCAAGGCAGGATATGGGGTCATGTTTCATTGGACAGATTTCACGCAACCGCGAGATGGCGTAAAGAAGCCGTATCCAGACGCCGTCAACGCCTTTGACGTAAATGCCTTTGCAAGACTTATAGGCGAGATGGGGGCGGCTTACGTCCTCTTCACTCTGAACCATGCGCATCCGCACTGCCCCGCTCCTATCCAATCCTGGGAAGCTGTCCATCCGGGATGGACTACGCGACGCGATCTAATCGGTGATATCGCGGATGCGCTGGAGAAGCGGGGCAACAGATTTCTCCTTTATATCAACTCTCCTGTTTTGACGATGCTTGGCGACATCGGGGCGACTGGTTTGTACGATCTGGCTTACAGCGAGGAGCAGTTCATCGAGATTCACAAAAACATTCTTAGCGAAATAGGCTCGCGATATGGCGTCAAACTGGCCGGCTATTGGTTTGATTCCTGGTATCAATCACTGGCTGCTTATCCCGATGTCCCGATTGAGGCAATCTACCGTTTTTGCAAAGTCGGAAATCCCGCCCGGCTTACAGCCTTCAACTTCTGGATCTTTCCAGTTTTAACTCCGTGGCAGGATTACTGGGCAGGCGAGCTCTACGCTCTTCAAAATCCTTTTCAGTCTCGTTACATTCAGAGAGGTGCTGGCGCAGGATTTCCGGCTCATGGGATGCTATCTATGCTGCCATCATGGGTGCATAGCGAAACCGGCCCGATCCCACCCCCTCAATTCAGCACGGACGACTTGATCGCATACGTGAAGGCCAACATGGAACACCAAGCCGTCACGACGATCAACATCGGAATCTACCAGGACGGCACGATTGAGCAGGGTTCTCTTGACATGATGCTCCAATTGCGGCGCGCAATCAGGGGGACGTAAGGCACTGGACTGCAAATGCAGCGCACTTCACTACCCTTCCTCAATCGAGATGAAAGACTTCCTCCATGCTGGCCCACCATTCGCCGGAAGCGCGCGATTCCAGCGGACGTTGCATCGGTTCCATTATTTTCCACCACGCTTGTGTCTTGGGATCAGCCGCCATCTTCGCCAAGTCCGCCTGAAAATCTGTGCCGTGGTATTCAAAATAGCCGAACAGCAAGTCATCCTTGAGAAAGATGGAATAATTACGGATATTGCAACGTCTGATCCTGTCCAAGACCTCCGGCCACACCGCCGAATGAAACTCCTTGTATTCCTCGATTGCCTCCGGCCTCACTCCAATTACTGCCCCGTAGCGTTTCATTGCGATTCCCCCTGATGATCGACTCGCCTGAACGAGCCCCATGGCATCCTTTCCCAGGCAATCGAGGTTGCGCGCAACCCAAGCGCTTCAATATAGTCGAAATCTCATTTTGTCGAAAAAAGAATCCGCTTTCTGCAACCAGCTACGCATATGGACGACCGAATCATCGCGCTTGAAACCAGGGATGTACGCTTCCCACTTCCCGAGGGCGCCGGCAGCGATGCCGTACACTCCGGCTCGGACTACGCCTTCGCGACTACACTGCTCGTCACTCAAGGCAAAACATTTGGCACGGGGATTGTGCTAACGCTCGGCAACGGGAATCAACTTGTGTGCCGAGCAATTGAAATGCTGGCCCGGGAAGTCATAGGACGCAATGTCGAAGAGCTAATGTCTACCTTCGGCCAGATCTCAAGGCAATTGGCAAACGACCCTCAACTGCGTTGGCTCGGACCGCACAAGGGTGTGGTGCATCTGGCCCTCGCTTCCGTCACCAATGCTTGTTTTGACCTGTGGGCAAAGTTGCGCGGTGTTCCGTTATGGCGTCTCCTGCTGGATCTCAGTCCTCAGCAACTAGTGAACCTTCTGGACCTGAGCTATCTCGAAGATGTTCTTACCTCTCAAGATGCTCTCTCCATTTTCGAGAACCAGATGTCCGGACGTGCGACACGAGAACACATACTGCAGGATGGCTATCCTGGCTACGATACGTCGGTGGGCTGGTTCCAGTACGAAGATGACAAAGTAAAATCCTTAGCGCAACAAGCTCTTCAACGCGGTTTTCGGGCATTCAAACTCAAAGTCGGTTCCGAAGACGGCTCTCGTGATTTGCGGCGCGCCTCCATGTTGCGTGAACTGGCCGGCTCCGAAGCAATAATCATGCTGGACGCAAATCAGCAATGGACGCTTCCCACTGCTGTGAAAATGTGCCGTAAACTCGCAGCGATGTCCCCTTATTTCGTGGAGGAGCCGACCCATCCGGACGATATCGGCGCGCACAAGAAACTCGCGGATGCGATTGCGCCGACTCGAATTGCCCTGGGTGAGCATGTTCCCAACCGAGTCATGTTCAAGAACATGATGCAAGCCGGTGCGGTACACTTCGTGCAGGTTGATTGCACGCGCGTAGCCGGAGTTTCCGAATTCATCACCGTAAGCCTACTCGCGCGCAAGTTCGGACTGCCGGTGGTTCCCCACGTGGGAGACATGGGCCAGATTCATCAGCACCTCGTGCTCTTCAATCACGTCGCACTCGGGCACGATGCGTTGTTTCTCGAATGCATCCCCCACCTGCAGGAACATTTCGTGGCTCCGGCCAAGGTGCAGAATGGCGTCTATCTCACACCAAATCTTCCGGGCAGTTCGTCTGACCTTCGCGGTGTTAGGCCCGGACGTTAATCCACAGTGAAGACTTACAGGTGGCGGCCCGCTTCAACGTGCGTGGAATCCCCAACCTCATCGTGTTCTCCGGTGGCCGCCCGGTAATGCAGCAGGCTGGGGTCGTGGATCATCAACAAATGGGGAACTGGCTGAAGTCGGCAGCTGAGTCACAGGTTCATTCTTGAGACGGCCTTCTTAAACTATGGTGGTTCATTGTTGGAAATTGAAGCTCTCCCCAAGCAGGACACCTCCTCATGCTGCCGGTTGCGGATTTTCTTCCGCAGGAGCGGACCATCCAGCCGGCTTCAGTGCGTGGTTGACAAAGTACGCCACGAATCCCGCCGCGATCAGGATCATGCCGAATGCAAACGAACTCATCCCCAAGATTGACTCGTGCTGGCTCCGGACCACGGAAAAGGCAAGCAGCAGCGCGGGAGGGATGCCGATTGCGATCGCCCCAAACCAACCGCCGGGCACGCGGAAGGGACGTGGCAACTCCGGTTCGCGGAACCGCAGCACGGCCAGCGCCGCAAATTCCAGCACCAGGCTCGCGCCATAGAGAAGGATGTCGAGCGTGACCAAACGGGCGAAGCCTAAGCCGAGGCACATTGCCCAGGCGATGGCAAGCGCGATGATCGCAACCCAAGGCGCTCGCGATCGCTTCTGCAGCTTGCCGAAGACGCCCGGCAGCATACCGTCCTGTGCCATTGCCAGAGGCAAGCGGGAGTAGCTCATCACCAGGGCGTTGAACATGCCGAAGGCGCTGATCATTCCGCCGAGGACGACGCCGATCCGCAGCAGCGGTCCACCGAGCACTCCGGCAATATCCGCCCACGAGCCCGTTTCCCAGGCAGTTGGAGATAGATGCGTCATCCACATCGCGGCAAAGGGAAGGATGTAGCTCAACGCGACAATCACCACCGCGGCCAGCATGGCCCGCGGATACGTCCGCTGCGGGCGTTCGACTTCCGTGGCGATGGTCGAGGCATTGTCCCATCCCATGTAGTTCCACATGCAGATGAGCAGCCCGCCAAGAATGTCGACCGTCGAGGTCGTCGGCCGCGTCACGGCATTGGCCAGCGCACCCAGTTTGAATGGAGCCAGCACCACGATCGCCACAAACGGAGCCGACAGCGCGAAGAACAGCCACAGCGAAGTGAGCGAAACCACTTTGACGCCGGCGATATTCAGTACGGCGCAAGCGATGACCACCGCGAGCGCCACCCACCCGCCGCGATTCCCCTGCTGAAACCACGGGAACATGCGCGTCAGATAAGCGACGAAGAGGGTGGGATAGATTGCCATGTCGAAGATGGACGCAACCAGCGAGAGCCAGGCTTCCTGAAATCCCCAAAAGTTGCCCATGGCGCGGCGCACCCAGGCGTAGTAGCCGCCTTCCTGGGGCAAAGCGCTCGAAAGCTCGCCGATCATGAAAGCCGTAGGCAGGCTCCAGAGCAGCGGGGTGAGCAGCAGAATCAGAATCGCGCGTCCGTAGCCGGCTCCGTGGACGATCTCTTCGGTGCCATAGGTTCCGCCCGACACCATAAAGAAGGTGGCGGCGACCAGGGGCCACACGGTGAGCCGAACGAATTTTTTCCGATTGGGTACGGCGGCGAGGGTTTGGGGTTTCTCTCGTTGCAGGGCGCTAGCAGTTGCCAATTTCTATGGCTTCCTCCTCAGGCGACTCACTCTCACCACCTCGTCTCCCTTGAAGTCCGTCTCGAGGCTCCCGGGTGACTGCGATTCCCGGGCATTTCGGCGAAGTTAACTCACAGTGTTGAGATTACGAGAAATTTCCACCGATGCAAGATTTTTCTGAGTTATTTCACAAATTGTTGTAAGCGGACGGGCTGGTACGGAGGTAATGACTCTCATTAACCCGAAGCTGCGTAGCCGTACGTCAGAGTCGCAACGCCCAGGTTTCCGCAACCAGATCATTGCGGCCCCAGCTCTGGTGAGGCCTCCGATCAACGAGCTTGAACCCGGTCTTTTGGTAAATCTTGCGCGCGGCAACTAACTCGCTCTGCGTCCAGAGCATGATTTTCCTGTAGCCCACCTCGCGGGCGAACCGAACACACTCCGAGACGAGGTGCCCGCCGATCCCAAGGCCACGAGCCGACGGGTCGACCAGCAAAAGGCGGAGCTTCGCCACAGTCTGCGATTTCCGGACCAGAAATACTGATCCGAGGTTCTCCCCATCGCTTTCGGCAATCCAGCAGCGCTCGCGCGCCGCGTCCAGGTTCTGAATAAACTCGGCCACGATCCCGGCGACCAGGGCCTCGAAGCGCTCATCGTAGCCGTATTCCTGCTGATAGAGAATCCCGTGCCGGTACACCACCCACCCCATGTCTCCGGGCCTGGGTTGCCGGAGCACATAAGACCTCAGGGGTTCGGCTTCACGTGCCAGCGACCCTTCGATCGTCTGCATCGCCTGGACCAGGTGATCTTGCTTCTTTGGTGAAAGCTGGCCCAGCATCGCCTTGACCTGCTCCTCAGATCGGGCATTCAACGGTGCGAATGCGTTTCGTCCCTTCTTGGTCAGGCTTAAGAGGGTCTGGCGAGCATCTTTTGGCGACTCTTTCTTTTCGATTAGGTTGGTTTTTTCGAAGCTGCTCAGGATGCGGCTCAGGTAGCCGGCATCCAGCCCCAGCGTCTTGCAAAGCTCCGCTGCGGTTGTTTTTTCGCGCTGGGCCAATTCGTAGAGCGTACGGACTTCTGTCAGTGAGAATGGGCTGTTCAGCAACCCTTCATCGAGCAGACCAATCTGGCGAGTATAGAAGCGATTGAATCGGCGTACCGCCGCCACACGTGGTCGGACTACCGGAGCGGCTGCAGTTGACTTCACGGTGCAACAAGTATCGTATGATTAAGTTGACTGCGTCAAGTAAAATACGTGTTAGAAGCAATCATTGGAGGAGGCAAGCGCCTGGGCAGGCTGGGCAAGACGGGCCCTTGCCGTAAATTCAGTGGATGTTTATCATGCTCGGCTGTCTGGAGGGCCCTATGAAACTACCGTTTCTCATTGCGGTTCTGACACTGGCCGCGCTGGTGGTGGCACAACCGTCTCTGGCGCAAAACGCTTTCACGCCCGATCAGGTTAAGTTCGGGCCCGTTCCGCCCTTTATCCCGCCCGGAGCGCAGCTGGCGGTGCTGGAGGGCGATCCCATGGCTTCCTCCGGTGACTACACTATTCGTCTCAAGATGCCCGATGGGTACAAGATTGCACCCCATACTCATCCTCTTCGGGAAAATGTAACAGTGATCTCGGGAACTCTCAAAGTTGGAATGGGCGACCAGTTCGACGCCAGCAAGATGATGAGTTTCGGTGCCGGCAGCTTCGCCTATCTCGACCCCAGCGTGCATCACTACGCTGGAGCTTCTGGCGAGACCGTCATTCAGATCCATGGGCAGTCACCGGTGACGTTCAACTACATCAATCCGGCGGACGATCCGACACCGAAGAAATGAATTGACAAGCCCCCGTCTGTCATCCTGAGGACCGCAGTCTTTTTGTGGACCGAAGGACCTGTGCAATCCACAAGGACCTACACAGGTCCTTCGCTGCGCTCAGGATGACAGGGCAACGGGGTTCAGACCTGCTTCCAGAGAGCCTCCCGAGGATCTTCCGGATTCAGCTTTGCCAACTCCCGCAGCAACTCTTTAGTCCGCTCGTCCCGCGGCATCGGCACGGTCACGTTGATTTCGACAATCTCATCCCCTCGCGTTCCTTCCTTTGTTGCCGAGGGCACACCTTTCTCGCGCAGGCGCAGTTTCTGTCCAGACTGCGTTCCCGGAGGAATCTTCAGCAGCGCCCGGCCGTCGATGGTGGGAACTTCAATCTTCGCCCCTAGCGCGGCTTCCGTAGCGCTCACCGGAACCGTGAGATAAATGTCATCCCCGTCGCGGCGAAACACGGGATGCTCCCCCGTCCGGATAATAACGTAGAGATCGCCCGACGCCCCGCCGTGGGAGCCGGCGTTACCCTTTCCAGGGATGCGGATGCGCTGGCCGTCGCGTGTCCCCGCCTTGATGCGAACCTCGAGGGGTTCCGTTCGAGAGACTGTTCCTTCACCATGGCAAATAGGGCAGGTCGAGATGTTCTTCCCGGTTCCGTGGCAGCGCGGACACGTGACGTTGAACTTCATCCGGCCACCGGTCTGCGTAACCTGGCCAGTTCCGTTGCACTCGGGACACTTACCCGGCGCTTCCAGGTAACCCTGTCCATGACAATTCGAACAGACATCCTGGCGCGAGATGTTGAGACGCATCACTCCCCCGCGGACCGCCGTCCAGAAAAGAACGTTGACCTGATATTCGAGGTCGGTACCCGGTTCAGGGCCTTCCGCGGCGACAGCGCCGCCCCGCCCGCCGCCGAAAATACCGGAGAAGATGTCACGGAAGCTGCTGCCGCTGTTTCCCTTGGAACCTCGGCCAGCGTTGTCCATCATGTCCGAAAAATCAAAGCCGCCAAAGTCGAAGTGAACGCCTTGGCCGCCGCCGGCTCCAGGTTGCCCGCCGGGATACCCGCCGAATCCTCCAGCGCCGGTCGCGCCGCCGCGGGCATAGGCCTCGGCAGCAGCGGGATCAATGTTGTCGGAGTAGAACCCCACCTGGTCGTAGATCTTGCGTTTTTTGGGGTCGCTCAGGACCTCGTTTGCTTCGGAGATTGCCTTAAACTTCTCCTCAGCCGATTTGTCGCCGGGGTTGACGTCTGGATGGTACTTGCGCGCCAGTTTACGGAATGCCTTGCGGATTTCGTCGACGGAGGCGGTTTTCTTCACGCCGAGAACGTCGTAGTAATCCTTCTTGGTCGTAGTTGCCATTTAGTAAGACGGACTGGCGCATCAGTTTCTGTGTTCTAGTTCGGGATCCTGTGCTTTTCCTCGACGAGCATCATGAGATCTACGGACTCTCCAGCATCCACATACACCGGAACCGGCATGGCACCAGTAGGCGTGGACACATGTACCAGCCAGCGCCGCTCGTTCTCAGCCAGGCTCAGAAAATACGTTTGATCGTTTACCTGAAATTGCACATCGTCGCCCAAAATCATCGTCATGATGTCGCGGCAAAGGGCGCCCACGGCGCCCCTGCCGAAATCACGTACAGCCATTAGAACTTACTTCTTGTCCTCCACGTCGACGTACTCTGCGTCGATCACGCCTTCATCTTTCTTCTTGGCCTGACCGTCGCCGCCGTCGCCGGCCGCTGCCGCGCCCGGCGTGGGAGCCGCACCCGCTCCAGCTCCCGGCTGCGCCTGTGCTGCCTTATACATCTGCTCGGCCAGCTTGTGCGAAGCCTGGGTCAGCTTCTCGCGTGCGCTGTCCATCTGCGCCTTGTCGTTCGACTCCAGCGCTTTCTTCGCGTCTGCCACTGCGTTCTCGACGTCACCACGTTCCGAGCCCGAGATCTTGTCGCCCGACTCGCGCAGCATCTTCTCGATCTGGTAGACCATGCTGTCAAGCTGATTACGCGACTCGATCTCTTCACGCCTGGCCTTGTCTTCAGCCGAGTGTGCGTCCGCTTCTTTGGCCATGCGCTCGACTTCTTCCTTCGACAGGCCGGAAGACGACGTGATCGTGATCTTCTGGTCCTTCTGCGTGGCCGTATCTTTCGCGGTCACGTTCAGGATGCCGTTGGCGTCAATGTCGAACGTAACCTCGATCTGGGGAACTCCACGCGGTGCCGGCGGAATCCCGGTCAGATGGAACTTGCCCAGAGTCCGATTCTGCGCTGCCATCGGACGCTCACCCTGCAGCACATGCACCTCAACCGAGGTCTGGTTGTCGGCCGCGGTGGAGAACGTTTCCGTCTTGCGCGTCGGAATTGTCGTGTTGCGGGGGATCATCGGCGTCGCGACGCCACCCAGCGTCTCGATCGCCAGGGTCAAGGGAGTCACGTCCAGCAGCAGCAGGTCTTTTACTTCGCCGCCCAGCACGCCACCCTGAATCGCCGCACCGACCGCGACGACTTCATCCGGATTAACGCCCTTGTGGCCTTCCTTGCCGAAGAGCTCTTTCACAAGTTGCTGGATGCGCGGCATCCTGGTCTGTCCGCCCACCAGCACGACTTCGTTGATTTTGCTGGGGTCCACGCCCGCGTCTTTGAGGCATTGCTTGCACGGACCGACTGAGCGCTGGATGATGTCTTCCACCATCCCTTCGAGCTTCGCCCGCGTCAGCTTCTTCACCAGATGCTTCGGCCCGCTGGCGTCGGCCGTGATGAAGGGCAGATTGATCTCGTGCTCCATCGTGGTCGAGAGCTCGATCTTGGCCCGCTCCGCCGCGTCACGCAGACGTTGCAGCGCCATCTCGTTCCCTTTGCCTCGCAGGTCAAGTCCTTCATCTTTCTTGAACTCATCGATGAGCCAGTCGACGATGCGCTGGTCAAGGTTGTCGCCGCCCAGGTGCGTGTCGCCGTTCGTAGCCTTTACTTCGATCACGCCCTCGCCGACTTCGAGCACCGAAATATCAAACGTCCCGCCGCCGAAGTCGTACACGGCGATGGTCTCGTCCTTACCCTTGTCAAGGCCGTACGCCAGCGCCGCCGCCGTGGGCTCGTTGATGATGCGCTTCACTTCCAGCCCGGCAATCTGGCCAGCATCTTTCGTCGCCTGCCGCTGCGCGTCGTTGAAGTAAGCGGGCACGGTGATGACCGCCTCGGTCACTTTCTCCCCGAGATAGTCTTCCGCCGCCTTCTTCAACTTCTGCAGAATGAGCGCCGAAATCTGCGGAGGCGTGTATTCCTTCCCCTGCGCCAGCACCGCCACATGGTCGCCCGACTTCACGACCTTATAGGGGACCATCTTGATCTCTTCCTGCACTTCCTCGTAGCGCCGTCCCATGAACCGCTTGATCGAATAGACCGTATTCTCCGGATTGGTGATCGCCTGCCGCTTGGCCACCTGCCCGACGAGCCGCTCGCCAGTTTTCGTAAAACCTACAACCGAGGGCGTAGTGCGCCCTCCTTCTTCGTTAGGGATAACCTTGGGCTCTCCACCCTCCATCACTGCCACGCATGAATTCGTGGTTCCAAGGTCAATTCCGATGATCTTGCCCATAAAACTATCCTCCTAGACAACTATAAGTGCTTTTAAATCAACGATGCATTTGCATGCTCGACCAGAGCATAGAACTTGAGTCGATCATTGTCAAGGTTTTAGATGCCAGGGATGTTGGGGAGGATGCTGAAGTAAAGGGGCCAAGGTTCTAGCGATGCGCCATTAGCGAGGAGGCAGGGAATGTAGCAGCGCGGCTGGTGAAACCGCGCTGCTCGGACTTACGACTGCTTCTCCATGGTGAAACTGGTCGTGGTCCCGCGCTCCTTATCCGTGTACTCCGCCTTGATCGACTTGCCATCGGCAGAAACCGTCATGCGGAACACGCCAACGATTTTCCCGTCCCGCTTGTCGGTCTCTTCAATCGTGTCATTCCCAATCCGCTTCAGCGAAACCATGGTGTGGCCTGGGTCGCCGCTGATCGGATAGTCTTTCCCGTCGAACTTCGCGTCGTAGCTGTTGCCGTTCGGGTCTGACATCTTCAGTCCATTGGCGGTGCCCTGATAGGTCACGGTCAGCCCGTTGTTGGAGACGGTGTTGACCTTCGACGTGCGCCAGGCTCCCGACACCGCATGCGAGCCGGCCGGGGCCGGGCCCACTCGCGTCGACGTAACGTCGCCCGTTACCGGCTGCGTTCCCGAGTTGTCCGTGAATGTGTCGGTCAGGGCCCTACCGTCGGCCGAGACGGTCTGGGTGTCGCTGGACATGACCTTTCCGTCCTTCTTTCGGATGATCTCGATCGAACTGGCATTCACCACGTTCACCGCGATCGTGTCGTAGTAAGGATGGCCCGTGACTTTCTGATCGCTCCCGTCGGCCTTGACCGCGACTTTCGGAACGCAGGTCAGGCACTCATACATGTTATTGCTCAACGAGTACTTGTCGGGTTTGGTGGGAAACTTGGCCGTATCGAGTTTGGTCATCCAGGTTCCATCGAACGGGGTTTGGCCAAACAGAGCCGCCGACGCGAGCAGCACCAGTACTAACAGCAGTTTCTTCATAGGACACCTCTCCGTGTGAGATTCTGGCAGCCCAGTCAGAAGGGTTCGGCCCGGATTCACATTTCGATGTAATGTGCTGGGCTGTCGGTTTGGACGGGCAATTGTAACACTGCCGAGGCTAGAAGCCCGCTACTCCACTTCCATCCTCCAAACCGGCCGTCCGCCCAGCGAGTGGTAGAAACCCCACGCAGCCAAAGCGACCACGCTCAGCAGCGCGAGTGCCGTCGTCCCGACATACCAGGCTGAGAAGTCTGTGGTGAACGGCACATTGGCCAGCATGTCGACGGTGAACGCCCCAACTGCAAGCGGCACAAGACCAAAGCGTAATACGATCAACACCACGACAATGTAGATGACCAGAAAGGCGGGTAGTTCGATGGCCAGGTGGGTGCTTTGCAGCGCTCGCAGTCCGACAAACAGGCTGACGAAGGCAATCGCGGCAATCCAGTCCTTGCGCAATACGACTTTGAGTCCGAGCAGTAGGAAGAAAAACTCCAGCGTGATCAGGATCGAGACGGGAGCCTGCGAAAGCCACTGACCGAGCGCCTGGCGACCGCCCAGCAGATATGCCGGGGAGCCTAACTGCGGGGCCGCGCCCGTGCGAGCGAGAAGGGCAAACATCAGCACGAAGATCAGGAGCCAGCCCACACCGAACATCACTCCGAACAGGATGTCGCGGCCGACCAGCGGATCCTGCAGCTGGCCGGAAATCAGCCGGCTCCAGGTGATGATGGCCTGCGGCCAGCGCCGGCGGATCCAGGGTTCGAGCGCCAGATAAAGCATCCACGTGACCCCACCCATCAACAGGCCGGATGCGATGCATAACATGAAGTTTCCGAACGTATCCCAGGCGGGCACAAGATGCGAGCGGCAGAGCCAGAGCAGCATCTCCAGCGCAAACATGACTGAAGCCAACCGCAAGGCACCTTCGCGGTCGGCTCGTCCGGCACGATAGTTGCGGCGCGCCAATAGCGCTCCGGCGACCAGCAGTCCGATCAGCATGAGCAGGAAGAGTGTTTGACTCAGCTTATTCCTGGCCCGCTCAGCCGAGTTGGGCGGGACCATGCGTCCAGGCTCGGTCCACTCGCCGAGCAGCGCAAAATAGACCGGCTTGCCACGCCATGCGGCCGCCTCCACGCGCAAAGGGAAATTCGATCCCGGCCAGGTGCCTGTCCAAGCCGCGCGCGCGTCGGAGCCAGCCAGAGAGTTCCACTGAGGCGGCGCCGGTTGCAGCTTTGCCGGATCGATCTCTGCCGCGGCAAACAGCTGGCTCCAATCGGGCTGCGTCGTCATGGTCGCGGCATCGTACTTCTCGGGCGGGATCGCCAGGAAGTGAATCAACCGGCCCTTGGAATCGAGCTTCACATTGACCATCCCAGACAACGTCGGTTCCGGGTCATCTTCCTGCAAGATGCCGGGAGTAAGCAGCTGATCGTAGTAGTGGCTTGCCGACATCTCCTTCGGGCTTTGCCGATACCAGTATTCGAGTACGGGAGGGCGCCCCGTGAGGACTGCGGCCCAATTCGCCGGCGTCTTTTGTTTCTCGACATGATCCCGGAAATCTGTGTCGTAGACGAATCCATGGGCGCTGTCGGCGGGCTTTTCCGTGTACCCGAAGCGCGCCACGATCTCGCGAGCCTTTTGCGCGAGAACTTCCGGCGGGAGTTCAAGACGCATCTTCTCCAGAGCGTTATATCGAGTTGAGAAGTACACTCCGATGTACAAGCCAAAGAGCGCGGCTACCAGGCAGACAACGGCGATGCGTGGGCGCAGCCCGGCGGTTTCTCCCGAGGCGGCGACTAGTTGCGGCGACGGTGTCTCACCAGCCGCAAGTGCTGCCGCCAGTGGATCACCGCCGGGCAGCGCCGCGGCCACCGCGAGTACGGTTGCAGGCCGAGCGCCCGGCTCTGTCTCCAGGCAGCGAAGGATCACCTTATCTACGATCGGATCGAGGTCCCTGACCACCGAGGACGGACGGCTGGGAGTACTCTCTCCCTGGCCGCGTGTTCCTGACGATTTTTCTCCGAAGACGCGCTTGCCCGTGAATACCTCATACAACACCAAGCCCAGCGCATAAATGTCGCTGCGCGTCGTGACTTCCTTTCCCGCCAGTTGTTCGGGCGCCATGTAGGCGGGAGTTCCGCTGCGCACTTCGGCGCCTTGAATCTGGTCGGCCACTCCTGCGAGCCCGAAATCAGTGACCACAACCTGGCCCCGGCCATCCAGCATGATGTTGGCGGGTTTCAGATCACGGTGCAGGACTCCCTTTGCATGCGCCGCGGCCAAGCCCGCACAAAGCTGGCGCGCAATATCGAGCGCCTTGTCGTGCGGCAGTCGGCCGATGCGTCGCAATAGCGATGCCAGATCTTCGCCGTCGACGTACTCCATCGTGAAGAACGTGTGACCGTCGACTTCTCCCACGTCATAAACGCGGCACACGTTGGGGTGCGAAACCCGCCGCGCGATCCGCACTTCATTCCGAAAGCGCTCGAGCAGAGCCTCGTCGTGCGCGGCATCATCCGGTAGAAACTTGAGAGCGACCGACTGGCCCAGCGTGAGGTCATCGGCGCGATAGACCTCACCCATCCCTCCCACTCCCAGCAACGCGATGATGCGATAGCGTCCCGCGAGTAACCGCCCGGGCAGGAAACGCCCTTCGCTGACCGAATACTGAGAGGAAGTGGGACGCTTCGACGGAGCCCCCGAAATCGCCCGCGCCGACGGCTTCGGGTTCCCCGGACCGAAGTCCATCGTGGCCATGTCGTCACTGCCCGGCGCCGGTGTCCCGCAGGAGGAGCAGAACCGCACGCCGCCGGATAACTCACTACCGCAAGATGAGCAGGAAGGCATCACTTTTCCCGGTACAGTCTACCGCGAAGAGTGGACCTTGGGCGTCGGACTTAAGAACTCAGACCTCAGCAGACCGCAGCTACCTTGGCCATGGCCTGAAGTCCGAGGCCCGAAGTCCAAGTGTATTACCATCCAGACAATGAACTCGCGCCTTGGCCGCTGGCTTCGTGATCCGCTCTTTCTCTTGTGTCTCACGGCTGGCCTGCTCTCCTTCCTTGTGCAATCCGGCGAGCTCGGCTCAGCCGACACCATGCACCGGCTTCAGACCACCCACTGGCTGTGGACGACCCAGCCGCAAGTTTTCCCCAATGAGTATCCCGAGTTCGGCCTGCATGGACGGGCCGGCCAAATCTACAGCTGGTACGGAATCGGGCAGTCATTACTCATGCTGCCTGCGGATTTGTTGGCAACCTGGATCGCGCACCTGTCCATTTTTTCTGAATACTCGGACGATCCGGCCGTGCGCAGCATCGTGGTCAGCTACTTGATCAACATTCTGGTGAATGTGCTGACCACGCTGATCGCGTTTCGTTTGTTGAGGCAGCTTCGCTTTTCCACCAGAGAAGCGGTGGCTGGCGTCCTCGCGCTGATGTTCTGCACTACGCACCTGCACTACACCCAGAACATGATGGAGAACAACTACATCATGTTCCTGACCCTTGCCGGATTTTCCTTCCAGTCCCAGTGGCTCCGTACCGGCAGCCGTCGTGCGCTTTTAATCGGCTCTGCGGCGTTAGGCCTCAACCTGCTCACGCGCCTGACTACCGGCCTCGATCTGATCGCGGCAGGTGTGTTCCTGCTGGCCGTGGTGTGGTTCGAGCGCGCGAGCACACAGACTTTGTGGCAACGTTTTCTCTCGTATTGCAAAATCGCGGCGCCTGTCTACGTGGTACTTTTGTCCATCGAGCGCTACTACAGCTTCTATCGTTTCGGATCGTTCACCAGCACCTACGTTCCTCTGTTTGCTCGCGAGCAGCGCTTGCGGGATCCTACGCTGCCGCCGAACTTTCCCTGGAGCACGCCCTTTCATGTCGGAGTTCTCGGAGCTCTATTCAAACCAGAGAAGTCCATCTTTCTGTTCGATCCCCTGCTCGTGTTGGCGATACTGCTGATCGTTATGTTGTGGAAGCGCCTGGTGCCGGAAGTCCGCGCCTATGCGGTCACCTCGCTTCTATTGCTGGCCGGATACATCAGCTTCTATGCGCGCTACACGTATTGGGCCGGAGATTTCGCTTGGGGAGATCGCTACGTTTCGACCGCGGCGCAGATTTTGGCGTTGATCGCCGTGCCCTTACTGCTGCGTCATCGCCCAGCTATCCCGAAGCTCCTCTGGCGAACTGGAATCGTAATTATCGCCGCGAGCTTGGTAATTCAGATCGCCTCTCTCGCCTTCTGGCTGCCGCTCGAGATCTATCAGATGGAGTCGCTCGGGCATCCCACATTCGTGATTGCTCTGCGCTTCAAGAACATCGCCGCGTTCGCTCTGGGCAAGATGGACGCCTGGGGGTTGAATACAGAAGAGATGACGCAAGACGCGTGGGATTACGTGCACATCACAACGTGGAATTTTCTGCCGTTCTTGCTGAAGCGCGTCGGAGCCGCGCCGGTGTGGGTGGTGAGGACGGCATTCGTTCTATGGTTCGGGGGAATTGCGGGTCTGGCCGCGATTCTGCGGCGGCTTCATTCGGTACTACGAGGCGAGTAGGATGGCCGGCGCTGGCGCGTCCGTCTCCGCGTGGATCGTGATGCATCTAGTCGTACTTTTCGTAGCGAATCGACTTGCGATCCCAGCCCAGCGACTTCAACAGTTCGCGATTCGCTTTGACCATCTTGTCGAGTCCACAGATGTAAGCCTGCATGTCACTCCGGCCCTTCGCTAGGCCCGCGACATGGTCCTGCACATAGCCGCGCAAGACTTGCCACTCCGTGCTGCCTCGACTAAGCGTGGGGCAGTAATGAAAGTTGGGATGCTCCGCAGCGAGACCCAGGAATTCGTCGTGATAGTAAATATCTTTTTCGGTTCGGTTGCCAAACAGGAGCCACAACTGTCTTCCCTGATGGCGCGACTCATCGCCCAGCAGCCAGTGCAGCATAGAGCGAAACGGCGCGATGCCCGTGCCGGTCGCAATGAAAATCGTGTCGCGTATCGGCGGGCGCAAGATGAAGTCACCGAACGGGCCCTGGCAACGAATCTCATCCTCTTCTTTCATGTCGCAGAGAAAGTTCGACATGAACCCGTCCTGCACGCGATTAAGACAGAGTGCGAAGCGCGCATCGTCTCCCGGTGGGGAAGAGATTGAATAGGCGCGGGTCAACTCCTCGCCGTCAGGCTTGACCTGCTGGAACGACAGCCATTGTCCCGGCACGAAGCCGAAGCGGCTTATCGCAGGCATCTCGAATTCGAGGTGCTTCGTGAGTTCTGACAATGGCACCGAACGGACCAAGCGCGCGGGGTGAGTTTGAAAACCGGCCATCCACTATTTAGATGAGGATGAACACCTAAGGGAGCGAAACCTTCTGTGTAGGAAGAAAGAGCTACTCCACAGTCACAGACTTCGCCAGGTTGCGTGGCTGGTCGACGTCGCACCCGCGGCGAACGGCGATGTGATATGCCAGCAGTTGCAGCGGAACAATCTCCAGAATCGGTGAGAGTTGTTCCGGTGCAGGTGGCACATAGAGGACGTGGTCGGCGGCTTCCTTGATCTCCTCATCGCCTTCGGTGGCGAGAGCGATTACGACTCCCGAACGCGCCTTAACCTCTTTCAGGTTCGAGATCGTCTTCTCATAGCGCATGACTGAATTGGGATTATTCACATCCCGAGTCGCAATGATTACGACGGGAAGATTCTCGTCGATCAATGCGTTAGGACCATGCTTCATCTCCCCCGCGGGATATCCTTCCGCGTGGATGTAAGAAATTTCCTTCAGCTTCAGCGCGCCCTCGAGCGCAATAGGATAGTGAATGCCGCGCCCCAGAAACAGAAAATCGTGAGCCCGCTGGTAGTGTTTGGCCAAAGTTTCGCACTGTTCGTCGTGAGTCAGCAGGTTTTCCAGTTTGCCGGGAATGCGAGTGAGTTCCTGCACCGCGACGCGACGTTGCTCATCTGTCATGACGCCGCGCACCTGCGCCAGATAAAGCGCGAAGAGATAGAGCGCCGTAAGTTGCCCCGTAAACGCCTTCGTCGAGGCCACTCCGATTTCCGGACCGGCGTGCGTGTAGATCGTCCCTGCAGCCTCGCGGGTAATCATCGATCCAACCACGTTGCAGATGGCGAGTGTCTTCGATCCTTTGGCCTTGGCTTCACGTTGGGCCGCGATGGTGTCGGCGGTCTCGCCAGACTGCGAAATCACCACCGTTATCGTGTCTCCGGCAACGATGGGATCGCGGTAACGCCACTCGCTCGCGTAATCGACCTCCACCGGAATGCGAGACAGCGTCTCGATCATGAACTTGCCGGCCTGCCCCGCATGCCAGCTCGTGCCGCAGGCGACGATATTGATCTTCTTCGCCGCCCGGAACTCCGCCTCACTGATCGCCACTTCGTTGAGGTAAACGTGACCGGTGTCCTGCGAAATCCGGCCCAGGGTGGTATCACGAACGGCCCGCGGCTGCTCATAGATTTCCTTGAGCATGAAGTGCTTGAAGCCGCCCTTTTCCGCCATGATGGGATCCCAGGTTACGTGCTGCACCTGGCGCTGGATGGGCTTGCCGTCGAAGTCCGTAAGTTGCACGCCGTCAGAGGTAACGACCGCTAAGTCGCCATCGGCAAGAAAGAAGATATCGCGTGTGTGATAGAGAATGGCGGGTACGTCCGAGGCGACGAAGTATTCATCGTTACCCAGCCCGATCACCGCCGGAGGGCCGTTCCTCGCGGCTACGATCTTGTTCGGCTCGTCCACATAAATGACAGCCAGCGCAAAGACGCCCGTCAGTTCCTTCACCGTCCTTCGGACCGCCTCTTCGAGCGAGGGACCACGCCCGTTGCCCGTTTTCAGAAGATGCTTCTCAATCAGGTGCGCAATGATCTCAGTGTCCGTTTCGGTGGTGAACTTGTGGCCTTCCTCGATCAGCTTCTTTTTGAGGCTGAGATAGTTCTCCACAATCCCGTTGTGCACTACAACAATTTTTCCGGTGCAGTCGCGATGGGGATGCGCATTCTCCTCGGTTGGTCGCCCATGTGTCGCCCAGCGCGTATGACCAATGCCATAGGAGCCGTCGAGAGGCCTCTGCCGGATGACTTCTTCCAGGTTGCGCAGCTTGCCTTCGGCCCGCCGGATCTGCAGTCCCTCGCCGTTCCCAGCCACGGCAATTCCTGCGGAGTCATAGCCGCGATATTCGAGCCGCCGTAGGCCCTCAAGAATGATGGGAACGACCCGCTTCTTGCCAACATAGCCGACAATGCCACACATGGAGAAAGCCTCAGAGAACTAATCTGCGAGGGAGAAACGGAACTCTTCGATGACCGGGTTGGTCAACACTTCGCGCGCGATACGCTCGATCTCGGCCTGGGCGTGTTCGCGAGTAAGTCCACCATCGAGCGTGATCTCGAAATACTTGCCCTGCCGCACGCTCTCCAAGCCTTTATAACCCATCTTATTGAGGGCACTCTGGATGGTCTTACCTTGAGGATCAAGGACAGTTTTCTTAAGCGAGACGTAGACGTAAGCGGTCATCGGAAGCGAACTTCATTATACGCCAGCCGATTGGCGCGAGAGAGTTGCCCGATTCTTACTCCAGCCTGCGAATCTGCTCCTCCAGGTTGGCCAGAGCCTGTTCGAGACTTTCCCGATAGCGTGCATTGGTCGCCGCTCGGATCTGCTCGATGATGCGACTGCGGGAGAGTTTGAGTCCCTCCTTACGCGATTGCGCCGCTCTCTGCTCGGGCGTCAAGCGGGGTTTTGGAGTCCCCGCTGTTTCGTTCGCCGCGGCCTGTTGCTGCTCCACGGACTTGCTTTCCCAGCCCCGTGCCACACGCTAATTATACGCAAGTCAAGGTGCCTTCTCTCCGTGGCTTGCGACAACGCTTGACTATCGAATTCCGTGATCCTGCTAGACTCATCTGTTTGGAGGTGCGAGTTTGCAGGACGTGTACATCCTCTCTGCGGCGCGCACGCCCATCGGCCAGTTCGGCGGATCGTTGGCCTCGCTGACCGCCGCCGACATGGGTGTGGTTGCAGCCAAGGCTGCCATCGAGCGCGCCGGAATTCGGGCCGACCAGGTGGACGAGACCATCTTCGGAAATGCGCGGCAGGCTGGAGGAGGACCGAATCCATCGCGGCAGATTTCTATTCGAAGCGGCGTCCCGCAAGAGGTACCCGCATTCACCGTAAACAAAGCTTGTGCCTCCGGACTGAAGTCAATCGCGCTGGCATATCAATCGATTCTGCTCGGCGATGCCAACTGCATTCTCGCCGGCGGCACCGAATCGATGTCTCGCCTTCCTTATTACCTTGACGGCGCTCGCTGGGGATACCGCCTCGGCAACCAGGAATTGGTCGACGGCATGTATCGCGACGGATTCTTCTGCCCCCTGGCGAGGATGGTGATGGGCGAAACCGCCGAGGTGCTGGCCGAGCAATACAAAATCACACGCGATGAGCAGGATGAGTATGCGCTGATGTCCCAAACCCGGGCTGCGCGAGCCATCGGCGGGGGACGTTTCGACTCCGAGATTGTTCCGGTCTCGCTCGAAAACAAGAAGGGCACAACCACACTGAGCCGGGACGAACATCCCTTCGCCGATGCGAGCATGGAAAGGCTTGCGAAACTGGCTCCCGTCTTCTCGAACTCTGGCACCATCACCGCCGGGAATTCCTCGGGCATCACCGACGGCGGGGCTGCTGTGGTGATCGCGGGGGACCGATTCGTAAAGCGCAACAATCTGAAGCCGCTGGCACGAATTGCCGCCGTGACCTCCGCCGGAGTCGATCCTCGCACTATGGGCATTGGCCCAGTCCCGGCGCTGCGCAAGCTCGAGGAAAAACATAACCTGAAGTTGTACGACGTCGGACTGATTGAACTGAACGAGGCCTTCGCCGCACAGGTGATAGCCTGCGATCGCGAGTT
The DNA here is from genome assembly GCA_003225555.1 of Acidobacteriota bacterium. Taxonomy (GTDB): domain Bacteria; phylum Acidobacteriota; class Terriglobia; order Terriglobales; family Acidobacteriaceae; genus Sulfotelmatobacter. The sequence continues at coordinate 23,093 of QIAM01000039.1, read as the reverse complement.
GAACTTCAACCGCGACAGGCTCAACGTGAACGGCGGGTCGATCGCTCTCGGACATCCCATCGGGTGCACGGGCACGCGCATCACGGTCACACTGCTGCATGAGATGCTTAAGCGCAACACGAAACGCGGAGTTGCAACCTTGTGCGTTAGCGGTGGCATGGGCATGGCACTCGCACTGGAGAATGTCACGTAATTTTTGTTGTCGATGCTCTGTCGGCAAGGCACGACTTCTGCTATGCTTTCCCCGCTCTTCCCCCGGGAGTTGCAGAAATTGCGTCCGGTACCTGCCGGACACCAAATCTAGGAGACTTCCGTGTTTCGATTGATTGCTCGCCTTTTCTTTTTCTGCGCGCTCACCCTGGTCGCCACGTTCACGCTCGCGCAAACCGAGTTCTCCGCCGACCTCGTGGACACCCACAAACAGGGCTCTCAAACTCAGAGCAAGGTCTACTTTGCCAAGGACAAATTGCGCTTTGAGTCGCAAGACCAACGCGATCCCAAACAGATGGGTGCGTTTATCATGAATCTCGCGACCCAGACTTCGATCGTCCTGATGCCACAGCAGCACATGTACATGGAGATGCCCGCGACCAGCATGGCTGAACGAGGAATGTATTCCTTCTTTCGAACCGGAGACGTGGAAAGTGCTTGTAGCGACTGGCAGAAGATTAAGCACTACCAGCACGGGACCTGTCACAAAGTCGGAAACGAAACGGTCAACGGACGCAGTACCGTCAAATATGAAGGCACTAACGACAGTGGCGATGCCAGCCAGGTCTGGCTTGATCCCAAGCTGCGGTTCCCGGTGAAGTGGCAAGGCAAGGACGGCAGCGGCGAAATGCGTAATATTCAGGAAGGCTCACAACCCGCCAGCCTCTTCGAAGTTCCCGCAGGGTACACCAAAATGGACATGGGCGGCATGATGCAGCAGCGCATGAACCAGCAGCACTGAGCCGCGTTGACGCTACTGAAAACGGCCCTCTATACTTTGGTTAGCGCAGCTGGCCGCTCCGGAGATGTAATGCCCTTATCCGCGGTTATCGTGGACGATGAGGAACTCGCCCGCGACGAACTCACTTATCTGCTGAAAAACGCCGGCGACGTCAATATCGTTGCCCAGGGCAAGAACGGTCTCGAGGCGGTCAACCTCATCAAAGAGCACAATCCCGACCTGGTTTTTTTGGACGTTCAAATGCCGGGCCTCGACGGCTTCGGGGTCATCAAGAAGCTGCTCGACAAGAAAATTCCTCTCCCCAAAATTGTCTTCGCCACGGCGTTTGATCAATATGCGGTGAAGGCTTTCGAAGTAAATGCCGTCGATTATCTTCTGAAGCCCTTCGACAAGAAGCGGGTTGCGCAGTCGCTGCAGAAGGCGCGGGCCAAGCAGGATTCCGACGGACTGCCGGCGGAAAGAATTGCAACGCTGGTCCGGATGCTGGAGTCGCAAAAGCCCCAGCCCTCGAAACTCCTCCTCAAAGCGCTCGGACGCATGTTTCTTGTGGACCAGAAGGACATTTGTTACGCCTCGATCGAAGACGGCGTTATCACGGTGGTAACCGGCGGTGTGTCGGGGATGGAAGGTCAATCGAACTGCCGGACGCTGGAGGAGTTGCTGGACAGCCTAGATACCAAACTCTTCTGGCGCGCTCACCGCTCCTACGTCGTAAACGTCAACCGCATCCGCGAGGTGGTCCCCTGGTTCAAGAGCTCCTACCAGTTGCGTATGGACGACAAGAAGCAGTCCGAGATCCCGGTCAGCCGCGCCCAGACCAAGCGGCTCCGCGAGCTCTTCGGGCTGTGAGGCACTCAGGGCAGAGTTCGAGTTCGATACCCTTTCGCTCTCCTGAGGAAGTTGGCTGGCGGATCGCGCGTTGGTGGGGTGCGCTCGCCCCAATCTGGTTGAGTAGGCCCACATCCTCCGGAAGAAAGCACCGTTCTCGGTAATCCCCGCGTTTCAAAGTTTTGATTGGATTTCCCCGAAACTGAGACACGGGACGCGGCGCCTCGCTATTGCCATTCCACCTAACCTCCGGCATAATAAGAGTTTGTCTTGACCTCGCCGGACTCTTCCGGAACAAGGATATAAGTGTGTTAATGATTCGCCTGGCGCGCCGCGGCGCGCGCAAACAACCGCACTATCGCATTGTGGTCATTGAGAAGGCCCGTGCGCGTAATGGACGCCCGGTGGAGGTCGTGGGAACCTATAATCCCCGGACCAATCCCGCCAGTGTCGAACTGAAACGCGATCGTGTCGAGTATTGGGTATCGAAAGGCGCCCAGATGTCGGAGCGCGTGAATAAGCTGTTCTCGAAGCCGGCACCCGCTCCCGCAAGTGCGGGCTCGGCGGCGTAGCTGGTAGAAGAACCGTTGCGGCGCTTTTGGAGCCGCCGCTCTCGCTTTTTAGTGTTCGATTTCCACAACGAGAATTGCAGACTATGACTGAGCCATCCGGAGACGTGCGCGTGCTTGTCGAGTACATCGCCAAGTCACTGGTCGAAGCTCCCGACGAGGTATTCGTGGAGCAAGTCGATGGCGATGTGATCGAACTGGAGGTCGCGGAAAGCGACGTGGGCAAGGTCATCGGTCGCCAGGGACGCACGGCTCGTGCTATGCGCACTCTGTTGAGTGCCGCCGGACTGCGAGCACGCAAGCGCTACACGCTCGATATTATCGAGTGACGGTCGCGACAGCAGGGACCTGGAAAATCCCGATCTTGGATTTCAGCGTTGAGTCCTGAGACAAGCGGCGAGTTCATCACCCTGGCGCGCGTGGTAAAGACGCAAGGCCGGCACGGCGAAGTAGCGGCAGAGGTTCACAGCGATGTTCCAGACAGATTTACCGGGGGAATGAAGCTGTCGGCGCTATCGCCCGAAGACACCAGACGCGAATTGGAAGTTGAACAACTCTGGCCGCACAAGAATTTGCTGGTCCTTAAGTTCGCAGGCGTGGATTCGATTTCCGACGCGGAGGCGCTTGTCCGGTGCGAACTGCAGGTACCCCGCAATCAACGCGCGCAGCTTGAGTCGGGCTGGAACTACGTCAGCGATCTGGCCGGGTGTACGGTTCTCGATCGTGGACAGGAGATCGGCCGCATCGAGGACGTTCAGTTCGGTGCCGGCGAAGCGCCGCTGCTGATGGTGGTGGACAGCGCGGGAAAGAAGTTTGATGTGCCTTTTGCCGAGGCGTACCTGGAGGGCGTGGATCTCGCACGAAAGCGAGTACGCATGAGCCTTCCCGAGGGCATGCTGGAGATCAACGCCCCGGTCACGGCAGAAGAGAAGCAACAGCAGGTACGGGCGGTGCGAAGCAAAATGCATTAACCATAGAGACCCACAGAGGAGCTTTTTTCGCAGTTACCCTCTGGGGTGAAAAGGTTCTGGTCTGGCGATGAAAGCCGATATTCTCACGATCTTTCCCGGCTTTTTTTGCGGACCTCTGGACCACGGCATTACACGCCGGGCCTCCGAGATGGGCCTGGTGGAAATTCAAGTCCACGACCTGCGGCAGTTTACGCACGACAAGCACCGCACCGTGGATGACCGCCCTTTCGGCGGCGGCGAAGGCATGGTCCTGAAGCCGGAACCGCTCTTTGAATGTTTGGATTCGCTCCAGTTGGCTCCCCGCGAAGACCGCGTGGCCGGACGGGTGAAGCAGTCCGTGATCCTGCTTTCCGCACAGGGACAGCGGTTCTCGCAGAAGATGGCCGCGGAACTTGCCGGCCTCGAGCGCATGGTACTGATCTGCGGCCGCTATGAGGGTGTCGACGAGCGGGTTGCGGATTTCCTGGCTGACCGCGAGCTTTCGATCGGCGACTATGTGCTGAGCGGCGGCGAAATGGGAGCCGCGGTGATCGTCGAAGCTGTGACAAGGTTGTTGCCGGGTGCGGTCGGAAATGAAGCGTCCACGCGGCAGGAGTCTTTTACCGCCGACATTGATCGGGACTCCGCAGGTCCGAATTCGACCTGCGGCTCGGGAGGACTGCTCGATTACCCGCACTACACGCGGCCCGCAGAGTTTCGCGGAATCCCGGTGCCGGAAGTCTTGATGAATGGCAACCATGAAGAAATTCGCCGCTGGCGGCGCCAGCGGGCACTGGAAAAAACGCTGCGCAACCGTCCTGATCTGCTCGACGGCGCAGCGTTGAGCGAGGCAGACCGAATTCTGCTGGCTCGCATCACGAACGATCGCAATTAAGATTTTAGAATTAGAGAAGGAAAACGAATATGTCGAACCTCATCATTGAAAAGCTGCTGGCGAAGTCGAAGCGCACTGACATCCCCGACTTCCATCCCGGCGATACCATCCGCGTCCACGTAAAGATCAAGGAAGGCGACAAGGAACGGCTACAGGCGTTTGAAGGCGTCGTCATTAAACGCGACAAGGGCCCGCAAGCCAGCTTCACCGTCCGCAAGATCAGCTTTGGTCAGGGGGTGGAGCGCATTTTCCCCATCCAGTCCAAAGTCATCGACAAGATCGATCTGCTGCGCTCGTCCAAGGTGCGCCGCGCCAAGCTGTACTACCTTCGTGCGCTACGCGGCAAGGCGGCCCGTCTGCGCGACGTCGAATAGCATGATGGAATAAGCGTGTCGGGATCATCGTGTCCGTTGGCGTGCCTGATGAGGGGATGAAAAGATGCGAGCGGCGTTCACGACGAGCGGCAACGCTGGCGGCAGGCTCAGGCTGGCGCTGGACTCTCCAAACTATCCAGCCGCGGCAAGCGGTTCAGTCACAACTTCCACCGGAACAAAATCTTCGACGCTCTTGTTTCGCGCCTTCCTCAGCTTGCTGAGCACGTACTCGAGCAGCGGCCGGTCGCCGCGCCGTATTTCGTGGAACTCCACGCCCATGCCCAGGTTGTTCACCAGATACTTCACTTGCGCCTTGAGCGCCATGCTGACATCGAAAACGTTTAGAGTCAGCCGGAAGTCCGTTCCCGGGCGAGGCAGGTCTTTCGCGCTAATGCGCGCGCCGAACTCAGAAAGCTCCTCGACATGGCCTTCCACGTACTGCACGCCATCAATCACCTCCGCCTTCCCATCGACGGAATAACGTGGCCGGCGGCGCCGATTCTCCTGCCGAATGCTGCTCGTGCCCACACTGCTAGATCCCACGACGATGACCGGCTGGTATTCTTCCTCCAGTTGTCGCAGTTCCTCATCCCAAGGCGTCTTCTTCTCAACGCACTGAACTGTGAACTGGCCAGCCAACTGCGAGCCGGGGTCTGCCGTCCACACCACCTGGCAAAGTGCCTTGTTCCGTCCGCGTTCCACCATCACCAGGTCACCAAGGCTCAAATCGTGCCCGCCGAGCAGCCGCGCACCGCGCGGGTGGATGTCGTATGTGCACGCCATCTCCAGCGGACCGCGCCCATCCTGGCCGACCAGGCTCCAGCGGACGGGAAGGGCCAAATGCAGCATCTTCCCCATCAGCAGGCCGTCTGCTTGCGACGCATTCGGTTTGTGCTTCACAGCCATGTGTAGGTCCTGATTGCTGCAAACTTAGCAGTACATGTCCGACCGGGCAACGTACGCCCGTAATCCAATACTGGTTACCAATTGCCGTTACCAACCGGCCATTGAGCGTCAAGTGACGCGAGTATTTCGCACAGAGCAGCATGTGGAAGTCTTTAGCTCTTTGGGAAATTGGATTCAATCGATCGACAACCTGGCCCGGAGTTCTAACTGTTCAAGCTTCTTCGTCCCGGAGGAGTCTGTGTGGTAGCAAGATGGTCGGCTGAAAAGTGGACCAGCGATGCTGGGTTGAGCCGCGTAAGCGGCATAAGAATGCTGCCCAAGGCGCAAGCCGTGGGTGGGAAGCGGAACGAGAACAAGCCCCAGAGGGGCAAAAGAGGAGCTACGACACAGACTGACTCCCGGAGGGACTATCGACAATATCCCACCAGGTCTACTGGTAGGAACCTGACCCGTCTCAGGAACGCTTCCTGTAGGGAGACTTGAAATGTCCGCACGAATCTCAGGTGGATGATTCATTACCTTCCATGCAACGTTTTCCACGGATTTTTCGTTTTTTCCTCGCTTGCACGAATCCCACGGCTGGATGAAGATGGTGGTCAAATCCCTTGTCCTCTTCCGCCAAGCTCTCGCCTGTACGTTCGCTCTCCGCCTCCGCAGCCAAGCTGCGCCTGCTGAAGAGGCTGCGCTGCACCCTGCGTTACGAAAAGCGCGCCTGGGAATCGGGCGCCGTGATGGTTGCCGGAGTCGATGAAGTCGGTCGAGGTTCGCTATTCGGGCCGGTAGTCGCCGGCGCCGTGATCTTGGATCGCAGCTATCGCGTTCGCGGCCTGCGTGATTCCAAGTTGCTATTGCCCGAACGGCGCGAAGTCCTGGCGAAACGCATTCTGGAACATGCCGTAGCCTGGGCGGTTGCCGCAGTAGATGTCGCTCGCATCGATCAAATCAACATCTACCACGCATCCCGGTTAGCCATGCGCGAAGCCGTAATGCGTCTGGCCCCTGCTGCGGACTACCTTCTGGTGGATGCCCTGAAACTCGACTTCGCGTTGCCGCAGACTGCGATCATTCACGGCGACGCACTCTCAGCCTCGATCGCTGCAGCCTCGATCGTCGCGAAAGTCGAACGCGACCGCATGATGCGTGAATGGGATCCGATTTACCCCGAGTACGGTCTGGCCTCAAACAAAGGCTATAGTGCCCCGAAGCATCTTGCCGCCCTCCGCGAATACGGCCCCACCCCGCTGCACCGCCAGTCGTTTGCTCCGGTCTGGCAGAATCCCGTGCCGCAAGAAGCCTTCGACTTTATGCAGGAAGACGCCTCTGACGAAGCCGCCGCGGAAATGCTGTCAGAGACCTGCGCAGAAGAGCCTGAGGCAGAAACAGCCTAGCTACGATCACTTCGCTTTTAATATCTCGCTCAGCAAATCCGGATTCGCCTCATCCCGCACCAGATGCGGATAACGCTCCCCGCCGTGATAATCCAGCTTGTACGTTTTGTAGTAGTCCGTATTCTCCACCAGCAACTCAAGTGGCGAATCGCCGTTCCTGCCCGTCTTCAGGGCATCCCGCAAGACATCGCCAGAGAACCTGCGCCCATTGACTGCGACCACCTTCATACCCGGCCCGATTCCAGCTTTCGCCGCCGGCATTCCCTCAATGGTGTCCTCAATTCCACCATCATCGCGCAGGTTCAGGCCAATCGAGTAAATCGCATCAATGAAATGAAAGGTGCCTTGGCCGCTGCTCTCCATCTCTGACGGAGTTTCCTCGTAAACCACCTTCCACCCGCTGCCTTCAATCCCGCCTAGAGGCGCACCAGGCCCGTGGTTGGTCAAGCGCTCCGTCCAGAAACCACGCCAGTCGTGAGCCATAATTTGATTCAAAGCACTGACCACGTCATCGAAGCTATAAGTCTTGACCTTGGGCCCTGTGCTCGGCGCTCCATAAAATAGTTTGCAGAAGTCATCCAGCGTCTTCTTGCCCTTGCTTTGCTGCCGGATGATCACATCCGCCCACAGCCAGGTCAGCGTGCCTTCATTGTAAAAATCCACGCCGCGTCGCCACGAGTGCCAGGCCTCCGGCCCAAAATAGAGATGCGGAGCAGCATCGGCAGTATCCTGCAAATTGCGCCACTCCCTTCCGGGAGTGTGATCGAGCCCCGCCGCCGTCAGCGCCAGACCGTCGCGCTCCTGGTCCGGTGTGCGCAGCCCGCTGCGCGCCGTGAGCACGACTCCCAGATAGTCGGTCAACCCCTCATACACCCACAACAGATCGTCCTGCATCGGCTGCTGATAGTCAGGCGTCGTCAGATCCGCCGGTCGACGGTACTTCCCATTCCACGAATGCACATACTCATGGGGCAGCAACCCTGCCTCCAACTTACGCGGATTTTCGTCCACTAGTCCGCGCTCGTTGATGCGGCTGTCGTCAGACTCGTGATGCTCGAGCCCAAAGTGAGCGACGTGATCGCTAAGACTCAACAGGAAGTGATAGTCGCGATAATGATGTGCCCCGAACATCTTGTTCGCCTGCTCCACCAGGTTCTTGTAGTGATCCCAAACTTCCTGCGGTGCCTCAAGCGCAGCCGCACTGTCGGCGGCAATGTCCATCTCGGTTAGTGGATCCTGCGCCAGAGGCACCACTTTAAGGAATTCCCCGGTAATCACCGGAGAATCGACCAGCGTGGTGAGCGAGACAGTAGCAAACTTGATTTCGTTTCCGCTCTGGCCGGCAACCCGTAGCGGAGTCCCAAACTTCCATCCCGCCGGAAGCTTCAAGCTCGCAGAGTAGTTAATCTCGTCCGACTTCCATCCCTTGGGATACAGCAGAACCTGGTTCCAGCTGATCACCGCCATCTTGTCGGTGGCCGAAGAACCCGCTGAAAATCCACTCTCAAACGTAGCAGGAGAGAGAAAATCCAGTTCCCCGTCGATCTCATTCACTCCTGCGGGAACCTCCACGTGAATCGTAAAGCCATCCAGCAGATCACGGCGCCAGTTCAACGACGTTCCCCCAGCCCTGAACTTCAAGCCAGCCAGATCGACCACCGGACCATCGGCAGCATGTTCTCCCGGAATCCACTTCGGATAGTAGAGTGTCAGATCCCCCGCGCTCGCAGGGATCTTCAAGGTCGCGTGGAAAATCTTGCGCGGCGCCATGCTGGCATCAACAGATATGGTGACCGTAGGCGGCGTGGCCGACCATCCCGGAATCGATAGAACAAGAAGACAAACCACTCCCAAGATTCTTGAGAGTTTCATGGTTGAGGCCCCCGTTGGAGTTGAGCTGAAACCCACTTCGCTCGACAGAATTTACGACTATAGCAGTCCGTAAGCGAGACAGTACAGGAAAGCAGGCTCCTGTCCCGGCGTCATCCTGAACGCAGCCGTTCTTCAGTCGGAGTGAAGGATCTCGCGCGCATCGCAACTGCACCAAGGGCAAAGTGCACTGTGACATCACCCGCTGCTATCATTCCGCAGTGCCACGCCGCGGAAAATTCATCACCTTCGAAGGACTAGACGGAACCGGCAAGAGCACCCAACTGCGCAGGCTCGCCGCGACCCTGCGCGCCGCCGGACACAAAGTAGTAGAAACCCGCGAACCCGGCGGAAGCTCAACCGGAGAAAGAATCCGCAAGGTATTACTCGACTCCGACACAGCCGGGCTTTCCCCCCGAGCCGAGATGGCGCTCATGTTTGCCTCGCGCGCCCAGCACATCGCCGAAGTGATCGAGCCCGCCCTCGAACACGGGAGCATCGTCCTCTGCGACCGTTTCACCGATTCGACCGAAGCCTACCAGGGTAGCGGTCGCAAACTCGGCACCCCAGCCGTGCTGGAACTACACCGCATCCTCTGCGGAGACCTGCAACCCGACCTGACCATCCTCCTCGATTCCAACCCCGCCATGAGCGTCAACCGTGCCCGCCGCCGCAACAAACGCAAATCACGAACCAGCAGCCGCGGCCACGCCGACGAAAATCGCTTCGAGCAGGAAACCCGAGCCTTTTTCTCCCGCGTACGCGACGGCTACTTATCGATTGCCAAACGCGAACACGCACGAGTAGCAGTAGTTAATGCAAGCGGCACCCCAGCTCAGACTCACCGGCAGATAATGGAAGTGGTAAGCCGAAAATTGAAGTTCTAGCACAGCGGATTCACCACGGAGGCACAGCGTCACGGAGAAACCCAGAACTAATAACGATTCTCGCAAGCGATTTTACAATGAATTGCGCTTCTCTCCGTGCCTCCGTGTCTCCGTGGTGAATTAAGACTTATGCCCTTCTCTGACTTTCACGGTAATGCCGAAACCGTCCATCGCCTGCGCGACATGCTGGCGCGCGACCGCTTTCCCCACGCGGTAGTCCTCTCCGGCGCACCCGGATCGGGCAAATACACGCTGGCACTGATGCTAGCCCAAACCCTGAACTGCCTCGCTCCCACCCAAACCGACGGCCTGCCCGACTTCTGCGGTCACTGCGCGAACTGCACCCGCATCGCCCAGGCCGCCGACCTCGATGCCCGCTTCGCTGAGGCCGTCGAAGCTCGCGAGAACCTCCGCGAGACCGACAAGAAAGAAACCCGCCTCTTCGTCCAGACCCATTCCGATGTGCTCGTAGTCCCTCCCGACCCCCCGCAAATGATGATCAAGGTCGACCAGGTTCGCCGCGTCATCGAGACCATCTATTACCGACCGTCGGAGGGCAAAGAGCGCGTTTACATCTTCACCGACTCGGCCTTCATGAAGGAGGCCGCAAACTCGCTCCTGAAAGTTCTCGAAGAACCCCCCGACTTCGCCACCATCTTCCTGCTGACTGAGAATCCCGGCGAACTGCTGCCCACAATTCGCTCGCGCTCCATGGTTTTCCCGCTGGCCGCGTTGCCGGCTGAGGAAATCGAAAGCTATCTGGCCAAGCACCATCCCGAATGGAAGTCCCAGCAGCGTTCGCTAGTAGCCCGCCTCTGCCAAGGAGCGGTAGGACGTGCCCGCTCCTTCGACCTTGCGACCTACGTGGCCGCCCGCTCCAACGCTCTGACCATCCTGAAGTCAGCATTGCAGGGAGGGGAACACGCCGAGCTCTTCAAGATCACCGAGTCATACCGCCCCGGCGCCGAAGGCCGAGAGAAGATTGAGCAACTCCTTCACACGCTGTATGCGCTATTGCGCGACCTGATGTTCATCTCCGCCGGAACCGCCGAATTAGTGCGCAATATCGACATCCAAGCCGAACTGACCAAGCTAGCCGATTCCTCCGACTTCGACTGGATCGTCACCGCCTCCGACCGCCTCGCCGAAGTCGAACGCGGAATGCGCCGCAACCTGCTCCGCTCGCTCTCGCTGGATGCTTTCGCCGCCGCTCTCGAAAGACCGTAAGTCGGGCGAATCGTCACTTGGAGAACTGCCCATTCAGGTCAATTCTGAGCGAATTCTAACCCTCATATTGTCATAGGGTTACCGCGATTACTTCGGTGGTTCTACTCCCTTCGGAGAGATTGCCCGCCCTCGCTCCCCCGCCTATAATCGACCTACTCTGGTTGAAGCATTCTCCGTCAGGTTCCGGGTAAAGGACACACGGGGCAAAGTCTGTCCCGCAGTGGAGTGAGGCAAACAAGCTAAAACCCGGTATGCGAAAGCACCTGCAAATCGCAAGAATGCTGACGGCGAGCACCGTAGTCGCGACCTTCCTCTCTCTCTATCCGCCTGATCTTCGGGCAGGCAATGGCGACAGCACTTCGTCCACAGCCATTACTACGAGTGATGAGCGCGGGCGCAAGATTTACGTCAACGAACCTGTTCCCGCAACGGCACCCCATCATGCTCAGCCGGCGGGACCCCCAAAGCGATCACTGACGTACTGGAGCGTGAAGGAAAATCGATGGAAGCCAGTGCCCTCGGCCAATGGCGCGGTCATGAAGGCCGCCCGCTCGGCTGCTGCGGAAGTCACGCAATACTTCGGCCACGACTCCCACAGCTCCGTGAATGCCAAAATCGTATCCGCCAACTTCCGCGGCAGGGCCTTTTCACAGCAAGACGTCGATTCTGCCATCGCCATGGCTGCTGCTCGCCACAATGTCGACCCTAACCTGGTGCGCGCGGTCGTGAAGGTTGAATCGAACTTCAATCCCAACGCCGTCTCCCGCAAGGGCGCAATGGGACTGATGCAGCTCATGCCCTCAACCGCCCGGCAGTTGAAAGTCAAGAATCCATTCGATCCCGAGCAGAACGTCGATGCCGGCGTTCGCCATCTCAAGCAGCTTCTCGAAAGCTACGGCGGCGACGTGAACCTGACCCTGGCCGCCTATAACGCCGGTTCCGGCGCCGTAGCCCGCAGCGCGGGCGTCCCCCATTTTACCGAGACGCGCAACTATGTCCGGCGCATCACCGACCTTTACTACGGGGGCTTCAATCTCGGCTCCTCCGCAGGTTCTTCCCGCGATCCCGTTCGCGTTCAACGAGATGCACGGGGCGTGCTCTACATTAGCAACACCGATTGATTTCATAGCATCTGTTTAATCGGCTTTCTCTCAGGTATCACAGGTTCAAAACCGAAAAGGCTCAACGCACGGCGAGTAAACAGAATTACCGGTCGACGATAGTGAAGACCTCATCCTCGAGCCAGCGCGGCTTGCGCTGGGGAGCGCTGTTGTTGCTGGTCGCGCTCTCCGGAGTGCCCTCCTACGCCCGTTCCCACCACGGTGAGGCCTGGGCGCGAGACCACTTCGCCGCTGCCGAGCGCATGCGCGAAGCCCTCAACGGACGCCCTCCCGCCGACCGCACCCGCCGCGACTACCAGCGCGTCGTCAACGCCTACCGCAACGTCTATTTCGGAGCGCCCAATTCCACCAAAGCCGATCCCAGCGTGGTCGCCGCCGCCGAAACCTTAGTCGAGATGGGCCGTTGCTTCGAAGCCGACAAGATTCTGAATAACGCCATCACTCAGTACAAGTTCCTGCGCCGTGAGTACCCCGGCAGCAAGTATCGCTTCGACGCCCTGTTCACCATCGGGGAGATCTACAAAGACGACCTCGACGATCCCGACGAAGCCCGCACGACCTTCGAGGAATTCCTGCGCCGCTATCCCCGCAACCGCCTCGCCGAGGATGCTCAGCAAGCCATCGCCGAGTTGGATCGCCAAGCTCAGCAAGAGAGGAACGCCGCAAATAAGAAGGCAGAAAACGCAAAGACGTCCGCACGGCAAAAGAGCGCTCAGAGCCAGAATAAAACTGAGAGCGCCGCATCTGCCCAAGCCAACAAATCTGACGGTGATTCCGCCAACTCCGACCCAAACTCGCGTGCGGTCGAATCTGCTTCGGCTGAGCATCGTTCTGGACATCTACCGCGAGTGACAGCTATTCGCCACTGGTCCACGCCCGACTACACCCGCGTGGCCATCGATCTCGAAAGCGACATCGAATTCGACTCCCAACGCATTGCCCATCCCGACCGGATCTTCTTCGACTTGCGCTCCACGCGCCTGGCCTCAACCCTGGTAGGGAAGAGCTTCGACGTCGACGACGGATTCCTCAAAAAGATTCGCGTCGCCCAGTTCCAGCCCGGCCGTACGCGCGTCGTCCTCGAAGTCGACAACTTTTCCGACTACGACGCCTTCCTCCTGCCCAATCCATACCGTCTCATCATCGACATCCGCGGCAAGAACGCCCACGCGAAATCACCGAAAGATGCGAGCGAACTTGCGAAGACAGCGGATGTGGAATCCGCCCCCAAGGCGGGCTCCGACCCAGACTCTGACAACGCGCCTACCGCCGCGAAAGTCCTTCGGGCAGAAGCCGGAAAAGCCCCTGTCACCAGCATGGACGTGAACGACAAGACCAAGATCTTGCCGAAGAGAGTCGCGGTCGCGTCCCACGATCCTGACTTGGTGCCACCCGCGTCCGGCAAGAAGACGCCAATACCTCCCGTAAAGAGAGTGGTCGACGCCGACGACGATGACGATTCATCCGCCACCCAACTCGCGAAACTAGACTCCCCGGACAACACGAACAGCAGCGCTCGCAAAATCTCCGTCCGCTCGCAGAAACTCTCTTCTCGCGCCGGCAAGAAATTCAAAGCCCCCGTGTTCGACGCTCGTGAAGCCCAGCCCACGGCCAGCGGGGACCGTTCCCTGATCCGCGCACTCGGCCTGAAGATCGGCAAGATCGTGATCGATCCCGGCCACGGCGGCCACGACACCGGCACCATCGGCCCCAATGGCCTGGAAGAGAAAGACCTAGTCCTCGAAGTCGGACGCCGCCTCGGCAAATTGCTCGAAACGCGCCTGGGCGCCGAAGTCTTCTACACCCGCCGCGACGACACCTTCATCCCCCTCGAGACCCGCACTGCGATCGCCAACCAGGAGCGAGCCGACCTGTTCATCTCGATCCACGCCAACTCGAGCCAGGATCCCGATGCTCGCGGCGTCGAGACGTACTATCTGAACTTCAGTTCCTCACCGGGAGCGCTCGAAGTCGCCGCCCGCGAGAACGCCGTCTCCGAAAAATCAATCTACGAACTGCAAGACCTGGTCAAGAAGATCGCGCTCAAGGAAAAGATCGAAGAATCCCGCGAGTTCGCCGGCGACGTGCAGGAGTCCCTGCACAGCGGCCTAGCCGCCAAAAGCCCCGCCATCCGCAATCGCGGCGTGAAGAAGGCCCCGTTCATCGTCCTCATCGGCGCCAACATGCCCTCGATCCTCGCCGAGATCTCCTTCGTCAGCAATCCCACAGACGAGCACCGCCTCCGGACCAGCGACTACCGCCAACGCATTGCCGAGTCGCTCTACCGCGGCATCGCCAAGTACGCCCAGGGCCTGAGCGGCGTGAAAGTCGCCGCCAAGTTCGACAAAGCCGCCGGACAGTAGGGCTGATCCCCACGAATGGTCGAGCAGCATCCCTCCGTACGACTGCGACATCCTTCAGGCAACCTTCAGACGAAGGTGTCACCATAAGTCTGGCACCATTATTGAAGTTCGTTCTTCCCGGAGGAAAAAATGACTCTTCTACGACTCCCGGCCTGCATTGCCCTCGTCGTTCTCACCCTCGCCGCATCTTCCGTGGCGCAAGAAAAAGAGAAGCACATCAAGCGCGCCGATCTGCCCACCGCCGTCCAGAAAGCTGTGGACGCTCAAGCTCAGGGCGCAACCGTGAAAGGTTTCTCGCAAGAAGAAGAAAACGGCCAAACCTACTACGAAGTCGAGATGATCGTGAACGGCTACACCAAAGACGTGCTCATGGATCCAACCGGCGCCGTCGTTGAAGTCGAGGAAGAGGTCGCGCTCGACGCCCTGCCCGGAGCCGTCAAAGACGGCCTGCAAGCCAGAGCCGGCAGGGGCAAGCTGGTGAAAGTAGAGTCCCTCACCAAGCACGACAAACTCGTCGCCTACGAGGCCCAGGTACGCACCAGCGGCAAGAAGTCCGAGGTCCAGGTAGGTCCCGACGGCAAGCCCCTCGATCACGAAGAGTAGGGTTACTGAAGGGTGTGCAGTTTGACCAAAAAACCCCTTGAATTGAATTGCCGTGAAATGTCGGCCAGCTCCTAGAATAACGCATCTCTTTGCACAACTGCGGTGCCAGGGATCGCTGCAGAAAGCGGCAACATCGCATAAAGAGTGCAGTCGCGCCAGATAGCAGCTCCCCGAGAGTGCCCCGAGTGGAGTGTGAATTGCTTAGTGTTGGGCGGAAAGTTCGGAAGAAACATATAGGGCCGCGTTCTCCAATCCTCTTGGAGGTGTCCCATGACAGTCTCTGCACGTCGTCCTCTCTTCTCGCTTTGATTGCGTTTTGCTCGCTAGCCTGTATCTCCCTGCCAGCCAGGGCAGATAGTGTGAGTGTGAGTGGCACTGCCTATGGCGGACTTGACAGCAATGCTCTATCGCTAACCGCCGGCACCTTCTCCACGTTCTCAGCCGCTCCCTTTGGCAACTCTCAAGTCGGCGACGGCACCGCCGACGTCCCGATGACCCTGTCTTTCCGGGTGGTGCCGTGGCAAGGATCGTGCTGTACGACAGTGAACATCGGCAACAAATTCACCGACATACTCGACGGTACGGGTATCCTGTTTACAGGAACCTTCACAGTCCCACTTTCAGCGATTGCCACAGGTACATTTACGGCTCCCGTCAGCCTGTCAGGCCAGCTTTTCGCCTACCAGGATCTGACCTTAGGCCAAAGCTTCTATACCTACGGTCCATTAATGGCCAGTTTGCTTTTTAAAGGAACTGGCACGGCCAATCTTGACCTGGTTGACACCGGGAATGGCAGCTTCATCGTTTCGTTCGCCTTTGTCACCTTCAACGGCACAGGAAACCTCACGGTGGTTCCGGAGCCGAGCTCTCTGTTCTTGCTGGGTACAGGGCTTGCGGGTTTTGGAACTATGCTGCGGCGAAAGATTTTGTTTCGCTCATCTACCTAATCTGGTCTGCTGGAGGGGCGCCCGTCGCTGTTGCGCTAGTACCAAGACCAGTGCTAGGCCTCAAAGTTCTGCCGATGTAGCCTTCCGCGTAATTGCCCATGCTACCCTGCTGCGGCCTGCTGCGGGGGGCTCTTGACATCTCTGCATTCCAGCTCCTATAATTAGCACTCAACCAGAGCGATTGCTAACAGTTACTCTGGCTCCATTCATTTCATAGGTTTACCCAAGATTAACCTTCTACACCAACTTTGAAAGGAGTTTGAACCATGGCAAAATTCACCCCGCTCCATGACCGCATCCTCGTGCGGCGCATTGAAGAAGGCGAGACCACACGGGGGGGCATCATTATCCCCGACTCAGCCAAGGAAAAGCCGCAGGAGGGCGAAGTCGTCTCCGTCGGCAAGGGCAAGATCAACGAAGAAGGCAAGGTTCGTCCCCTCGACGTGAAAGATGGCGACCGCATCCTGTTCGGCAAGTATTCCGGCACCGAAATCAAGCTGGATGGTGAAGACTTCATCATCATGCGCGAAGAGGAAGTGCTCGGCATCCTGACCACCTCAAGCAAGAAGGAACTTGCCGGCTCCCGCCGATAAGCATTGTCATCCTGAGCGCGTCCTTTGCGCGAAGGACCTATGCAAGTCGGTTTAGCTAGCAGCTAGTAGTTGAAAGTGATAGCTGACAGCCCGAAATCCGCAGGCCAGTCCTGCAATAGAAATTCATTAGGAGAATAGAAACATGGCAAAGCACATCGTTCACGGAGAAGAATCGCGGCAGGCGATCCTCCGCGGCGTCAACATTCTGGCCGACGCCGTGAAGGTCACACTCGGCCCCAAGGGCCGCAACGTAGTTATCGAGAAGAAGTTCGGTTCGCCGACCATCACCAAGGACGGCGTCACCGTAGCAAAAGAAATCGAGCTGAAAGACCCGCTCGAGAACATGGGCGCCCAGATGGTGCGCGAAGTCGCCAGCAAGACCTCTGACGTAGCCGGCGACGGCACCACTACAGCTACCGTTCTGGCCCAAGCCGTTTACCGCGAAGGCGTGAAGACGGTAGCAGCCGGCGCCAATCCCATGGCCCTCAAGCGCGGTATCGAACTCGCAGTCACCACCATCTGCGGCAAGATCAACAAGGAAGGCGAGCGCGAGAAAGGCGAACTCGACAAGTTCTCCAAGCCCGTCACCGGCGAAATGATCGCTCAAGTAGGTACGATTTCGGCGAACAATGACGAAACCATTGGCAAGATCATTGCCGAGGCCATGAAGAAGGTTGGCAAGGATGGGGTCATCACCGTCGAAGAGTCGAAGACGCTGGAGACGCAGCTCGAAGTCGTCGAGGGCATGCAGTTTGACCGGGGCTATCTCTCACCGTACTTTGTTACCGATCCCGAGCGCATGGAAGTGGCACTTGAGAACGCCTACATCCTGATCTACGAAAAGAAGATCAGCTCGATGAAGGATCTGCTCCCGCTGCTCGAACAGATTGCCAAGGGCGGCAAGCCGCTGTTGATCGTTGCTGAGGATGTCGAGGGAGAGGCACTTGCTACGTTGGTGGTCAACAAGCTGCGTGGCACGCTGCAAGTCGCGGCCGTCAAGGCTCCCGGCTTCGGCGATCGTCGCAAGGCGATGCTGCAGGATATCGCGATCCTAACGGGTGGCAAGGCCATCACGGAAGATCTCGGCATCAAGCTTGAGAACGTGCAGATCCAGGATCTCGGCCAGGCCAAGAAGATCACCATCGACAAGGACAACACCACGATCGTCGAGGGCAAGGGCAAGCACGCTGAAATCGAAGGCCGGGTGAAGGAAATTCGCAGCCAGGTCGACAAGACCACCAGCGACTACGACCGCGAGAAACTGCAGGAGCGGTTGGCGAAACTGGTTGGTGGCGTGGCAGTGATCAAAGTCGGCGCCGCGACCGAGACCGAAATGAAAGAGAAGAAAGCTCGAGTGGAAGACGCGATGCATGCAACCCGCGCTGCTGTGGAAGAAGGCATTGTCCCCGGCGGCGGCGTAGCTCTGGCTCGTTCGGCGGCTGCTCTGGACAAAGTAAAGGCGGAGGGCGATGAGCAGATCGGCATCAGCATCGTGAAGCGCGCCGTTAACGAACCCCTGCGCATGATCGCCGAAAACGCCGGCGAAGAAGGCGCTGTGGTTCTGGGCAAGGTGCTGGAGTCGAAAGATCCCAACTACGGCTTCAACGCCTTCAGCGGACAGTACGAAGACCTGGTCAAGGCCGGCGTGCTCGATCCCACCAAGGTTGTGCGCACGGCTCTGCAGAACGCCGGGTCGATCGCCAGCCTGATGCTCACCACCGAAGCCCTGGTTGCCGAAATTCCGGAAGAGAAGAAGGCACCCATGGGCGGCGGACACGGCGGGGGCATGGGAGACATGTACTAAGGACAGCTGTCAGCTCTCAGCTTTCAGCCGTCAGCTAGGTCAAAGGCCCTGCTCGCGAGAGCGGGGCCTTTTTCTTGAACAAATTAGGAAACGTCCCGTGTCCCCGTATTTTGTCCAACCTCTCTGGCAAACCAAGCGGTGCTCCGCCACTGCTGAGGATATCTTTTGTCCTTGACAACGCCTTCGCTCTTATCGAGGGGCGCCCCCGTCGTGTGATTCAAGAGGAATCAAAACCAGAGGGTGTGCCACCATGTCCCATGCGGTAAGAGAGCGCGAGCCGGTTTCAAAAGCTCACCTCGGCGGCGTCGCAGATTGCTGAAAACTCACTTCGCTGCCCGGCTGTGACCGATCTCGCTGCTGGCATCATCCAGAATGACGATCAGGTCATACCAGCGCTCATCCTGGAACCAGCGATGCCGGCTGCCATCGATGTGCAGCAGCATTCCCAGCAGCGGAAGCCGCGGTCGTCGTTTGCGATGCACCCCCCGTTTGCGCCCCCGCTCTACCAGCCCGGCTCCTTGCAAAGCCAGTTTCACCCAGGTGTAGCTGAGTTCAATCTGGTGCTCTGCCCGCAGCTTCTCGTGAAAATGCCGCACGTTCAGATCGAAATACTTCTCGCGGTAGAGTCCCAGAATCTGCTCCACCAGGGCCATGGGGACTCGCTTGTGAGAGGGCATCCCGCGTCGTCGATCGAACAGCCCGTCATAGCCGAACTCTTCATAGCGACGCCAGCGCCGCATGTGCCGGTCGCTAATTCCGATGATCTCCGCTGCCTGCCACCACGTGATCTTCTTCGCCATCGCCCGCAAGATGACTTCCTGTACTTTCATTGCCCGCTCCATCGCGGCCTTCGAGTAAGAAACCATGCTTTGCATGGTCTCTTATCCTCACCGCCTGAAAAGCGGACATGTCATGTGCTATCTCAACCGGACATATCATGTACCAACGACTTGACGTTCACCTGCGGCAGGCGTAGCCTCGGCTACGAAATCTCGGCGCTCTATTCCAACTCAATTCGGAGGCTGTTCATGGTTCCGCTCACCACGCTATGGCTTCCCATCTTATTGTCGGCGGTCGTCGTTTTCGTCGCCAGTTCCATCGTTCACATGCTGCTGACTTACCATCGCAGCGACTACCGCCAACTTCCGGAGGAGGATAAGGTCCTCGCGTTTCTGCGGCCCCTCAAGCTCACGCGCGGGCTCTACGTCTTCCCCTATTGCTTGCCAAAGGATATGAAGTCGCCTGCGAGCATCGAAAAGTACAAACAGGGCCCGGTTGGGATGCTGACGATCATGCCTAGCGGTCCGCCGGCGATGCCGAAGTTTCTGATCCAGTGGTTTGTGTTCTGTCTTCTGGTTGGCTTCTTTGTAGCTTATCTGACGGGACACACGGTCCTGGCGGGTGCGAACTACCTGAAGGTGTTCCGCGTCGCTGGGACGGCGGCATTCCTCGCTTATGGCTTGGGAAATTTGAGCAACGGCATCTGGAAGGGGCAGACTTGGTCGGCGACGATCAAGGAGGTCATCGATGGACTCGTCTATGGGTTGCTGACCGCTGGTGTCTTTGGATGGCTCTGGCCACGTTAGAGAACGCGTGCAGGGCAAGTGAGCGAAACGGGAAGGCCCGCTCGCGTGAGCGGGTTTCCTCTCGGGCACGGCTGAGCCGTGCCTTTCCAAATTCCATGAAGAAAATTGCGTCTACTGGATGGCGCTGCCGACTTGCGAGAAGACATTGCTGGCGTTCGCGCCGATCAAACGGACCGTGCCCACGACGATGACGAGAATTACGGCGAGCATGACGGAGTACTCGGCGATGTCCTGGCCCTCTTCATTCGACCACAAGAGTTTAAGAAAATAGTTCATGATTGCTCCTTGCTTAAGCTATCCCTGAGGCGTGCGCACCCGGCGCCGCCGACGGCATCACATCACGAGCTTTGAAGTCCGAGGAAGAGAGGCCCCAGGCGTCCGGCTCTGAGGTCAAAGCTTCCAGACCCACCTGATACTCGCCCGATCCTTGCATCTTCTTCGTCCAAACCACGCGAAACTCCATCCGCCGTTTCCTGTACAAAATTGTGACCTGCTCGAGCTTTTGCAACTCGTGCCGGACCGATCCCAGCCGTACCCCGGTGGCGGTTACGTCCAACGTGTGGGCCAGATCATCAAAGACTTTGCCGGAGCTGTCTTTGCCACGCAGCCTCACCGGCAGCACTGCTCTGGTCCGAACCTGACGGCGATTCTTTTCCATGACTGCGCGGGGATCCTTAATCCACTCTTAGTGTGCCGCATGATCAGGATTTCGCGAATAGCTCCAACGGGTGGGGCACGGACGGGGGAGGGCTACGGCACCATGGTAACTAGCGGTTGCCGGGTCGTAGAGACCGTGGCCGGCAGCATGCCTATCTTGGGGGAAACTTTTCGCCACCCTATGTGGTCTAATAAAAAGGAGTTCTCTATAAGTTATCCCATGCGATCTTCACGACTTTTGCTGGTATTTTGCGTTTTTCTGTGCGGGGTTGGTGCTGGCGTCGCGGTGAATCCGGCTTCGTCTGCCCCGGTGACGCCGATCCTGCCGCAGCAGTTCGGGGGATGGCAGATGCAGGGCGCCGCTCAAACCAGTTCTGATCCCGGGGCGGCCGACCCTACGAACGCTGCGGTACTCAAGGAATACGGGTTCACCGACTTTGCTTCGTCGACCTACACGCGCGAGGACGGGCGTACGGTGAAAATCCGGGCGGCGCGCTTCGCGGACGCGAGTGGCGGTTTCGGCGCTTACACTTTCTACCTTCAGCCCGACATGACGAGGGAGCAGATCGGCGACCAGGGCGCATCGTTGGGGCAGCGGGTGCTGTTCTATCGAGGGCACATCGTCATCGACGCGTTGTTCAGCAAAGAGTCTCCGATGTCGGGGGCGGAGTTGCGCGAATTGGCCGGGACGCTGCCGCGTCCCGGAGGAAACGCGGGGAACCTGCCTCCCATCCTCGGATTCATGCCGGTGCGCGGCTACGTTGCAAACACCGAGAAGTATGCGATGGGAGCTGCTGCGCTCGCGGCGCTGGCGCCGCCGGTTTCGGCGGATTTGGTTGATTTCAGCGTGAGATCTGAGGTGACGCTGGGCCGCTACACGACCCCGAGCGGCGAAGCGACACTGATGCTGATCTATTACCCAACGCCGCAATTGGCTGCCGATCATCTGCACCGCATCGATGCGTCCCACCAGCGCAAGCCGGGGGAATCGTCGGTCGAAAATGCCGGAGAGTTCTATGACAAGCGGAGCGGGCCGATCATCGCGATTGCCGCAGGGGCGCTCTCGGAGAGGGACGCCAGGGACTTGCTGCGCCGGGTGAACTATGAGGCCAACGTCACGTGGAACGAGAACACTTCTTTCGATCCGAACAAGGATCTTGGCAAATTGCTGGTGAACATTATTCTTTTGTGCGCCATTCTGGGCGCGATGGCAATTGTTGCGGGCGTGGCCTTTGGAGGGATCCGTATTCTGATGAAGCGGCTGTTCCCTGATAGGGTGTTTGACCGTCCGGAGCAGATGGAATTCATCTCATTGCACCTGGCGGAAACGATGGCGAAGGGCGCCTCGGGGAGTGGTTCCGGAGCACAGACTGAGAGCAGCCAGATTCCACCCGGAGGGCGGTAAGTGCATTAGAAGTAGGGGCTTAGAGGGGTTGCAGCCGCGGTTTGTCTCAAAATGCTACATTCGCGCGGCATATTGATTGGTTGTGTAAGCAGTTGAAACTAAAGGCATTTATTTCCCAAAAATCGCTTGACACCTCGGTTTTTCGGCTCATAAGATTTCGCCAGAAAGTTTTGACGGAAATTTGAGGCTCCGTTGGAACTATTCTCCCTTGAAGAAAAGGCCGCCCACGTTGCCGGGTGGCCTTTTCGTTTGCGTTGCAACGTCTCATCGGTAGTAAACCGCGACTTCTAGTGTGACGATTCAATGGAACTACTAAGTTCGAGTTGCGTACTATCTGTCAGACGATGTGATGTGCGACGGTCGCCGCACTGGCGAGGAGGAAGAACATGTTCTGCGACAGGTGCGGTACCTCCCTGCAGCCGGGCCAGACATTTTGCAGCGGCTGTGGCAGACAAATCGTCGGTACCGTGACGCAAATGCCGATGCGCCGCGGCCGCGTGCAGGAGCACCTGCAGTTAGTGGGCATTCTTTGGCTGGCGATCTCTGCGCTCAACGCCATCGGTGCAGTGGCGCTTTACATCGTCGCAAATACAATTTTGGCGCGCGGCCACGAAGCCGGAGCGCCGGGATTTCTTCAACCTTTGCTGAGCGTGGTTGCCATCCTGATCATGGCCAAAGCCGCTCTGGGATTCGTCGCCGGATGGGGTCTGCTGCAGCGTGAACCCTGGGCCCGCATTCTGACCCTGGTTCTGGCTTTCATTTCGCTGTTCAACGTTCCGTTCGGAACGGCAGTCGGTGTCTATACCATGTGGGTATTGCTGCCGGGAGAATCCGAGCGGGAGTATGAATTGATGACTGCGGAACGCGTTGCGGCGTAAAAGTCCGTTGGGGCTGGGACGGCCACTCATCCACGCGGTGGCGATGCGCGCGAGATCCCTTCGAATTCGCTCAAGGGCAGGCTCTTCCCATCCGCCTTCGATGAGACGGCTGGTGCGGGTCAAGGGGAAACTTTTGGATTTTGATTTTCCCTTGGTTGCGGTTTTGTTGTTGTTGGTTTTGCTTTTGCCTGGTTCGTTCATCGCGGCGCTTCTATCCGCACTCGAGTGCGCCCGTTGGGGGGCGCGGTGCATGTTGGTGTCCGATACCGATGAAAGGGGCGCTGCTATCTG
>QIAM01000038.1 GCA_003225555.1 Acidobacteriota bacterium | reverse complement strand
GACTGTCCCCCGGGCCGGAGGCGCCAAAAGCCGCTTCAGCTAAGGTTTCCCGCCGACCACCGGCAGACTCAGACATTGACTCCCTGAGATTTTCGGCATCGGATTCGCAAGAAAGTTCATCTGACTCCCGTTAGGTAGGCTGCTTGTCGCACTCAGCATCATCTCGCGCTCTGGCCATCGCCTTCGCAAGCTTGGTTTGCACTCCAGCCGTAACCGCAGGAGCCGAGGGAGCTCCTGCCATCCACGCCGAAGCCACTGCCCCGTCCAGTATCGTGATCGGGTTCGTAGGCGGATTCGTGCGCCACGACAATCCCCATCACGGCCCCGTGCAGCTCGCACAACGCATCCACCGCGGCTTCCCTGCAGACACATACGTGGAAGTTTTCGAGAACCGTCACCGCAGAAATGCCTTCAAGACCATCGTGCATCAGCTCGACGCCAACCACGACGGCATCCTCTCGGACGACGAAAAGACCCACGCCCACATTGTGCTCTTCGGCCATAGCTGGGGGGCGGCGGCAACGGTGTTGCTGGCGCGCGACTTACAGCGAAACGGCATCCCCGTCCTGTTGACCGTGCAGGTAGACAGCGTCGCCAAGCTCTGGCAGAACGATTCCGTGATTCCCGCCAATGTCGCGGAAGCTGTCAACTTCTATCAGACGCACGGGTTGATTCACGGCCGGAAACGGATTACTGCGGCAGATCCTTCCCGCACTCAAATCCTGGGCAACTACCTGGTCGACTACAAAAAGGTTCCGATCCAGTGTCCCGCTGGAGCGTCATGGTTCGATCACTTGACGCCCTCGCATGCCCAGAGCGAATGCGACCCGCACATTTGGTCCCAGATTGAAGACCTCGTACGACAACACCTGGCTCCTCAGCCCAGCACCGCTGCCGTCCATCTCCAACCCTAGCCTTCACGCAAAACAAGGTTGTCGATAAGCCGGGTCGGTCCCACATACGCGGCGACCGCTGCCACGGCGCCCTTGGATACGTCCTCCAGCGGATCAAGGCTTTGGGCATCGACGATCTCGAAATAATCGAGGCGAACGGCAGGTTCGCGTCCAAACTCCTCGCGCGCGGCAGCGACTAATTTCGCCGCCTTTCGCTCGCCCTCGTCCACCCGTTTTTCCACGCGCATCAGTGAACGATGCAGAACCAATGCCTGCTTCCGCTGTTGCGGATCGAGATAGGCATTCCGCGAGCTCATGGCCAGCCCATCCACCTCGCGCACAATCGGACAAGCCGCAATCTCCACCGGCAAATTCAAATCTCGCACCATGCGCCGGATGATCGCCACCTGCGCCGCATCCTTCTGCCCGAAGAACGCAACATCGGGCTCGACCACATGAAACAGCTTCGACACAATCGTGGTGACACCGCGAAAGTGTCCCGGCCGCGAACGCCCGTCCAGCTTCCCGCTAAGCTCCTCCACCGTAACCCAGGTGACCGCGCCCGCCGGGTACATCTCCTCTACCGACGGCGCAAACAGCACATCGACGCCCTCTTTTTCGAGAAGCTCGCAATCCCGCTCAAACGATCGCGGATACTTCTCCAGATCCTCATTCGGGCCAAACTGCGTAGGGTTTACAAAAATCGACGCCGTCACAATATCGCAGGAAGCCCTGGCCGCACTCAGCAGAGAGAGATGTCCTTCATGCAGCGCCCCCATCGTCGGAACGAAGCCCAGCCGCTTGCCATCGCGCCGTACAGCACGAGACATGCTCCTCATGTCGTCAATTGTGCGGGATATCTTCAAGACTCTTGCTGCGTCTCACAGGGGCTCCTGCCGATGGCACCCACTCGATCACGATGTGCGCTCCCTGCAGGATGCCCCCCACGATTCCCTTATTGCGCCGGATCGTGACCGAGTCCTGCTCCGATCCTCTGATCCCATTCTCTCCTACCGCGACTACTCGCCCATACGGCCACGCCGACGCCGGCAACTGCGCCAGCCGATCCAGCACCTCTTCGGGCTTCAGCACGATTTCCGCGTTGTCGGCAGGATCTAGCAATCCCACTCCATCCGTTCGAATGACTAGATAGGGGTTGCGCCAGTTCCTCATGTCCTGAATACGCTGGTACTTGGCCCGGTCAGCCCCGGGAACGGCCTGCAGCAGAGTCGCCCCATCGGGAGCAGGTGCGACCTGCTTCGAAGTACACGCGCAGAGACAGAGAGTGACGAACAGAAAGGAAAGCTTGGGCCGGGATCTCACAGTTATGCCGAACTCACCTCACCATCGCGGGCACGTCATTCTTCGCTGCCCAGACCAGCGCGATCACCCACCCGATTACCGACCATCCCAGGAAGAGATTCAGTAGCAAGATCGCCATCGTATCCCGCTTATTGCGGGCGAAAGCAATGATCGTCGGCAGAAAGTACATCAGGAAACCAAAACCGAAAAACGGGAAGAAGAAAATCGACAGAAGGTGCATAACCCTTCCTCCTTAGCCAGCCTAGCACTACTGAAAGCTACGAATCTTCGCTGTCCGTGGTTCCCCAGTATTGCGCACCTACCGCCGCAGTGACCGCTTGCGGTCCAAAAC
>QIAM01000037.1 GCA_003225555.1 Acidobacteriota bacterium | reverse complement strand
AAAAACATAATCATGATCGGGCCTACAGGGGTGGGGAAGACGGAGATTGCGCGGCGGCTGGCGAAGCTGGCGAATTCGCCGTTTCTTAAGGTGGAGGCTTCGAAGTTTACGGAAGTGGGGTACGTGGGGCGGGATGTGGAGTCGATGGTGCGCGATCTGGTGGAGATTGCGATTGATAACGTGCGGGAGGAGAAGCTGGAGGATGTTGCGGACAAGGCGGAACTGAATGCGGAGGAGCGGCTGCTGGATATCTTGTTGCCGCCTTCGCCGCCGCCGCGGGCGACCGACGGGGGATCCACCGGAGGAGTGGTGATTGATGGAGGCACTGGGTTAACCGAATCTTCAAACAGGACGCGGGAAAAACTGCGACAACAGTTGCGCGAAGGAAAGCTTGACGAGCGCATGGTGGAGATTGATGTGCGGGAGCGCAATTTTCCCTCATTCGAGATTCTGACGAACCAGGGTGTGGAGGAGATGGATGTCAACATCAAGGACATGTTGCCGAATATCTTCGGGCAGCGCACCAAAAAGCGGAAGATGAAGGTGAACGAGGCGTTCGAATATCTGATTCAGGAAGAAGAGCAGCGGTTGATTGACATGGACCAGGTAACGAGAATCGCGATTGACCGGGTGGAGAATTCGGGAATCGTTTTCCTGGATGAGATTGACAAGATTGCGGGGCGTGAAGGCGGGCATGGTCCGGATGTTTCGCGGGAGGGTGTGCAGCGCGACATTCTGCCGATTGTCGAAGGGACGACCGTCAACACGCGTTACGGGATGGTGCGCACGGACCACATTCTTTTCGTGGCGGCGGGAGCATTCCATGTTTCGAAGCCCAGCGACCTGATTCCTGAGTTACAGGGGCGGTTTCCGATTCGGGTGGAGTTGCAGTCGCTGACCATGGACGACTTTGTGCGGATTCTTACGGAGCCGAAGTCCTCGCTGGTGAAGCAGTACACGGCTTTGCTTGATACAGAAGGGGTGAAGCTGGAATTTACGCCGGAGGCGTTGTCGGAGATTGCTCACTTTGCTTTTCGGGTGAACGAGAGCACGGAGAACATTGGGGCGCGGCGGCTGCACACGATCATGGAGCGTGTGCTGGATGAGCTCAGCTTTGAGGCTCCGGACAAGAAGGGGCAGCAGGTTACGATTGATGCGGATTATGTGCGGAAGATGCTGACGGATATTGTGAAGGATCAGGATTTGTCGCGGTACATTCTTTAACCGCCAACACAGCAAATCGCAGAGTGCGCGGAAAACTGCCGCAGAGTACGCGGAGAAAAACCGGAGACCCTCTGGTTGGCTGCGTGAAAAGCGCACGGGCGAGTCGCCCGCGCCCACACGGTTCATCTGTCTTGCCCACGATCTGCCTGGCTTCTCGGGCTTTGGAATCTGCTACGAGAACATCGCTCCTAGGCCAGCGAAAGCCAGCGTAAATACGAGCCACCAGCCGAAGACGATTGCGAAGGCGGTGCCGCGTTTTACCTTGCTGACGTAGGTGAAACCTAAGGCGGTGAGGACCAGCGTCCAGATCATGAATATGTCGATCGCCGAAAGAATACTGTACAGAAAGGGTGAGCCGGCGGGATTCATGAAGTAGCCGGGGTTGGTCGCGAGGGGATTCTGGAACGAAAACGAGTCGGGGCTCATGCCCGCCAGCACCGAAACCAGCGAGAGTACTGTTTTCAGCACGAGGGGTAAAGCCGCATAGACCACGATCGCGAGGGAAATCTTAAAGTTCACATCGGCTCCGGCCGCAAATTTGAATGACGGGTACATCACCGCGGCGAGGACAAGCCAGAAGATCAAAATGAAGATGGGGACTACGTAGGAGAAGATTTCGGTGACCTTTGCTCCCTGTTCCATCTGCCGCTCGCGCTGGTCGGCTGGCAATTGTTCCAAGCGGGCCTGTTGCTTGGGCTGGGCCTGCATCTGGTTTTCCATGATCTTGCGAAAGCCGATCTTCTGGCCAGCGGTGTAAACGAACACGGTCGAGATAACGACCAGGAGCAGAAATGGCGCCCACCAGGCGGCGCTGCGGCGCAGGTCGGTGAAAGTCTTTGAAGGCGCAATGAAGGTGTTGATGATGCGTGCGCCTTCGGAGAGTGGAGCGGTTTCGGGCGCTGGAGTCTGTGCGGGCAAGACCGGGGCGGTGGACATGTGGGTTCCTCCTGCAGGGTCGGGGGAATTCTAATCGCGAGGCTGCGGGCAGACAAGAGGGGCACCAGCTGAGTCAGCAGGAGTGGATTGGGGATTGCCAGCGTAGGGGCGGACGCATTCGTCCGCCCAGCGAGCGAAGCGCGTTTGAGCAAGCAAATGGGCCCCCGGACGAATGCCTCGGGGGCTACGTGTCGTGTGGCGGCAGACACAGGTTGTGCTGGGATCGCTCATCACAATTCCGCCAGAGGGGTTACCCGCATGCGGAAATTGTAGTGGTTTCGAAGTATTGTCCCGCGACATCGCAAAAGGTAGCTTGACGCGACATTTCCAAGGAGGATCGGCAAATGACTTTTCGTAATGCAGCGAACATTTCTCTGGCGGTGGCATTGGCCGGCGTCCTGGCCTGGAGTAGCGACACCGGCAAGTCGACTACGGTTAAGGGCTACGTGCTGGACTCGGCTTGTGCATTCACCAAGGGACTCAAGAAACCGATCAGCGCCAACTGTGCGACGGCGTGTGCAAAGGCTGGTTCTCCTTTGGTGATTTTGACCGACAACGGCACGATCTACTGGCCCATTGCGGACACGACTCCATCCAGCGGGCAGAACGACCGGCTCCTACCGTTCGCCGGACAGAAGGTTACGGCTAGCGGGAAGGTGTTTGCACGGGGAGGATCGACCGCAATCGTGATCAAGAAGATCGAAGCTCAGAAGTAGCCCGCCATGCCAGGTAATTGAGGGAATCGGGATTCAATCTGCCCTGACCAAGAACAAGAACACCTACACAGAGCAAGAGCCGCCGGAGGACTGGGCGGCTTTTCCTTTGCATCGCCGACGCGGGTGAATGAGCCTTACCGTGATGTTACGTCAACCATAGAGAATGACTTTCGTAATTACGGCTGTAGATCAAATTCGGCTAACCGTTGCGAGACGGCGAACTGTACGCCGCCTAGCGCAATCGCGGGGAGAAGTCGGTCAGGGCAAGGAAGGTGGAGTCAACTTTTTCCGCGAGTTTGCCGTTCACCTCAGATTTGTCGCGTACACTCTTCCACTCGGGGTCGTCCTGGAAAGATTTCCAGTTGGCGGCAGCCGCTTCCCGGCTCGGGTGCTGAAGAATGTAGATCAGGGTGTTGCTCTTCTCCGGCTCGTCGAGGGGCGTCCAATACGCAACGTTTTTCATGCCGTGGCGTTCAAAGAGCTTCATGGTGTGATCGCGGAAGCGGGACAGCAGTTCTCCGAGTTTTCCGGGAGCTGCATGGTAAGTGCGGAGCTCGTAGACGGCTGTCGTGGCTGGCATAGAGTTGGCATTGTCTTGCTGGGAAGCGGCCCAAAGTGATGCCGGGAGCAGGGTCGCCGCAGGAAGCGCCTGGAGCAATGTTCGTCTTTTCACGGCAAGCATTCTAACAGAAGTTGAGTCGAGGATTGCGCAAGCGAACGTTGTGCGTAGCGCTGCAGTTTGATCAGTGGTGAACGTATCCGAAATTACCGTCACTCGGAATATTCGGCAAGCCTGGGAGAGTGCGAACGTCCGATTCGTACAGCTCATTTTCGTACTGCCGGTTGCGGCGCAGGACCGGCCCCTTGCCGGCATCCTCACCAGGGCTGTGGCGGCGCAGCGTAGGCCCTTCGGACGCGAGCAGCCGGGCCTTCACTTCCTGAAACTCGTTGGTATCCACGACGTAGTCTTTCCGGTCAGGAAGAAACGTGGGGATCTCGGACTGAAGGCGATGCATCCGTTCCTCCGTCAGAGGATAGTTGGAAAAGCTTTTCGCGAGCCCACGATGGAAGGGTAGCCTGGTTGCCCAATGATAACCGGGGAGCTTGGCAAACAGCGCGGCTCTCCTCACTTCAAGCGCATGTAGTTTCTCCAGGGCGACCAACAGAGCTTGTGGATCGTATCCGGCAGCGTACGCGTACTCAATGCCGAGCAGGTCGGCTTCGTACTCCGCGTCGCGGTTGAACTTCTTCACCGAGAGAGGACCAGCAACCCCTCCGACGTCCTCCAGGATCATGCCGGTCGGCCCGGTGAAGAATGCCACAGTGTCGACAAGGCTGCACAAATTTTTGCGGGTGAGAGCGCGCGTAGCATGCCGGGCGGCAACGTGTGCGATCTCGTGCGCCATAACGATGGCCAGTTCGGCTTCGCCATCTGCGGCGAGGATGAGCGCCTTGTCTACGTAGAGGAACCCGCCAGGCAGGCTGTAGGCCCGAGGGTTGTCACCGGAGTCGATCACTCTTATGGTGAATGGGACCTTCGCGTCGGAGTTGCGCACGAGCTTCTGACCCACACGGTTTACGTAATCGTTGATTACGGGGTCGTTGATGAACTTGGTATTGCGCTGGACCGCTGCTGCCAGCTTCTGTCCGAGTTCGTATTCGCGCCGGGCCGAATATACGTTCCAGCCGCGGCTGATATCGCGTTGACCGATGCGATCGACGTCATACTTGCTGACCTTGTTCGCGTCTTCTTTGCCTACTGCGTCTTTCTTAGGTGATTGGGCTGACGGTTGCGTTGAAGGAACATCTGGCTCCGCGACTTGAGCGGGCGCTCGAGACTGGGTGAGTAGTGCGAGAAGAATGCATGCCGTGAATCGCATGCCGAAGGAGCTTTCACGTCGTGGGATTACATCAAGAGCGGAAACACATCTCATACCCACCTGCCTAAAGGCGAGCATTCTATACCGGTCCAGGTTTAAGTAAACCAAAAAATATCAGCTTCAGACTTCCTGGGGTCGCTCTCTTCCTTGCGGCGATGCCCTTCTGACAACGTTTTCACTGATGGTTGCCAACACACTGCGAGAGCATCTGGGTGTGGGTAGTGTTGAAAGCGGCTTTGTCCTGCCAGACGGCTTCTCCCTTGCAGACTCCGGAGTAACAATTCACGTCCGCAGGATTCTTTGGGATCACCTGGTCGATCAGGAACTTGCCCTCACCGGTACTGTTGTTTACGGGAGGAGTCACGCAGAAGAACCAACTCATGTTGGTTTTCGGATACGAGTAATTGGCTCCGGTGGTGACGATGGAGTCAGCGGCCCATTTGTCGATATCGGATTGCAGCGGCGGCTTGACGGCACACGTGGTCGTGTTTTCCCAGGTATTTACCTTTGTTCCATTGAAATAAGCGTAGGGAGCGTTGGTAAGGAGCGGGCAGAGGTTAAGAGCGCCCCCCTTGTACAGCGGCTTGTCGCAGCCGTAATCCATGCGGGAAACGCCGGGACCGGCGGCGATCACCACGTAATCGAAATAGTCTGAGAGTCCGTAGTGTCCGAGCGAGTAGCTGATGGCGGCGCCTCCACCGCTGGTGCCCTGGGCGCAGAAGCCAGTGGTTCGGTCCCCGGCCTGGACGTTATCGAACACATACTTAAAAGCTGTGGCGCCGCGGCAGGCGGCACTCTTGAGGCTGACGCCGCCGGAGTCCTCCCAGTCGGTTGCCCAGGCGAGTTGTACTACTCGGTAGCCATCACCTAGGTAGGTGTTGGCAAAACTGCTGTTAAAGAAGGTAGTGCCACCGTGACCGCTGACCAGAATGATAGTGCCTTTGGGCGTCCCCACGGGAAAAGCTTGGCTCAAGGTTGCTTTGAGATCGGGCACTCCCGGGCAGGACACGCTGACGGAAGTGCAAGCGGCTCCCCGGGTCGCGCCCGACAGGCAAGTGGCGGAGCCGAGCACAGTAACGGTGCCGAGCGGGAGGGCATTTGGGGTGCTTTCGTTGTCTTGAGGCGGAGCTGCGCCGAAGGCGGCGACGTTGGCACATACGAATACGAGGAGCGACAAGATGATCCAGAGGCAGCCGTGCGATCTGAAACTGGGGATGGACATCATCGGAGCTCCTATTTCCCGCGAACCATAATCGAAAGCTCTCAAGGACAGCAGGAGGGCAGGGACATCCTTCTTGGGGCCGGGAAAGCATATTGAGTGGAGCGGCACGGGCTTGTCAAGGTGAAGGAATTTGCACCTTAGCTGCTTACGGCAGCGGAATCGTGCCATGGTAATGCAGATACCCCAGGCCGACGCGCATGTGGTGATGAAGAGCGTCGGGAACGCAAATGGCGAAGCACAAACCCAGCAGTCCTTGCGCGAGGCCGAGGATGTAAACGTTGCGATATCTCAAGAAGAGTGTGCAGGAAACTGCGCCCCAGACCAGGGTCGCAGCGGTGAGCGGGAGATTCGGCAGGTGCGCCGCCGCGAAGAGCGATGCGGCAAGGGTGATTGCCACTTGGTCGCTGGGGAGAATACGCAACAGGCGCGGCATGAAGTAGACCTGCAGGAGGAATTGCTGGTAGATCGTCCACAAGACGTATCCGCCGATATGCGCGAGGCCCGGTGTGTAGAGGGGATGCAGGGTGCCCGCTTTCCCTGCGAGTAGAACGCTGGCAACCGTCACAGCCACGGAGGCGGGAAGAATCCATAGAGAAGAAATCAAGCTGCGGCCACTCAGGCCAAGTTCGTCGCGGCTTGGGCGACGCTGCATCACGACGGATAACGTTGCGGCCAGAGCGAGCGGGCCGAGGATGATCTGGGCGCGCTCGGGCAGCCAGAGGATCAGCATGATCAGACCGAATCCGAAGATCATTTCTGCCACATCGCGAGTGGAAATCTGTTGCCGGGGAGTCGTTAGCGCGAAAGGAGTGGAAGTCGTCGTAGCCACGCGTTTAGTTTGGAGTTGTTGAGGCGCGAATTGGTTGCACAATCTTAGGGATGCCAGAGACGTAGAGCCTGCGCTTTCGAGCTTCGCTCGACCGTACAGCCGCGGCGGCTGGACCTACGTGAGCTTCTACATGGTTGGTTCTGGGGTGGCTTCGATCAGCGTGCGCGTATAGGGGTGCCGCGGATCTTCAGTTATCTGCTTTGTGTCACCTGCTTCCACGATCTTTCCGCGGTGCATTACGGCGATGCGCGTGGCCAGATACCGCACAACCGGCATCGAGTGCGAGATGAAGAGATAGGTGAGGCCGAAGTCGCGTTGCAGTTGGGCAAGCAGGTTGACGATTTGGGCTCCGACGCTGACGTCGAGGGCGGAGACGGGTTCGTCGGCGACGATGAATTTGGGCTTCAGCGCGAGGGCGCGGGCGATGCCGATGCGCTGGCGCTGTCCGCCGGAGAATTCGTGGGGGTAGCGGCGGAGGGCGGATTCGTCGAGGCCTACGGCGCGAAGGAGTTCGATGACTCGGGGACGGAGGTCTGCTTTGAAAGCCCCACCCTGTCGCAAAGAACGCGAGAAGGATGGGGCACCCGCATCCGATGACGCTCCGTGGATGATTAACGGTTCGGCGATGATGTCTTCTACGCGGAAGCGGGGGTCGAGGGAGGCGAATGGGTCCTGGAAAATGATTTGCATGTCGCGGCGGAGGCGGCGCATTTCTGCGCGGCTGGCGGCGAGAAAGTCGCTTCCCTGGTAACGAATTGTGCCGGAGGTGGGTTCGATCAGGCGTAGGACGAGGCGTCCGAGAGTGCTCTTGCCAGAGCCGGACTCGCCGACCAGGCCTAGCGTTTCGCCGGAGTGAATGTCGAGGGAGACGTCGTCGACGGCGCGGACTTCGTTGTTAGGACTGAGGCTGCCAGCCTTGCCGGCGAAAGGAGATTCGCTGTGGGGGAAGACTTTGGTCAGGTTGCGGATTTCGAGCAGGGGCACGCAGGGGATGGTATCAGTCGCGAGTGCTGAGTTGCGAGTAGATGGTCAGGTATGTGGCGCGGGCGAGGCGCCCGCGCCACACAACCTCTCTATCCCGTGGCGATTAGGGGGACGGAGGCCAGGGCGGCCAACAGGCCCACGAACTTCCAGCGCGTGAAGTGTTCATTCAGGACGAGGCGCGCCAGCAGGACGGTGATGGCGGGATATAAGGAGGAGATCACGACGGCTTCGTCGAGGCGTCCGCTCTGGTTGGCGCGAACGAAGAGCAAGGTGCCGAGGGAGTCGATGCATCCGGTGAGTAATGCCCAGCGTACGCCGGTAGCGGTGATGTCGCGGAATTTGCGCTGGGTCAGGATGATTGTGCCGGTGGCCAAAAGCCCCCCAGTTCTGGTTAAGGATGCGATCCATACCGCGGAACTGTCACCGGCCTGTCGGACGCAGAGATAGAAGGTGGCGAAGCCGATACCGGCGAGGATCGCTGACCCGATGCCTTCGGGGCGGTGACCGTCTTCGGAGCGAGTGATGAGCCAGAGTCCGGCAATGGCGAACAGGAAGCCGAGGACTCTGGTCGCGCCGGGAGGTCCCTCGGCGAACATGGAGACGAGAGTGGGAATGGCGGCGCTGAGGACGGCGGCGACGGGCGCGGTTACACCCATCCTGCCGGACGAAAGTGCGCGGTAGAAGATGGCTAACGCGGCGCCGCCGGCGATGCCTCCGGCTAGAACCCAAGCTGCGGCTCGACCGGAGGGGAACGGAGGGTGGGTGCTGAGGACGAGAGAGGTCATCATTAGCAGGCCGCCGACGTTGACTAGGGTCGTGAATAGGAAGACGTTGGCGCGGCGGGAGGCGTATCCGCCGAAGAAGTCGCTGGTGCCCCAGGCTAGAACTGCGGCCAGGCTGTAGGCGGCGGGGGCGAAGTGGTTTTGCGCGAACACGAAGCACGAGGGTAGCACGCGGCTGGATCGCTTGAGAGAACGTACACTGCTGAGGCTGCGTCATGGGGGCAGGGATGGTTCGACTTCGCCGCGAGGCCCCCGCGCCACAGGTTCTCCGCGTGTTAGAATTTTTGGAAGGCTTCCTTACTGACGCTCAGGTTCTAAGAGAACAACTTGATTGAACTGGCACCATCGATTCTTTCTGCGGACTTTGCGCGCCTGGCTGAGCAAGTGCGCGCGGCGGGTGAGGGTGGGGCGAGTGTCATCCATCTGGATATTATGGATGGACACTTCGTGCCCAACATGACGATTGGGCCCCCGGTGGTGAAGTCGCTGCGCAAGGCTACCAAGTTGCCGCTGGATTGCCATTTGATGATCGAGAATCCGGATCAGTACATTCCGGAGTTTGTGGAGGCGGGAGCGAACTGGATGTCAGTGCATCAGGAAGCTTGCCGGCATCTGAATCGCACGCTCAACTTGATCAAGAGCCATTACTGCCTGGCGGGCGTAGTGATTAATCCGGCGACTCCGGTGGATGCGCTTTCGGAAGTGCTCGACATTGTGGATTATGTGCTGGTGATGTCGGTGAATCCGGGATTTGGCGCGCAGAAATTCATCCCTTCTACGCTGCACAAAATGAGCCGCTTAGCGGAGATTCGGAACCAGCGGGGATTGAATTACAGGATTGAAGTGGATGGTGGAGTCTCCCTCGATACGGTGAGCGAGGTGGTGCGGGCGGGGGCGGAAATTCTAGTGGCGGGCAACGCGGTGTTCGGCAAGGGCGATCCAAAGAAGAATGCACAGGATTTGTTGAGGGCGGCGACGGAAGCGGCACTGCAGAAGGTTTAGTTCGTGCGTGTGGACCGGGTCTTTGACCCGGTCGCCGGGCGAAGCCCGGCGGATTGTGTCGGGGACTTACACTGCCAGCAAGAAGGGAGCCGAGCGTTGCTCGGCATGGCCGGGTCGAAGACCCGGCCCCACACAGTTTCAGATAATTTCCGAGGTCTTATGTCACGTCGAGTTTCCACGATTGCGTTTACGGGCATGCTGCTGGTGCTCACGGTGGCCTGCACGAACAAGAAATCGGTTAATCCCCTGGCGAATGTTGGATCCAAGCAGCCGGACAAGGTGTTGTTCGACCGGTCGATGGATGCCATGAAGCACAACCGCTTTGACGTGGCGAGGATGACGCTGCAGACACTGATCAACACGTATCCCGACTCGGAGTTCATCGCGCGGGCCAAGCTGGCGGTGGGCGACTCGTGGTATGCGGAGGGTGGAACCGCGTCGCTGGCGCAGGCGGAGCAGGAGTATCGCGATTTCGAGACCTTCTTTCCCAACATGCCGGAGGCAGCCGAGGCGCAGTTGAAGATTGCCAACATCCAGTACCAGCAGATGGAGAAGGCGGACCGGGACTACACGCACGCCAAGCGGGCAGAGGAGGAGTATCGCAACCTGGTCCTGCAATATCCGGACAACCAGAAACTGGTGGCGGAGGGCAAACAGCGGCTGCTCGAAGTGCAGGAGGTGCTGGGCGAGCGGGAATTTGAGATCGGGCGCTTCTATTATTTGCGGCAATCGTATCCGGCTTCGATTGCGCGACTGCAGTCTTTGGTTGAGAAGTATCCGCTTTACAGCAAGGCAGACGAAGCCTTGTATCTCCTGGGGCAGAACTTTGAGGGGGAGATAGTCCGCATGAGGGCGGCACCAACCTGTACCAAGCCGGGAGTTCCGCCCGGTTGCACGATGGAGGGCGCCAAGGCGGCAATGATCCAGCAGTTCACCAAAGACGCGTCGGACGCGTATTCCAAGATCATCACCCGCTATCCCATCATGGATCGTGTGGATGACGCCAAGAAGCGCCTGGCTGCATTGCACCAGCCGATTCCGCGACCGACCAAGGCGGCGGTGGCGCAGAATCGGGCCGAGGACGAAAGCCGCCGTGACAGTGGGACATTCGGGCGGCTCAAAGGAATGATCATGAAGCATCCCGACGTAACCGTTGCGACGAAGGTCGGGGAGCCGAGTTTGGCCGATCCAATGCCGGTCAGCGCCACTGA
Organism: Acidobacteriota bacterium; assembly: GCA_003225555.1. Classification (GTDB taxonomy): domain Bacteria; phylum Acidobacteriota; class Terriglobia; order Terriglobales; family Acidobacteriaceae; genus Sulfotelmatobacter. The sequence continues at coordinate 4,776 of QIAM01000037.1, read as the reverse complement.
CGTCATCCAAGGGGCGGCTCGGGCGGCCCAGATGGGAGCGGCTTCGGGGGAAAAGCGGGTCGCAGTCGAAGCCGTCAACAGCACGGGTGCTCCGCCGCCGAGCGAAGCTCCGCCACGATCGGACGCACCGCCAGTGGCGGGTATGGCCGAAGTCCCGCCGACTGCGGCGGTGGACGCCAACGCGTTGAAGCCTGCTGCTCCGGCTGCGAACGAATTGCAGCCGAACGCTGCACCCGATCCGAACGAATTGAAACCCAATGTTCCGGAGAGCCAGGGCGGTGGTCAGGTGTTGCCGCCCCCGCCGCAGGTGAACGAGATTCAGGGACAGTCGTCGAGCAGTTCGGCGTCGGCTGATGCTTCGAGTCTGGCGAGCGACCAGGATATCTCCAGCAGCAAGAAGAAGAAAAAGAAGGGGCTGAAGAAGATCGTACCGTTCTGAAACAGCTATCAGCTATCAGCCGTCAGCTTTCAGCGCTCGCGGGCGGGGGCGCCCGCGCCACATTTGCGACCTTTCACGCACTAGGTGCTGACCAGTAGTAACGTGTTACTTGCCTTCTGGCTCATTGACTTACGTTGTAGGGCAGGTTACCTTCGCGATATCTCCCCTCATTTGAGGTAAAGCTTTGGCCCGGAAGATACTGCTCGCCGATGACAGCGTCACCGCCCAGAATATGGGGCGGAAAATCCTTGCCGATGCCGGCTACGAAGTCATTACTGTCAATAACGGGTCGGCAGCGCTGAAAAAGATCGCAGAGCAGAAGCCTGATCTGATCGTCCTCGATGTCTACATGCCCGGATACAGCGGGTTGGAGGTGTGCCAGCGCCTCAAGGAAGTGCCGGAGACCAGCCGAATTCCCGTAATCCTCACGGTGGGAAAGCTGGAGCCATTCAAGCCGGAAGAGGCCAAGCGGGTACGCGCGGAAGGCTTCATCGTCAAGCCTTTTGAAGCCAGCGAGTTGCTAAGTGCATTGTCGAAGCTGGAAGACAAGATTGTCCCGCGCTCGGAACCATCGAAGCCGGGACGTTTTGCGCGGGCGATTGCGGCGGTGGAGCAATCGAACCGCGACCGGAATGTGCCTCTGGAAGAAGATGCGGGATGGAAGAACCGGATCTCATTTCCATCAAAGAAGAAAAAGAAGGAAGAGGCGGAGAATAGAGACGATCCGGCGATTTATAACGCCGTGAATCGGGATTTGCGCACCGTTGTCGGGCAGGAGCAGGCACACAAGGAGGGCGCGGGATCGGGCAAGGAAGACGCCGGTAAGGCGGCGGAGAGCACCGTAGATGTGACTGCGGTGGCTCCGGCAGAACTTCCCAAGGACAGCTTGCCGAAGGATGTAACGCCGGAAGAAATCGCGGCGATCGCGGCGGCAGCAGCGCAAGTGCAAGGGGCAACCGCAACTTCCAAAGAAACTTCTGAAACTGCCGTCGAGGCGCAGATTCCCGCCTCCGAATCTGCGAGTGTGGAGCAGAAGCACGAGCAAGGAGAAAGCGAGAGCAAAGCGGTGGAAGTTCAGCCTGCGACATTTGCCGAGCACAAGAACGAACAAAACATCGGGCCACGCGAAGTTCTAGCTCAAAAAGAAGAAGATCAGAAAGACACCCCGACAATTTCTGGTCAAGCTGAGGTCGTAGCCGCGATCTCGGCATTGGAATCCGGGAACGGGAAAACGTGGAACACGACCGGCTCTGGAAATGGAGCTGGACACTCCGCTGCCCAGTCAGCGGATTCACCGGGCACGATGGTGGCGGCGGCAGTTGGGAGTTCGACGGGACCACGGTGGACCGCGGTGCCAGTCTCGATCGATGCGGCCGAATCGGCGATTTCTCTTGAGCACGAAATGCAGAAGGCGCAGGCATCCTTAATTCCAGGCGAGCGGCCTTATGTAGAACCTGTAGTCGCGGCTGCAGCGCCGCTGGAGTCAAGCGAATTTGTTGCGGCTGTGGCGGCTCCGCTAACAGAACCGGTGGCTCGCGCTGCGACCCATGAAGAGACTGAACTGGCGTACGCGTTGAGTGCGGCGGCACACGTAGCGGCAGAGGCCGTCACCACACCTGTGACCGAAGTGGCGGCGCCGCAGGTCGATTCGATGCCGTCCACTCCCACCATGGAGTCGGCTTCGCCGGTGCAGGCTGCGGAAATTCCACAGGCTGAGGCGCTGGCTCCTGACCGTGCGGACGAAGCGCACGCCGAGCGGGAACCGGAGAAGGAAGAATATCCAGGAAGCGTTGAAGCGAAAACACCGTCCACGCCGGCGGATGAAGCTTCCAGGACCGGCACGCACGAACCTCAGTCCGCGGAACCGGTTGCTGCCGTGGCAGAGGCGCCGCTACAGAACGAATCTGTTGCAGGAGGTAGAGGAGAGATGGCGGAGAACAGAGATTCAGAACTGACTGCGTCGACAGCGGCGGCCTGGGCGAGTTGGCGGCAGATTCGCTCGGACGAACCCAGGACCCCGGAGCCTGCGAAGGCGCACGGGCAAGACGACGAGGACGATGAACGTGCTGCTGCTCCAGAACCTGCCGCGATGGCGGTGGCCGCCGGAGCTGAGAAGAGCCCCGAAGAAGGCTCGCACGCCTCGGACCCAAGGGCTATCGCCAGCATCGTGGACAGTGTGCTGGCGGAACTGCGTCCGAAGATCGTGGAGGAGATTTCGAGGAAGCTGGGGGAGAAGAAGTAGGAGGCTCAGGTTCTCAGTTCTCAGGTTCTGGTTTCCAGTTTCCAGTTTCCATCTGTCGGCGCTGCCGCGGGTCCCTTAACTCCCATTTCTGATTCCGCCTCGTCGTTGCCGGCCTTGCTCGATGCAGGCTCTTTGTTAGGTCCGTGGTTCCCACCCTTCGAAAAGCGCGAAGGGTGGGGCCAACCTCGTTTGTGATGACGCAAGGGCGGGCCCACCCGCCCAGAATTGGCCGACCCCCGGTCAATCAGTGAATCGCAAAATAACGCCAGTAGCCAATCGCCCTGGCTCCTTGCTGTGCTTCGGTGCCAGTCGTTCGGACTGAGCTGCTGTCTCGCCTCATCAATCGTCATCCGGGTCCCCTGGAGGAGTGTGGTCGTTGAGAAAATGTCCTGCGGTTAAGGGCGCTGCGATCGTGTGAAACTGAAGCGGTGTCTGGTTGAAGTTGAAGCAATCGGAAAGATCGTCTGCACGAGCATCGGCGTAGCCAAGTGAAGAGAGGCCAAAGACCTGCTCGATAAGTTTCAGGACGCTGCCGAAATCGTGCGTAACGTGAGAGATGTAACCAGCTTTTGCGTAGGTCGAGACTACGATTAGCGGCACTCGAAAGCCATATACGTAACCCGATCCCCAACTGGTGCCGTCAATGATTACGTGAGGCGGGGGAACGTGGTCGTACCAGCCGCCCCAATCATCCCACGTGATGATAATGGCCGTATTCGACCAGTAGGAACTGGCGCCGACCGCATTCACGATGGATGCGACCCAAACTGACACTTCCCGCGTGGTCAGAGTCGTTTCTGGAGGGGATCACCCAACTCACTGCTGCAAGCTGATGGTTAGCGACATCGGTCAGCGCACGAGTTGGATCGATGATTACGTTGTTTTTCCACTCCGACCCCCTGCAAACCAGCTGGCCGCCTACCGTCTTGGGCTGGCAGATGCGCTGAATCGCGTTGGGGCCGGTCCAAATGGAGCCGCCAGAGACCGTGCCCGCATTGAGCGTGTAGTAGCGCCAGCTCAGGCCCTTGGCATCAAGAAGGTCAGTCAGCGTGGGGTGGTCGAAGCAAGGATACTGGGTGCTCGATTCCGCGCCGGTAGGATCGATGAGGCGGACAAACTCCGTGGAGGGAGCGGTGCAGCCGGTGTTGTTTGAAGAGCCCATGGCGCCTGCCGGATTGTCGGATGCGAACAGTTTGCTGGTTGGTGTTGGCGCCGATGTGCCTGAAATGATGAATTGATGCGCGGGGAAACTGGGACCCTGGTTGGTCTGGAACATGCGATCGCCAAACGCGTACTCTTCCGCCATCTGGAAATAGGGAACCTCAGAGGAATTCACAAACTTGAATTGTGGTGTGGGAGGCGGGCAGGCCGCCGTTGCCAAATTGCACGTGACGGGGATCAAGTCGGCCCCATCCATTTTGCCACCGTCATACATGTCGAGGAAGCCCGCGTGGTCGTGAGCGGCAGCGCAGTGACCTGGTGCGGTCGGCAGGACGGCATATTCAGCGAATGCAGAAGGCGCTAACGCAAATGAATATCCAGCTAGCCAATGTGTTGAGTGACGTAAGCGGGATGACGGGGCAGGCGATCGTCAAAGCCATTCTGGCCGGTGAACGCGATCCCTATCAGCTGGCGGCGCTCCGGAATTGGCGGGTGAAGGCGAGCGAGGAAGAAATCGCGCGCAGCCTGGAAGGCAACTGGCAAGAAGATCTGCTGTTCGTGCTGCAGCAGGAGCAGAATGGCTACGAGTTTTGCCAGAAACAGACGGCCGAATGCGATCAGCGGCTACAGCAGTATCTGGAGCAGCAAGAGGACCGAAGCCATGGAGCCAGTCTGCCGGAAGAAAAGCGGAAGGAACGGCTCAGGAAGAAAAAGAAGGGGAACGCGCCACAGTTCGATCTGCGCGCAGAACTCTTTCGCGTGACCGGGACCGACCTGACCCAAATCGACGGGATTGACGTCACCACAACAATGACGATCCTCAGTGAAGCCGGATGGGATATGAGCAAGTGGAAGACGGAACACCATTTTGTTTCCTGGTTGCGGCTATGTCCGGATAATAAAATTAGCGGTGACAAAATCATTGGGAAAGGCC
>QIAM01000036.1 GCA_003225555.1 Acidobacteriota bacterium | reverse complement strand
CAGGATGGATTGTCGGCAATGCGGGAGTAATCCGTGAGCCCTTCGGCGCTTCCTCGCGGTCCAGAAACGGGCTTGTGGGAAGTCGGCAGCTAACACCTTCAACCCACTGTTTCGCCGGCCCAGTGAGCAGGTACCAGACGGAATACTGACACACGACAGTGCCACCACCGTCTCAGTCGGGGGCAGCTGAACTTGTACGGCTCGCACCCGCACTCCTGGTTCCACGATCTTGGCCAGCCATTCTGCCCGATGCCGTGGAGAGTTAGACCGTGGTGCCGCTGCAGGGAATGGCCCAGCTGCGGTACAGAGCTTTGATCCGATTCATCACGCGGGTGACATCCTGGGTGATGGTCAGATAGCTCCCCCCCAACTCTTTTAAGGTGCGTAACCCATGCTCTCCGTGGTAGACCGGCTTGAGTTGGTGGGTGCGCAACAACTCCGCCAGCTTGCGCGCGTCGATCCGGTCACTCTTGCTGCCCTGCTTCAACAGAGCGTTCTTTCTCGGATCGCAAACCACCAGCCGGCTGACATGGGGTTTCAGAAGGGTGATCCGCGACGTTCAATATTGGCGCAAGTCTGAAACCAGACGCGATTCGGAAAGTACTCTCCAACCTAATGTGGCTGCAGCGAAAAAGGAAACAGACATTCGGGAAAGGTACAGCGAAGAAAACGCCTAATTGCTACCGTCGAGTGAAGTAAGCGGTTGCCGAACCGCTCGCGTGGCAATTTTATGGGGCCAATCTGGGGCCAATAAGCGTTCTCCAGTGCTCTAAATGTTCCGAAAGTGCCCGAAAACGTTCTGTAAGTCGTTGATTTTCCGTTAGCTCAAAGAGTGTCAAGGTAGCGCTCTAACCAATTGAGCTACGCGCCTACATCACCTGTATTTTAGCAAATACGGAAGTTCCGGGCTAAGGCCGGGCCGCATCAGCTTCGGCACCACCCTCGCGTCGGTACGGTTAAACTTCAGCCGGCTGAAAAGCGTAGCTGAGCAAGGTTTGTGAGCACAGGGCCATTTGCCTGATATCCAAGGTCACGGGTAGGGTAGACATTCGGGTCAAGAGGCGTTTACCGCGAAGCAACCGGATCGGGCAATCGATCGGATCGTCACCGCGAATGCGTAGACGTTTGCACCTGCAGTAAGCCCGACGGATTTTCGGTAGTCATGATGCGAATCTTGTCTGAATACTTCCACTGGAATCGGTCGGCGCCGCTATCCTTCCAAGCACGTCAGAGAGAATCTACGCTCTCCTCGAGAAGGGGCCGCGGTTGGTACCTTCAATGGCCGACGATCGTTGTTTTCTCTGTTGTGCTATTGCTTCCCTGTTTTTGGCAGCGGGAGATTCAGGCCGGGGATTTGTCGAGCCACGCATATAACGCCTGGCTGGTTTCGCTCATCGACCAAGGTAAGGCTCCCGGTTTATGGATTTCGTCCCAGTCCAACAATGTCCTTTTCGACATCGCGTTGGAGTGGCTGTCAGTCCGGGTAGGTCCGCACTTCGCGCAGAAAATAGCCGTATCCCCCTGTGTTTTGATATTTGCCTGGGGAACAATTCTGTTTGTTTTTCGCGCTGGCGGCAGAAGCTTGTGGTTTGTCCTGCCGTGCGTCGCCATGCTTTCCTATGGTTTTATTTTCCACATGGGCTTCTTCAACTTCTACGTGTCGATGGGAATGTGCCTGTGGTTTCTCGCGATTGTTTGGCGCTGTACTTGGCCAGTACGGCTTGCTGCCATGCCCCTTCTGCTGTTGGCTTGGGTCGCACATCCGTTTCCTGTTGTATGGGCGGCGGGTATGTGCGCCTATGTCGCTTTGGCGACTTGGATGCAGCCACGACGCAGACTCGTGCTCTTAGCGCTCGGATTACTGAGCCTTGTGATCGCCAATTTCATTCTCGACCACCTGTACAGGCACTCCTGGTCACTTGATCAGATATTTTTGTCTACAGGCACAAACCAGGTTGTACTGTTCGGGTTCAAGTACGTACCACTTTCTGCCGGCCTGTTGCTGATATGGCTGGTGTCTTTTCGCTCGCTCGTTAAAAGTATTGGAATTGCGCAAGTGCTGGTTACAGTTCCTTTTCAGCTATGGCTATTGAACGCGGCCGCAGTGACCTTGCTCCCTGATCGCGTGATGTTTCCTCAGTTCGGGCTGCCTTTTGGATATGTAGCTCAACGCTTATCGTTGGCGGCGGCTGTCCTCATGTGCGCGATGTTGGCCCCCGTGCCGATCGGACGCATACAAAAGGCCGGCCTGACACTGATAGCCATATCATTTTTTGGGCTTCTCTTCTCGGATGACAACAGGCTTAACAAGCTAGAAGATCGAGTAGTTCTCAGTGTTCACCAATTGCCGCCGTCACAGCGCGTTGTGAGCTCGATTGTTAGCGAACGAGTAGGCTTGATCTCTCAGCACATTCTCGATCGTGCATGCATCGGTCACTGCTTCAGCTATGCAAACTACGAACCGTCCTCACGTCAGTTCCGCATTCGGGCGCATCCCGCCAACGGCATCGTCCTCGACGACTATCGCGAGGTAGATGCAATGCAGAATGGAGTCTACGCGGTGCAATCCCGGGATCTTCCCCTGTACGTTGTTTATTTGTGCGGCCCGGACTCTTCCAGTGTCTGTACGCGCCAACTCGAAGCGGGCGAGACTACCGGAAAGACTGATGTGCAGCCGACAAAGTGAAAGCCGTTGCGGACGAGGCGCGCTCACTCAACGATAGGCTTGGCAACAAGCTTATTTCATCGACACTCCCACCTTTTCGGGATCTATGGTCGAAAGCTGTTTCGCAATTTCCCAAGTCAGCCACAATAGCGGGATAGCCATCACATTTACTTTGCTGCCCCCCAACCAAAGCAGGATCCACAAGGGAGTGAAGAGAAGAGATAACGCGGGGAGCAACCCGCCCCATTTTCTTGTCGTACCTAACGGTAGCAATAACGAGGAGTCCAGTACTAGCAACAGAGGAAGAATCAGCAAGACGAGATCGTGGATATTCGTGTGCCAACCCACGAGTACCGATACAACAACCGCCAAGGAAAACCCAGTATGGACGTGCGGACCGTTCAGTGTGTTCCGCTTGGTTGCTGCCCAGAGCAGTAAAATGGCCGAACCCAAAAGCGTAAGGATTTTCGGCGCCCACCCTCGCGATCCGATCGACCACCCCTCCGCCAATCCTCTGAGATTCGGCATAAACGCGGGTGGAACATCTCCCAGATCGCGTGCTCCGGCAATGTGCAGAATAAATCGCGGATACTGCAACAATTCATTCCAGCCAACCAGTGCCGCTGACAGCAGCACAAGCAGCAACAATACCGATGCGAATCCTGCGGCCACGCGCTTGCGATTCCAGATGACGATCAACAGGACCACCGGAATCGTGAACTGGAACTTGAATGTGCCCAATGCAAGCCAACAACCGCATAAGAAGTCCGCTTGTTGTTTGAGCGCGAAAAAAGCCAAGGTGAATAGCAACAGGAGAAGGATTGAATCCTGTCCTTGGAGTAAGTTGAGAAAGGTAGGAAAAAACGCCAGAAAACCCAGAAGAAATTCCCACACCGGGATTGTGCTTGAGGCATTGAGGTGCGGTCGCAAAAGCAAAGCCACACACAGGAGCGCGATCAAATTGAATAAATTCCATGCCACAAATGCTTGGGTGTAAGGCACCAAACTGAGCGGCAGGAAGACCAAGGCCTCGAAGGGCGGATGTATGTAGGGCAGCGGGCCGTGTCGGGAGCTAATATTCGCAAACTGTCCTTGTACTCGATATTCCGTACGCAGGTCATAAAGTGATGCTCCCAAACCGTCGTGCAGAGTCCTTCCCGCCGCATAAAAAGCGGTGAAGTCCGGGTATCCCCTTTGAATGCGATTCCACAGCTTCAGGAAAAGCAACAAATGGAAGCAAAGCATCCCGACCATGAAGACCCGAATAAGGCGTCGCCGCGCTGAGGGCCCGGCTAACGCGCCTCCGTGCGTTTCCTTGTCCGTCATGGGCGCAGCAGATTATAGCTTAGTTGCATGCAGGTCCTCTGATCGTGCTCCACGGCGGCCGACGTAGCGCAGTTCTCAGGAATCACACTCCCTCCTTTCCTGGGATTCTCGGCACAGTTGCAAAGCATTCGAAGTGCGGCGACAATCGTTGCGTGAACAAAGTACCATTCAACAGCCAGCGCGCGATTGCTCCTGGCTCAACCCGCGGCCCGTTCTTGCCCGGCGCCATCGTGATTGTGACCTTGTGCAATCCGAGGGAAAAGTTCTGGGGGATGGTCCTTGCGCTTGCGCCGGAAGGCCTCAGCTTAACCGGAATTGAACTGGCCTCATTCGAGGACTTCGCAGTCATGGTCAAAGATGGGGAGCCGTTCACCGCGGCAGTCGTCTTTTTTCCCATGCACCGCATTGAGCGCATGGAACTTGACCTGCCCGACGGAAGCCTTCCTTCGCTTACGCAGCGCTTCGTCGCAAAAACCGCTCTCGACCCCGCTGAGTTACTGGCGCCTTCGGGGTTCACTCCGGCACACGAATCGGGCGCAGATGCGCCTCGCACGTCGTCCACGGGCGAGGAATCCGCGTGAAGCTTTCGCAAATCTTCACTGCGCCCAATCAGCTGACCTTGCTGCGGATGATTTTCGTTCCCTTCATTGTGATTTATCTGGTCGACGGGCACTACTTGTGGGCGCTTATCGTTTTCGTGATCGCGGGCTTCAGCGATGGCTTGGACGGACTGCTCGCCCGCACTCTGCATCAGCAGACGCTGCTTGGCCAATATCTTGATCCCATTGCGGACAAACTCTTGCTGAGTACCATGTTTCTGGTACTTTCGATCCTGCACAAGATTCCATGGAAGTACACGGTGGTGGTCTTCAGCCGGGACATTTCAATACTGGCGGCGAGCGCGGTTCTGTTTGCGATCGCGGGATTGCGCAACTTCAGCCCCAGCATCTTCGGAAAAGCCAACACGTTTTCGCAGATCAGTGCCGTCTTCTTTGTTCTTTTGCTGCAGGTTCACACCGTACGCTGGGTCTGGATTGCCCGCACGGTGTGTCTGCGCGCTACGTTTTTTTTCACGATTATTTCCGCCGTTCATTACGTTTTCCTGGTACAGCATCGCTTGCGGGCGCATCCGCAACTGGCCGCCCATCCAAGTCAGCGAAATACCGTCAACCATTAAGGACACGAAGGAAAACCTGAAGCTGAACCTTCGTGCAACTTCGTGTCCTTGATGGTAATTGGTTTCCGCCCATTTGACCCCCTTTCTCGCGTCCCCCTAGAATCGTAGGTTCGTCGTTGCCGCTCGAGACTATGGCGCTACAGCTTTACAACACTATGTCCTCGCGAGTCGAGGAGTTCCATCCCCTGAACGATAGCGAAGTCCGCATGTATGCCTGCGGACCGACCGTCTACGATTACGGCCACATCGGCAACTTTCGCACGTTCATCGCGGTCGACCTCTTGCGCCGGTTCCTGCGGCAGAGTGGATACCAGGTGCGCCACGTCATGAATATCACCGACGTGGACGACAAAATCATTCGCAACGCCGCGCGCGATGGCGTGAGTGTGCAGCAATACACGGCCAAGTACGAGAAAGCATTTCTCGAAGATGCCGCCATGATCGGCATTGAGCAGCCGACACTCGTGCGGGCTACCGAGCATATCCCTGAGATGGCGGAGTTCGTGACGAAGCTGGTCGAACGGGATCTCGCGTATCGCACCGAGGACGGCTCTTATTACTTTTGTATCGCCAAATTCCCGCGGTATGGGAAGCTTTCGAAAAAAGATTTCAGCGGCATGGTGGACGGGGCGCGAGTCGATGTGGACGAATACGAGAAAGACAGCGCCCGCGATTTCGCCCTGTGGAAGGCGCCGAAACCTGGGGAAGCTTCATGGGACAGCTCCATCGGTCCGGGACGGCCGGGCTGGCACCTGGAGTGCTCCGTGATGTCGATGGGCGAACTGGGCGACAGCTTCGACCTTCATGCCGGAGGAGAAGATCTGATCTTCCCGCATCACGAGAATGAAATCGCGCAATCGGAATCGCTCACCGGGAAGCCCTTCGCTCACTTCTGGTTTCACGCGCGTTTTCTTCTGGTCGAAGGCGAGAAGATGTCGAAGAGCCTGGGCAACTTTTTCACGCTGCGCGATCTCGTGTTGAAAGGGCACAAACCATCGTCAATCCGATACCTGCTCACGTCAGTTCCTTATCGGAACCAGCTGAACTTCACGCTTGACGGGCTAAAGCAGGCCGCGGTGTCGGTGGAGCGCTTACGAAATTTTCGTCTACGCCTGACCTCGGGCAACTTCCCGGCAGGCAGCAGCGACGAGATGCAGTCGCTGGCTCGCGAAACGGTTGATCGTATGCGCGCCGCACTCGAAGACGATCTGAACACCGCCCAGGCGCAGGCCGCGATTTTTGAGATGGTTCGCCGGGCCAACGCCGCGTTTGACTCAGGCACGGTCAAGAAAGACGACGTTGCGCCGCTGCTGGCCGCGCTCGGCAAGTTCGATGAGATCTTTGCCGTGCTCAACGACGATGACATTCCGAAGATGAAGCAGGTTGTCGACTGGGCGAAAACCGAAGACCGGGATAGAGACATAACTAACGAATTGCGAGAGGCGGTTCAGTCCGGCCAGCTCTCGGACGCCGACATCGAGAAGAAGATCGCCGAAATGGAAGGCGCCCGCCGCAGCCGAAACTTCAATGTCTCAGACGCCCTGCGCGCCGAACTCACGACCGCCGGCATCGTCATCGAAAACACGAAAGATGGAGTCCGCTGGCGCCGGAAGTGAGAGGTTCGTCCGGCGTGTTCACTGCCTGTGTTCTCCGCAAAAACGTCATCCCGAAGCCCCGCGTTTTCACCGGCGGGGCGAGGAATCCTGCGGGGATCACCTAACGTTTGGCCACGACGAGTGCTAAGCTGAGAGCTGACGGCTGAAGGCTGATAGCTGCTCCTGTGAAATCCTTAGACGAATACCTCCACGACGCCGAACAAGCCCACGGCCACATCTGTGCCGGACAGGTGCTCGGCGTACGGCTGGCTATGCTCGGCTTGAAAAGGCTGGGCATTGAAGACCCTCAAGGCAAGGACCGCAAGCGCCTCGTCACCTTCGTCGAAATCGACCGCTGCGCCACCGACGCGGTCGCTGTGGTCACAGGATGCCGGCTGGGCAAACGCGCCTTGAAGTTCCGCGACTGGGGAAAAGTTGCTGCAACGTTTGCAGACGTCAATGGCGGCAAGGCCATCCGCATTGCGGCAAAAGAATCTTCCAAAGCCCTCGCCCGCCGGATGCATCCCGAAATCGCAGACAAGAACCAGCAGCAGATGCTCGCCTATCGAGAGATATCGGATGATGATCTGTTTACCACCCAGTGGGTGAAAGTAGACTTACCGCCTGAGGAATTTCCGGGATACAAGGGTGAGCGCGTGGTGTGCGAGCAGTGTGGCGAAGGAATTAACTTCCGGCGCGAGCTGCGGCGCGACGGTAAGGTACTTTGCCGAAGCTGCGCCGGAGAACGATACTATCAACCGATCTGACTTCGGAGCGAGACTGCGCTCTTGCCGAAGCCCGGAGCCTGAAGCCTGAAGCGTCCGTTAAGCCGCCTGTTCATACGCGTGCGCCACGCGCAGGATCGTCGCCTCGCCGAAGTGCTTTCCCAGAATCTGCAATCCAATCGGCAGCTTCTCTCTCGTCTCGCCACAGGGCACCGAAATCCCAGGAATACCCGCCAGCGACGCAGTCACCGTGTAGATGTCGGCCAGATACATTGCCAGGGGATCGTTCGACTTCTCTCCCAGCCGGAAAGCCGCGGTCGGGCTGGTGGGCGTGACAATCGCATCCACCTTGCGGAACGCCTCGTCGAAATCCCGCGTCAACAGTGTGCGCACTTTCTGTGCCTTCAGATAGTAAGCGTCGTAGTAGCCCGCGCTCAGCGCGTAGGTCCCGAGCATGATGCGTCGCTTCACTTCAGCGCCGAATCCCTGGTCGCGGCTGCGCCGGTACATGTCAGACAGCGTCTTCGCCCCCCGCGCGCGATGGCTGTAGCGCACGCCGTCGTAGCGCGCCAGGTTCGACGAAGCCTCCGCCGTCGCGATCAAGTAATAGGTGGGAACCGCGTAGGGCGTGTGCGGGAGTGACACGGGAACAATCTCGCAGCCCAAACTATTGAACTTGTCGATGGCCCCTTCCACGGCGTGGCGGACTTCATCATCGAGGCCTTCGCCGAAATACTCCTTCGCAACGCCCAACTTCAAACCACGCACTGGCTTGTCGAGTTCGGCAACGTAGTCGGGCACAGGGACATCCGCTGAAGTCGAATCCATGGGATCGCGCCCGGCAATCGTGCGCAGCACAATCGCCGCGTCTTTCACCGTCTTGGCCAGCGGACCAATGTGATCGAGCGACGATGCAAACGCAATCAACCCGTAGCGCGAAACGCGTCCGTAAGTCGGCATCAATCCCACGACTCCGCAGAACGACGCCGGCTGGCGAACTGATCCGCCGGTATCCGACCCCAACGTCACTACCGCCATGTCCGCCGCCACGGCCGCCGCGGAGCCGCCAGATGACCCTCCCGGCACACGATTCAAATCCCGCGGATTGCGCACCGGACGAAAGGCCGAGTTCTCATTCGAGGACCCCATCGCGAACTCGTCGCAGTTCATCTTGCCGAGGACCACAGCGCCAGCGGCTTCCATGCGCGTCACCGCAGTGCAATCGCAGGGCGGAACGTATTTATCGAGGATCTTCGAACCGGCCGTGGTGCGCACGCCCCGTGTTGACATCACATCCTTGATGCCCACGGGCACGCCGCCCAGCGGCGGCAGTGGCTTCCCTTCAGCCGCCATGAAGTCCATGCGATCGGCCTGCTCAAGGGCGCGCTCCTTCGACAGCGTTAGGAACGCACCGATCTGGCCATCTTCCTTTTGAATGCGCGCATAATGTTCTTCGGCCAGGGCGACGGCGGTGGTAGTGCGGTCCTGGACAGCGGAGCGCGCGGCTTCGATGGTGAGGTTGTTTAGATCCATGCAATTCAGTGGCCGGTGACCAGTGGCCGGTGGCCAATACAGAAGATACTTTTCCAGTTCTCCCTGACCACTGATCACTGGCCACCGACCACTGGTTCCCTATCTTTCGATCACCTTGGGCACTAAGAAAAATGTCCCATCCGAATCCGGCGCGTTCTCCAGCGCAACTTCATGTGGCAGCGACTTGCGTAGTCCCTCAGGAATATCATCGCGGCTGGCGTAAGCGAACCGCTCACTGCATTGTTTCGATTCGTCAACGCCATAACGATCAGAAACCTGCGCCATGGGGGGGACGTCTGATGTATCGAGCTCGTTGAGCCGGTCGACGTAGTCGAGGATAGAGTTCAAGTCGCCCAGCATGCCCGTGCGCTCTTCCGCAGTGAGCTCCAGGTTGGCCAGATCGGCCACGTAAGCGACGTCTTGTTCAGTGACTTTCAAAGTTATCCTGCTTCGTGTGGAGTCCCGCATTCATGGGTCTGGAGATTTATGTGGGGCCGGGTCTCAAACCCAGTCATTCCGAGCGAAGCTCGGACGTTTTGTGGCCTGACTAGCGGACTTCGTCCCGCAGCACGAATTCCAGCCGCTGCACGCGTTGTCCGACATAGCGGTTAATCGTTGCCAGATACCGCGGGGCCAGCGCCTGCAGTTCGCGTTTCCATCCAGCGTCGCTAACTTCGATCCGTAAAACACCGCCGGCAAAACCCACTGCCCGAGTGCGCTCAGCAACCGCCGATCCGCAAACCAGCGGCCATGCGATCAGAGGAGCCTCTGTCGATGGCATCCGCCGCAGCGCATCGGCCACCAGCTTCTCCAGTCCTGCGCCCGCCGGCTCCATTTGAGTCTTCGCCTTCGAATGCATGACCGGCACTCCAGGAACCCCGATTCTAGCATTCCGGAATCGGCGATAGATCTGGTCTCATAAACAGTCCCGCAGCAAGCCCCAGGCGCTAAAGCGCACATTGTTATTTGCCATTAGCGGCACGGCTGGAAGCCGTGCCCTTCCCAAACGATCATGAGCGCTAAGTCGTGAGGCCGGGTAAGCAGAGTCACATTATGTGCGCGGTTCTTGGACGTAGCTGGCGAGTTGCGCGGCACACGTTGGACTTAGTCCATCTCCCGCATTCCACCGGCTTCCGCTCGCATCCCCGGACTGGCTCCCGAGTTCCCTCCCGCCTCACGCTTCTTCTGCCAGTCGGCCTCGGTCAGCACAAAAATCGCATCCAGCTTTTTCTTCTTGAGACCGGAATTAGTTCCCGGCAGCTCCTTCTGCGTCAACTTCTGAAAATCATCGATGACATCCTGCAGTTCATGCCCGAGCGAGTCGGCGCGCGCCGCCTGGTAATCTGTCGGACGTCCCTCGTAGCTATCGAGCGCGCCATAAAGTTGTCCCAGATGTTCTCGAATCCGCTCCTCACCCGTGACCATGCCGCCTTCCTTGGTGGCAACAATCTTGGATCGAAGCTCATCACACTTGCCCGCCAGTTGCTGCAACTGTGTTCGTAGCGGATCCTTTTCCGGCAACCTCGCCGCCCGCTCATTGGCCGCATTGCGCACTCCCTCAATGGCCGCGACCGACCACGTCATGTGCTCGAGCAGTTTGTAGACCTTCATCTCCAGATCAAACTGAGCCTTGCGATCATCCACCGAGAATTTTGCCCGCGGATCGAGCACCACATTCAACGTCTCGGTGTAAACGTTGTCACCCTTCGTGAGCTTCACCGTGTATGTGCCCGGCAAAACTCGCGGACCCTGCGCAGCTGCCCCGAGCACGCTCGCGGCGGGCGCTACCGCCGGAGCCTTGAGTCGCATGGACCAACTCGCACGATTCAGCCCACGATGCTTGCTGCTCGGAATCGAATCCACCACCTTCCCGCTCTGATCGAGAACTTCAATCTTCAGGTCGCCGAAGATGTGTCGTGCCTTCTGGTAGTAAGTAATCTGCGCCTCCGACCGACGGTTGCGGCCGCGGAAGGTCTCATCTCCTTCCGGCCACCCACCCGAAACTTCGAAATACTGAATCGTCGGCCGGCCTGGGACGAAGCTGGCTTCTTTCCCCATCACATCCAGCGTCAGCGCCCGCAAAGAGGAAATGTCATCGATGATCCAGATGCCGCGTCCGTGCGTCGCGAGCACTAGATCGCCCTCACGCGGATGCACGACAATGTCATCCACCGGCGCCGCCGGGAAGTTGCTTCCTTTGTACTGCGCCCAGTGCTGCCCTCCGTCCACTGAAATCCACAATCCGAACTCCGTGCCCACAAACAGCAGATTCGGATTCACAGTGTCTTCCTTGATGACATGCGCAAAACCGCGCACGCCGCCCTCCTGCACCGGAAGCGCGGACCAGGTCTTGCCATAATCTGTGGTCTTGTAGGCGTAAGGCTTCATGTCGCCGAAGGTGTGGCGATCGAATGTCGCATAGGCGACCCCTTCGTCAAAGCGGCTGGCCTCGACGGTTGAGACCCACGAATTCTTCTCGAGTCCACTGACGTTGCCCACAACGTTGGTCCAGGTCTTGGCCCCATCGCGCGTGATCTGGAGATTTCCATCGTCGGTCCCCACCCAGATGATCTGCGCGCTCTTAGGCGACTCCGAGATCGAGTAGATCGTCGTATGCATCTCCGCCGAAGAGTTGTCGATGGTCACTCCGCCCGATTCTTCCTGTTTCTGTTTCTCCGGATCATTCGTCGTCAAATCCGGAGAGATGCGATCCCACGACTGCCCATGATTGCGCGACCGGAACAAAAAATGTGCCCCGATATAAATTGTGCCCTTCTCATTCGGGCTCATGTGGATGGGAGTGTTCCAGTTGAAGCGCAGCTTCTTCTCTCCGTAATTCGGTAACGGCTGGATCGCCCGGCCCTCATGCGTATACCGGTTCACTCGCCCGATTTCTCCCCCTTGCGCTTCCGCGTAAATGTAGTCCGGATCGCTTGTGTCCTCGAACATCCAGAAGCCATCGCCACCGTACATATTTTCCCAGCGCGAGTTCGAGACCCCGCCTGGGTATGACGAGTCACCAACCCACGAACTGTTGTCCTGCAAGCCGCCATACACGTGGTAGGGATCGGCATTGTCCACGCTCACGTGATAAAACTGCGACACCGGAAGGTTCAACTGGTGCTTCCAGCGATTGCCACCGTCTTCGCTACGCCAAAGGCCGCCATCATCGCCCACAATCACGATGTTCGGATTTTTCGGATTGATCCACACATCGTGAAAGTCGCCATGCGCACCACCCGAAACCACGTTGAAGCTCTTTCCGCCATCGGTGCTCAACAGCAGAAGTAGATCCGGCTTGAAAATCTTGTTCTCGTCCTTGGGATCGACAATCAGGTTGCCGAAATAAAACGGACGCCAAACCATGAAGTTACTGGTATCCCCTTTGGTCCACGTTGCTCCACCGTCATCGGAACGATACAGTCCTCGTCCCTTCTCGGCTTCAATGTTGGCATAGACCACCTGCGGCTTCGAAGGTGCCACCGCAATGGCAACGCGCCCCCACGGTTTCGGAGGCAGACCCTTGGCGTTCGCGTCGTTGATCTCGGTCCAATGGTCGCCGCCGTCCGTGGACTTGAACAATCCGCTGCCCGGACCGCCCGAGCGGAACGTCCAACCCTGCCGCCGGAAGTCCCACATCGACGCATAAATCGTCTTCGGTTCCTGCCGACTCACTGCCAGTAGGCCACAGCCGCTCGAACCATTCGCTCCGGCCAGAACTTTCTTCCATGTCTTGCCGCCGTCAGTGCTCTTGTAGACGCCGCGCTCGTCGTTGTCGTTCCACAGATGCCCGCTTGCGCAGACCAGAACGTTGTTCCCGTCATTCGGATCAACCAGTATCGTCGCGATGTGCTCGCTGTCCTTCAGGCCAACGTTGGTCCAGTTCTCGCCGCTGTCAGTTGACTTGTAGACTCCGTCGCCGACGGACACGCTGTTGCGCATCCACGCCTCTCCCGTGCCCACCCACACCGTCTTCGGATTCGACGGATCAATGGTCACCGCCCCAATCGACTGCACGTCTTCGCGGTCAAAGACGGGCCTGTAGGTCGTCCCGCCATTCACCGATTTCCACACGCCGCCGCTGGCCGCGCCAACAAACACGGTAATGCGGCCGTCCTGCTCCACCGCGTCCAGCGCCGCAATGCGCCCGCTCATCATGGCAGACCCGATGTTCCGCGCCGGAAGTCCAGACACTGTGGCGGCATCGAACTGGTAGGAACCCTGGCCAAAAGCCTGGGCCCCGGCGGACAGACATGCAACGGCGATCCACAGCTTCAACTTGGGCAAGAACTGCGAGCAACAAGTGCGTCCGTTCATTTTCAGAAGTCCTCTTTGAGACTCAAGAATTCCTTCAACATGTATCGGGAACATAGAATTAAGAACAGAGCTCTTAAATCACAGCAGGCTCACTTTTTGCCGGCCTCCGCCTTCGCGCCTTGCTTCAACGAAGCCGGCAGCGCGAAGTCAGAATCGGGAATCGCCACATTCACTTCCATCCTCTCGACGGTGGTCGTCTGCTCCCTGGGATTATTCCTCGACCCCTGCGAGAGCGAGAATGGATACATCACTCCATTCACGGCCTTGTACGATCCCAGCTCAAACACCTTCTCCCGGATCGATCCCCGAATGAATTGCTGCAGTTCCTTGCGAATCTCGAGACTGGTGTCGGGATCAAGGAAGTAATAAATGATGTCCCCATTCTTCAGCGTCACCTTCAGTCGCAAGGCATCGTCCCCGTCGACCACGTCGTGTCCCAGATACTCGACCGTGTTGCCCTTCTCCTTGTAGTCCACGAGGGGCCCATCAAAATCGGCATCCAGCAGCAGATCGCGCAGGTCGTCCTCTCCCATCAGTTCCGGATCTTTGTGTCCTCCGAAGGGTTGAATCTGCCAGCCGCTGGTCCCGTCGTAAGCGCTGATGGCGGTCATCCCTTGCAGCGAAAAAGTCTCGCGTACCAGGTTCGGCCGCTTGTTCTCCTGCGACACCTTGGCCGTGAATCCTCCGCCCCCCTCGAACTTGCCCGTCATGCTCACTGACGTGATGGCCTTGATCTTCTCCAGGCCGCCCTTGGCCTGGATGTTTTTGTTGACCAACTCTTCCGCGGTTTGCGCCTGGGCAAACACACCCAGGCACGAGACTGCGATCAACACAATCACTGCATGACGCATGGAAGCGAACTCCTGTTGTAAGGGACTGGAGAACCCGGAAAACGAGAACACAGTACTCTACGTCGGAGTGGACGTATTTGCCAAGCCAACGTAAGCAGCATGAAGACTAAGGAGTGTCGTTTGCCTGCTCTGTATTCCCTTCGATATAGTCTTACTCAACCGTGTTCGAGAACTTCACTGCCACCGACCGTTGGACCAAAAAGCAAGCTCACTGCGTCTACCAGGTGATGATCGTGGCGATCGCTACGCGCCACGCCGACGCCGTAGACCTGAAGTTCCTCGTCGACGGCCGCAAAGTCTGGGTGGCGCTTCCGCATCCTGCCTGGGTCGAATACAAGAACCGCACCGGCAAAATGATTACCGACTCGCTGGCGGTCGAGATCGCAGGACATTATTTGAAGTACGCGCTCGAATCCGGTGAGGGAATAGGTCGCGAAATGAATTCGCTTACGGTGGACGAGACGCTGGCTCACCTCGAAGCGGTTATTACCGAGATGCAGGCGGTAGCGGCGCCTTAGCCTCGGGTTTTTCTTTCCTGGAGGGTCGGATTCTCCATGTTGCCCTCATCGTCACAAACGGCATCTATATGAGTCCATGGTCTTTGTTGCACGCGGACCGCGCTGCGTGTATTTGCGTGATGCCGGCACTTGGCAGGTCGCCCGCTTTGCGTCACAATATTCCGTTTTGTTTGCGCGACCGTCTGGGAGACTTTGATGGCGACGACGATGCACGTGAGCGATGTGGCTGAGCTTTTGTCCGACGGCAGGACTCACTTCAATCTCTCACCCGCAGCCCTCGTCGAACACACCATCCGCCGCGACGAAGCCAAGCTCGCCTCCAACGGCGCGCTGGTCGGATACACCAATCGCACCGGCCGTTCGCCGAAGGACAAGTTCATCATCCGCGATGAGACTACAGCCCACACGGTAGCCTGGGGTGCAGTCAACATGCCCATGGAGCCGGAAAAGTTCGACGCGCTCTACGAACGAGTGATGGAGCATCTGCGCGGACGCGAGCTCTACGTCCAGGATCTTTTCTGCGGAGCCGATCCCGCCTATCGCCTACCCGTCCGCTTCGTCAATGAGTATGCCTGGCACAACCTGTTTGTGCGGCAGCTCTTCCTGCGGCCTACGCCAGAAGAGTTGAGAACCCATCATCCCGAATTCACCGTGATCGCCGCACCCGAGTTCAAAGCCGATCCCAAGCGCGATGGCACGAACTCCGAAGTTTTCATCCTGCTGAACTTCATGCGCCGTACTGTTCTGATCGGCGGCACATCCTATGCCGGCGAGATGAAGAAGTCGATTTTCAGCATCATGAATTTTCTGTTGCCGCAGCGCCATGTGTTCCCTATGCACTGCTCGGCCAATGTCGGCCACAATGGCGTGAGCGCCTTGTTCTTCGGACTTTCGGGAACCGGAAAAACCACGCTCTCCGCCGATCCTTCCCGCGATCTCATCGGCGACGACGAACACGGCTGGAGCGCCAACGGCATCTTCAACTTCGAGGGCGGATGCTACGCCAAATGCATCAAGCTCTCCAAAAAGAACGAGCCCCAGATCTGGAACGCCCTGCGCTTCGGCTGCGTACTCGAGAACGTAACCCTCGATCCCCAGACACGCATCTCCGACTACAACGACGACAGCAAGACCGAAAACACCCGGGCCGCCTATCCCGTCGACTTCATCGAGAATGCCGTAATCCCCGGCATCGGCGGACATCCGAAGAATGTAGTCTTCCTGACCGCCGACGCTTTCGGCGTGCTACCCCCGATTTCCCGACTGTCGCCCGAACAAGCGATGTACCACTTCCTCTCCGGCTACACCGCGAAGGTCGCAGGCACCGAAGCTGGAGTGAAAGAGCCGCAAGCCACGTTCTCGACTTGCTTCGGATCGCCCTTTCTGCCCCTGCCACCGAAAACATACGCCGAAATGTTAGGCCGCCGACTGCGCGAGCATCACGCCCAGTGCTGGCTGGTGAACACCGGCTGGCAAGGCGGACCCTACGGCGTCGGCAGACGCATGGCCATCCCCTATACCCGAGCCATGGTGGATTCGGCCGTCGAAGGCGAACTGGCAAGAGAAGAATTCGAAATCGAACCCACCTTCGGCTTCAGCATTCCCAAAGCGTGCCCAGGAGTTCCGCCTCAGGTGCTGAATCCCCGCAACGCCTGGCCAGACAAGGCCGCCTTCGACAAAGCCGCCGAAGACCTGCGCAACCGCTTCGCCAAGAACTTCGATAACTTCGACGCCCCGCCCGAAGTGAAAGCCGCAGGCCCAAAGAGGCAGAAGTAGAATGCCCACGTAAGCGACAGCCGCCTCGGCTGTCCAGCCGAGGCGAAGCCGGGCTGCCCAGTGCACGAATGCCCAGCCTATACCCTCTTGATAAGCCGACTAATCCAGATGATAAGCACAGCGCCGACAATCGCGACCACCATGCTAGCGATGAGGCCACCGGACGGATAAATGCCAAGCGCGTTGAAAATCCATCCTCCCACTACGGCCCCGACCATCCCAAGAACTGTGTCCATCAGCGGACCATACCCAGAGCCCTTCATGATCTTTCCCGCTACCCAGCCTGCGATCAGACCAACGATGATCCAGTAGATCAGCCACATGATGGTTCTCTCCTTCTGTAACGGCAATTGCGTGAGGCGATCGGAATCCCGAAATGACTCTGACGTTGCGGCAGACTAGCCCCGTACGATATAGCTGTCAAGACAGGAGATTTCACCCATTCATGTTCGCCCGCAAGATTCGCGTCGAGTACGAGAAAGACGGCAAGAAGCTCCCCTGTCCCTTGAAGTGGCTGGATAGTTTCTCCATGCGCAACTTCACCAACGCCACCGTCTTCGACGACACCCTTCCCGTCCTCGCCGGCCAAATGGAGATAGGGAAGAACGTTCCCCTCCCCGAACTCGCCGCCGCCATGGAAGATTGGTTCCGGCGCAAGGGCTATGTGCCGAAGGGCTCGAAGTTGTCACTGGCAGAGCTCTGACAACCGGCTCACAATACCCTAAATTTCTTGAGTTTCTAAGGAAAACCATAGGGGGAGGTCGCGCAATCCGCGCCGGTCGTGGGGTTTTTTAACCGGGAGTAAACCTACCCGGCTGAATCGGCCTCTTATTTTC
Source organism: Acidobacteriota bacterium (assembly GCA_003225555.1). Taxonomy (GTDB): domain Bacteria; phylum Acidobacteriota; class Terriglobia; order Terriglobales; family Acidobacteriaceae; genus Sulfotelmatobacter. Next base: position 3,945 of record QIAM01000036.1, on the reverse strand, counting down.
AGAAGTTTGCGGGGCGTCCGGGTGGCAGGCCAGTTGCTTGTCAACACTTGGAGGTGCTTCATGAGCTACAAAGTTTTGCAGATATCCCCCCTGACCAGCACCGAAGGAACGCATATGCGAATGCCGATCCAAGGCCATTGGAGCGACCCGCTTGATCTCTCGAACGCCACGTTCCTGCGCTCCTGGATCGTGTATGACTCTCGCGAGGACGACGAGCCCCGATTCCGTCTCAACTGGAATGTTGCCTTGGGTATGCTGCTCGTAACCGGGCTCAGCGCGAGCTTCTGGGCGGGAGTTGGGCTACTGGTCGCACAGGTGTGGAAATAAGTCAGCAGATTTACGTGTCGCGCATTTACTTGTCATAGTGAAGTAGGGACATCACTTCGTAGCCTTTCAGCTTCTCCCGCCCGTGCAGGAAATCCAACTCCACGACAAATCCGAGCCCGGCAATCTCCGCGCCGAGTAGAGATGCAAGCTTCGCTGTGGCCTCGGCCGTGCCTCCGGTTGCGAGCAGATCGTCCACAATCAACACGCGCTGGCCTTTCTCGATAGCATCCTTGTGCATCTCCAGAGAGTTAATGCCGTACTCAAGCGCGTAATCGAACTTCACCGTTTCGGCGGGAAGCTTGCCGACCTTACGCACCGGAACAAATCCGGCGTTCAGGCGATAGGCGAGCGCGGGCGCGAAGATGAAGCCGCGGGCTTCCATGCCCAGAACCAGGTCGACCTTCTGGTCAACATAGTGCTCGGAAAGCCGGTCGACAAGTGTCGCCAAGCCGACTTTATTCTTCAGCAAAGTGGTGATGTCGTAGAAAAGGATTCCCTTCTTGGGGAAGTCGGGAACTTCGCGGATTAACTGCTTGAGTTGGTCGGGATCCAGTCGTGAGTTGGCGGACAATCTACCATGCTCCTTCAATGCGAAATGTACTGAAACCGGCGACCGGCCGCGCCTCCGATACTTCCACGTTATCCACGCGCGCCGCCCGCGGTCCCTCGCGCAGCCGCGAATGCAACCCGGACAACTGATCGCGGCTCCCCTGCGCCAGCACTTCCACACTACCGTCGTGATTATTGCGAACCCACCCAGCAATCCCGAGCATGTGCGCCTCCCGCTCCACAAACCAACGGAAGCCCACCCCCTGCACCCGCCCGCGAACCACAAATCGCCGCGCCTCGACGGCCTTTTCCGTGGAAGTCATCTATCGAACCAAGCTGCCAGTAAAAATTGTCATCCTGAGCGGAGGATCAGCTTCGCGAATGCGGAGCTGATCCGCAGTCGAAGGATCCCTACCTCTATAAGGCTGCTGGCGGTGGTGGGATTCTCCCGGCCGCGGTGCCAAATCCCCGTCGGGTTTCGCTCGACCCGGACGGGCGAGAGCGCCGTCCCCACACAGTCTTGACTATGCCCGCGACAAGTACACACCCTCAGCCGTATCCACCTTGATCTTCTCACCCTCGTTGATAAACGGTGGAACCTGCACAACCAGCCCCGTCTCGGTCTTCGCCGCCTTGGTTACGCTCGAAGCAGTGGCGCTCTTCAACCCCGGTTCAGTCTCAATCACAGTCAATTCCACGGTCTGAGGCAGTTCGATGCCGACCGCCTTCCCGTCGAAAAATTCCACCTTGATCTCGAGGTTAGCGATGAGGTAGTCCACCGCGTCGCCGAGGACCTCCTTACTAAGCTGAGTCTGCTCGTAGTTCGAAGTGTCCATGAAGTAGTAGCTGTCCCCGTCGGCGTATAGAAACTGCATCTCGACCTCGTCCACGGTGATTTTCTCGATCGGATCAGGGGAGCGAAACCGGTGCTCGAACATCGCCCCCGTACGCAGGTTGCGCAGCTTGGCCTGGATGAAAGCTCGCAGGTTGCCGGGCGTGCGGTGTTCCACGCTGAACACGGAGTGCAGATCATTGTTGTGCTTGATGATCATGCCGGGACGGAGCTGGGTGGCAGGGATCGACATCGCTTGAACGATTCTCCTTACAGAATTGCCGTTTGCGGAGCCGGCGGAAGGCGGGCACGCCAATATTTCCGGCCACGAGGACTAAAGCATTATTTTACACGGGCCTTCGCCCGAAAGGAAACCTTTCCCATCCCGGACTCATCGCAATGTAACCAACTCGGTGTGCTCATGCCTATCCCCTATCCGCAGGACTACAATTGTCCTGACCACCGAGAATCGTTCAACTTCGCCCGGACACTGAAGCCGGGCAGGAAATGAGGTCTTAATCATGCGCTCTGGACGCTATGAATCTTCCGAAGGCAGCAACCTCGGCACCGCAATCACTTTCCTATTAATCGGACTGGGAGCCGGTGCACTTACCGGCCTTCTGCTCGCACCCAAGACCGGCAAACAGCTTCGCCGCGACCTGAAACGCGGCTATGAAGATGCCCGCGAGACCCTCGACGACTGGACCGAAGAGGCGAAGGACCGGGTCCGCGACGCTAAAGAGCGGGTACGGGACGTAGCCGACCGCGGAGCCGAGATTGCCGAAGGCCTCCGCGACAAGGTTGAGCCCCTGCGCCGCGTCATCAACAGAAGCTAGCGGCCTCAGTACAAGTGGAAGTTCACTTCCACCGCAATCTGCGTCGCTACAGGCTGCCCGTTGAACTTGGCCGGCTCAAAGCGCCAGCGGCGGACAGCCTCGATCGCCTTCTCGTCCAGCCCCATGCCCAGACTGCTCTGCACGTGGATGTCATACGTGTGCCCGTCCGCGCCAACCACGAGGATTAGAGTCACCGATCCCTGCGTCTTTGATTTGCGCGCCTCGTCCGAGAAGGTAGGCTCCGGGTTGTAGATCAGTCGCGGCACGATGACGCCCGCCATGCCGGGATGAACCCCGCGTGCTCCCGGTCCGAAGCCCGGTCCCTCGGATGGTCCCACCCCACCGCAGCAGCCCGCCGGGCCCGCCCGGCCCGCTTGAAAGCACGCTCGAGATCTGCGACATGGGATCTCCCAATTGCCCACCATGTGGCAAAGGCACGTCCGGCGCGACCATGACGGTTGCCTCCACAGGAAGCCGCGGCATCTCCTTCGGCACGATTACCGTAGGTGGTGCAAGCGGTCATTCAAAGATGCTCTCGGAAGCGCCCCATGCGAAGCCGGAGTCTTCTCAAAGTTGCCGCCGCCACCACCTCCATGTCCCGAAAATATCAGCGGCAGTTCCTTCATCAGCGGACGGATTCCATCAACGCCTGGCGAACCGGGCGCGACGCAGCTAATGAGATAAACCAGTAAGCCCACGACCGCAACCTGTCCCAGCATCGACAACCAAAGAATCTCCTGCCTTGTCCGATAAAGCCCATAACCCTCTCCCGAAAACAGCCAGAAGCCGTTTGTGCCTGAAGGCCCGGCCGTGGCTGCTGTCATGGCGCGCTCCTTCCGATTGAAGAAGACAGGTTTGAAGAAGAATCGAAGCCGACCTGGCGTAGGACGCAAGCCGATTCGAAAAGGATTCCTGAGCGCCGGATAGTTTTATCGAAGCCTGGTTCTAGCGGAACATCGCCGAGAAAAATCCCTTCACCCGGCGGAAGAAGCCGTGAGGTTGAACCTTGGCAGGCGGGGCTGGCGGTGCTTCCACAATCGCGTCAAGATGAACCTGCCGCTCCGGCGAGTCTGCAACCGGCAACTCGGACGCAGCCTGCACCGGCGCGGGGGGAACGCTGGGACGATCCTTGGCGCTGAACACAAACGGCGCATCAACCTGCACATGAACCTCATTCGCCTTCGACGGCGGCAGCGCCGCAGTTTCAGGCCCTGAGGATAAAGATAGAGTCTGCTGCGAATTTTGCCCCCCGCCCGCCGCGACTGCGTCCGGCGCAGTAGCTCCGCTCCCCAAGTTCGCCTTAGCCGGAAGCTGCGAATCCGGCAGCGGCGTCGTGGAAGGCGCTTCCGTCTTCAGCAGATTCGACGGTGGCGGCGGACACCCACACTCCAGCGGAACATT